>CAYOUQ010000001.1:0-97658 GCA_964407205.1 uncultured Saccharimonas sp. (SeqCode)
CAAGATATTGGTGGGCAAGGGGGGACTCGAACCCCCACATCCTTGCGAACATCAGATTTTGAGTCTGACGCGTCTACCATTCCGCCACTCGCCCAACAATATCTTAATTTTAAATTGCGCAGGATTTGTCTACCTTCGCCGTACGGCGAACCACCATCGCGGCACAAAAAAGGTAACAAATTTATTAATTATTTCAACCAGATGCCCAATGTGGCAATCTGTACCGATGTATTATACAATAGATTCAAGTGGGAATCTATAGATATGAAACCAGATGATAATGTTCCGAATAATCAAAATAGAGCAAACAACAGCGAAGCTTCACGTCAAGCTGCTGCTCAGTTGATACGCAATAAATTAGATAACATATACGATACCGACCAAACAACTGAAAAAGTTATTTCAGATCTTGAAAATAGCGCTCTTGATAACCCACAGGCTGAACAATGGAAGAAGTACCATACAGCTTGGCAAGATTATTACCAAAAATATTATGAGGGCTATTATTCCAAAAAATACGGTCAGTCAAATCAATATGGCAATCACTATTTTACGCATCAGACAGAAAACGTTGAAACCGAAAACAAGACCACCAGCAGCAAGGAAGCCGTGTCTGAAATGCGCGACAAATTATTAAACCAGGTTGCCGAGTCTGCTGAAAAAGTAAAAAAAAGCCGTCATTTCATCCCAATTCTGGCTGGCCTGTTAGTATCTTTAATTTTTTTGTTTATCCAATACAACAGTTTTGTAATCGCAAAAATCGTAGCCTATGTTAGCCCTGGCAGTTTGGATGTTCAAAATATCGTTGTTGATCCAAACGCCAGCATCGAAGTTGGACCAGAGTCGCGAATAATTATTCCAAAAATAAATGTCGATGCTCCAGTTACTTATGATATCGGTAACGACTACGATTCGTTGATGTCCGCTATGAGTACAGGTTTGGCACATTTCGCCATACCTGGTGCCAACAGCCATCCAGGCCAAGTCGGCAACACTGTTATATCAGGCCACAGCAGCAATGACTTGTTCGATGGCGGGGATTACAAATTTATATTTGTTCAATTAGAAAAACTGGGGGTCGGCGATACGATTTATGCCAATTACGAATCAAAACGTTACACATATATCGTTACTCGCACTGAAGTAGTTGGCCCAAATGATGTCAGCAAGTTAGTTTACGAGACCGCCAAGCCTATATTAACTTTAATTACTTGTGTGCCGGTCGGTACGGCCGACAGTCGTTTATTCGTCGTCGCCGAACAGGTCAGCCCAAACCCAAGTACCGCTTCGCAAGCACCTGCAAGCGACGCAACCGAAATAGAATCAATACCAGGCAAGCAACCAACCTTATTGGAATGGCTATTTGGCAGACGCAACTAGACTTAATTGATTTATTAGCTAAGGCAGTATCATTCGAACACGCTGAAGGTCATAGCCGGTAGCGGACTTGCCGATACTGTAAAGATATCTGCCGTTATGTGATAAAACCGCAGCTTGCCCTGACAGAGCATTGCCAATCACATGTTGGTTGGCGCCATCAAACTCTTTAATCACCAAAGAACCTCCGCATGTAGAACTAATATAGTTTTCATCTAACCAACTTATTGGCAACGCCACACCTGCACAGTTGATTAACGAGCTGAATAAATTACTGTATTCCAAATCATAACTTGAGAATGACATCTCGGACTGCGCCATGACATATTGACCAGTTGGAGAAAAGTCTAGATCTTTGATATCGTTAGTTGCATCAAACGATGTAATCAAGCGCAGACTGGTGGTACTTTCGTTATTAGCAGTTGGGTAATTTCCACCCAATACAGTAACTGTACGACCTTGTGAATAAGCAACATAATCTTCATTAAAATAGTTTGTCGTTGCAACACGGACTTGGGAATTAGGGACAGTTGCCAAACTATACGGGTTGTCCTCGCCATCACGATAGAGCCCAACGGTAATCATACTGGTGTTTGGGTCTAGATTACTGGCATATACCACAATATTAGACTCGTATACATACATACTTTTTATATTACTCACCAACACCCTAGATATAGTCCCAGCTGCCAAGTCTAGTTTTCGCAAATCACTATTTTCAATAGCAAAGTAGTTGTTGCCATTTGTACCCGAAAAGTCGATTGATTCGATTGCGATATCAAATGTTTGAGTGATATTTTTTGACAGAGCAACATTTTGCGTGTCCATCACCAGCCATTCGGTTTTTTCACCATAATTATGCTTAATTAGCACGTAGCGGCCACTATCGTCCCAATTGCTAATACCAAATGAGTGAATAATATTTGGGGTTAAGGCTTCGCTATAGACTTCAGTTGGAATAACCAGTTTAGTTATTTTTGGGGTGCTTGAGTCAATTTCTATCAAATCGTACGCCGGAGTTTCACTGTGATATTGGACCAGCAAGCTGCGTCCTTTTGGAGATTGCAGCGAGGCCGATACATGCTCATAGCTGGCAACAACTTCATTCGTGGTTGTTTTTGGCACGAAAAGTGTATAATTCAACCAAGTTAACGTGCCGGGGTTAATAGTAACTGTTTTAGTCCAGGTTTGATAGCCAGTTTTTTGCATCTGAATTTTGTGTGTACCCGGTTTAATCGAAGCTTTCGATGGTGTTTTTTGGCCAATCTGAGATCCATCAATCAAGACAGTTGCGCCAGACGGGGTAGAGCTGAACTGCAAAAAAGCATAACGCTCAACCTGGCCCTCGTCAATATCGAAACGAAAGCCCAGCACCAAGAAAGTAATCAAAATAACCACAACAACTGTAGAAATGCCCATTACGGCATAGACGGTAGCTCGTCTGATAATTTCTTTGTTTTGTTTTGATATTTTGCGCATATCAGTTGTATGTATTATATCAAATTTTAGTGTTTTTTGTTCTAGACCTTGTATAATAATCAGAAATTGCCTAACATAAAGATAATGCTTATGTTGAATGACACAGGCTTTGGTTATTACTGCGAGGAAAAATGAAAGAAAATAAAGTCGTTACAATTAAGGGCCGTAAATATGACAGCGCGACTGGCAAGCCAGTCCAAGCTGCCGGCACAACAACCCAAAAACCTGGGATAAATACTGATCATGCGAACTCACGACCGCTCTACTCCATGGCGCAAAAATCAGTAAAAAATGGCGTAATGTTTGCAAAAAAAGTTGGCAAGACTATGGATATTGCCCGTAGCAAAAGTATTACACGTTTCTCGAATATAAGCGCCAAGCCGGTTCAAACACCATCATCAAATGACATAGCCGCCATTAGGCACCCACTTGTAAAAAAGGTTGAAACAATCAGGCAAACAAGGGCGCAAGCAAAAATAGCTCAGCCAAAAACCGCTCAACAGATAAAACAAGAGGTTATTGCCAACGCAATGAAAAAAGTTGATAACAAAAAGAGCCAAGAACCGCCGACCCCAAAAAAGCGCGGATGGAAGATTTTTAGCTTCGTCTCACTCAGTATTCTAGTCGTTATAATGACCGGTTATCTGGTTTATATGTTCATTCCAAGCATCTCGGTAAAGATTGCCAGCGCACAAGCAGGCATCGATGCGTCATATCCAGAATTTTGTCCAGACGGCTACAGACCAAACGGCCCAGTTTCTTACAATGACGATGAGGTTGCGATTGATTTCCGCGCCAACACTGGAAATGCTACTTTTTCAATTAAACAGGCAAAAAGCGACTGGGACTCAAGTGCCCTGAAAGTCAAAGCCGAAAAAGATAGCGGTGGCAAGATTATTACCACTAATGAAAAAGGGTTAACTATTTTTACATACGACAGCACGGCTGTTTGGGTAAACGGTGGAATATTATACACAATATCTTGGGATGCTCCATTATCTGCCGACCAGGTCCGTCGTATAGCCACTAGCCTGTAGAAACGACCGTTGTCACAGGTGATATAATAAATCATATGACAGAAGTTCGAACACGATTTGCACCTAGCCCAACTGGATACATTCATATAGGGAATCTAAGGTCAGCTATTTTCCCTTGGTTCATTGCCAGACAGAATAATGGAAAATTTATTCTGCGCCTAGAAGATACTGATCAGGTTCGATACGTCGAGGGTGCAACCGAACTAATTCTGGATGTTTTAACTTGGCTTGGTATTGATTGGGATGAAGGCATTGGAGGAAAGGGCGGGGAATATGGGCCTTATATCCAAACCGAGCGTCGTGATCACTACCTAAAATGGGCACAAAAACTGATTGATAAAGGCCTGGCATATGCCGACCCGTATACACCCGAACAGGTCGAGGAGTTTCGTCGTGACGCGACAGAAAAAAAGAAAGCGTTTTTATATCGGGACTACAGACCAATCGAACCACCAGTATGGGACGGAAGTCAACCATTACGATTTAAGGTAACGAATATCAAAAGATACGAATGGCATGATGAGGTTATGGGAGATTTAAGCGCCGGACCAGAGGCTCTTGATGATTTTATTCTGATAAAAAGCGATGGTCTACCAACCTACAATTTTGCTCATATTGTTGATGATGCCGAGATGAAGATTACCCATATTTTGCGTGGCATCGAATATATCCCATCAATTCCAAAATATCTATCACTTTACGATGCACTAGAAATAACTCCACCAATAATGGCATGTTTGCCGCACATTATGGCACCAGATGGTAAAAAAAAGTTAGGGAAACGCGATGGCGCCAAAAGTGCACAGGATTATCGCGCCGACGGCATACTGCCCGAAGCAATGTTAAACTTTTTGGCTAGCATGGGCTGGAACGATGGCACCGAGCAAGAAATTTTTAGTCGTGATGAACTAATCGCAAAATTCAGTCTGGATAGGGTGCAACGAAGCGGCGCCTGTTTTGATGAAAAACGACTAATTTGGATGAATGGGCAATGGATTCGCCGTTTGCCGATTGATAACCTATATTCAAAAACGAGTGGCTTTTGGCCAGAATCCGCTGCTAATGCCAGTGATGACTTTAAAAAACAAGTCCTTGAATTAGTCAAAGACCGCCTAAAAACCCTGGCCGATTTACCAACAATAACAGATTACTTTTTTACTGAGCCAACACCAAATTGGACCATGATATCTGATAATAATCAGTTAAACAAGCTGTCGCCTGACGAGATAAAATCACTACTAAACAGCGCCAAAGAGGCGCTTGACTCAAGCGATTTCGACGCCGAATCTTTGCAAAATACATTAAATAAACTGCTAGCAACGACCGGGCAAAAACCAGGCATATTATTCAGCCTAATCAGATTGGCCATATCTTGGGCGCCATTCAGCCCTGCCCTGAATGAAACCTTGGCGGTTATCGGACATGACAAGGCTCAATCGCGGCTACAAACCGCCATCGACACTGCCGAAAAAAGCTAGGCGAGTTACGGAAGATACCAATTGTTATTATCTGGAATCATTATGCGAAACGAAAGTCGGACGTCGTTTATTGAATAGAAAAATCATCCGAACAATATAAGCTTTTTAAATAAAATAAAATTCTGATATAATATCGCTTAAGCTATGAATACTTATGAAAAACACTCACGCAAACCACACAATATTAAATTGTTTTCGAACCTCAAAAACTGGATAAAAGAGCACAAAAAAACTTCATGGGTTATTTGTGCCATAATCGCACTTTGTTTAGGCGGTGGCTCAACCTATTTAGTTTTATCAAATCAACCAACCGACGCCAAGCAAACAGCCCACAAAAAAACTAACATCAAAGCACCCGAGCCAATCAAATACTATTCGCCATTAACTGGCGTTGAAGTCGCCAACCAGGCGCTAACAACCGGACCCGTTACTGGTGTGATGATTGAAAATAGCCCCGAGGCCAGACCACAATCTGGCATGAAAAATAGCGGTGTAGTTTTTGAGGCCATTTGCGAAGGTGGCATAACACGCTTTTTGGTGTTGTATCAAAGCGAAAAACCAACCCTAATTGGACCTGTCCGAAGCGTGCGCATGTATTTCCTCAGTTGGGCAGCAGGCTTTCAAGCTGGCGTTGCACACGTCGGTGGAAACATGGACGTTTTGGCCGAAATTAGTAACGGCAGTTACCGAAACCTTGATGAGTTCGCTTACGCCGATACATTTTGGCGCTCAGAAGATCGATGGGCCCCACACAATATGTACACAAATTCTGCGAATTTAGACGCATTAAATGCTGCTCTTGGCTACACTACCTCTGATTTTGTGCCATTTAAACGTGAGGAAATCAAAAAACCTACTGCTAAACCAACTACAACGACAACTTCGACGACTAGTACAGATACAACAACCAATGCAGACGGGACAACAACTGCTCCAGCAGGACCTCCAGCGGCAAATAGTATCAGCATAGGTATCAGTGGTCCGTTATTCGACAGTACATACACATATAACGTGACAACCAATAACTATTCACGTTTCCAAGCCGGCGAAGCTCACAATGACAACGATGATGGACAGATTACTCCAAGTGTAGTCATCGCCATGCGCGTGGACGAGTACTCGTCATCAGAACCTGAGAATCATGAAGAGATTACTGTTATAGGCAGCGGCGCTGCAACGATATTCCAAAATGGCGTAGCTATTGAGGCAACGTGGACCAAACCAAGCCAGTTCGAAAATCTTAAATTCACCGATGCAACTGGCGCCGAGATCCCATTAGTCCGTGGTCAAACCTGGATTGTAGCAGTACCAAATTCTTACGGGTCGGTCAGTTATAGCTAGTCTTTAAAAAATCAAATAAAATACCCATAGAAAAACGCCCATTCATAAAGAATGAGCGATTTTCTATGGTGATCTCATCGGGAATCGAACCCGAATTGCCAGGATGAGAACCTGGTGTCCTAACCGTTAGACGATGAGACCGTGCTAATTTCCAACACATTATACCAAATTTGTAGTCGTTTTTCCAGAGATAGAGTATTGTCACAAATTGACACAACACCTCCTCTGTGCTATAATATACTTAATGGCTTTGTGCCATGTATTTTTACATACTTGCTATAAAAACATTGTCCAGCTGCTGCCATATCAACCTTGTATAGGTTTTTGTGGTGGCGGCTGGAACAACGTCAAATATATTATTTGAGGTGTTAAAATGTTTTTTGTCCAATGGTTGCAATTTATTCTGCTTGTCCGCAGGTTGAAAAATGCGGTACAGAGAGAGGTTGCAAGGATACCCGACTTCAAGCACGGCGCCATACAGTTTCTTTTTGTTCCGAAGTCCAAAAAGGCTGACAGAATGATGTTTGCCATAGGTCGTGATTGCGAAAGGAAATTTATTTTTCCATCGCGGGACGGATATGGGCACACTCGTCCTGCTGGGTTCAGAGGCAGCGATGAAGCCGAATGCGATTGCTCTGGCTACGCAAGCCTAAAAATCCAAGGGGCTGCATTCGCTTTAAAGCACGGCTGTGGCAGTAAGTCGCAAGACATGCCCAACACGGAAGTCACCTGGGGGCGCGAATGCGACCCAGGAGCAATATGCTATCAGGTGTTTACCCGAAAGGGTAAAGACTATATGAGGCTATATTGCGCCGTCAGCGGTGCCAGCAGCCAGGAAGACCAAAAATGCGCCGAAGCCGCCGGTCCCGTTTTGTCCCGATGGGCAAAGTGGCGCGGCATGTATGTAATGTAGCAAGTATGAAAACGCCGGCCTCACAGCCGGCGCTTTTCTATTCAAAATTATTTTCGCTTGTGTCCCGTCGAATTGCCTTCGCCGCCATCAATATTAGCTAGCGTACCTGTGGCACCACTTGATACAGCGTAAAATATATGCTTTCGGCGACTTCTTCCGGACTTAACACAATGCCTAGTGGGTTATAAGTGTCATAATATTTTTGAGCATTTTCTTTGGACCCAAATGCGTTAACCAACAGTGGGGTATCAACCGGGCCAGGCAATACTCCATTTACGCGAATTCCGTTACCAATTAAAACATCGCTATCGGCCGCGCATCGCACCATCGCATTAATTGCCGACTTGGTCATACAATACAAAATAGATGTTGGTTCGGGCTTGTCACCAAGCCCAGACGAAACCATGATAATATTTCCGCTGCTTTTCTTTAGTAAAGCTATTACATATCTTGTCACCAATAAATATCCGCGTACGTTAATATCAAATATATCTTTCAGTTGCTGCATTGATGCCTCTTTAACTGATTCGAAAGTCTCGTTAGAAATATTTCCCCGGAAGTCATTCGATTGGCCTTTTGAAATAAATCCTAATTCATAAATTCCAGCACAATTAACCAGCACGTCCAAGTTGTCGATTTGGCCAATTGCTTGTTTAACTTGGTCAGCAATCCTGACGTCAGCTAAGAATGTCGTCGCTTTTTTATATGGGCAACTTTTAATATCCAGAACATAAACCTTATAGCCACAGCGTAAAAACTTTTTCACAGTCGCTAGCCCAATGCCCGAACTGCCACCAGTTACAAAAACAGTTTTCTTGCGATTCTTATGTTTTTTCGTGTTAACAGCCTGGGACTTTGTATCAAAAACAGACGCGACATATGAATAGATGTTGGAGTGGCTTTCGCCACCATCAACTGCTGATAACGAGCCATAACAACTACCACATTTAATATGGCAGATCGCCTGCTCAACAATATCATCATGCAACACTGGTTTACCCGAAGGCACGTATTTCATATAATCATCCAGTAATGATTTATTGTTATAAACCGACACAACAGTCTCGGACAACGCAGGACCGGTCAAAACGGAATTGATTCGGACATTTTTTTCAGTAATAGTCAGACACTTGACCAGCATAATTAATGCCGATTGCATGATAGAGTATATCGGCGCTGACGGTTCGGGGTTAACTGCCAAACTAGAAGAAATTAATTCAACGCATCCTTTGTTTTTACGAAGGGTTGGTAAAAATGTTTTCAATAAAAGTACTGGACCCTCGATTAATTCTTGGAAGAAAGTGTCTATATCATCGGCATCTATTAAATCGATAGTTTTTTCTTGAAATATTGATGGGTACATAACCAAAGATGTAAGCTCTATGTTTTGCTCTTTAAGACTTTTTGCAACTTTTTGAATAAACATTTCGTCGTTCGATCTGCCATGAAAGCAAACAATACCGCGTTTACTCAAATTGGCCCAAGACATTTTAGTAGTCGATCCGTCATTGTCGTCTACAAAGCTAAAAGTATCGCAGCCAGTTTCGCTCTCATCTAATACAAAGACTTTGTAGCCCTCATCGACTAGCCGCAACATTAGTTTTGTGCCCAGCCAGCGATTTGCGTTTGTAACCAAAACTGCTTTTTGCGGCATTTATAAAAACTCTCTAATGCAAAAAAGTATCAGGTTGATAGCGTATGACACAAACAATATCCAAAATGCGATTGATATTTGGCGTTTGGTAAGTTTTCTGAATAAATCTTCGCACTTTGGATAAATTGCATAGATAAAAACCACAGATCCGATTCCAAATATTGAAGCCGCTCCAATCCAGGTAAAACCAAACAAATTTAACGGCTTGTCTGAATAATCCCAAAAATAATTTTTCCCGTACAAAATAACAACCAAAAGTGCACACATAAATTCGGTTGCTGCAGTTACGAGCCCACTTAATAAGAATACTTTCCACAATTTTAATTTTTTCTTTTTATATATTGGCCAAACAATCAAAATCAACGCAACAGCACCCAAACCATAAGGAGCGGCCAGCGGGATAAAATCAACTACCTTGGGAAACCAGGTTGAGCCATAGGAAATGTATTTTACCCATGCCCAAATCACTTCTAGATAGTGACCGACCAGTGAAAATACAAAATAAATTATGAACAATTCCTTAATTGAACTTTTCGTGGCTGGTTCGACCTTTGCATCGGATAAGTCCGCTATCGATTGCACTTTTTTGTCTGAAATAGGCTTTAATTTTTTCATATTTTCTATACTTAAGCATCATTATAATACAAGACTAACAAATTAACACCAGTTTACGATAAATAATCGAGGCTTGATATTTACAAGCGTAAACATCATAATATTAAATGGATACGTGTAAGAAATAGGGGGCAAAAAATAAAATCGTTATACATAAATCGTGCCATGCAACGTCATATTTGCGAAGCGTGTCTGTTAATTGTACTTTCAATCGCTGGGATGTATTTATGGGGGTTCATTTCGGGAAAACCTCATTACAGCGCACCATTTACTGTTGACCCGATATCGGCTGTTATCGCAACCATCGCGGCATTAACCAGCTTGATATTTTTACTGTGGAATCCACCCAAAGCTACATTTATCACATCTATAACTGTCTACTATCTAACCCTTGCTACGACCGCTTCGTTGACTATTCAGTCAGGTGGGTTTAGCTCACCATTTATCGTTTTGTGGTTTATTGTCAGCATTTTTGCAGGCGTCTTTAGTATTTGGTCATCATTAGTAGTTACGATCACCGTAGCTGCATACTCAGCCTTGCTGATAATTGACAGTGGCATGCCGCTTACTGGAACAATCATCCAGATGTCCCTTGCCAGCATTTTGCCAATATTATTAAGCCTTACTGTATGGCACCAATCAAAGGTTGAGGTGGTTCAGCCGCCCGAAGAAAAAACTTATCACACAATCAAAAGCAAATTAAACGAAGCAACAGCACGGGCAGACATTATTATCGACGCCATTGGTGATGGGGTAGTAGTGATTGACAGTACTGGCGTCATTAAACTAATTAACCCGGCTGCCCAAAACATTGTCGGTTGGAGCGATAAAGATGCGATTTCCCTGAATTATAAATCTGTAATCAAACTAATTAATCAAAATGAAAAATCAATCGACAACAGTAGCGATCCGATCGGACAGGTTTTAAACCTGAACCAACAAGTTCGAACAAACGACCTGGGTATTGAGACAAAAAGTGGTAAAAAAATCTTGATTTCGCTGGTTGTTTCACCAATAGGCGGACCTGGTTCTGGCGTAATCGCGGTTTTCCGTGATATCACCAAAGAAAAAACCGAAGAACACCAACAAGCCGAGTTTATTAGCACCGCCAGTCATGAAATGCGAACACCAGTAGCATCAATCGAAGGCTATGTCGGTTTAGCTATGAACCCTCAGACTGCCCAAATTGACGTTAGGGCCCGCGAATATCTAAACAAGGCACATCAGTCCGCTCAGCACTTGGGCCATCTGTTTCAAGACTTGTTAGATATATCAAAAGCCGATGACGGCCGGATATTAAATAATCCGAAAGTAGTTAATATTGTCAAGTTTACTCATGATATTGTCCAGGATTTCAAGGCAAGAGCCGCTGAAAAGGGCCTGCGATTAATCTACAAGCCAATACCAGATGACGATAATGAAAAACATGTCGCCCCTGATTATTCGGTAAACCTGGACAATGATCATATCCACGAAATTCTGGATAATCTGATTGATAATGCCATTAAATATACGCCGAAAGGCGATATTATCGTCGACATTGTCGGTAGTGAGGACCATGTAGTTATTAGTGTCAAAGACAGCGGAATTGGTATTTCAGCCGAAGATATGCCACATCTGTTTCAAAAATTTTACCGAATCGACAACAAAGACACTCGCGAAATTGGCGGAACCGGCTTGGGACTTTATCTGTGCCGACGCCTAACCGAGATAATGGGTGGTCGTATTTGGGCCGAAAGTACAATCGGAGTTGGTACGACCTTTTTTGTTGAATTACCAAGGGTCAGCAACGACCAGGCTAAACTTCTAAAAGAGCAGTCGACACTAGTTGCTCAAGAAAAATCTATTTCAGGCCTGCCTGCAACTGCTACATCCCAGACGCCTGCTCAAAAACAAGTTATGGATATTATTCGTCCAGTCAACTCTGTGCCGCGTGGGCAGGCATTAACCCCCGAGCAAATTGCCGAATATGTTGCAAAACAACACGCCTTGGCACAACAACAGGAACCAACGCCATCACCAGCACCCGTAATTACGGCTCCAACACCCGTTGCTAACCCTGTACCAACCCCAATAACAAATCGTCCGCACAGCTTGAATATACCAACTAGGCCCTCAAGGTCATAAAGGATAAAACGTAAGTACTATGGCATTTTTTAAATCATTTAGCTACAATAGGAAATAAGTATGACCAAGATAATGTTAGTCGAAGACGATAAAAGCTTGCGCGAGATATACGGCATTCGCCTTGTTGCCGAGGGTTACGAAATAGTATCAGCTGGCGATGGCGAAGAGGCCTTAGCCATGGCGGTCAAAGAAAAACCAGATTTAATCCTGGCAGACGTAATGATGCCAAAGATTAGCGGTTTTGATATGCTAGACATCTTGCGAGCTACCCCCGAAACCAAAGACATAAAAGTAGTCATGATGACCGCCCTCAGTAGTGAAGACCAACGTGCCCGTGGTGAAGCCCTGGGCGCCAATCGCTATCTAGTCAAATCACAGGTCGGTATTGAAGATGTCGTTAGGACAATTCACGAGGTACTAACAGGCGCTCCAACTGTTACCGCCGAGACACCTTTTTCAAGTCCCGCACCTGCAGTTCCAGCGCCAGCCCCAGTAGCCCCACCGTTGCAAAAGCCAGCCCAGGCAGATTCTGTTGGTACGTTCATCCCCCCAACTCCTATAGCTCAACCAACCGCGTCCGAACAACCCACCCAACCAGCACCAGCCGATACACCAACTCAGCCAACAGCATAATAAAAATCTAATTTTATCTGTTATACTATCAGTAAATGGCTGATAGTATTTCTAAATTAAATCGTTTAAATAAACACTTGGCGCTATCCTTGGGCCTTTCCAGACGGCAGGCAGATGATTTGATTGCCGACAAAAAAGTGACAATTAACGGTGAGACAGCCGGACTAGGCGCCCGGTTTAAACCTGGCGATATAATATTAGTTAACGGTAACCCTGTAACGAAAGACACGAAATATCAATATCTTGCTATGAATAAACCCGTTGGCTATGTCTGTTCCAGGCGGCAGCAAGGGGCTAACCCAACGATTTACGATTTATTGCCAGTTGAATATCATCATCTTAAAACAGTTGGTCGCCTGGACCGTGACAGTAGCGGGTTAATCCTGTTAACTAATGATGGAGATTTCACATTCCAGATGACACACCCCAGTTTTTACAAAACCAAAATCTATTTGGTACACCTAAACAAAGATTTGCAGCCACTGCATCACCAGATGATAACTGATTATGGCGTTTCACTAATTGATGGACCAAGTAAATTACAGTTAGAAAAGCAGTCCGAAGATGACAGCAAAAACTGGATAGTAACTATGCACGAAGGCCGTAATCGCCAGATAAGACGAACGTTTGAGTCACTTGGTTATCATGTATTAACCTTACACCGCACAACCTTTGGAAATTATACTGTTGGTGATATAAAACCCGGCAAGTACAAAATCGTCGATATTCACTAGGTGATATAAACTCATAGTTCTTATGCTTGCAAAATAACGGTGCCGCTGGTATGATAGCCGTAATTTTATCTGTTACAGGAAAACAGGTAGAGTTAGCCGCATTCAAAATATGTTAAGGAGGTGAAATAGTGATAGTTCATCCTATTCTTCACAGCGAACTTGCAGCCATATCTTTATTAACGATTAGCAATGTTACAGCAGCTAAGATGATATTTGACCTTGAGTTAAGAGATAAAGTTGGTATCATCTGTCTGCCAGACCCCACTTCCATGTTTATTGCCCGAACGATACTCGGCAATAAGGCGACCAGCGACTATCTTCTGGATGACATTTATGTCGTAGGAGTCAGCAGTGGGCTGGAAGATTACGTCAAAAAGTTCTTGGACCCAGTGGGCGACGCAGAGTTCGTTGTCGTATTCACGGTTGCAGAAGAAGACACGATGGAAGCATTCGTTTACGACGATCTTTACGAGGCGGTCAACGAAGCTATTCGTGACCAGCCGGCGGAAGATGTCAAGTGCGGTGGCCCGATTTATAAGATCGAGCCACGTACCACAATTTAGCGGCTTAAGGCGGGGGAAACCCCGCCTTAAACACGCCCTGGAATCGTGCTTATGCTCGAATGATACAGATAACACTGGTATAATATCGGTGTTTATATTGGTCAAAACCAGATAGACGAAATCTTGACAATCAGGAGGAAGCAGATGGTGAAAAGGAAAAAACTGGAGTATTCCAAGGCGGCCAAACAGAGAAGAAAAAATAAAGGAGGGCATCAAATCCCAAATAATTTCAGTTTCTGGAAAAATTTGCGCAGCAACAGACGAAGGGCCAGATCTCAGGCTAACAACTCAAGCGACACCGCTTGGGGAAGTGCTTTACCGAGGGGGTAACAAAAATGATTGATTGCATGTTCCTTTGTTATGAGGAAATCAACGAAAAGGGACCGGCGGTAGTTGCAGAACTGATTGCCAGCTCGGAAGCCAAAGTCCTGTTCGTGTGCGAAAACCACGATGCCGAGAAAGTCGCCAACGTAATTGGCCAAGGCGACGTAGTCATCGATGGCAACGTCGACCGTAGCATCCTAATAGACTATTGGGAACGTCGCCGATCAGCGGATCTATTGGTTGTAGTTGTTGATTTCTTCTCAAAGATTGAGCATATCTTGGGAGAATTCACATCACCCGCACCGGTCATCTCGGCCCACAACTTCTTTTTCCATTTCTGGGATGGCGAGGTCAGCTATCCTTACCTGTAGTCAAGTTAGGTCGGCAGTAAAATGCCGGCCTTAACTTTTACCTAAAATTGCTTATGCTCGCAAGCCTGTTATACCGCTGGTATAATATACATGTTTTTACTGGTAAGCCAGTCAAAAATGCCACTTGATAAGGAGGTTTAGTATTGGATGCGATATTTTTCGCGACAGGAGCAGAAATATCAGACTTTCGAAAATTAGAGGAGGCGATCAGTTTATACGTAAGACAAAATAGCCTGACATGGCAGATTATGACGTCTGCTAACCCTAGGTCTATCGTAGATGGCCAACGAATCGGTGAGGCAATTGGTGGAAATTTTACCTCTAAGTCGTTCCAGGCATTTAAACATAAGTATACTCTTACGGAACCAATCGATTTTTTAAGAGGCGCAATATGTTGCTGGTGTCGAAAAAATACCAGATTGGCAATTTGCGCCTTCCACAGCGATTTCATTTGGTCACACTTTAGTATGGTTTACAACATCGAGCTAAAACTTCAGCCTGGTGAAGCCATCATCTTAAAAGATTTCAATCGACCGAAGGAATGGTTAAAACAGTGGATGATTTTTAACAAACTCGAAACTGAAAAGAGGTGAGAAAAATGTACGAGGTCATATTTTGGGCATACGGCGAAGATTTGGACCAAGCGACAATCGAAGTCCTAAGAGAGATTGTCAAAAAATCAGACCTTGACGTCTTGTTCTGCACCGATGGGTCAGAACTTGCACGCCAGGCGGTAGTCATGGTTGAGTCGCACCCCTGGGTCGACGAGCTTGATACGCTGAAACAAGCTCCCGACAAATGGGAGAAAATCGACAGCGTCAAGAAAATTCTTGACCCACCGGAAAATATCAAACCAATAATCGCTGTTGTCAGCCCCAGCTTTATCAACGAATATTTTGACATGCAGTATGGTCAAAATGTTTCGATCAAAACAGGTGAAGCCATCGGCTGCAACGACTTCTCCTTGCCATTTTGGGCAGGAGAGTTCGAAAGAATTTGATCAGCTTATCCACTTCAATTTATCAGGAGGGTACAATGAGCAAGTCGAAGACCCACTGGCCAGGCAGGCCGAAAAGAAAAAACTTTCGCAAAGCAAAAGCGAAAGAGTACCGTTACCAGGCAAATGAAAAAAACATGAGCATCACCATAAAAAAGACGATGCAAGATTTCGCCTGTAACAGTAAACAAGGAGGATGAAACCCCAGCAGGGGCAGCGGTTTACCGTTGCCCCTTTTTAAATTCTGCAGAACAAAGCTTATGCTCGCCAACAGATAAAATCTCTGTTATAATTAGCATAAATTATGGCATCAAAACTACCTATGATTGCAATTATTGGGCAGGCGAACGTTGGTAAAAGTTCGCTTTTTAACCGTATGGTGCGATCCCAACAGGCGATTGTAGCACGTGAGGCTGGCACCACTAGAGACAATGTTATCGGAAGGGTAGAGTATAACAAGCACAATTTTTGGCTAGTTGATACTGCCGGCCTAAAAGACCCCGATGATGACTTTGAAGCCTCTATTCAGGATCAAATTACTGAAGCCGCCGATACTGCCGACGTTATATTAGTCATAGTCGATAGCACCCAATATGTTAGCGACCAGGACCGATTTATAGCCAAAAAAGCCTTGCGCAGCAAAAAGCCTGTGATTTTACTAACCAACAAGGTTGATCTACAGGGTAGCCTACCTGAAAATGAGTTTAAATGTCTAGGGATTAAACAGATAATCCGGACCAGTGCCGAACACAACATCGGTATCACTGAAACACTACAACAGATAACGACCCTGATCCCAGTCGCGGCTGAAACTGCACCTGATGACGTTTTGCGCGTTGCTTTGATTGGCCGCCCAAATGTTGGTAAAAGCTACCTGTTTAACACCTTGGCAGGCAAACAACAGGCGATTGTTGCAAATGTCGCTGGGACTACCCGTGATGTTAACCATGTATCTGTTAAATATGGCGGTCGCGATATTGAGCTGCTGGACACCGCTGGCATGCGCAAACCTGGTCATCAGGAAGTTGGAGTAGAAAAATTCAGCGTACTGCGCACTTTGCAAGCTATCGAACAGTCTGATATTTGCTTTTTACTTATGGATGCCAACGAATATAACACTCAGTTAGACCAGCGTATCGCGGGCATCATTGATGATGCCGGTAAAGGCATGGCGATTGTTATAACCAAATGGGATAGTGTGGAAGGGAAAGATGCCTACACCCGCGACGAAATGGCACCAAAAATAGCAAGGGCTTTTGATTTTACACCATGGGCACCGCTTATTTTTACCAGCGCCGTCACGGGACAAAACATTACAAAATTATTTGATATCGCCATTGATATTGACAGCCGACGCAAACAGTTAACCAAAACACACACCTTAAATGACGTCTTGCAAAAAAGCATCGCCGCACATCCACCTGCCGGGTTAAAAAATACTCACCCAAAACTGCGTTATATCGTCCAAACTGACAAAAATCCACCATGGTTCGTCATCTATGGATCAAATCTTAAATACCTGCACTGGTCATACAAGCGCTATCTGGAAAAACAACTTCGTGAAACATACGATTATACTGGTACACCTATCAAATTTAGTTTTATTGACGAGAAACAGATCAAAGCAAACCGAGAAAAAGCCAAAATCGATAAAAGAGGGGAATAGCCAAACATGAAAATCATTTTTGCCCAAGGTAATCCTGATTCTCAGTACAATAACTCGCGACACAACGCTGGATTTATGGTCCTTGACGCGTTAGCAGCCTCGCTGGGGGCTGTCTGGGTCGAAAAGCCCAGATTCCATGCTCTGGTGGCCGAAACCCAAATTCAAGGCGAAAAAGCACTACTTGTTAAACCTTTAACTTACTACAACGAAACCGGCGTATCTGCCAGGCAATTTGTCGACTTTTTCAAGGTCAGTATAACTGATGACTTTTTAGTAATTCAGGACGAGATTGATTTACCGTTTGGCACAATTCGAATCCGCAAACAGGGCAGTGATGCCGGCAACAACGGCATTAGGTCCTTAATTGCACATCTGGGCAACAATTTTCATCGCATACGAATCGGCACTAGTAACGATTTAAAGGGTTCAATCGACGGAGCAAACTTCGTACTTGGCAAGTTCAGTGACCAAGAGAATAAAAAACTGCAATCCGACATTATTCCCAGTGTTATTTTAGACATCAAACAATTTTGTAATGACGGCATTTCTGCCACTAGCCAAAAGATATGAAAGCCTCATACATTCGAAAAGCCCCATAAATTATGGGGCTTTTTAGGGAACAGCTAGTGGTTCAGGCGATGACGGCAAATGCAACTGGGAACGAGCAGGTCGCTGCCACGATCCAGCAATAATACACTGCCTTGTCGTCTTTCAGCACAAGCGCTAATACACTCACGCCTATGCCGACTGCTAGACTGATGATTCCCATCAGCCTAAGCCACCGAACGACCGGGTCAAGAGTCTTTTTCATTTGTTCCTCCAATCATTTTTTTCGGAAATTTTCTTGAGTTTACCCGAAGTCCAAACCGATGTGCATGTTCAACCTATAGCCTATACGCAGGATGGGGCTGCATATAATAGGTTAAGGTAAAACTAACATATACATGGCCATTCGTCAACCTAAACTAAGTTTTGTGTGTACTATAACTAACCTAGGGTTTGTTAGTGACTAAATTAGCTGTAAAGATATAAAAAGACTATTACAACATAAAAATCCATTTGCAAGGTTCGTCCTTGCAAAGAAATGGGCAAAAATAATGCCGCCATTTCAGGCGGCGGACCTTAACGGTCCTGGATGGGGTCTTCCCACTCTTTCGATCGCGGTACTCTTTTTTTACATTTTGGCAAAGCCGCCAAAGAAAAAAAGATACCAGCTACTAACGAAGGAGTGAGGAATATCAAGAGACCCTTTGCCCACAATGGCATTTTATCACCTCCTTATCGGTTGATATACATCAATATCCCTGACAGAGCAAGCAAAAAGATAATATACAGCATGATTTTTACTTCAAAACTGCTTTTTATCTTGGCTTTTGCTTTCTTGGCTAGTTTTTTGACAGTTCGATCTGCCAAACTAATCATCCCTTTCAAAATACTTTTGCGGCATCAGCCACAAACATTTGTCATTATCTAATCATATTAACACCTTATTGTCAATCGTAGCACGATTTTTTGGCAACAAAAAACGCCCCAAAAGGGCGGAGAAGTAGATTTGGCGGGATGAAGTTACGAGCATCATCCCGCCGAGGGCTTACTGGTTCTTTCGGGCTTTTGCCTTTCGGCTGCCCTCTTTTTGAAGAAGAAGTCCCCATACTGCGGCCAAGACCGCGAGTATTAAGAAGAAATATATTGCCCAATTAAAGCTGGGCGTAAAAGTGTGGTTCACGAATTTTGATTCGACCGTGTAGGTGAACTTGGCATCATAGAGAAAGAAGTATGCCAAGGCCGTCAGCCAAGTAAACAAAGATGCGGCTGCGTAGAGCCTTAAGTGCATTTTGTCAATCGGCTTACCCAACTTCCAAAGCGAAACCATCATAACCAGACAGAAAACCGTGATAGCCAGAACAAAGAGGATATCCGCGATTGCCATTGTCAAAGAAAAACACTCCCTTAAAATATATTATGTATTGTGAATTTATATATACAAGCATACGCCTCGTAAACGCATACTAACTGAAGTATAGCATATCGTGGCGCATTTGTCAATCATGACTCATAATTTTTTCCATAAAAAACCGCCAGCAGCAAGGGTGGGCATCGCTGGGGGCGCCGTTTTACCCTTTAACCCACCTTAAAGGTACGGTGGCAGGATCTCGAAATCTCGCAGATTGCCACTGGTTAAAGGGATTAGTATGCGAACAAGGCGTGTAACTGAATACAGCCAAAGGGGTGGAGGGTATCTACCCAGTTGGCACATTGTTCGCAACCTAACGCAGTGAACTTGATTTTACACAAGTTCACGAGTTAAATAGGGGGTATAAGGTGCTTTTGGTTAATCTCGCAATGTAACCAATCGGTGACATTGTAGCATTATTATGTATTATTGTCAATACTTTTTGTAACAAATTTTATGAAAATCAATAAAATATCACCCCTAAACAATAAATACCTACAGATTGTAGGCAATATTGCTAAACCACCGAAAATATTATACTTTTTTGGAAAAATCCCTGAAAAACGCCAGCCAACTGTGACGATTGTTGGATCGCGTAAGCCCACGTCTTATGGCAAAGAGGTAACTTATCAGCTGGCATATGATTTGGCAAAAAAGGGCATTATTATTGTTAGTGGACTGGCGTTTGGCGTTGACGCTATCGCACACCGCGCAACTTTGGAAGCAGGAGGGACCACAATCGGCGTGTTGGCAGGTGGGCTTGATGATATTTATCCAGCGTCGAATCGCGATTTGGCCAAACAGATAATCGACAAGGGCGGAGCAATAATCAGCGAATATGAGCCAGGGGTCGAAACGCGTGAATTCCGGTTGCTGGAACGTAACAGGATTGTTAGTGGATTATCTGATGCAGTTATTGTGACCGAGGCTGCTGCCAGAAGTGGCACGCTATCAACCGTCATGCATGCCCTAGAACAGGGTAGGGAAGTTTTTGTTGTGCCCGGCAATATCACTAGTCCGTTATCAGTTGGATGTAATAATTTAATCAAACAGGGAGCACACCCCATAACTTGCGCCGAGGATGTACTGGAGGTTATCGCGCCAGATATGCTGCGGTCCCAGTCGGTGCTGGCCCTAGGCAATAACCCATTAGAAACAAAGATTATTGAATTATTGCAATCGGGTATCCGAGATGGCGAAGATTTGCAAATACAATCTGAAGCCGATGCCAGCGAGTTTTCGATTGCATTAACAACTATGGAAATATCTGGCACTATCCGAGCCCTGGGCGGAAATCAGTGGACTTTAAGATGAACATGATTATATGGTTTACAAAAAATAATAATGTGCGTAATATAGGGCACTGATTATGAGCAAACATTTAGTTATCGTCGAGTCACCAGCCAAAGCCAAGACTATTGAAAAGTATTTGGGGGCTGACTACCAAGTAATGTCCAGTGTTGGGCATATCCGTAATATCGCTAAAAAGACTACTGGCGGTAAACCACCGATTGACACAAAAAACGGATACGAAACAATTTATGAAGTCGACAGCGACAAGAAAAAAATCATTGCCGAATTAAAAAAAGCCGTCAAAGCAGCTGATACCGTTTGGCTAGCAACTGATGAGGACCGCGAGGGAGAAGCAATAGCTTGGCATTTGTGCGAAGTTTTAAAACTGGACGTTAAAAAAACCAAACGAATTGTCTTTCACGAAATCACCAAATCTGCTATTGAAGAAGCCATAAAAAATCCGCGGACTGTTGACATGGACCTTGTCCGCGCCCAGCAGGCCCGTCAGATTTTGGACCGACTAGTCGGATTCGAATTGTCGCCAGTCGTCTGGCGAAAAGTCCCAGGCGGCAAATCAGCTGGTCGCGTCCAATCACCAGCCGTCAGGTTGTTAGTCGAACGCGAACGCGAGATTGACAGCTTTAACAGTAATTTTTCATTCAAAGTAACTGCTGAATTTATTCACGGCAAAGATGTAATTAAAGCCGAACTGCCTAATCGATTCGACACCGAGCAGCAGGCAAATGAGTTCTTAACTAGCTTGATTAATTCTACATTCAGCGTCACCGACGTCGTAACCAGCCCAGCTATACGCAACCCAATGGCACCATTTACAACCAGCACCTTGCAACAAGATGCTAATAGCCGACTAGGCTTTAGTGCCAAAGCTACTATGACTAGCGCTCAAAAATTGTACCAAGACGGAAAAATAACCTATATGCGAACTGATTCGATGACCCTATCGGGCCAAGCGATTGCTGCTGCCTCGCAATATATTAAAGATTCATTTGGCGAAAAATATAGCCAAGTCCGCAATTTCAAGACTAAAAGTGCCAGCGCCCAAGAAGCACATGAAGCAATCCGTCCAACCGATATTAGTTTGGAAAAAGCCAGCACAAATGAATACGACCAAAAGCTATATGATTTAATCCGTCGTCGGACCTTGGCTAGCCAAATGGCACTAGCTAAATTAGAAAAAACTGTCGTTACAATATCTATTAATGATAGTGCGCGAAAAGGCGACAATTTTGAAGCCAAAGGCGAAGTTATCATCTTTGACGGTTTCTTGAAAGTCTATGGCAACAGTAAAAAAGACGTTGAAATATTGCCAGCCGTCACCTCAGGTGACACGCTAGATCTGGGGTCTGCCATGGCAAGACAAGTATTCTCGCGACCACCAGCTCGATACTCAGAAGGTAGTCTAGTAAAAAAGCTAGAGGAATTGGGTATTGGGCGCCCATCAACTTATGCCACAATCATCAACACTATCCTGGTCCGAGGCTATGCCGGCAAGGGCGAAGCTGATGGTGAACCCCGCGATATTGTCTGTTTGACACTTAAAAAAGGTGAGATTAAACGCGAAATCGTTCAAGAAAAAACAGGTTCTGATAGGGGTAAATTGGTACCAACCGCATCTGGTGAAGTACTGACTGACTTTTTAGTTAATCATTTTGAAAAGGTGGTTGATTATGGGTTCACAGCTCAAGTCGAAACCGGCTTTGACCAAATTGCATCCAAAAAATTGGAACGCAACAAGATGCTTGATGGCTTTTATGAACCTTTTCATAAATTAATAGCTAATTCAGGCGAGATTGATCGCAGCACCGTTGCCAAGGCCAGAATAATCGGCACTGATCCGAAAACTGGCAAAATCATCTCGGCGCGCTTTGGAAAATTTGGACCACTGTTACAACTGGGAGAAAGTTCGGATGAAAACGAAAAACCACAGTTTGCCCCGATGCCAAAGGGTAAAAAAGTTGACAATGTCACTCTTGAAGACGCTATCTTGGCATTTAAGTTGCCAAGAATTGTTGGTAATGCCCCAGACGGGCAGGTGATAAAGGCTAATATCGGAAGATTTGGCCCTTATATCCAAGTAGATAAGACTTTTATAAGCATAAAAGACCTAGACCCACATACAATCAGTTTGGACCAGGCGATTGAATTTTATAATAGTAAAATCAAATCTGAAGCCGAGAAAAATATAGCAGATTTTGGCGATGGCATAAAAGTATTAAAGGGTCGGTTTGGGCCTTACGTAACGGACGGTACTAAAAATGCAAAAATCCCAAAAGATACCGAACCAGAATCTATCTCGCACGAACAGGCTAAAAAGCTACTAAAGGCTGCACCAACTACTAAAAAACGCCACAATTTTAGGCGCAAAAAATAAAACGGTAACAACTTGATTAATCTGTTATAGTGTTACGTCACCATTTACATATTATGTCCATTTAGTGCTATAATGATATCAGCACACATGTTACTTGACATTTTAGAAATTCTATTCTATAATCATAAGTAACAATAATAGAAATACATTAAGTGGGCGGAAAGAACGAATCGACCATGAGTGAGGTGTCAGAAACAACAGCAGAAAGCAATATCAAAGGTGTTGTTAGCGATATTTTAGCTAATATTGAACATGAGAGAGAGCGTGAGATTATTACACGTCGGTTTGGTTTATATGACCGCCGAGAGACCCTTGAACAAATCGGTGAGCTATTAGGTATTACCCGAGAACGAGTCCGACAGTTAGAAAAAGCTATTTTGGGTAGGCTACGCACCGCTGCCGAAGCTGGCAAGATCAGCTCTTTAACCAAATTTGAAAAAGTAATTGTCAGAACATTATCCGAGATGGGTCGCGTGGCTCGTGTCCAAGATTTGGCAGACAAGCTGATGTCGAAAGTCAGCGACCAACGCGAACGATCAAATGTTGCATTTATTGCAGTTCTGTCCCCGGCATTGTCAGTAGTTGATGAAAATGATGACTATTTCCATAGTGTCGGTATTAACGAATACGGTGACAGTAAAAAGATTTGCAGCGAAGTTGACAGCATCGTTTCGGCCATAAAAAAACATGGCGAACCAATGACAATCGAGCAACTTCACGAACAACTTTCTTTTGAGCATCCAGGTCATGTTAAGGCACTCGCTAGTGTTTCTAAAGCCTTGGCTAACCTTGGTGATAACTGGGGTCTACAAAAATGGCCAACAGTTAACCCAAAGAATATTCGCGACAAAATTTTTGTGGTTTTAGCCGAGAAAAACAAGCCAATGCATTTTGGCGAAATATCCAAAGCTATCAAAAACAGTAGTTTCAAGCGCAAAAACGTCACTACTCAAGCTATTCACAACGAATTAATCAAAGATTCACGATTTGTCTTAATCGGACGAGGTATTTATGCCCTTAGTAGCTGGGGATTCGACCGAGGCACTGTATCTGATATCATCGCCCAGGTTTTGAAAGAATCACCAATCCCATTACACCGCGACGAAATTGTTCGACGAGTTCTAAAAAGTCGTCAGGTAAAAGAGACAACCGTACTGTTAAATCTGCAGAGTAAACCTCAATTCAAACGAGTTGCCAAGGCAACCTATACCTACAAAGAACAGCAATAATTATTGTCTGGCTCCCGCAGATCACATCAACAGTAAAAGATAAAATGAAAAGACTAAAATATTTTTCCGATACACCAACCCTGACATTGTCAAGCTACGCTAGTAGTGAGATAATGAAGAGGTAACCATGAACGTAATTCTATCTATAATCAATCTGTTACTGAAATGGTACGTCTGGATACCAATCGTTGCCTTATTAGGGTATCTTGCCTGGCGTAATAATCATAAAGCAAAGGTCGCTCAAAACATCGGCGAAGGCGACTTATTAATGCTGGAAATACCAAAAGCCAACGATAAAAGTGAGTTGGCAGCCGAGCAATTGTTTGCTAGTTTACATGGTATTTTGCGTGACAGCGCCGAATTGGACCTGAATAATGGCATCCAAGAACACCTTAGTTTTGAAATAGCATCTGTTAATGGACAGATTCGTTTTTACGTCTGGGTTCCAAGAGCCTTACGAAGCTTTGTTGAGGGTCAAATATACTCGCAATATCCAACCGTGCAAATCCACAAAGCAGACGAGGATTACGTTATGCACGAATACGAGCATAGCGTCTCGTATAGTGCAAACATCACGCTAACCGACAACGAGATGCTTCCAATTAAAACTTTCCAAAGCTTTGAGGTCGACCCATTAGCCGGAATAACCGGCGCATTAGCCAAACTCGAATCAACCGGTGAAGAGGTTTGGATTCAAATCCTTGTTCGCCCGATTGCCGACGGGTGGCATAAGGCGTCTGAGGCTTGGGTCAGCGAGGTAAAAAAAGGTAAGAAAACGTTCACAGTTGGCAGTAGTCTGACTTGGTTTGCTGGTCTGCTTAGCGCTTTGTGGGTTCCACCCGAAGCAGGCAAGGGGACAGAGGTAACTGTTGATATATCGGACCGAGACAAGACACGAATTGCCGAAGCCGAGAAGAAAGCTACTAAATTGGGATATCAGGTCAAGATTAGATTGGCTTATTTAGGTGAAAGCACTGTTAACGCAAAGCTTCAAATGCAAGCCATCGTCGGAACTTTTAAGCAATATAACAGCACTAACCTAAACGGTTTCACAGTAACGAATGCTAGCTTCCGCAAAGAGGACTTAAATTGTTATCGCACCCGCAGCTTCACAGATAGTGGCTTTATTTTGAATATAGAAGAGCTAGCCAGTGTTTATCACTTGCCTCATACCAATGTCGAAACACCAAACGTTGTTTGGGCCAGCATTAAGTCGGCTGAACCACCGTCAAAGCTACCTATCATCACCGGCAATCCTGCCCACGATGAAAACATCAGTGCGTTCGGTATGACGAATTTTCGTGGCGTAAGACACCAATTTGGCATGCTTCGAACCGACCGATCACGACATGTCTATATTATTGGTCAAACTGGATCAGGAAAAACTGGGTTACTGGCCCTGTTCGCCTTAAGCGATATATTCCATGGCCATGGTTATGCCATAATCGACCCACACGGCGACTTTGCAGTCGATAACATGCGATTTGTGCCAGGCGGAAGACTGGACGACGTTGTTTACTTTAACCCGGCTGACACGTCTTATCCGGTTGGATTTAACCCGTTGGAAGTTTATGACCCAAATCAAAAACCAAACATCAGCTCAGAAGTAATAGGCGTACTAAAACGCATGTTTGGCGAATCCTGGGGGCCAAGACTTGAATATATCTTACGCTATACGATTCTGGCACTGCTAGACCGCCCAAGTACCACTATGTTGGACATTAACCGTATGTTAACAGATAAAAAGTTCCGTCAAGAAACGTTGACATACTGTCAAGACACGGTCGTTTTAACATTCTGGCGCATGGAGTTTGCTACCTGGAGCGAAAAGTTTGCTACCGAGGCCATTGCCCCTGTCTTAAACAAAATTGGGGCTTTCACTGCTAACCCTATTATCCGTAATATAATCGGACAGCCTAAATCGACGTTTAACATCCGCGAGATAATGGACCAAGGTAGGATACTAATTGTCAACTTATCAAAAGGTCTGATCGGTGAAGACAACGCTGCGATATTAGGGTCGTTTATTGTTACTAAAATTCAGTTGGCGGCTATGAGCCGAAGTGATATCCCAAGGGTTGAAGACCGTCGTCCATTCTACTTATACGTCGATGAGTTCCAAAACTTTGCCACAGATTCGTTTGCAACGATTTTATCAGAAGCACGCAAATACGCCCTTAATCTGACTGTCGCCAATCAGTACATCAGCCAGATGACTGATACAGTCCGAGATGCAGTATTTGGTAATGTCGGCTCGGTTGTAGCCTTCCGATCGTCACCAGATGATGCTCCAATCTTGGCTAAGCAGTTCGAGCCACAGTTCGAGCCTAACGATCTGGTTCAAATGCACAACCGCAATTTTATCATCAACATGGTTATTAACGGCGAGAAAGCCCCGGCCTTCAATGCCACAACCTTGACACTGCCTAAGCCGCAGGCTGATAACACTGGCAGAATAATCGAAAACACTCGCAGGTTATACAGCCGCAACCGCGCCGATGTTGAAAAAGAGATTTCGGCTGCTATCTTGCCACCAGAGAATTTATTGCCCAAAGCAACAGCTACTTACCAGCCACCAAAGCAGAATAGCTGGCCAGCAGGTATCAAGCCAGTTGGCGATAATACGCCAGTTCAACCCTTGGGACAGGGATGGCAGTCTACCCCTGTTGTAACAGAGGTGGAGAAAAATTTGTCTGAAAATAACAACGAACATGCACCACGAAAACGCCGTCCACGAAACCGCAACAGGAACAAAAACCACAGTAGTAACGACTCAACAGCAAACAAGCCGTTAATTGGCAATTCATACCAAGTACCAGATCAGCCAAACATAGCCCATACTGAGTCAATCATAAAAACTGAAGACGGCGTATTACGAATCAAGCATTAAACCATATACTTCATCGATTTTAACAGTCGAGAGTGTAGTCTAGTACGAACAAATATGGAACTTAGTAATTACTGTAATAAATTAGCAAGTTAAAGTAATGATGGGAATAATTAACAATTAGCAATAATGGCCATAGTCGTATAAACCAACAACCAAAATATGAAAACCGAAAATACAATAAATAGCACACGTTAGCAGCAGGGCCTAAAACAACTAGCTAAACATTACACGCGGGAAGCACGATAATAAACAAATCAACAATGAATATCAATACCAAATTACATTACATACTTAACGTCGCACAATATACCTTTTACGACATTCGATATAATTAATACAGATGAATGTTGATACGTCTTAGTACTACTATTATTATTTGGGCAAGCTGTAGCAGCAGTAGTATATGCCTGCTATATCATGTGTCTAGGCGTGTATTCTTTTATATTTATTAATATCTCACGTTTCGTGACTGCCATTTTAACAACTAACCACAATTGGCTGGTTTGATGTTATTTTTGCTTTTCTTGACACGCCCCAAATTAATGCTGCTATACCCTCCTGACTTATCCACATTTGCTTTTTTTGATTTATATATTATTGTATATGTTTTTGTATCATTTAAGATATTAACGATATTAGAACAAATTTAGAACTAAGATAGGAGAGTATAGCAGTGCCCTAATATATCATCGATAAAAGGCTTTGTTGCTAACGCGCACGTCAATATAAGCTGGGTCAAGCGCGTGGCTTGAAAAATAGTTTATTGCTCTGCTCATATCTTCTACCTGCTCCCCTACTGCCCGGTCAACTGTCAGCTTAATTGTAGGTTTTATGTCTGTAATATTTATATCGACTTCTCGCATGGTCCCAGCCGGCAGTATAGCCTTTTCGGTTTGGTAGCCATATTTATTCGCCTCAGATACAACAAGCCCAACAAAACCTAACAGACGTTTGCTAACACTCATTGTCCCCGCCTGAATTGGCGTGCCAGTGTTATCGATAATCTGGACAGATGGATTCAAGAAGTAATTTATTTCAAACGAGACACCCTTATCGTCAACATAATATTGCTTGCTGTTGATGACCCATCCTGCTATCGGTTGGCGCATGGTTAATCTATAATCTGTTTGACCGACGTTCTTCATACCAATTAGCTTTACCGACAGTACTTCAGGTAGCTTACTTGATACAAAGGCTGTTAGCCTGGACTGATCCAAGAAGAAACTGAGCCGTTCAAGAGGATTGGCATCTAGATAGTCCTGAATCGCGTTTATATACCGGCTTTGTTCCAACTTTATAGTCGGCTTTGTTGCGGTCGACACTGTGATGCCAGCTGTCAAGTTGATTATAATCAAGCATGTGATGGCAATCGATAACAAAATAATTACTAAGGTGCTAAACACTTTCCTGCGCCTAAGCGATAAATGGTGGACGTGCGTTCTTGGTGTGTTCAGATCAAGATTTGATTTGTAAACACTATTCGTTATTGTACGGTTACGACGATAGCTATCATTAGATATTTGCGTCTCATTTAGCGCACGGTTCATTTCACGACGCGATAGTCTTTGTTTTTTTCGTTTAAAAATAGCCATTAATAATTATCTTTTTATGTTATCGATTATCAATTTTGCGACATCTTTTGCAGCATTTGGTTTTGAGAAACTAGCAAGAGCTTGCGCCATTTTGTGTGCGCAATCATCATCAATCAGTACATCGTGGATAGCTGTTACCAGTCTTTGCGGCGATTCAATAAGTTCCTCTTCTTTTAAAACAATAACCGCATTTTTTTCCGCATAAACAGCAGCATTTTTTAGCTGGTGGCCACCTGTAAGCGTAATGTTAGGAATTAATATCGTTGGAACAGCCAAGGCGGCCAGCTCTAATATAGTCGTAGCACCAGCCCGAGTCACAACCACATCCGCCGCACCCAGAAGGGTTGCCATATCGTGAGATATAAATGGATATAATTGAAACGAATCATTGTTTTGTGGGGTGATAGAGCGTAGCTCGTCGTATTGGTTGTCACCAGAAATCAACACTACTGAGCCAAGCGGTAGCAAATCGTCCATTGTAGCGGCTACGGCATCATTAATGCGGCGCGCTCCCAATCCACCACCAGTAACAACAATAAGAGGCTTGTCCTCCTTAACACCCCACTGACGCTTCGCCTGTAACTTCTCTGCTTCAGTAAATCGATGAAACTCTGAAGAAATCGGAATTCCAACATAATGCGACTTAGCGGCTGGATAATTATAATATTCAAGAGGTGCACCAGTGGCAATTGCGCTCGCCCACCGGCCCAATACCCTATTAGTTAAGCCAGGGTGAGCATCTGAATCATGAATAACTAATGGAATATGCAACAACCTTGCTGCAAACCCCACTGGTAAGCAGACAAAACCGCCTTTTGTAAAAATTACATCAGGTCGCCACACTATCAACTTCCCTACGCTTTGGAAAAACCCTATAAAAACCAGCAACCCGTCTCTAATGTTTGGCAACATAATTGCCGGCGAGATTAGATGTTGCAACATCGACATATGGTGATAACGTCGCAACTTACCGGCGAATATCGTACTAACCTTTATGGATTTGTCGAAATGACCAACAATCTCTTTCGCTTGGGTGGCAAACTTTTTATCACACCAAAAACGTATTTTCGCTTTTGGATGCAAACTTCTAATTTCGCGCAGAACCGCTACTACTGGTGTGACGTGACCGCCTGACCCACCGCCGACTGCCAATATTTTCATAGCTTGCCTCCTTTAAGTTTGATGAATGGACCGTATAATGTGACAGTTGAAATACTAACCCCAGCGCTGCGGCGACAAAGAACATACTTGTGCCACCAAAGCTGAGAAGTGGGAGCGTAATCCCTGTTAATGGGAATACTCCCAGCATTGACGCTATATTAAGAATAACATGAGCACCCAGCCATCCAAATACGCCCGCTACTACTAGTTTCAGGTTTGGATCAGGTAGATGATCCATAATCTGCAATAATCTAATCAATAAAGCCAAAAACAGTATCAGAATAGTCGTTGCTCCAATAAATCCAAAAGTTTCTCCCATAATTGCGAAAACCGAGTCGTTAATAGCTTCGGGTAGATAACCTGTAGCTTGAACACTGTTCCCTATCCCAACACCCAAAAAGCCCCCACTGCCGATTGCCAATTTTGCTTGGGTTATATGATAACTATTGTCATCAGTTGATAATGATACGCTGTCACCTTTTAGGTATGTTAGCACTCGTTCTATGCGGTGCGGTGCGCTTAGGATAAAAATTGATCCAATTAACAGTAGTGACGCCAGTGCAATACTAACATTTTTTAGGCTTAATCCGCTAACAAATAACACAGCCATGATAATTCCAACCAACGATATACCCGTACCAAGGTCTTTTTGAATAACAACAATGAATAATAACGAAATAGCAGTAATAATCGCTATGGGTAATATTGTCTCCTTTAAATCATTAACTTTCTCTTGCTTGGCCCTACTACCCAGGAAACCGGCTGTAAAAACCAGGACAGCATATTTAAGCATTTCTGATGGCTGCAGGCTACCGAATATACCAAGATTGAACCAGCGCGTTGCCCCTAAGGTTTGTTGAGCGAAAGAAAGATGTGCCATACCAGAAATGGCTAAAACGACACAAGCCCCCAAGGCCACAATAACCATTGCTCGCGCGTGCTTGAGTAATTTTGAATATGGAAAATAAGCCGCCAATAAAAACGCAATTACAGATAGCGCCAGACTAATCGCCTGTTTAATAAAAAAATACGAATCACTAAAGTTACTGCCATAGGCGTTATTCAACACATTCGCCCTTTGTGGGCCAATCGCGAATATCACGACAAGACCAAGTAACATCAACAGGGCCATATACAGCACAATCAAATAATCTGGTCGATGACGACGATTTAAATCAAGGCCAACCGAAGCTGTTTGATTCAAAAATCTCACTTTATATATTGCCTCCTGCGAGTGCCAAAATAATACCTATAAACGCTGCAACATCAGCAATTACCCAAAAACGCATTACAACTTTTGTCTCAGGCCAGCCTTTTGCCATTAGGTGTTGATGAAAAGGCGCCGAGATGAAAATCTTGCGATGAAACACTTTTTTACTAAAAATCTGAATCAAGCTTGATCCTGCTTCAGCCACAAATAGCACGCCAATAATAGGTATAAGGAATAAGGTGTTTGTTAACATCGCAACAACCCCCAAGGCAGTACCAATTGAAAAGCTGCCGATATCGGTCATAAAAAACCTCGCTGGGAAAATATTAAACCATAGGTAGCTAAGTAAGGCACCGACTACAGTAAAACAGAAACCGGCCAACATATAATTACCTTGTAATATAGCGATGATCCCAAACGCGCCGAAGCTAATAGCCACTAGCCCACCTGCCAGGCCATCCAGACCATCACTAATATTTACAGCGTTACTGGTCGCGACGACTGCAAACGCAAAAACAGGAATTATCAACCAACCAAGATCAAAATTACCGATAAAAGGTATGTGTATAGACGAAAAGCCTAGTTTTGCGAAGAAAAACCAACCTAACGCTACACCTATTGCAACAATCATACTAAATTTCAAACTTGACCTAAGACCTGCAACACCACTGCCATCACCGCGTACATTTATTATGTCATCAATTAATCCTACAATAGCTCCACCTATTAAAGCCGCGAGCGGTAGCCATGTTTGACCCCTGTCTAAGTTAAAAATGACCGTAACAGCAATTATCGAAATTACAAATATAATCCCCGCCCCGGCTGGGATATTTCTCTTAAACTTATCGGCATGAAGCTTATTAAACACCGTTAATTTCTCACCTGTGGTGCTGGTCGTTCTCTGCTTCTTCCAAAACTTATATTTATAAGCAAAGAATGTATAGACTGGCGTAATCATCATAGCCAGCACAAAAGCCCCAAAGCTTAGTAAAAAATTTGATATTAGATTGCTTGTAATTCCGTCCATATTACCCCTTTGGTTGTATTTTTAAATAATCTAAAAGCCAGTTTGATATATCTGTAAAGATTGGGCCGGCATCTCGCGCACCATTAAGTGCTATACCATCGCCTGATATCCTTACCATTATGACATAACTCGATAGTTCTTCGCTACCGCCAAACCCTAAATATGTTGCGATCGTCTCGTCCTCGGAATATCCGCCATCTTTAAAAACCTGTGAAGTGCCTGTTTTGCCACCAATGTAGTAACCAGGCTTATCATATGGAGCAGCCGACTTTCTGACCGCTTCGACCATTTGACGAATCTGGTTTGCCGTATTCTCAGAAACTGTCTGTGTTGGATCTGAGATTTTGTTCGATATGTAGTCACCATTTTTATCAACAACACCTGCCAAAACAGTTGGTTTATAATATTTTCCCCCGTTGACTAATGAACAGAATGCCGATGCAACCTGAACCATTGTGGCATCCATTCCCTGCCCAAAAGCCATGTTCGAATATCGCACAGCGTTGCCCTCAACCTCAGTAGGAGGAATAATCGTTCCGGGTACTTCACCAAAAATTTCGATACCGGTTATACTCCCCAGATGAAATTTATTATGAAAATAGTCAAACATAGTATCACGTGCGCCACGAGTAATATTTGAGCCATCACCTAGCCTTTGGGCCACGGTTACAAATCCGGTATTTAGAGACCAATTTAATGCATGTTGGAATGTTATTTCGCCTGTTTGGCCAGTCGAGGCATTAACGATAACCCTATCATCCACCTCTATGTAATCGTAGTTATAGTATGTAGCTGTCGGGCTAACCACGCCTTTATCTATGCCCGTCGCCATTGTCAGTGTCTTTAAATCTGAACCTGGCTCATATGGCGAGGATACGATTGGATTATTAAATAATGCCACGTCAGTAACCTTGTTATATTCAGCTTGATTATAGGTTGGCAAGCTAGCCATTGCTATAACCTTCCCTGACTGCGGATCCATAACGATTGCGCTGGCATTATCGCCACCAGTCCTATCTAGACCGTCTGCTATCGCCTTTTCAACATAAGATTGGATATTTCTATCTATCGACAAGACTATATTTTTTCCATCAACTGCTGGTTTATTTATGTTATTTTTTCCAATAGTCAACGGGACATCTCTTACGTCAGTAACCGATTGAAGTAAACCGTCCGTGCCCGTCAGCTCGTCGTCAAGATACCCTTCAACACCATAACGACCAACACCGTCAAAATCAACAAACCCAAGCGTCTGAGAGGCTAAGGCGCCTTCTGGGTATACTCTTTGAGTCCCCTCCTGAAAGCCGACGCCACTAAGTTTTTCTTTCTTAATCATTTCAGCTTGTGTTCGAGTAATTCGGGTTGCTAATATTTGATATCGGCTGTCTTTCTTGTCTAATAATATCTGAAAATCAGCTCTTGCATTACCCCCCGCTACTCTTTTAATTACTTCGATAATCTTCTTATCATCTTTTGTAATCTGTGGGTCGGCAAAGACAGTGTATATTGTTTGATTTAATGCCAATGGAACTGGTGTCAAATTATCAAGCGCATAAATAACCCCGCGTTTTGCGGGAATAGTTAAACGCTTAATCTGTTCTTTGTTAGCTAGTTCGACATAAAAGTCGTGTTGGATAATTTGCAAATAAAATAGCCTTGCAATAAAAACGGTCATAATTATAATGACCAGACACGATAATACTTTTGATCGGCTTCCTCTTTGTAGTTCTAGCTTCATATTATTGTGCGTATGACGTGTTTTCAGGTGTTGTCATGGTGGCAGCAACACTGCTACTTTTGACATTCTCAAGTGAGGTTAATCTGGCATTTTCAATCTCTAAATCGCTCTTTTGATTATTTAACTCAGAAATCTGACTATCAATCTTTTGGGTCGCATAGTCATAGCTAGTTGCCCTCGTCGCTTGCGTCAAGTATATTAAACCTAAAACTGTAACCATTAATGCGACTAGCACCGTATGGGTTACTGGGCCTAATTTAACATTAGATACGTAGGCAACTGTATTTTGGTTTCTTGACCAGTTCTGTTGTCGGCTAGACCTGAAATTTTGGGTACGTTGATAAGACATAGTAAACTTTACTCTTTAAGATTTTTTATTTATATATTTTTTTGCTTACCCCCACCCCGCACATGGCGGAGTGAGGAGAAGCGTCTGTTACAGTACGTGGACTATCACTTTTTGAGCGACGTCCGTGCACTTTACTGGAATTTTTACAGGCATGGTGTTTTGCCCTTTCCTTTTGTTTGTTTTATTTTTTCACAGCGACCCTCAGTTTAGCACTGCGAGATCGCGGGTTGTAAACATCATAAATGCTACCTGCTATCGGTTTTTTAGTAATTGGCAGAAGTTCTGCCTCAAAGCCTGAGTTATACTGATCGGCAAGATACAGCTTCACTAAGCGGTCTTCGAGACTATGGAAACTGATGATTCCGACTCGTCCACCTGGCTTTAATAGTAGCGGTAGGCTTGGTAAGATTTGTTCAATCTGTTTCAGCTCATCATTGATAGCAATTCTTATAGCTTGAAATGTGCGCGTGGCTGGATGAATTTTATTCCATTTACCACGATAGTTTTTGCTAATTAGGTCGGCAAGTTCTTTTGTATTAGATAGCGGTCTGTTCTGGATTATAGCCTCTGCAATAGATTTTGATCTATTGGTTGGCTCTTCGCCATATTGGTTGATTATGCGTACTAATTCGTCAGCAGTTGCAGTGTTGACAAGTATATCAGCACTCAGTTCCTGACGTCTATCCATCCGCATATCCAATGGACCATTATTTGTAAAAGAAAACCCTCGCTCGCCTAAGTCGAGTTGTGGTGACGACACCCCCAAATCAATCAGTACAATATCAAATTTGCGCTTTTCTTTTATTAACTGCTGGCTAGCAGAAACAAAATCAGTGTGCATTAGCTGCACTCCCTTGTCAGACAGTGGCTTCAGATGCTTGATGGCATTGTCGTCACGATCGACCAAGACTGAGTCAGCATAATTCCCCGTGATATCAAAGATACGACCCGCATGACCTCCGTAGCCAGCAGTCAAATCAAGATAATTCTCGCCTGGCTGTGGCTTCAGTAGTTCAAGTGTCGCATCCAGTAACACTGGTATATGTAGAGTTTGTGGTGGATGTACTTTACTCATTTCGTCTCTTATAATAACATAATCGACGTTTCGAGATCACCCTACTGGTAGCTATGGCTGTTTGTTTTAAATTTTTTTGTTTTATATTTATAAGTTTTCCGAATAACGCGGTGGTTGCCAAAGGCAAATCACAATCCGTTTAATGTTACTCGGTTGAGAGACTTATGTGTGAGGTGGAGTTTTTTTGGGAGGTGTTTTTTTATAAAGAAGGTACGCGATTTTTTTATTGTGGTATCGATTTCCACTGCCTAACTACCAGATGGTTGATCTCGAGAGTTTCTTTTGTAATCAAAATTTTAAGGTGCTGTTATGGGGCTTTAAACGTCGGCCTTGGGAGATAAGATACGCCAATACGACCCTACCCTGACCGCAACCAGTTCGCGACTAATACCAGCATAATCAAGCAAATGTTGCTCAATTGTAACCCGACCTTGTTTTTGATCCAGGTCGGCTTCGGTCTTACCACGTCTGAACTTGACATTTAAATCAGCAATCTTTTCATCAAAGATACTGCTGACTAATGCAGGTTCAACTTCTCTGTCCCATACCTGTTTTGGATATAGGTGCAGATACTGGCCAAAGCCACGAGTGATTACAACCCCGCTGGCAAATTCATCTCGAAGTTCGGTTGGTATTGTCAACCGACGCTTATCGTCAAGCTTCCTTTCGAAATAATCTATGCCTGCCATGGTTGTTCTCTTCTTCGGCTCCGCTTAAATTATTTTTTAATGTTAGTGGTGTTTGTTTTGGTGGTGCTACCCACTTTTTTCCACTAACCTAACTATACTACCCACCATTTGTCACTACAATACCCATTTTAATAATTTCTTTTACATTATAAAAAGTTATTCACAGTTTTGTGGATAACCATTAGCGTTAATAAACACTCCAGCTTGCCGCAGGGGTGTTTTCCTCTGATATTATTTACTGCTAGATTAGTCCTTCAAAAAGAAACCGTGCTGCGACAAATAGCTGAGCTAAGGCAGCTATTACAACAATTACAACAACCGGCCAAGGAAATCGACGTTTAAGTCTTTTTCCGCCCAAAGCGACCACATTTGCTTGCCTATCACCTACCCTTTCATCCGCATAGTGTTCGGTTCTTATGTCGGTCCTTGCGCCAACTGTCTCGATAATCTTAAATAGTTTTTCCATCTTTGCAGTATCAAAGTAGTTGAATGGCACTTCAGAGTATACAAATAATTTATCATCGATCAGCTCGGCGTCAAAGGATCCAGACTCGTCGATAAACGAAGCCATTAAATCTGGCGTAAAGATTTGTAATGCATCACGTTTATATTCTTTTGGAGCGAATAAGGTAAAGTGTTTGTTGAAATCACCTTCTAACTCTAATATCTGGTCCTTACTAAAGCTTACTGGTATGTTACAAAGTGATATTCCAAACAATTTAGTATTATTCTGGTGTGAATCCAGAACAATCTGTGGTACATTTCTATCAAGTTGAATCATTATATAGCCACGATAATGCGTGTTTTTGTCATCACCCGTACCTGTAACAAACCGGTAATTTGAGATTTCGAAGGGGCTTGCGTCGCCCGTCTTTGGTTTGATTAACTGATCAAACCCCATCCGACCGCTTCCAATATTAAAGATGATTCCCTGGTGTGTTAAATATAACGCCGTCTTGTGATATTCAAGTCCGTTAGCTTTCGCAAAATTAGTCAGACGAATTAGTTTTGTGTAAGTGTCTATTTGATACTTCCTTATTACTAATAACGCTACGACGATTATTGATGTATACAGAAACTTCAATGGATCAAGGTTTGACTTGGACGCCAAGACGAATAATAAAGATGCTAGGTTAATCCCTATTGCGATTAGCGCCATTGCTAGAATAAGTTTTTTCGAGACTACCGAATGTTTCTTGCCGTCGGCATCAACAAAATTCTTTATCACTGTATCATCAACTTTTTGTGTCAATGGAGAATAATCAATCTTCATTATTTGTCTAGTCATTAGTGTCCCTTTCGTATATATCAATTATTGCAGCCGCAACCGCCTTGGTGTCATGTCTAATTAACGACCTAACTGCTGGTATCTTATCGGCTTTATGTTTTTTTATCTCTTCCCCCAAGAAGTTTCCTGCAATTGCTTGATATTTCGCCTTTTTTAACTCGGCAGTATCTACTTTCACAGAGAAAGCTCCCTCTTTTTTATACCTGCTTGCCATATCCTTACGTGGGTGTTGTTGGTTATACAACACGTAGTCAAGAAATGGTGCTCCAACAAACCGTTCGATTTCTTTAGCATGATCACTTACCGAAAAGCCAGTAGTTTGGCCTTTTTTTGTCACAAGGTTTGATACATAAACACAGATTGCTCTTGTATCGATTAGGGCCTGGGCTATGCCGTCAATTATCAATAACGGCCCCAGCGAAGTGTATAGGTCACCTGGCGCCACTACTACCATATCGGCTTGCATTATTGCGGCGATAGCGGTCGGATTAGCTGTAGCGGCTGGGACAAGGGACAAAGTTGCCCTGCGTGGATCTTGTTTGAAATAGTGTGAGTCAATCACCCGTTCACCATGTAAAATTATGCTATCCTTTGGCCACTCCATCCTGAGACGCACATTATCAAGTGTCGCAGGTATGACGACTCCGTTTATTCGCAGTATCTCCGACGCTGTCTCAACAGCTTCGGAAAAACTACCACTAACCTTTTCAAGCGCGGTTAATAAAATATTGCCAAATGGATGACCACCAAAAGTTCCCTCTTCAAATCGATAGTCAAACAAATCTCGTACTTTTGGAGAATCGCTTAACGCGACCAAGCACTGTCTAATATCACCCGGGGGCAAAGCACCCAATTCATCACGCAAAACTCCTGTGCTGCCACCATCATCAACCATATTAACAATTGCCGCCAGCTGTTTTGTGTGCTTTTTTAGAGCCGACAAGATAGCAAAGCTACCAGTCCCGCCGCCAATTACTGTGATTTTAATATCATTTTTTACAAATGGATCATTCATGACTGAACAATATCCTCTCCGAAGTGTTTTTGCAAACGCGCGATTATTGAACCCTCGTGCCGGCCAAGCAGTTCACTTAATTCCTGAACAGACGCGCCATTTTCAAATCGCTCTTTTAGTATAACATCCTGTTCGGGTTGCCACGGCTTGAAAGCATTAGGGTGGACCTCGCGCATCTTGGCAATCTTTTCATTCCACCCAGTCTTTGCCTTCTTTTTTTGTTGGGGTAATTCAGACAATTTGGAGCAAGTCTTTAGATTTTTGAATCTAGTGATATCTTTGGCAGCTTTTTCTTTTAATGTAACATCAATTATTTGCGCATCTTCGCTGACTTTTAGAGCCATTTGATTTATACCTAGCAAATACAGATTATTTAAATCTCTTACACGGCTTAACGCAACATAGCCCATACCTTCTACAAAAGCTTTCCTTAAATCAACCCTGGCGGCGTCCAGTGTCATACCTTGTGACTTGTGAACAGTAATAGCCCAAGCCAAACGTAATGGTATTTGTGTGATACTGGCGCGTTTTTTGTCGCCGTCACGCAGCTCCCAAGTATCAGGCACCATCGAGACAGTTTTGCCATTTTTAAATTCAACAACTGGGTAGTTCGTGATTGGCTCAAAGTCCGTAATTATTCCTAGGCTACCATTGACATACTTTTTGTCTGGGCTGTTTTTTACAGCCATAACTAAAGCGCCTTTTTTAAGCTTAAGCTCGGCTGGAGCCAGAACCGAGCGCTGTAAAGCTTCAACATAATTCTTACCACCGGTGGTCGCTTGAGTATACGACACCTCATCTTCATCAATCTCGCCTAATTTTTCATCATTTATTCTATCGACATCAACGTTAACGGTATGAAGTTCCGTAATCTTTTCGTCACCAACCGGCTCAACTCCAACTCGCGCCAATAAAGCATCAGCATGCGTCCGACGTAAATCACCTGCTCGCATTGCATTCAGTATATCTAGCAGTTCGCCAACTTCTTGTCGATGCTGCTCTTCTAAATAACAAATCACTGGGTCTAGTTCAGTCCAGACATTGCTGTTGACAACAAATCCCCCTGCTCGGCTGTCCCCTCGATTAATCGGCGGTAACTGGAAAAAATCACCACTCATAATAATCTGGATGCCACCAAAAGGCTCGTCTTTCTTTCGGACAATACGACAAACTTGATCAACCATGTCCAGCCTGAAATCATGCAACATCGACACTTCATCGATAATTAATATGTCAGTCTTTTCAATAATCTCACGCCTTGTTTTCGAGATATTATCAACAAACCCGGGCTCAATCTCGTCTGAGATACCAATACCACTCCATGAGTGAAGAGTCGTCCCGCCCAGATGAGTGGCAGCCAGACCGGTCGTTGCCGTAACCGATACATGCTTGCCGTCGGACCGTGACAATTTAATAAACTGATTCAGGATATACGTCTTACCAGCGCCGGCAGGGCCGGTTAGCAGCACGCTCTCCCCCGAGAGCATAATCTCAAGCGCAAGTTCTTGCTTCATTACTATTCATTATAGCTTATATTTTTACCGGCCTATGTATTAATTTAGTGCATCAGCCCGTTGCTATTTATTTTTTATCAACAGACTGTGGCGGTAACCAGCCGAACGCCACGTGCTGGCGCTTGCGCCACACGTAGAGTGTGCTGTTGATAAAAATGTAAATAGTAGCGGGCCTGTACGGTCGATCTAACCTCTCGGTGGCTCGCCCTCTGGATCCCCTAGTAGTTTTTTGTTTTTAACTTCGTATCGTCGACCCGTAATTTCACTTGTAATATAATCTTCATTAATTAAATTAACGAATGTGTCCAGGTCGTTCCCGTCCATAATAATTATTGCGCCACTATCATCAGTCATTAATTCCAATTGCATATCATCACAATAGCTGATTACCTGCTCTTGGGTAATATCTCCAATCTCAACTTTTTGTAATTTGTTGACTGTTTTATTGCGGTCTTTAACCATTTTCTGTAGGTCCAACCCATCAGGAAAACTAAGCCGAAAACGCTTTTCAATCTCGGCCACTTTTTTGTCGGCCAATGCTTGTTTTTTATAATCATAATTAAATAAACGTTCAAATTTACTTTGGTTAAAAATAAATATTTGATCATCAACTATTAACACTTGGTTATCTGCTGGTATTTTTACTCCGGCATCAGCTTGAAAAATTCCAAACTTACCATCCTTAAACTCCCAGGCTGTTGCGCCGTTCAATACATTACCCTGTGATATTAGTTTTATTGAATAAAACGGTTTGTCAGGTTTTGATTTATCGGTAAATCTGGCGACTATACCCTTCACTTTTTTAAACTCGTGGTCTTGGTCACTGAATTCAACAATATCGCCACGTTGATGCTCAATTAAGTGCAGCATCGTTTCGGCACGGCCAACGTTGCTTAGATTAGTCCTTAGTAACACATTATCTTCGCCGTCTGATAATTCAAATTCCCGGATACCCAGTCCAGTGCCTGCCCCCAGATTAATAAAATTTATCAAATCAAACAAAAATAACGGTTTGATTTGTTGGTCCAAATCAGCACTAAATTTCGTAAAAAACGGCGTGTAGTGTTTGTTGAATAAAAAGAATTCGACGTCAAGTTCTTTCTTTATTTCATCAATCCGGTTAGCCCACAAAAAGATGTCTGTTCCCTCGTTCGGTTTGTCCATACTATATTTTCCTGTTCGTAATACAACGAATTATTTTTTATAATTTATATCTGATTCTGGCGACAAGTATTGCCCCGACAGTTTTTCTTCGCGAGCCCTATTTGCCCAATCGTCGGCAATTTCATTTGGTATTGTCCCGACATGACCACGCACCCATAATATCTCTGCCTTGGAATTGTGATATGCTTCGAAGATTTCTTTAACCTTCTCTAGGTTTTTTATATCACCATTCTTTTTTGTCCAGTTGTTTTTCTTCCAACCATGCCCCCATTTAGTTATGACATTCACCCAGAATTCACTGTCAGTATAGATACGACATTCTTGGCCGTCAGCATTTTTTAATGAAGCCAAGATCGCCTCTCCTTCCATAATAATATTCGTTGACATATCAGAATGTCCAACAATTACCAATTCTTCGTTTTTTATAGCCGCAAAACCACCCGGACCAGGATTCGGACTGCAACTTCCATCAGTATAGTAATTTATCATTGTTATCTATAATAACATGGCAAATGCCGCAAAGTAAGACTTGAAATTTTTTAGCACAAGCATAATAATAGAGGTACTTGGACGTGAGGTCCAGTGAAAGGATAATATGGGTAAAGAGAAAAGTACTGGCGGCGACAAAAAGGTTAAAAAACCTAAAGTCCCAAAGGATAAAAAGCCTAAAAAAACTTATTAATTTTCGCCGTCACAAATAACAGTGACAGACACGCTAGATCTAGCGTGTCTTTTTGTTATCAAAAAACCTCTTGGTTATAATAATGCAACAAACAAATAGGTTGAATAAAACTAAATGTAATGGGTATACAAAACCTGTTATCGTCCAGCTGCCGACTGTCAATAAGATACATAGCGAACCCAAGAAAGTTACAAAATATGTTACAAACGTTTCTTCATTTGGTTTTTTCCATGCATGCATTAATGTTGGAACTCCACCAATTATTTCGGTAAGAACCAGAACCATAATGGCAACATCAGCTGAATCTAATAATTTCCATACGATTATTCCAACAATTGAACCAACAAAACACACCGTATCAAGTCTACTAAACGATTTATCCCCTTTCTTCCATCCAATACCAACAATTAATGACATCAGTATTACGACTGTCGCCAGCAATAAAGCTGTTGGATACTGGCTGCTATAAAATGCAGCCAATGATGCAATCCCATTTGTCATTATCCATATTACCCAAGTTACCAGTCTTGGTTTTGTTTTACCTTGTATTGTGTCAACTAAATAAGGGATAATAGCTAGAGAAGTAAGCCCTATGCCCAATACCGTTAGAACAACCACCCAGTCCATCTAGCTATAAATCGCCGATTTTTACACGCTTCTGCTCTGTCGTGTCGCGGTCGCGAATTGTCACTGTGTCGTTGTCCAAAGTATCAAAATCAATTACTACGCAATATGGCGTACCAATTTCGTCCTGGCGACGATAGCGTTTGCCAATATTGCCATTATCATCCCACATTACGGCACTGTATTTTTTCTTCAATAAACAAAACACTTCGCGAGCTTTATTTACTAATTCTAGCTTATTTTTAAGCAATGGAGACACAGCATACCTAACAGGCGCTAGGTTTTCTGGTAATTTCAGGTATATCCTTTTTTCACCACCAACCTCATCTTCACTATATGCGCTCGATAATACTGACATCACAGCCCTGTCAACCCCAAACGACGGTTCGATTACATGCGGAATAAATTTTGTATTCGTTCCTTTTATTGTATATTCCATATTTTTACCAGTCGCTTTTTGGATATTCATCAAGTCATAATCTGTACGATATGCCAAACCCAGTAATTCTTTTCGACCAATTGGAAAGTCGAACTCGAAGTCGATTGTCCGTTTACTATAAAACGCTCTTTCAGAATCCGGCACTTCTAACTCGTGGACTGATTCTGTCGGCAACCCCAGCGCCTTGCACCAATCCCATACTTGTTTTCTCCACATCTCAAATGATTCTTCCCACTTAGCTGGATCAACAAAATATTCAATCTCCATCTGTTCAAATTCTCGTGAACGAAACACAAAATCGCGTGGGCTAATTTCATTACGAAAAGCCTTTCCCTGCTGCGCCAAGCCAAATGGCAAATCTGGGTAAAAACAATCAATTACGTTACGATAATTTGTAAATATACCTTGGGCAGTTTCAGGGCGGAGGTAGCTTACACTTGAATCATCTTCAATCGGTCCAATGTGTGTCTTCAGCATCATATTAAACTGACGAGCCTGACCAATCGTTCCTTCTTTACTGCAATTTGGGCATTTACTAACATCAATTTCGTCAGCACGAAAACGTGACTTACACTCGCTACATTCGACCAATGGATCAGTGAATGTGTCAACATGGCCACTAGCCTGCCAGACTTTTTGGTTCATCAATATGGCCGCATCAACACCAAACATGTCATCTCGGGTTTCCACAAACATATTCCACCAAAGTTGCATGATATTACGTTTTAACGCCACGCCAAGTGGACCGTAATCCCATGTGCCGCTTAAACCGCCATAAATATCACTTCCTTGATAAATAAAGCCCCGCCTCTTGCAAAGGCTTACAATTGCTTCCATTTTTTCGTTTTTATTATTATCACTCATAGTCACAGATATTATAACAGTATTCTCTAATTTATTGCAGCGTGTTCCTGAGCCACCAATACGCAGTCAGGCAAAACATTATCAATACCACCAATTTGGGATAAGACTTTTAATGACTTCGAAGCGATTAGCCTTAATAATTTTATGTGGTCCGAGTTTAAATTGCCATTGTCTGTCATAACAAAACCTTTTTCTTCGACATCATAACGATAGTTTGCTTCGGGCGATAATTTTTGCCCATCTATGTCCAATTGCAAGCTTAACTCATATCCAATTAGCATGCAGTAGCGCAAAAAAAACCAGGTTTTTATTAGTTCAAGTGACATTTTTGGTTGACCAAGGCCGTCCAATACGCTGCTTAACACATCATACCAGTCAGGAACATCCGTGGATTCGCTTGCGTTCGACACGACCTTTATTACGCGATAAGCAAATTGTAGACGATCATAATCCTTAAGGATTTCTGAATAAAATTTTATCATTCTGGCCGATGTAAGTACCCCTAGCTCACCTTGCCCAACATTGATAACCAAATCACAAATTGCAAATAACTCTATACCTCCAGCTAAGCGACTCTTTTCACGCCTGGCACCTTTCACCATCACGCTCATTTTGCCACTTGGCGAAAGTATTTGGATTATCCTATCCGCCTCGCCATAGTTTGTTCGCCTTAGTATTATTGCGTTAGTTCGAATCGTGCTCATTCCAAGACGCCCTTGATGGCCGCAACCAGGTCGTCTGGCTGCATGGTTGATTTATCTAATATTTTTTTTACCCCGTATGGCCCTACTTCATCAATTGACAGGTCGGCTGCCAGATTTGAACATACAATAATTGGAATATTTGCTGTATCATTATAGGTTTTTAGCTCATGTAATAATGCAAAGGCCGTGCTTCCAACCAATAATATATCCAGGATGATTGCATCGGGTGGTTTTTTGTCAATAATTTGAATAGCTGAAAGTGCGTGGTGAGCCAACTCAACACGGTAGCCCGCCTTTATCAAAATGGCTGATTGCTGTTGCGAAAACCACTCGTCATCTTCAACAACTAGAACATATGGTTTTTTCATAACAGGCTTAACTGATTACTAGCTTGCAGATCGATGTAAAAAGTCGCCCCATCATTATGCCGAATGACACCAATCTTTCCGTTCATGGCGTCTGCGAATTGAGTTGCTATGTACAGACCCAACCCACTGCTTTGGGGCCTGGCATGAATTGGACTATTTGCAGCTTTCAATTTGTTGCGAACCGCCCTTACGACATCTTTTGGCAAAGCTGGACCGTAGTCACGAACACTTAGGCGTACAATCTGACCAGACCTTAGTTCTCCAATTCTAATTTTCACTACTTCACCACCTTCGGTGTAATGCAAAGCATTGTCGCTAAAGTTAGTAATTATTCTTCGTAATAGGTCTCTGTTTGCCACAAGCAATAATGGGTGCTTCCTTGGCATTAATTGTACTTCACGATTATGAGCCTGAAATAGTGGTGTTAATTCGTGCACAATATCTTCACAAATTTGCTGGGGGTTAATCGGCTCCAACTTAAATAATGCATCATCCAATCTTGCTGCGCGGGTTAGGTCGCTTGTTAATCGAAGAGCCTGCTCACTTGTCAAGCGTATTTGATTCAGCAGCTTAGCCCTATCCTTTGCCGCAGCACTATCATTTTCAAGTAGTAACGACAGCTGGCGTATTAATGCCAACGGGGATTTTAGTTCATGTGCAGCGGCCACTAACGAAGGCATACCATCAGTCAACGGTCCAAATAACAACTGGCTGTGCTTCCCTCGCTCTGCACTCATATATTACATATTGTAACACGATGAATAATAAATATTTATTCGTTGAACTCAATCGAAGACACTATTGCATTAAAGTCTTCGGTAAATGTATTGGCGTCAGTTCGGATTGTTAATGTCTTGTCACGTATTTTGAAAATTACTAACGAGCCCCTTAAATTATCCGAGAAATTACCATCAAACCTGGTTCCGTTACTGCCATCTGCGCTGACAGCGCTTGATTCTAATTTACCACTTTTTACTAGTGAGCTATATGATGTTAGTGCCTTATCATAATCTTCTGTCTTAATTACAACGCGTAGCGCGAATAGCTGCCCTGATGTGATTGGTGGCACTGCCACTGGGTTAAGGTACGCCTCAAAGGAACCACCACTTGAGCCGTCTTTACTTACATACGTGCTCCATGTTTTTGGATAATTGAATGTAACCCTGCCATAATCAGATGGACCATAAAAAACCAGGTTAGGCACCTTAAGACTTTCTTGTCGTTTTATCTCGTCGGCATCAGCCTGTTCTTTCTTAGCAGCGTCAACCGCCTTACTAATTTTAATATCAACGTCTTGTTTTTGGTCCAGATAGTTTACGAATGACCATACTCCGAACGCTAACGATCCAACCAATAAAAATACGCTAACACCAAATAAAACACCTAATTTTGATGAACCGTCCTGTAGTGAACAATATCTTTTTGTCATATTTTGATTATACTTGTGCTTTTAGTTACTGTAAAGGATGGAACTCATACAAATAATATGGACCATGTTTTTTAACTTCTTTTTTACCAAAAAACATATTTCCATAGCTTATAACACTTATTTTTCTATTTAATCTATCAGCCTCATTTTGAAACTTATTTATCATCTTATTTATATCTCTTGTGACAGCAAAAACATAAACAACTGTTGTATCGTCTGGAATATTAACTAGCCAAAAATCAACTAGTTTTATAATAACTTTTTTATTATAGCGTGGTAAAAGAAGTTTGGAGATTACAAATAGTACAGGGTTTAATTCATATCCAATAACTTTATTACAATATTTTTCTGCAATTCGTAGAACTAGACCATCACCACTTCCGACATCTAAAAGCACATCACTAGACTTTAGTTGATATAATTCTGTAAATGCCTCTATCACATATTTTTTTTGACTCGGGACATATGGAGCCCCCCTAAAAACTACCAAACCAAAAAATATGACTAGTATGGCACAAAAAATATACAGTATTGTCACCTATTCCTCACTATCGAACTTTTTCTTGACAACAGTAATCTCATTTTTTAATGACTTAAGTTCCTTTTCAATTTCAGTAGCTAATTTCTCGGCTTGTTTAAATTTAGTCAATGCCTCATCAATCGAAAATTCTTCACTTTCGAACCAAGCTACCAGACTTGCAAGTTCGTCGGTTTTTTCTGAAATTGTTTTATTTGCTTGTGACATTTTTTACCTCTGCTATTATTATATTCTTATTTGTTTCAACCTCAATATCCTTGCCAACTTGAAAAGACCCTCGAACGATAGCATATCCTTTGGCGAGAACATCTTTCGGATTTAGGTTGCTAATCATCTGACGAATTATGGCAACGTTTTTCAATCGTGTATCAATATAGCTGTTGGTTAAATTAAACGCGCTCATTAAATGATTATTAATCATGAAGGTATGTTGGTTTATTTGGTTTTCTATCATTGGTGCCGCCGACTTTATTTGGCTCCGGATCGATTTAATAAATTCGATTTTACTAGGAACCAATATCTGTGCCGCGTTTGATGGAGTCGCAGCTCGAACGTCTGCCGCCAAATCAGCCAAACTTTCATCAATTTCGTGACCGACACCTAACAAAGTCGGTATCCTCGAAGCTGCAATGGCCCGGACCAGCTTCTCGTCGTTAAAAACAGCCAGGTCTTCAGCGCTACCACCCCCACGAATAATCACAATAACTTCTGGCAATATTTCCGCCTGGTTAAAATACTCGATTGCTTTAATTATTTGATCAGGCGCAGGATTGCCCTGGACTTGAACATTAGCAACATCGATATGAACACCGCCCCAGCGATCATTGATGATTTTTATAAAATCTGCATAACCAGCTGCTTGAATACTACTAATGACAGCAATATGTTTCGGGATTAACGGTAATGTGCGCTTTCGCTCTGGCAAAAACAGACCTTCTTTATCTAACTTTGCTTTTAATATATCAAAGCTTTTTTTGATCGAGCCCTCCCCACTTGGACGCAATGACTTAACGGTTAAACTAAACCCACCCCTGTTGGTCAGTTTTGGGACCGCCGAGACAATCACCCTCATTCCATCAACAATGGGCGTCCTTAGCTGCCAAATCGGAATAAAACAGCCGATGGTACCCTGTTCATCTTTAATATTAAAAAATACCCATTTATTTTGGCTGACTTTATATTCGGACACCTCCCCTTCGACAAAAACGTCAGAATATGCATATTCAAAGGTTTGATTAATAACAGCGATCAAGTCGCTTACACTAAACACCAGATTTTGGGATTTTTCCATATTTATGGATTGTTAGTTGATAAAAAATATAACCAAATATAATTGTACCGGAAAATAGTGTTACTCGGGCTAAAAGCGTGCCCGCGATAGCTGCACTTGCTGGCATTCCAGTTGAGGCATAAAGAGCAATCATTGTAGCCTCTACCGCACCAACGCCGCCCGGAGTAGCAACTACTATACCGATCATCGAACATACCCCATACACAATAAATAAAACCGCTGGATTAACAATTGTACCAAGTGACCAAAATGCAATAAATATTAGAAACACATCAAATATACAGTCAACCGCCGCCCACATAAATGGCTTTCTTAGTATTTTCCGATTTTTTTTAATTTCCTGAAAGTCATCATGTAATTTATGTAAAAAAACTTCAACCTTTTCGCTTGATATTGTTTTTTTCTTATGCCCAAATGTTAATTTTGAAACTATAGTGTTAATAACGTTTGTTAGGGCAACAGATAAACCAACAAGTTTTTTTGCGTTATTTGCAACTAATACTACTACTATCATTAAGACAAATACGACCGAGACCATAAGTGCGCTCAGATATACCATTGTCCCATTTACTTTTTGGTCAAAAGAAAGTGCGATAATTGATATTAATACGGCCAACGCGAAACAACAGAATGAACTTGCTACCCTAACAATATATGCCATCATCGAACAACTTGTCGGGACCATGTATTTTTGTTTCATAATCCAACTGAAGTATGTCATCCCAGCCAAGCTTGGGACAGGCACTATTTGATCGACAAAGTTTATTTCTAATGCGATTCGAACCCTTTGTAGCCATGACATTTTTAAGGTTATATTTTTCTGTTTAATATATGAGAGCATTACCTGACCAATCGCGGCAAAACTAATAATTTGGGTAGGTATGATTAATAAAAAGATCCACAAATTGATTGACCCGATTAGATTAATTGCCTCTAATATAGAATGTCTCATTAGATATACAGCAACAACTAATAACAATAGGGTTAAAATACTTGCAACTCTTTTTAATGACATAGACATATTATAGCATTATAAATCAACACGTTAGGTTATAATTGTTATATGAATCTTGTTATACTTGGTAGACAACCAGCTCTTGGATTGGCTGAACTTGAACGAGTTTATGGCAGTAAAAACGTTAACCCTATTAATAACACGTCAGCATTAATATGCCATGATTCTATTGATATACAAAAGCTTGGCGGTATTCTAAAATCTGGTCGTATCATTGAAAATATTTCTGGGAAAGACTGGCGCGAAGTTAGCGATAAGATTGTACGCTATTATACGAACCTTTGGAGTGCATATAAGGGCAAGATCACATTGGGTCTTAGCGTCTACAGCCTACCTGTCAGCACCCGCGATATTCAAAAAATTGGTATTATTATCAAACAGCGACTTAAAAACTCTGGCGCCAGCATACGTCTAATCCCTAACATTGACCCGGCTTTATCAACTGCCACCTCCCATCACAATAAGTTAGGCCTAAGTCCAAATAAATTCGAATTAATTATTGTTAAAACTGATTCTGGCGACATTATTGTCGCCGAAAGCACTGGTTCACAAAATATTACAGCCTATGCCAACCGCGACCAAGCACGACCAAAACGCGACGCCTTTGTTGGCATGTTGCCTCCAAAACTCGCCCAAATTATGATAAATCTGGCCGTCGGAAACTCGCTAAGCACAAGAGCCGCTGACGTAATATCCAAAAGTGATCCAAAAGGTGAACTTGCCATCAAACCAGTCATTCTAGACCCTTTTTGTGGCACCGGCGTAATTTTACAAGAAGCGGCATTAATGGGCTATTCGGTTTATGGCACGGATTTATCAGAAAAGATGATTAGATACAGTCGCGACAATCTTAATTGGCTGGCAGATAGCCATAATATCCAATTCGAATGGTACTTACACGAAGGCGACGCCATGACGACCAAATGGCGACAGCCTATTAACGCAGTCGTGTGCGAGTCATACTTGGGACAGCCATTTTCTGCCCCTCCATCACCTTCCAAGTTGAATGAGGTTGTCGAAAATTGTAATCACATTATCACTGAGTTTTTGCGTAACCTGCGCGACCAAATCGAACCCGGCACACCTATCTGCATCGCCATTCCGGCTTGGCGCGACCGAACCGGCAAATTTACCCACCTGCCTATCGTCGGCAATGTTGCCAGATATGGCTATAGGCCACATGAATTTATGACCGTCTCTCAAAACAGCCTTTTGTATTATCGATCTGACCAAGTTGTTGCCCGAGAGCTGCTAGTTTTAACAAAAGTATAAGCATACTGGTTAACACTTGACGCTTCCCCTTATTTTTGCTATAATTCACTAGATTCTTTTATTAATGTTAGGAGTAACTATCACCTATGTCACACGTCAAAGCGGGCGGAACAGCCCACAATATACATAACAATGCCGGTCAAAGACTTGGTGTAAAACGATTTGGTGGTCAGGCTGTTAAAACTGGTGAGGTTTTAGTGCGCCAAACTGGATCAACCAAGATATCAGGCCCGGGCACCTTTATTAGTCGCGACTTCACTATACATGCTGCTATTGACGGAGTTGTTTCTTATGGTAAGGTCAAAAAAAGTCGATTTACTGGTAAAACTTCTCCCCGTACTCAAGTATCAGTAAAATCAATTTAATAAATATTTATGCAAATTAAATCAGCGCCGATTTTGGCGCTGATTTTTATTAATCAAGTACTATTTCACACCGAGCAGTCGTTTTACGCGTTCAACTACATCACCGATAACGACCTGGGACTTAACCAAATAATCACTAGCGCCCAATGACTCAGCTAATTCTTTATCTTTTGGCTGGCTTAAAGCTGTCAACATTATGACTTTTGTCTGAGAAACCGGCCCAGATGTGTGCCTTAGCGTGTCTAACACGTCAAAGCCGCTCATTTTTGGCATCATCGCATCCAACAGCATTAGGTCGGGCTTAAACTCGACAACAGCAGACAGGGCTTTTTCTCCGTTATTAACTTCTAATACTTCAAAACCTTCCATCTCAAGCCGAGATTTATATACTCCCGACAAGGCGTCGTCATCTTCGACTAATAAAATTTTCTTTTTTCCATCCATATTTATATATTATACAACTCCTACCAAAAACACAAGCTTAATAGCCCAGCAACTTGACCGCGGCATCATATTGAGGGTCGATTCCAGCATCAACGTCTGCCTGTGTATATTCCGTCGTCACGTCGGGCTCGATACCTTGTTTATTAATATTACTGCCTTTTGGTGTATACCATTTTGCGACCGTAACTTTCAGAAGCCCACCATCGCTCAAATCAAGCGGTAACTGGACACTGCCCTTACCAAACGTCTTTTCTCCAACCAGCTTCGCAAATCCATAATCTTTCAGCGCTCCGGCAACAATTTCGCTTGCACTTGCCGAGCTGGAGTTGACCAGAACAACTGTTGGCACATCAGCGAGTATTGCCTCGCCGGCTGACGTCCGTACTGTTTCTTTCACTACGCTGCCAACTTTTTCGACGACCACTACTTTGTCATCTAGCCATAGACTCGCAACATCCTTTGCCGCTGAAACATAACCGCCTCCATTGCCACGAAGGTCCATAATGACTGCCTTGACCGATTGTTTTTTAAAGCCCTGAGCAGCAACTTTTGCCAAGTCACCAGTCTCATCATCGAACCGATAAATAGTCAGCACGCCAATTCCTGCTCTGATTTCACTATCGACACTCGGGTTGTTAATTATGGCACGAGTTATTGTGTATTCTTTTATTTGATCGCCACGCTGAATACTTAATTTTACTGTCGTACCAGCGTCGCCACGAATCAGGCTAACCGTTTTCTCTACCGTCCAACCATCAGTTGATTCATCGTTGACACTTAAAATTATGTCGTTTGCCATTAAACCCACACTTTCGGCAGGGTTGTCTTTTAACGCTCTGGCAATAAATATTTTGTCATTACGTATACCAATTTCAGCCCCAATACCACCACCTATATTCCCCGACAGGTCATTATTAAACTCTTCCGCCTCCTCTGGGCTCATGTACTGTGTGTAATCATCTCCTGCTGCATCAACTAACCCACGACTAGCGCCTTGGATTAACTTTTGGGTGTCTAAATCACCATCAAAGTTGGATGCCAGTTTATTATACGTTTCTTGAACCGAGCTTAAATCGATACTGCCAACATTGTTTTTGTATCCAAATATCGGTGAAAATATGCCAGATATTTGAAGATGATATGCTCCAACTAAATACCCGACCGCGGCTGACGCTGCGATAATAATAAATATAACTGATAGCGAAAAATGGTGCTTTTCGCACACGATATTTTCATCACTCTTCCCAGCATCAACCACTACCTGTTTAGACATTATCTCCCCTAATTTATGTTTATGTTTAATTATAACGCACTTGACGTATAAAAACTAACGGTTCCATTCACCAAAATATATATAGTAATCAAAGAAGCCTGAGTTCACGTTATACCATTCGGCATAATCGCCATTCCAGTTGATATTAAAGTGGCTAATATTTATCGTACCATTAGCGTTGACAGATTCTACCCAAGCAACGTGTCCATAATAACCGCTATCCATCACTCCTACTGACCCCGGTTTTGGCGTCGTGCCAATTGGTATACCCCAGTTTCTAGCATTATCATCCCATTGATTGGCATTGCCAATTCCACCCCAATATGGCATGTTACCATAGGATTGGGCGACCTTAAAGGCCGCATAGCTAACACATTGACGCTGACACATCCCCCAGTCGTCACTCATGCAATAATACATTGCAGCGTCGCTCATCCAGTTAATCGGGTATCCGCCCCTTGTGCCATCACCTGGTAGACTTGTAAAGTCGCCGCCATAGTTATTCGCCCTAGCTAAGTTTGCAGCTATTTGTTGTGACCGTAATGAAGCAATCTCGGCGTCTGAGGTTCTTACTAAATCTTGGAATGCTGCTTCTTGCCCCTTTGTGTCATCAAGAATCTTTTGCTGTTCGGCTTTTTTGGCATCTAATGCGGCACGCTGGTTCTTTTGATCAGTCAGCACGACCTCGGTTTCAGCCTTTTGCGTTTCAAGTTGTGCTTTTAGTTCTTTTATTCGAGTAATCGTTGCTGTAAGTTCATTCCTGATTGAGCTACGATACTCTTGCTTGTCCATGTATTCGCTAATATTTTTACTACTAAAAATAATCTCAACGGGCGTAACATTATCATCAACATACAGATCAGCAAGCGTTACCCCCAGGGCGTCCTTATTGTCAGCAATCTGTTTCTCTGTATCAGCTATTTGGGCAATTAGTTGATCATACTTTGCCTGGCTTATATCAATCTGAGCCTGGATTACCTTAGCTTGGTTAGCAAGATTGTCAACTGTTGACTGAAGTGTCCTGGCTTGATCAGCTAACACAGCCGATTGAGCATTATAACTGTCGATTTGTGCTTGCAAGGCTGCAATTTGGTCGTCGTATTCGTCAGCTGAAACCCTGCCGCCAATTATTTGTATCGGAACCGACACAGCGATTATAAATATCGTGACGAGTAAAATCGTCTTTTTTACTTTTGCCGAGAAATGATGTCGTAAAATCATATCTTTAAAAACCTGTGAGTAGCAAGCAGTGATGATGTTACACCAATAATCGAGCCGGCGACAATCATCCCTAAGACCATAGCCCATGAATATACCGTGACTAGATTAATTGTTGGCTGGACAATTATTTGATAACTGGCCAATAATTTGGACGCGCTAAACAGACCCCAGTAACCCAGCCCTGAAGCAAAAAACGCCGCAATTATCCCATAAATCGCCGACTCCACCAAAAACGGGCCACGGATGAACGATTTATCGGCACCTATTAACTTCATCATCTGAATTTCTTCTTTTCGATTGAATATGGCCATCCGGATCGTATTGAATATAATCAAAGAAGAGATAATCACAAATACTGCGCCCATTATTAATCCGGCACTTTGGACAAAACTTACTGCACGACCAATCGATTTAATCGTGTTGCGTCTTTCTCCAGCAAATGAAGGCTTATAGGTAGTGCTTAGATACTGTTTAATGGTTTTGTTTTTTGCTACAAAACCTTCAAGCTCAGATGTGTCATTTATGTCCTTAACAACAACTCGAAGTGTCGCTGGATTTTTATTTGTCGCTTCGGTTATGGCATTAATAATGTCCGTTTCGCCGTTGCTATTCTCAATCATTTGCTCACGGGCTTTTTCGGCGCTAATAAATTTAACTGACTGGACTGACGATAATTTCATTAGTTCAGCAATCAGGTCTTTACCTGTTTGGTCGGTCGTATCCGTTTTTAAATAAATCGACATATCAACCTTTTTGCGCAAATCATTAACCGTATCGGTCATAATTGTATGTGACACAAAAGTGACAAAGATTATCATCAGTGTCATAGTCATTACAATTGTTGCCGCAGCCGATAGCCAAGAATTTCGCAAGAAACTGCTAAAGCCATACTTGAACATTCGGCCAAAGGTTAACAATCGACGACGCTTGTATCTTTGTTTCGCTAATACGCTAGAGCTAACCTTTTTTTCGGGTTTTTTATCGGGCTTGCGTTTTTCCTCCACGGTCTTCATTGTCTGTAACTCCCCTCGGCTTGATCACTGACTATTTTGCCTTCCTCGATTGTAATTACTCTTCGTTTTAGCTTGTTTACTATACCGGCATTATGAGTTGTCAGCAACACGGTCGTGCCGTATTTATTAATTTTCTCCAGCAGCTTAATGATATCCCAACTATTTTTTGGGTCTAGATTGCCTGTTGGCTCATCAGCTATCAATATTTTAGGTTGACGAACGACCGCCCTAGCAATTGCGACTCGTTGTCGTTCACCACCAGATAACTGGTTTGGGAATTGGTGCTCTTTTCCGGTCAGACCGACTAACTCTATCACTTTGGGCACTGTGTTTTTTATCTCATGTCTTGTAACACCAGCAATCTCCAGCGCAAAAGCTATATTTTCAAATACATTTCTTTGTGGCAACAGCTTAAAGTCTTGAAAAACTACTCGAATTTTGCGACGCAGCATAGGTATCTGACTATCCTTTAGCGTATCATAGTCAATTCCACCAACAACAATTTTTCCACTGGTGGGCTTTTCTTCACGAGTTAATAATTTTAATAATGTTGACTTTCCGGCACCACTAGTGCCAACAAGTATTACGAACTCGCGTGGCTCAATAAACAAACTGACGCGGTCCACCGCTGGATCAGCCCCTTTTGTATATATTTTTGATACTCTATCTAACAGAATCATCAGTAATAATTATAACATAAGGGAATTGCTTGTTGATAAGATTTTAACAGCTAATTATCGTTGCTGCGATCTAAATATGCATCAATAAATCCATCAATATAACCATCCAGCACTTTTTGAGCATTTGTCTCTTCGTGTTTAGTGCGAGTATCTTTCACCATAGTGTATGGGTGTAAAACATAGTTGCGGATTTGTGAGCCCCAATTTGCCGACTCACCTGCTCGCAATTCACTAATATTCGCCACGTGCTGCTCAATTTGCAACTGAGTCAGCTTTGACCTTAAGATTTTCATAGCCATTTCTTTGTTTTGCAACTGGGACCTTTCGTTTTGAATTGCCACCACAATGCCCGTTGGGATATGAGTGATACGGACGGCACTGTCAGTTGTATTGACCGACTGGCCACCTTTACCGCCAGAATGATAGACATCAATTTTTAAATCTTTCTCATTAATCACCGCTTCCTCTGGCGCATCGATTTGGGGCAATACTTCAACTAGCGCAAAACTAGTTTGCCTAAGATTGTCACTGTTAAATGGGCTCAGACGAACCAGCCGATGCACGCCATTTTCGCTTTGTAATTTGCCATATGCATACGCGCCATTAACCTCGATTACCACCGATTTAATACCTGCCTCTTCCCCACTTGAGCGCTCGATGACCGATGCCTGCATACCAGATTTTTCCGCCCATCTCAAATACATTCGCTCCAGCATTTCGGTCCAATCCATCGCATCGGTTCCACCTACTCCAGCACTTAATCGTAATATGGCATTATGGTCATCGTATTTGCCCTGAAACAATAATTCTTTTTTTAATTTTTGATACTCATTTTCAAGCGCAGTAATTTGCTGTTCAAATTCAGACTGCATGCCGCTATCACCTAGTGCCATTAGCTCACGAATATCAGCCGCTTGGACTTTCAAAGTAACCCATGGGTCAATCGCCGCTGATAAAGTGGCCAGCTGCTTGCTTTTTGATTGCGCAAATGTTGGGTTGTTCCATATATCGGATTCTGCAAGGTCTTTAGTTAGTTCATCAGTTTGGATTTTTTTATTTTCTATCTTTAATCGTAAAAAAGCAGCATCGATGTGCAAAATCAAACTTTCAAGTCTTTTAATTAGTTGTTGCATTTATAAGTATTATTGTAACATTTTTTCAGCCCAATCTTGAGCTGGGTATGTTTTCGTATAGTCGAAATCCGAGCCTGGCACCTCAAATAGCAGTTTGTCAAAGCCTTTTTTCACTGCTTGATGGTACGCCCATCGCAGCTCATCGACCTGCCCAACACACTCAAAAGGCTTTCTAACACCGTCAATGCCCAGCAAACCTTTGAATGTAAATTCTAAAGCCGGCTCTTGAAATAAGCTTTTTCCACCAAATATTTTACTTAACTTATCAACCGGCACAAATGGCGCGAACAGCAAATACGAGTTTGCGCACTTCGGGCATTCGCTACACCACAACAGTTTGCGGTTATTCGCTCCTTGCAGATAATTACTGACGTTGCACGAGCTAAATTCGCTGCCAAATTTTTCCCAACAGTTTTTATAAAATAATTCCGCAACCCTTAACTCGCTTAGGCTTCTGATTATCGATCCAACTTGTATGCCTGGCGAGATGTATCTTTTTACATATTCCGAGAAGTCTTGTTCAGCTACCCACGTTTTTGACCATTGATGAGTTACTTTTAAATCTCCAATCTTTGTGTGAGGCTCCTCACCTTCGTGCGCGATTGAAGTGATAACTTGGGTTTTGCCAAGTAGTATTGCCTGCACAACCGCCAAACTTTGAAGGATATATGTAATCGGTACATGACCATTTTTTGCACCTTCGCTTGCAGCCTTTTGTAAGTTTTCGATATCGATTTTTCGCACACAAATACGTGGCACGTTACCTAATTTATCTAATAAATCAGGGTAGATTTCGCTACTTGATACATACCAAGGAATAAAATTAAATCCTTTTTTTGTCAGTAGTGTTGCGGTCAGCAGCGAATCCTTCCCCCCACTTTGCAAAACCAACATACCGTTCCCTTTATAATCAACTGCCTTCTCTGGGATAGGACTGGTCGCCTTAAAGTTGACTAAATCTTCTCGTTTTAATTCGTTTTCGAAAGCGAATTGACCCAGGCCCTCTTGATATACTCTGTTAAAAAACTTTGCTTGCCACCCATCGATTGGATATTCCATTTCAACATTAGTTGTCGGGAAAGCTTTATAATACGAGGTGCCTATCAAAATAAATGCCAAAAATAGTGCTCGCCTCATTAACTCAGTATCGCACTGGTTGCTATCATCGAAGAACTTCACCTGCTCGACAAATCGATAGCCATTATCAAATGCATAGTGAAACTTGGCGGTAGAATCCTTATAGTTAAATTCGTAATTCTTAAAAATAAACTTCGTCATAACTTATTTACCTCGGCTTTAAACTGGTCGCCACGATCATAAAAATCCTTGAACATGTCAAAACTGCCACAGCCAGGGCTTAATATGACCACATCACCCGGTTTCGCAAATGAGTTGGCCAAATAAAATATCTCTGACATCGTTTTCGCATCGGTCACCTGAATATCCGCTTTTGGGTTATATGAGCGTATTACATCGGCCAATTTCGTTCTGATTTCACCAATAATTATTACTGCCTTTATGTTTACACTTGTGCTAATTAATTCTGCAATATGGCTGAAATCACCACCTCTGTCAACCCCACCTAAAATAAGTATTTCTGGTGACGTAAAAGACTTAATAGCTGCAACAGCCGCCGGAGTAGAGCTGCTAAAGCTATCGTTATAATACTTAACGCCTTTAACTTCTCGGACAAACTCTATCCTGTGTGGTAAACCTTTAAATTGCCGTAAGGCATTTTCTATTTGTTGATTATCAATATTATAATATTTTGCAACAGATATGGCTGCGCAGGCATTATCGACATTATGAGGGCCTACTAGTTGTAGCGCTTGCACCGAACAAATATTTTGTTCGTTTATATAGAAATTGCCGTTTTTGACATAAACACCGCCGTCATCTTGTATACCAAATCGGACCTTTTTACCCTTGTTAGAAGCTTCTGCGACCTGTTTGGCATATTCATTATTTGGGTGAAAAAAGCATATATCTTCATCTGTTTGAAATTTACGTATATTTACTTTGGCCTGAATATAATCACCAAAGTCCGGATGCACATCTAAATGCTCGGGCTCGATTAGGTTTACAACTGCTACATGCGGTGACTTCTCAATATCCCATAATTGAAAACTCGCTAACTCGTACACAACAATATCTTCAGGTTTAACATCATGCAGTTGCTCCAATAACACCGATCCAATATTGCCAGTTAACCAGACTTTTTTACCAGCAGACTCAAGAATACAGGCAATCAAGCTTGCAATCGTCCCCTTACCTTTTGTACCAGTAACGCCAATAATTGGCGCTGGGCACTTTAAAAAAACCTCATTTGCAGTTGTCCAAACCTTAGCTTTTGTTTTAAACAAATACTTATTTACTGCTGGCGTACGCAATATTAAGTCATATTCGTCTAAATTTGAAAGATAATCGTCTCCTATAATCAGTTTCACACCGTTCGGGACGGGCTTTTTGGGTTGTTTTTGGTCAGCAATTGTAATCTGATTATTTGGGTCTTTTGACCAATAACGATAACTCGCCTCACCCTCGATGCCATAACCTGCAATTAATATGTTCATGCTTTACATTCTAGCGCTGTTCGAACAAAACTGCTACCTTATCGCTTAATTTCAATATTTCTTGTTTATCTCCACTGCTGACGGCAGATACTACCCAGAAGTCATTTTCAAAAAAGCTGCGAGCGGTGTCGATAATTCGTTCTACAGTTACGTTCTTTATCTCATCAGGCACTTTTTCATAGTTTTTTATGAACCCATCATAATAGTACCTGGATGAATAAAACCCACTAATCTGTGATACTGTTTGTGCCCCCATTTGATGTCGCCCCAAGGCATATGACTTTGCAGCAGCTATCTCTTTTTGACTGATTTTTCCGGCCATAACTTTTTTAAGTTCTCCGACAATCAGGTTAAATAATTTTTCAGCATCTTCGTGATTAACATCACACGTAATGTCCCAGCTACTGTTATACATTCCGGCACCAGCATAAGAGTTAACACTATAAGCCAACCCTTTACTGCGGGCCTTGCCGAAGATTCTAGAATACATTGTACCGGTAAGGATGTGGTTCAAACAACTCATCGCATCTAATTCTTCGTCACTCAATGACCTTGGTTGCGCCACAAATATCCCAATTGCCAGGTTAGTTGCGTCTTTGCGCCTAATCACAAAAGGAGCTGGTTTGACCAAATCGTCTTTTGGCAATTCAAACCTTTCACCTTTCGGCAGATCAAATGCCTCAATTTGCCTTTTAATCTCGGCTTTGCGCCCCTTAAGCTTTCCTGCAATCACGAACCGCATATTTCTAGTAGTATGTGTACGTCGATGGTGCTCTTTTATATCATCCAGCGTGATATTGGCTATCGTCCCCAGTGATTGACGATAAGTTAATGTATCTTCACCCATTGCCTGTTGAACCCTGGGATAAAGAATCCTTTGGTGGTCGTTTAGATAGTTCGTTAACTCACTGCGGACATTACCTTTTTCGGCTGCTAATTCGCTTTCTTCAAGCCTTGGTTGGCAAATGGCCAATCTTTGTAACTCCAAAATCCGGCTCCATTCAAAATCAGCACAGTATGCCTCATAAAACATCGATACGTCACTAGTATAGGCGTTACGATCTGCTCCATTTTTTGTAAACTCAAACTCAAACTGAGAAGCGGATTTGTAACGAGCATTTGCACCCGAAGCGACCATATGCTCCATGATATGCGCAACCTGTTCAATATCTTTTGACTTCGCATAACGATTACCGGCACGAAAGTGAAACTCCATGCTCATCGTGGTAGCTCCAGGCACATCAATTAATAGCCCACTTGCCCCATTTTTTAACCTTACCTCTTGGACAGTGTGCTTCATTATCGTCGATTCTTCTTGCGATTTTGTCGCTGTGCTTTCTTTTTCTTGCGAGCCACGTTTTTTCTATGGTTCGAGCTCTCAATTGGGTTCTGCTTTTTTGTTGAAAAATCTGCGTCACGATTCTTCTCTCCACCAGTAACCTCGTTGACGCCTTTCTCAACCGCGTTTTCAGCTAATCTCGTTAGTTCCGTGTCATGTTCCTCTTCTTCCCTTGTAATAATATCCGATTTGTGAACATGCATTATCGCTCGAGTAACTTCTTCGCGTAATGTTGCCTGTAGGCTATCAAATAGTTTTTGAGATTCGCTGCGGTATTCAACTAGCGGATCGCGTTGTCCAATACTTCGCCAATGAATACCCTCACGCAAGTGCTGCATATTCTCGAGGTGCTGCATCCATAGTGTGTCTAAAACCTGTAAATAGACCTCGCGTTCAATTTTGCGGGTTATATCTGTCGTCAGCTCTTTTTCTTTAGATTCATACAGTCTGGCCACTTCCTTTTTTGCCAACTCCAAACGTTTTTTGTCATTTTTTTCTGCACCAATCTTGTCAATTAGATTACTGGCTAATGGAAATACGACGCCAAATTCATCTAAAAATTTAGGGTTATTCTTGGCCGGCAAAACAGTCAGGTCTTGGACCATTAGATTCATTAGACGTTCAATCTCTGGTTTAATATCCAAGCCTTCTAATATTTTGCGGCGCATAGTATAAACTACTCGTCGATGTCGATTAATCACGTTGTCATATTGGACTACATTTTTGCGAGTATCAAAGTTAAATCCCTCCACTCGCTTTTGGGCTGATTCAAGAGTTTTTGATACAGCGCGGTTTTGAATCGGTGTATCCTCATCTATCCCCAGTCGGCTCATCAAACTGGCTATTCTATCACCCTGGAAAATACGCATCAGGTCATCCTCGGTCGATACATAAAATTGCGTTTCGCCTGGGTCGCCTTGACGGCCACAACGACCACGCAACTGATTGTCGATTCGGCGTGATTCATGACGTTCGGACCCGATTACAACTAATCCGCCCAATTCAACTACACCTTTTGCCAGCTTGATATCCGTGCCTCGACCAGCCATGTTTGTAGCTAAAGTCACCGCACCTTTTTCACCAGCCTTTTCGATAATCGCCGCCTCTCGTTCGTTGTTCTTGGCGTTCAGTAGTTCGTATGGCACACCAGCTTTATCCAGCCAACTTGCGATTAACTCGTTTTTGGTAATTGAGGCCGATCCAATTAATACTGGGCGGCCTTTTTTGTGGTATTCGGCTACTTTTTTTGTCAAAGCCTTCAGTTTGCCTTTTTCAGTCTTGAAAATCAAGTCGTCTTTGTCATCTCGTATTAATGGTTTATTTGACGGCACCTGGATAACGTCTAGACTATAAATTTGCTGGAACTCCTCGGCCTCAGTAAATGCCGTGCCTGTCATACCTGAAAGTTTTTTATACAGCCTAAAATAGTTCTGGAATGAAATTGTTGCCAACGTCATACTTTCTTGCAAGACTGGAACGCCTTCTTTGGCTTCAATCGCCTGATGCAGACCTTCGTTATAACGACGGCCTTGCATCAATCGTCCCGTAAATTCATCGACAATAATTACTTCGCCCTCGTTAGTCACAACGTAATCTTTATCACGCTTGAATAATGTCTGGGCACGCAAAGCTTGGTCCATGTGATAAACCGAACGAATATAATCTGGGCTATACAGATTCTTAATGCCCAACATTTTTTGAACTTTTTCGGTACCAACATCGGTCAATGCTACTGTACGATGCTTCTCGTCCATATCGTAATCTCCGGGCTCTAATTTTGCGGCAATTTTTGCAAATTGATAATAACTGTCTGGATTTTCCGCAGCAGGTGCACTGATAATTAGTGGCGTCCTGGCTTCATCAATCAAGATACTGTCAACCTCATCAACGATCGCAAAATTCAAATCACGTTGACGTAACATATCAACCTCATTCACCATATTGTCACGTAAGTAATCGAAGCCAAACTCGTTGTTTGTACCATATGTCACGTCGGCTGCATAAGCTTCCTTGCGTGTGCATGGCCGCAGATGCATCAGACGCTCGTCATCATGTCGGCTTTCATTTGTAAAGGATGGATCGTATAGGAATGATGCCTCATTAATAATTACACCGACCGAAAGACCCAAAAAATTGTAAACTTCACCCATCCAGCCAGCATCACGTTGAGCTAGATAATCGTTTACCGTTACGACATGGACACCCTTGCCCTCTAGAGCATTTAAATATACAGGCAGCGTTGCAACTAATGTTTTTCCCTCACCTGTTTTCATCTCAGCAACATTGCCTTCATGTAGAGCCATACCACCAATCAGCTGTACATCAAAGTGACGCATACCTAATACTCTGTCGCTTGCTTCGCGTACTAATGCAAATGCGTCTGGTAGAATACTATCAAGCGTTGAACCTTTTTTCGCTAGTTTTTTCTTAAATATTTCTGTTTGTTTTTTTAATTCAGTTTTTGACATTGCCTTGTACTTATCAGTCAAAGCATTTATCGACGCAACCTTCTTTTGCAGCCCCTTCAATAAACGAACCTGTGGGTCACCAAATATCTTGGTCAGAACATTATTCTTACTCACCATAATCAACCCTCGCTACTCCTATCAAATCACTAGAAAATACTGTGACCTATTATAATAGCAAAGAGGTAAATGAACAAGGGGTGAAATTTGGCGTGGGACCGCTATTTACGCCTTAATCCGCGTTTAATCCTATTTAATATGCGTCGACTGCCAATATGTGGAACGACCGATTGTTTATACTCGCGAAGCTGGGCCATAATTTTACGTTCAATAATATCAATCGCAGCAAACATATTACCAGTCGTATCTTTGGCGGTAATAGCCTTGTTTGGGACGTTTAGTTTTATTTCGGCCTGATATTTGTTCCCATGAGCATGATTAACCTGTTCAAGTATGACTTCTGCTGATACGGTTTTTCTGGCATGTTTAGGTAAATACCTATCCAGCCTACCGACCTTTCTGGTCACATATTTATGAGTGTTTTCGTCGATTTCGTAGGCGATTCCAGTAACCTGAATCTGTGTTATCATTTGTCCTCCTGGTTAGTTGGTACATCTTAATTATAGCAAATTCTAGTTTGTCCAAGAATAAAAAACATTAATAAAGGGCAGCAAGTGCTGCCCCATGTTGGTATATGCTAGTCTATGCCGTGGCCGGATCTACCGAGAAGATAGTTCGCAATAATAATCGAGTTATACATGGACATCTGCGGTACTTTCAGTTGAAAAAACATATCCTTATTAATCATTTGAGATATTGCGTTTTTAACGACACAAACGTCTTTACACATGAGTGCCCTTCCAATTGCACTTTCGCGCCTGACAATAGGCGCTGTTTTCAAAGCAAGTATAATCTCCATGGCCCGTTTTTCGATAGGAATTTGGCTAAAAACTGCATAAACGAAATATTTTGGTGTTCCAGTCAGTTTGGTAATACGATTCCAGGATTCGTTAAAATGGTTTTTCGAAAGAACAATTTCTTTCAGTGGTATGATATGCATTTCAACAGAGCTGGTCGCCTGATTAAAACAAATTTTTGCAGCGAATTGGTTAATAATACGATATTCAACCGTAACATCTGGTTTAGAGAATTGAAATGGAAAAGCCTTCCTTATGTATTCGGAGTCAACATTGTTTAATTTGAAATCTCCAAATTTTTTTCGAAGCGCTTGCGTGACCTTTTCATTGATTACCAAATGTTCTTTTACCCACTTTTCATCACACTCAGGCTGGACAGATACTATATTGCTCATATTTTTCACCCCCTACACTTTACGTTCCTCCGCCCTATGAGCCAAGCGGCATAAAGTTAATATTGGTATTACTACCAGCTCTACCGATATATCTATCGACAGAACTGGTAGTAATATTTTTAACACGGCCAAATTGTTAATGTACGACATTGCACATCAATAGCCCCACCTGCTAATAGAGTAATATTATCACCTTCTTTAAAAAAATCAATCAAATAAAAAAGCCCGTTTCGTGGGCTAGACGGTTTTTATATCGCAAAAACTGCGGCTCAATTCTATCTGTAGAGCGACAGGTTCGGTACTAAATTTTTTTCCTAGGTCGATAGCTAGACCACCGAGTCTACGCAGACAAATCGTCAATATTGACGATTCGAACGCGCCAGAACTCGATCTTTGCCCCCTCGGGCAGTTCGGTTGCGCCTTCAGGCAGACGCGGCCCCGAATATTGGGCTACGTACAACTCGTCACCTTCGTCTAAAACGAGCGTCTGCCTGTTGATTGCGACTTCTCTGCCAAGGACGCGGGACACGACACGCGCCGTGTCGCTGTGACCGATAATGCTGATGCAGTCTTCGGGCACTGATTCGGGGATTATCCGACGCATAGTGATACGTCTGTCAGGCGAAGGTCCATACCCTCCTCCAGCATGTTGATCGAAAACGCGTTTCCCAGATACTTTGACATATTATTCACCTCCTATGGGCAATCGCCATATGTCACAGCGGTATCGGCTGAGGTTTTACCTCTTTTGGCCAACCAATTTATTTTGGTTTCGGTTTTATCCGAAGATACTAGATTTTTTCGGTGTCTTACCACTCAAACTGATAATTTCTCATTAAAATGGTTCGCTTGACGCACGAACCTTGAGAGTGGTTAAACTCAGCGGCCCTACTCTTACGGACTTAGGGGCTTTTCCGGCGGCCGGTGGGTGTTTAGAGTGGAGTCGGTTTTCCTATCTCGGTTTTACGGTGAACAAAATCACTCAACGCTAACTCCGGTTTATATGATCGCCCGTGCAGCCAGCACTGATAATTATCACATCTAGTTCTGAATACGTCAATTTTGTGCTTACACAATTGTATTTTACAGGGGTGGAAAAAGTAAAGTTTTGTCAATTCGGTTTTGACATTGTTTAATATCTGTGCTATACTGCCAAGCATGAACATCGATATATTGCTAAAAATAGGCCTTACCGAAAGCCAAGCAAAAGGCTATTTGGCGTTAGTTGAATTTGGCCCACTAACTCCATCCGATATTGCCGACAAAACTGGCGAAGCCAGAACTAATGGATACGCCATATCAGATAAATTAGTCGAGTTGGGGCTAGCTCGAAGGACCAACAGTATAAAGTTAAAGATTGAGGCTGAAAATCCTACAAAAATTCGTTCATTAATATCATCTCGTCAGCAACAATTAAAAACTGTAAGTGACGAGTTTTCAGCGATTTTGCCTAGCTTTTTATCAAAATTCAGGCTTACCAGCGACCAACCGGGCGTCATAAATGCCGAAGGCGTCGAAGCGCTAAAGTTAGTCTACGACGAGATTATCGCTACAAAAAAGGACGTCTTGATATTCCCTAGCAACCATGACCGCGACGATCCAAGAATTTCTGCATTAATCGACCAACAGATTGCGAGGCAGCGCGATGCGGGAATTAAATCATTAGCGCTCATACCGGCCGATCAGTATGACTTGGTCAAAGACCAACAAGACGGCCTATTATCTATGCGAAAACTTCCCGATGGCGTGTTCTTTGATGCTCAAATTATGGTATTTGGCAATAATATCGTGTCGACTGTATTTAGGCACGGAATTGTTAGTACTATCATCTCTAGCCCCGATACCGCTGCCACTATGCGTAATATTTTCTTTGCTATTTGGGATAGACGTTAGTATCCAGGCCTAACCTTTCTCCAAACTTCTTGATAATTTTATTCATAAAATCTTCTGTATTAATTATGGTAGCACCATTTTGGTCCTTAAATATATCAAAAGCTTCTGCGCTATGATGGCCCAAAACAGCCTTACCGTTAATAATCTGTTCTCCCTTTTCCAACATATCACATACAAAAAAGCCTACTTTTGAAGCATTTACATAGCCTTCTTTTGTTTCACCCTTTTGTTTTTCAACCTTTTTACTCCCAATATCCAGTGATAAGCCGTAGGTTATATCATAGTCTAATCTAATATTTAAAATATTTTCTCTATTTTCTTCTGATTGACCTTGTGGAATCATCCCCGCTGGAATTGGAATGTTAAATGCAATTCGTTGATTGGACCCAAACAACGAGTCGGCAGTCCTTAGGCCCATCCATAAACCTTCTGACTTGTCGTCAGTAGATTTGAATGATTGGCTAACAACCTGGCCATACAGCCCGTATTCTTCGTTATTCAATGGCTGAAACTGACCAGAAACTAATGACTTAGCAACTTTTTCGCTCGCAAATCGTAAAATGTTGATTACCGAAATAGCACTCTCTATCTCTTCGCTTGACGACTCGTCACTTGAAATAACCGCCAAAAGCTCGGTCGTTCTTTTTAGCCATGCGGTATACACTGCAGTATCAAAATGGTCGACAGTGTCCTTAAAGTACTTTGAAATGTCGACGGCTGACTGACGAATACTATTGATGCTTTTAAATATCTCGAGCGCCCTTGGTTTTTCTAATTTTTCAGCGATATGTAACAGTTTATCGCCAAAATGGTCACCAAACTCAAGCGAAAGAAAAGAATTGATCAACTCGACCTTTTCACTGTCATCACCATATTCTAGAAGATGCTTTTTTAATTTGCCATACCTTGAATCATCTGCTTCAATTGCAAAATTCAAAAAACGTAACTGGCTATTTAGTGGGATTTTACTGATATCAACACCAAGTTCTGATATAAATATATTCTTTGTCCTCGTATTGTGAACTATTCTCAATAATCTTGAATCCTGTAGCGAAAGTCCAAAACTGTTTTCGGGTTGCCATTCTGCAACTGATGCCTCACGCCCGTTCCTGTCAAAAATTTTATTTGGGCAGCGATCGACAATATTTATCTCAGCACAAACACCTGGTGCAATTTCTGAATAGCGTGCCGTCATATAGGGAGGCGCGTTCAATATTTTATACTTTTTCATAGCCCTCTCACTTTCGTCCAACTCACTCTTAAGGTAAGATAAATAGCCATCCGCCCCATCGTTATTCAACTTTTTATAACCCTCAGACTGATCGCCAATGTTATCGCCAAAGCTTGTTCTGTTTTGAGGCTTTAATGAGTAATTTAACGCAACATTTCGCTTATGAAGTTCGTTTCTATCTCGTAAGTTCTGTACCCTACTCTTGAATATAGCCCTGAATAAAACCGGAATATCTTGTGCGTTTGAGGCGTATTCAAGTTTGTCAACATAATTATTAAAGCCTTCATCATCACCAGTTGTAATAAAAAAATACCCATCTCTCTCGGCAGCCATTGCTTGGTTTAATACATATACGGCTGAATCATCATCACTATCACCATTAAAAGACTTATAATAATTCGATGCCAGTTCAGAGTCGCGCCCTATCTTCTCTTTTGCTTGTTTCTGCAGTGTATATGGCACATTCTGTCCATTATCCCCGGTTGTTTCTATTATTCTGCTCTTCATTTTTCTTTTTTATATAATTTCTCTGTCACTTAAATATGGGCGTAATACTTCAGGTATTTTGACATGTCCATCGGCTGTTTGGTAATTCTCAATAATTGCAATCATAATTCGTCCCAGTGCAAACGCTGTGGCATCGTTAATATGGACCAGCTCAATCTTGCCCTCCTTGCGTCGAACACGAGTATTTAATCGCCTTGCCTGATAATCAGTCATATAATCAGCCGTGTGGGTTTCACAATAGTTCCTTCGCCCAGGCATCCAGGTATTCATATCCATACCGCAAGCATTGGGTTTTCCAATATCAAATGTGTTCTTTTTAATGACCTGGTATGGCAATCCAAGTTGACTTAGCATATATTCTTGAATCGCAACAAATAACTTATGCTCATTTAGCCCCTGCTCGGCAGTTGCGAAACTTTCCAGTTCCAATTTATCGAATTGATGCATCCTAAACAGCCCTTCCATATCTTTGCCATAAGTTCCAGCTTCGCGTCGGAAACTAGATGCATATCCCAAATATCGAATTGGCAGTTTTTCTTCATCAAAAATCTCTCCTGAATGCATACTACCCAAAACATGTTCGGCACTTCCCTGTAGCCACAAATCATCGCCTTCTAATTTATAACGCTCGTCGCGCGGCTCTAATCTGTCCATCGCATCGTACATGTCGGTTCGTATCATTAATGGTGGTAAAACTGGTATAAATGGTTTTGTCGGTATGTCCAGTCCGGCTCCTTTGGCAATTTCAGCAATTTTTGATTCGTCGCTTAGTAAATTAATCACAAACTGCACAATCGCCATCTGTAATTTCACCATATCGCCCATCACATAGGCAAATCGGCTACCAGTTACTTTTGCAGCGCGTTCCTTGTCTAGCCACCCATTAGCATTAGCAATCTCGGCATGATTTTTTGGTTCAAAGTCAAATTTTGGCAACTGTCCGACCGTTTTGATAACAACATTGTCTTCTTCTTTAGACCCAACCGGGACATCGTCTAGCGCCATGTTAGGAACTTTTTTCAGCAGTTTCAGATATTCATCGTCAATCTCTTTCAATTTTGGCTCATCAACGACCAATTCTTCACGAATTGCCTTGCCCTCAGCAATAACTTCGTCTGACGGCTTGCCACCTTTAGTCTTTGCAACAATTGCGTTGCGTTTTTCGCGCAGTTCATCAACTCGTGCTTGTAATTTTTTCCGCTCACTGTCTAATTTTAGTAGTGCCGCAATATCAACTTCATATCCCTTATTTTTGGCATTTTGCTGAACTTTTTCAGCATTTTCTCGAATAAATTTTATATCTAACATATTATTATTCTACCATTCTTATATTATTCTGTCCTCAATGCTTCAATTGGGTTTAATTTGGCGGCTTTTCTGGCCGGCAAGATGCCCGACACTACTGATACAACGACCAAGCCAAAAATTACAATTGCGACACTTATTGGATCAAACTCTATTAATTTAATTTCGCCTAAGTCTAGCGCTTTACTAATAAAAGGGTTAGCGATGATGCCAGAAATGATAGCTAGGCCACTGCCAATAGCCCCACCCAAAAAGCCTATCCAAGCCGCTTCCAGTTTAAATAATCTACCAACATCACGACGCCGCATACCTAACGCCTTCATTAAACCAATTTGCTGAGTCCTTTCCAGTACACTAATGTACTGGGTGTTAATTATCCCAAATATTGAAGTTATCACCGCCAGCGTACCAAATCCGATTAATATACCCTGCAAAACATTAATAAACTGAAAAATAAATCCCATTAAATCTTCTGGGGTTTGAGCTTTATAACCCGCAGTGTCAATATTATTTTTTACAGTGTCAACATCATAATCGTCACCCACAGTGACGACTGCCCCTAGGTATTTGTTGTATAACGCTGTGCCGCTTTGACTGTATTCATAAATCTCTCTTAGGTTTGTTTCTGAAATCTGCATACCACTGTTCGGACTTGCTGCGAACACTGAGCTTTTCACAACACCGGTTATAGTAAAATCAAAAAGTTTTGATTCAGGGTTTGCTATGGCCGACTGTTTATCGACGGCTAGTTGAATTTGTTGTCCAATCGAATCAGCCGCACTTTTAAATCCAAGCGTATCAACATAATCATTTGGAATAATAATCCCATTATTATCTATGCCGCTTGAATCGCCTGCAACGTACTCCAGCCGAATACCATCGTTAAATTTCTGTATTGTTGTCTGATATTTGCCACCGGCAGTATTAGTAATGTACTTGATGTTAATCGAGTATGCCGGCGAAACCTTCGCAACGCCTTCAACCTTGGCAATTTTATCAACGTCTTCTTGCGACAACAGCTTTGCCGTGTATGTGCCATATTTTATTGATGGGCCTTCAAAATATTTTTGCGGTTTTGACGGGTCATTGTTCTCATCAGGCTTTGGCTGAACAAATATACCTTTTGGGTTAGTGTTGCTTGTTATTACACTGTCTGCATAATTCCTACCACCAGCACCAACTGCCAAACTTAAGACGATAGTAAATGCACCCACACCAATTGCTAAACTAGTTAATAACGTTCTGGCCTTGGCCTGTTTTAAGCTGCGCGCCGCTCGAATAGAGATATCAACAATTTTCATTTCTTGCCTCCACTAACAGAATCAATTACTCCGTCTTTGATGTGAATCTGCATATCACACCTGTTCGCCAGATCAGAATCATGCGTTACAATTATTAACGTTACTTTGAATTTTTTATTGTATCTAAATAATAAGTCCTCGACTATCTTCCCGGTCACACTGTCAAGATTGCCTGTTGGTTCATCGGCAAATAATATTTTTGGCCCATTTACAATTGCTCGAGCCACTGCCAGTCTTTGTTTTTGACCACCGGACAGTTCACTAGCCTTCGACTTCTTCTTGTCTATCAAATCAACAGCCTTCAATGCTGCTTCAACACGTATCTTTCGCTTTGATAACGGCACATCAGCAATTTCAAGAGGCAGGCTGACATTATCGTAACAACTTTCTCGCGCCTGAACAAAAAAACTTTGGAATATAAAACTCATTGTTCGTGAGCGAAATTTATCAATTTCTTTTTGACTCATTGCCAGGATATCTTTACCATCAATGATTATCTGGCCCTTTTCTGGCCTATCCAAACCACTCATAGCATGCATTAGGGTTGATTTGCCACTGCCTGATTTCCCCAAAATCGCAACAGATGCTCCGTCTGGAATTTGAAAGCTAGCATTTTTTACAGCACAAAATACATTGGCTTTCTTACCATATGTCTTGGTAACATTTCTTACTTCAATCATCAGACTATGATACTACTTAATCGTCGCCACCGCCACCATCGCCACCGCCACCATCCGAGCTACCACCTCCATCCGAACCACCAAAATCCGAGCTGCCACTATCGAACCCTGAACCCGATGAACCTACATCTGACGAGAAGTCCGAGAATGAGGAACTAAACGATCCAAAATCAAATGTTGAACCACTAACACCGACATACCACTCGGGCGCAATGTTTGTTTCCTCGTAGTATCTTCCTAATACGCCCACCCACTCTTTCTCCTGACCAAATAATATAGCGTATGGCAATACTCTTTCGTACAAGTGGACTAACATCGATTTATCGTTAATATCAACCGGTGTTTTTTCTGCACCCTGTGGGCTCTGTAATATTTTAATACGTTCTTCCTCGGCAACAGAAATATACAGTTTAAGTCCTAGTAAATAGTCTAGAAGTTCACGCCCTTTTGGCGACAAGAACTTCGCTTTGAATAAATTTATTAACATCATAACCGCCAAGACCAAAAACAGCTGTGGTAAACCCGGTAACACGCTGAATTCCACAGATGTCAGCCTAACACTAATCAATGCCTGGATAAACATTAGGACGCTTAATACCAACAATACGGCCCTATGGCCGGCTGGCTTTTCATAATAGCCCGCCTGCAACATCGAAAGCCCAAGATTTTTATAAATATCTCGCAGCAATGGCATAATAGCCAAATCGGGCGCATCGGGGTCAATAATATATCTTGCACCAGCTTGTGGGCTGTTACCAAAAAGCGTAAAAACTACAGCTTTCTCATTTTCTGATAAAGCATTTAGTGAAACGAATTCCAGACTGTATTTTCCTTTTACTGTTCCATCCTCAATTATCTTTATATTATGGCGGACGGCTAAATCAACATACATTGCCGCCGTCCATGGTGATGGCTTGCCATAGACTTTCGATGATATTGCAATATCTGAATCTTTTGGCGGTAAATATTGGGCAATAATTGCTTTTTTTGCTCGACCACCCTTTGATTTATTAGACAGATATACAACATATAATACAAATATTGTTATACCTGCGATAAGTGAAATAACCGAGATATATTTTTGTATAAAATCAGCTGTGGTAACCTTATAAGGCGTAAAATAATTTGGCACGAAACCGATCACCATCGACATACTGTCACCTGGGGCTAAATCATAAACCGTTGATGTGTATTCATTACCATTAGCTCCAATATCACAACTGGCATGTGAGCCGCTTGGACCGTAGTAACATGCAGTTTTGCCATTCAAGCCTTCGCTAATACTCGGATCAATATGAACGGTAGCCGATAGCCGATCAATTCTTCGCTCCCAGTTTGAGCCGTTAATATTCCAATAAAACTCGTCATCGTTTGTATTGCTAAAATATTTTGTAATATCTTTTTGTTGATACGTGATTACATAATGTTTAATGCCGTTCACATATACATTTAGGTCGCCAATCTTGACTGCAAGATACCCGTTGTCTGTAACTTCTTCATATTTTAAGTCCAAGCCATCTTCGTCGGTTACCGATATTATCTGAAGATCAGTCAGGTGATGATTGTAGTAAAGCGGCAGTTTCCTTATTAATCGATGTGATTGATCCTGCGCAAATTCGGCTGTAATATTTTCTATTACTTTCATCGTCGAGCGGCCGTCGGCATCCTTCGAGATATAATATTCAGACCGAAAATCTCGAACGACCATCTCGCTGACAGTTGCCCATGCTAAGTTAGTAAAAAACGCGCTACATGCAATTGATGCAGCTATAACCCCAAATATAAACTTCTTCATATATTATCAGTATATCAAACTAATGGTTATTCAAGTTTGATATCAGAATAAATTTCTTTGGTTGTGTTATCGATCTCGTGACGGAGTTGAGGGAAAGGGACGCCTTCGCGTGCCGAAACGCCCTCAAACACCCAAAAGACTCTTTCACTAGACCCCCAGCCACAAGCTGGTGGCATGCCATATTCCAACATCTCGACATAGTCAATATCAAGCATCATTGCCTCATTATCGCCGCTATCGCGCATGTCCTGTTGTTCTTTAAATCGATTCAGTTGGTCAATTGGGTCATTTAGTTCTGAAAATCCATTACCAAGTTCGCTCCCTGCGATAATTGGCTGGAATCTTTGGACACTTCGTCCATCAGGATTACTTTTTGACAGTGGACTAATAAACTTTGGCGTGTTAATCAGCCAGACGGGCCCAACTACATCTTTTCGAATATTTTTCCATAACTTATCAATACCTCTGGCACGATTTTCAGTTTTCTCAACCTCCAATTTATTTTCAGCCAATGCACGTTTGACATCATCCAGCGAGCTTTCGTAGACATCAATCCCATATCTGTCTTGGATTACCGTAGCATAGTCCCACACTTCCCATTCTTTGCCCATATCTATGTCCATGTCGTTTATATGGAAGCGTAAAGTACCAAATGTTTTTTCAAGCACTGTTTTATACATTTTTTCCATAAATTTCATACCGTCGTGCCAATTGGCGTAAGCCCAATACCATTCCATAGCAATGTGCTCTGGTAAATGCTCATCAGTATATCCTTCGTTTCTAAATCTAGGCCCTAAATCATAAACCTTTTCAAATCCAGCCCCGATTAGCCGCTTTAATGGCAATTCTTGGCTAATTCGTAAATAAAAATCCTGATCCAAAGCGTCCATATGTGTAACGAATGGGTTAGCATCTGCCCCACCAGTTGTGTGCTCTAATACAGGCGTGTTTATTTCGATAAATCCCGCCTCATTTAAAAAGTCACGTGTTGCTTGCCAAAACTTGCTGCGCCTAACAAATCGATCGCGAACATCGATATTCACGTTCATGTCAACATAACGGCGCCTCAGGCGCTCTTCCTTATTTGTAAACCCTTCGACAGCAGTTGGGAGTGGGCGCAAAGCCTTTGCCAGTAGTCTTAGTTTAGACGTTTCGACTGAAATTTCACCTGTTTTACTTTTTATTACCTTACCGGTTGCTTCGATGAAATCGCCAGAATCAAGTAATGGCAGGTCACTAATGCCCAAAATATTTTTAGATGGGTCGGATTCGCAAATAATATCAGATTTAATAAATAACTGAATCTGTCCGCTAAAATCTCTCAATACTATAAATGCCAGCTTGCCAAATTTACGCAGACCCATAATTCGACCGGCCACCGTTACGTCTTGACCCTCAAACTTATCAAATTGGTTAACAATTGCAGCCGTATTATCAGATCGATGTGCATCAGCTGGATATGGGTCCATCCCCATACTTTGAATAATCTTTAGTTTGCGCAATCTTTCATCACGAAAATCTTTTAGTGTCGCCATATGAAGTAATTATATCAGAGTGACAAGTTATTTTATAAATATCAAAAATTAATTAGCTTTTGCCTAGCAGATACTAGCAATTTCGTAGGTCACTTTGCCCTTCGGAGTTGAGATGGCAACGCTTTCGCCAACTAATTTACCCAACAAGGCAACCCCAATTGGCGATTCGTCACTAATACGCCCCTCAATCGGATTTGCCTCAACTGGTCCAACCAGTGTGTATACAACCGTTTTTTTACCTTGTTTTAATTCGACTTTACTACCCAAGACAACTTTTGACTTTGCACTTGCCTTAATAATTTCGGCATTATGTAGTATGTCCTCAATTTCGGCAATTCGAGTCTCAACCAAGCCCTGTTCTTCACGGGCGGCATCATATTCGGCATTTTCACTTAAATCACCAAAATCACGTGCATCAGCGATTTTCTCTGCAACCTCACCACGTCGAGCTTTTAATTCTTTTAATTCTTTTTCAAGCTCTCGCCTACCTTCGGCTGTAATCTTGTATCCTTTTTTCATAATCATCTTCTCCTATCTTATCATCTGTTATAAAAAAGTGCCTTACAGCACCAAATTCAACATATTGTAGAATATTTGTTAATAAAATATCTACGGTTCAACCTAGTTTATCAACCAGTTGGTCATGTGTCAATATCAATTTTTCGCCAGTTTTTCTGACGACAATTTCAAACGTATCATCAGCTAATAATCTGTCACTTACGGTAACACGATATGGTATACCCATTAGCTCACTATCGGCAAACTTCTCACCCGGCCTTGCATCGCGATCATCTAATAATACCTGTATGTCCATGCCAGTTAGCTCATCATATAATTTCTGAGGTGTTTGAATAGCCTCTTCGCTGCCAATACCCACCAAGAATACTTTTGCTGGCGCAATTGATTCTGGCCAAACTATTCCCTTTTCGTCAGCAAATTTTTCGACTAGCACACCCATGACCCTGGATATTCCTATCCCATATGATCCTAAATAAACAAATTGTTTATTATCCTGGCTATCAACAAAAGAAAAATTCATCTTTTCACTTTTATCGACTCCAAAACAGAAAATATTTCCAACTTCAGCACTTTTTACCTTCTCAAGCTCCTGTCGTGAAATACCCAGATTTTTCAAATTATCGTCGGTCATGACCTCTTCATTAATGGCGATACCTTTTTCGCGATTTATGTATATCGTATCTTCACCAGCATCACAAATTGTCTGAAATTCATGACTAAATTTAGTGAATGACCCACCAGGAGCAAAAGTTACAAACGTATCATCACCAATACCCAAACGATTAAATACACGGTTGTAGGCCTGTATAGCTTGGTCGTAAAATTCATCATGGCGTTCTTTATCAACACAACATGAATACATATCTTTCATCAAAAATTCACGACCACGGATTATCCCGCTTTTTGAACGTAGCTCATTCCGAAATTTTGTCTGGAATTGATACACGTAAATTGGTAAATCTTTATAGCTGTTAACGTATTGCTTTAGCATGTCGATAATCGCTTCTTCGTGTGACCAGGCCAGACCAATTTCAGTTTCATCTTTCAGTTTCGTTTTGAACCAAATATCAACCGCTTCGTCATCCCAACGGCCCGTGCTATCCCAAACATCTTTTTTTTGAAGCGCTGTCATAATTAGCTCTTGACCACCAATGGAATTCATTTCTTCTCGAACAATTTGTTTAATATTATCAATAACCCTTAACCCAAGAGGCGTATATGCATATACGCCTGCCATGACCTTATAAACAAAACCTGCCCTAATTAACAATTGAGCATTTTTTGCAACCTCATCAGCTGGGGCGGTTTTACTTGTTTTCGTAAACAATTGTGATAATCTCATATTACTTAACAAGTGTATCGAAAATTGATGGATTAATAAAGAGTATGTAAAATGCCAAGCTGTTTTTTAGCATATGAAGTAATATCGACGGCCAGATACTACCAGTCGTTATCCTTAATAGGCATAAGATAACTCCCAATGCAAAAGTATCAATTGCGATATTCCAAGCCCCATGTAACGCCCCAAATACGGCACTCGAAATTAATATTGCGACCCAAACCGGGATATGCTTTTTTAATTTTCCAAACATAAATCCACGAAATAGAATCTCTTCGGCAAAAGGAGCAACCACTACTAGCGTTGCAAATGCCAACAGGTATTCATAACGGTGGTTTAACTGCCTAAACCCAACATCTTGCGCCTCGGAAATATTAAAGCCAGGTATTAATTTGGCGGCGACCAACATTAATATTGCAGACAATATAAAATATACAATAAACCCTGCAGGCGTAATTAGTATTTCGGTCCAGGTCGGCAATCTGTTCAACCCAATCTCTTGCAATGAAGTACGTCGACGTCGAATCAGCCATGGAAGCCCAATAACGATAGCCAATGCACCAACGTATATTATTGCTGCCAAAGATGACTCCAAGACTGCTGAATTAATTGATAATATCTCTATTGAAAGCTTATCCATTATCCACAGAATACCCTTAACGATAGCTAGTGATATAAAAAACCCTGCCACAACCCATGCCGGCAATATTAACGAATATATTAATTTAGAATATTTTCTTAACATCTAGTACTGTCACCAATATTGCTAATGTTATCATAATCATAAAACCGACTGTTTGAATTTTTTCTTCGCGTCTGATAGTTAATTTTTTTCTGAATAATTTAAATATCGCCATGGTTGACCATCTGCCACCATCTAATGTAGGTATTGGTAATAGGTTCATAACTGCCAGTGATATCGAAATTATTGCTGTCAGTAGCGCGATTTGGGTAAATCCAGCCTGTTCGGCTGCTGGGAAAATTGTCCCGACTATACCAACTGGGCCAGCTACACTATCACCAACTGACTTTAACTTTTGTGATGCAGAGTCCCGGACGGCAATATTTGGGCTAAATTTTTGCGCCACACCACCTACCAAATCGCCAATTAATTGAAATACGCCTTTTGCAGTTTCCCATGTAAACTGTGCCGTAGTCACAACACCAACCACAGGAGCTGACCAGGTTGATCGAATATATTCTCGCTGTTGCATGCCAATCCCCAAATATCCTTTTTCGATGTCAGACCCCAGGGTTACCTTTGATTCCTTATCTACGCCGCCCCTGGTATAGCCAATAACTACAGTCTGGCTTTTTTTACTATCAATTAACTTATCTAATTGCTCATCAGTTTTGATTTTTATTGCAGCAAAACTAGTGACATGATCGCCTGGTTTCAAGCCAGCCTTCTGCGCAGCCGATTCTTTAACAACCGATACTACCTGTACGGGCTTACGAACGACAGTTGAATCACTAGCAACATTAAATTGGTTATCTACGACCTTTGGTAAGCCAAATAATGATATTGCTGTAATCACAACAACAGCGAATAATGTATTGGCAATTACACCAGCAAATAATATTCTTGTTTTTGACCAAAAACTGGCAGCTCCATAATCACCTTTTTTATCAGCTTCATCATATTCACCCTGTAGTTTAACAAAACCGCCAAACAGCAGCCAGTTAAATGACAAGATAATGCCACTTTTTAGTTTTTTCTTCCATATTGCTGGTGGCATGCCAATCCCAAACTCTTCAACCACGACTCCACAACGACGCGCTTGCCATGCGTGACCTAATTCGTGCAGCACCACTAATAAAGCCAAAGCTATTAACCCAGCTATAACCCCCCAAACTGCTGCCATTCTATCCCCCAAACCTTCTAGTTCGTTTGCTGAATTCTGTAAAAATCGCGTCTAAGTCTTTTTTCTTCATGTCTGGCCAATATTTTTTAACAAATATTATTTCACTATAAGCCGATCTCCATAGCATGAAATTAGACAGGCGCTGTTCACCGCTTGTTCTGACAATCAAATCAAGCGGCGGGATTTCTGGACAGTATAAATGATTACTAATGGTTTCAATATTCACGTTTTCGGCTTTAATGCCGGCATTAATTATTTTTTTAACAGCATCAACAACCTCCAGCTGACCCCCGTAATTCCAACAGATAGCCAATGTCCCACCAGTGTTATGAGCAGTCTTTGTTTCGGCGTCATCAATCGCTTTAATAATTTTTTCGTCGATATTTTCACGCGACCCTAAGACCTTCAGACGGACATTTTTCTTTTGCAAGACCGGCAAGTCGGTCGTCAAGACCTTTAGCATCATTGCCATTAATTTACTAACCTCGTCGTCATCACGTTTCCAATTCTCGGTACTAAATGCATAAACCGATGCATATTCTACGCCCGCTTCCAGTGCCGCGGTTAATATATCCATGACGGCGTTATAGCCCGCTAAGTGGCCTTCATATGCAGGTAGGCTGTGCTCTTTCGCCCAGCGACGGTTACCATCAATAATAAATCCTATATGATTAGGTAAAGTTTTTTTAGTCATTATATTGTTAATATTTCCTTTTCTTTGGCTCGAAACAATTCATCAACTTTTTGATTGGCCACAGTTACAGAGTCGTCAATTGCTTTTTCGATACGGATTTCGTCATCGGCCGACAATTCCTTGGCTTCCTTTTTTCGCTTGGCTTCTTTCATGGCTTCCTGACGAATATTTCGGATTGCAATTTTTGCCTCTTCAACTTTTTCGCCAGTCTGCTTGACCAACAATTTACGTCGTTCCTCAGTCAATGGGGGGACGGGTATCCTAATAGTTCGACCATCATCACTTGGGTTAAAGTCTGAATTTGGATGGTTACGAATAGCAGTAATAATAGCGTTTAGATTATTCGGGTCAAATGGCGTAATTTGTAGCAGCTGTGCTTCAGGTGCAGTAATATTTGAGACCTGATTAAGTGGCATCATCGTGCCATAGACTTCAACCTTTACGCCCTCTAATTGGCCAGGATGAGCACGCCCAGTTCGGACTTTTTTTAAATCCTCTTCGTAATGGATTATTGCTAAATTAATCTTGTCTTCGTATGGTTTTGTATCAAACATAGTGAGTATATTATACCCTATATGTGATTAATTTCACTACCTGGCGGCTCGAAAACCGACCTGAGACCCAGTTATGCCATCATTTGGTCCACTGACTGGGACGATATTTGGTGCATTATATATATTTACTTCCAGCAGCCCCCTACCTGCCAATAAACGGACTGAGTGGCCCCTAATGACTGCCCTGACTGCATTATCTGTATTGTCGCTCCATAGTTGGCCTAAGCCCAAGGATGTTGCATTATCATTTGTAATATTACTAATCCCCATTGAACCTGGGAAGATGCTCGGTGACATTGTTCCCGAAAAAGTTACCATATCCCAATCGCAGACTGAGCCAGGACAGCCAGGTTTACCACTTCCAACTTGAGCATTTGTATATTCTGAGTAATTGCCCGATAAGTCCCAAATTATTTCTCCATTTTTCAGTTTATAGGTTCGTTTTTCGATATCATCATGACCCGCAGGCAAGCCATAATAATAATCTTCATCATTATTGCTTGCTGCGCCATCTCCATCAACAGCAAACAAACCATACCATCCTCTGTCAAGGCCATTATATAATTTTCCAGTACCAACAGATTGGCCTGTCCAGTTGCTGCCTACAGAAGCTATATTTGCAGCCAATGTCATCCATTCCGCCTCTGTTATTAAATGACAGCCCGAGCAAGCAGCTGTCGAATAAGATATGGCCTGATTTTGGGTGATATTACCCCATGGGGATTGGCTTGCTTGGCTTACTGCTTTGCCACCGACATTTTTTGCCTCATACTTCATGACACAGAAACCCTTTTGACCATATTTTGCGCTTCCTGGCACTTTTATAAAACCACTCGGACAGGACTCTGGTTGTGAGATATCAATAACACCACCGCCGCCGACATCAATACCTGCGCAATAATCATAATCAATCTCTCCGCCATCATACCTGCATATCTCTACATTTGGTGTGCATGGGTTATCCCAATCGCCGCAAATTTCCTGATATTCATAATCAACCCAGAGGTAATCACCGTCTTCGTCTTCAGGTGGATCAAAACAAAAACCAGACGAATAGTCTCCGAACGAACAGTCCGTGTTATCAAAAAAATCTTCTTCACTTGGATATACACCATACTCTGCTTCATATGCACCAAGTTGGGTTGCCAACTGAGTCGCCTTAGACTCAACCGCAGCATGTGCTGCCCTTTGCCGAATTCCCGAATATACGATCACACTAATAGCAGCGAGTATGCCAATAATCACAATCACGACCAACAGCTCAACTATCGTAAAACCGCGTCTATTGTTTTTTTTATTTTTTGGCACAAATAACATAACTATATTATAAGTCCGTATATGGTAATAATCAAATTACAAAACTATTCGCTAACGCCCAGTTCAATGCGCTTGAATTGTCGGACAATCAAATTCTCGCCAGTTTTGGCAATATTCTCTTTAACAAAATCAGATACGGTCTGCTTGTCATTCATGATATATTGCTGATTTAACAAAACATTTTCAGTAAAGTATTTTTTTAATTGGCCTTCTGCAATTTTATCCAACATAGCAGCCGGCTTGCCCTCAGATTTAGCACGTTCTTTGGCCTCTTTGCGCAGCCTATCCAATTCATCAGCCGGTACATCAGACTCGCTGACATAGCGCGGAGCCATTGAGGCAATTTGTAATGCAATTTCGTGAACAAATTTTTTGAAATTATCAGTTCTAGCCACAAAGTCAGTTTCACAGTTGACTTCAACAATAACACCGATTCGATTACCATGAACATAACTGTCAATAATACCCTGCCTAGCTTCGCGATCACCTTTTTTTTCGGCCTTTGTAATGCCTTTTTTTCGAAGCACTTCCAAAGCTTTGTCAAAATCACCATTAGCCTCGACTAATGCAGCTTTGGCATCGGTCAGACCAATACCAGATAATTCCTTCAATTTTCTAATATCTTCGATTGAGACGCCCATTTTTTACTCCTCTTCCTCTGCTTTTTCAGCTTTGGCCTTTTTAACTACTTTTGCTTTTTCTTCCTTTTCAACGATTGCTTCCTCGATAGTTTCGGCATCGACTGCTTTTGGTGTTTTGGCCGTCTCGACTACTTCAGTTTTTACCTCTGGGTTTATTGGCTTGGCTGTTCCGCTACCTTCTTTGATAGCCGAGGTAACATAACCGATAATAAGTTGAATGCCTTTAATTGCATCATCGTTGCCAGGGATCACGTAGTCAATTAAACTTGGATCTGCGTTTGTATCAACCACGGCCACAACTGGGATATCAAGCGCTTTGGCTTCCTTAATTGCGTTCAAATCACCGACCGCGTCGATAACAAAGACCGCGCCCGGTTTGCCATTCATATCTTTAATACCAGCATATTTAAAGTTAAGATCATCAATCTCCTCTTGGAATCTTTGAACTTCTAATTTTGTAAAGCGCTTCTCTAAATCGCCTGACTCCATTCGTTTTTCCAGGTCTTTTAGTTTTTTAATTTGTTGTCCAATCGTGGCTACATTCGTCAAAATACCACCTATCCAACGTTCAGTGACGTATGGCTGATTGATTGCGATAGCGGCCTCTTTAACAATTTCTTTTGTGTGCTTTTTGGTACCAACAAACAAAATTTGCTTGCCACTGGCAGCGACTCGCGTCAAAAACGGCAAAGCCTGTTCCAGACCTTCCACTGTTTTTTCCAGGTTAATAATATGGCTATCCAGACGTTTGCTATGAATATATGGCGCCATTTTTGGGTGCCACCTACTAGTTTTGTGGCCAAAATGAACACCCGCCTCAAATAAATCTTTGATATCGACATTTGCTGTCATATTGATTGAACTCCTTTTCCTTCATTTGCATACCCGAAAATTCAGGAGTTTTTATGCAAATTGCTTTAATAAATTATTTTACTTTTATATTATAACCCTACTGGCGCATTTATGCAAGGTGTTAATCCTCGATAATATAGTTAATTATATAGCTCTTTGGGTCAATATTCTTTGATGCTATCCAGTTAATAATCTCGTCTTTGTATTTTGAAATAGAAGCCCCTCTGTTACCGCCCATCGTATCGGAATTGAATAGGTATATCTTGGCGTTCAGCATACCCTTTCCACTTGCCGTGCTAGTATACGTAACAATATAGTGGTCTGTTGAATAAGGCAAAAAGCCAATTATTGGGTCAATATTCTTCTCCGCAACCAGGAACGGATCCGTGCAAACAAAGTCTTTATATACCTTCTTGCTCTCATCTTCTATGCACCTTGTCAAAGCAGTATAACCAGAAAGATACGGATTATTTTTTTGACCAGACCACTTGTATGACATCTCATATGACTGTTTCAGGCTAGCAATGTCGACAATAAAGGATCCTGAGTGTAGATTTTTGGAGGTATCAAAATTTGCGATACTAGAATTCTCCCTAATATTCGCATCGTTCACTTTAATTTTTGATCCTTCTGGCAGATTCATTTCTACAACAAAATACAAACTACTATTCAATGCCCTCTGCCTGTCTTTGGGTAAGTCTGTTATATTTTTTTCATAGCCATTAATGCTGATCGAGTCACCGTATGGATTACTTTTAATACTAGTGTATGCAACTATCCCAACAACCAAAATTATTAATATACAAAGCCCGATGGCAATTTGCTTCTTTTTTTGACTTATTAATGTTTCGTCCGACATCATATCTTATAGGCCTCCACTTTTTAATAGCCCGTCCGTATAAGCATATGAGCGTGAACCGTCGGTATAGCCTGATAGTGGATACTGATGAGCGCTTGTCCAATTTGGGTCATCTGTATAACAACCAGATTCCCCGATAATAATTGTCTGATTGACCTCATCAATACCCAGCACAATACCCGTATGTCCTTCCGCCACATTACTTCCACTGCTAAATATTGCATATGGCCTTGGCTGACTACCAAAAGTAAATTGTCGCCCCTCTGGGTCACTCAACCCCCTAAGACTGTCAACCACTTCTTTCCCATTTACTGGATGGTCATAGCGAATAGTTGTATACCGATTAATAAAATACTGCGAAACAGCGACACAATTGTAAAGTGTGCCGTTTTTGCATATCGAGCCGATAGTGATATATTGACTTATCTCGTCTTCTGTCAAGTTCCGATATGCCATCATAAATTCTTTTCCCTGTTCTAATGTCATCCCTCCTGAGACTAAACCAACCTCTCTACAATTATCTACCATATTCCCCGCCATACCACCGTAAGTGTTATATAGCTCTAAAGCCGAGTCGCGCCTACCCGACCAGTTCTGTAAATAATACTCAGCATCTGCATCGTTAGACCAGTATATCGAGCCTCCTCCATTCGAAATCCCAACTTCATAATTTCTAGCTATCGTAAATGTGGCTTTCTTTATTGCCTCATCAGTACCCGATGTAGCTGTTGACGCATCCCAAAAACCTGTCTTTTCTAACACTGCCTTATAGGAACCGTCCAACTCAGTCTTTAAATAATTCAATTGGGTAGTTAAGTCAACTTGAGGCTCCGGTATATTATTCCATCGCCCTGGGTCCTGCCATTGGGCAATACCCCGAAAATAACTGCCCGAATGGCCGACAGCAGCCGGGTTAAAACCTGATTCTTTATATAAGTTGCCCATTATCGCCGCCATCTGGACGGCATTCATCGGTTGGTCGTTATTACCCGAAAAATTTGTAGTCGTCAAGAATTTTGCAATAGCCCTGGCATTGTCAGAATCTGGCACTTCCTTGGATGTCGAGCTAGATGGCTGTGCACTCGCGGCGCATTTTTCCTTCATGTCTTTTGCCCACCCCGCATCACCCGTCTCGATGCCAAACCTTTCGCCGTTTGATTCGTAAGTTTGCTCACCCACGCCAACATTTCCCGAGGCATTACCAGTCCCAAATTTAATCAAGTTACTGCCAGCGACAACTTTCTCCAAAATAGTTGCGTATTTAGTAGCCGTCGCATCATCAACACTACCCGAACTTGAATCTAATTTATATGGATAATAGCCATCATGACCATCAACCGTCTCATATATTGAATAACTTCTAGAGGCTGCTCGATTAAATATCGACTCCATAAAAGCTTGGATTGCCAATTCTCCCTGCCCACCAACTTCTTTATATGTACGATAGAAAAACACCTGCTTGGCTGCGTTTGCCGTGTCTGCATTCATTTGGTCACTTAGGGCCTTTCGAATCGTTGCCAACTGTGGGCAGCCACCACCCGCTGTCCCGACTGGTTCGGCACAATCGTCGTTGCCATCATAGAACACAATATCATTCGTCGCATAAAAACTATTTATCGCAAAAATGTTGCGCGCAAATATACAGTTAAAAATTATAACTCCAGCAAAAAATGCTGACAATATTCTTGTTATACCAACCCCCTTGCGATGTTTCATGATTCAAGTATAAATCAAAATCCGCCAAAAAGGTAGTAACCACAAGCCGAATATTTAGCTGTATAATTCAGTATTCAGCGATTCTATTGTGCAACAATATTATCTGCAAAAATCTAATTTCTTTGCTATAATAGTCACTACGTTTATTAAATGGAGGAGAACTAATGACCAAAACAAAACACACATGGCTATTCCGCGAAGGTAACGCTAGCATGAAAGACGAATTAGGCGGCAAAGGCGCTAACCTTGCCGAGATGACCAACATCGGCCTACCTGTCCCAGCCGGCTTTACTATCACCACAATGACCTGTAACGAATATACCGATTTGGGCGAAAAACTACCCGAAGGATTAATGGATGAAGTCAAAGTTGCCCTGGCCGACGTCGAGAAACAAATGGGTAAAAAACTTGGCGATACTACCAACCCACTTCTAGTTTCTGTCCGATCAGGCGCAAAATTCTCGATGCCAGGCATGATGGATACCGTTTTAAACCTTGGGCTTAACGACGAAACCGTCGAATCATTAGCTAAAAAGACTAACAACCCACGCATGGCCTATGATTCATACCGTCGCTTCCTGATGATGCTTTGTGATGTTGCCTATGCCGATGGCAAAAATAAACTTGCCAAACACGATTTTGAACACATTTTTTACGAATTAAAAGAAAAGCTTGGCGCTAAAAGCGATGTTGACGTCAATGTTGATGGCCTAAAAGAATTAGTTAAACTGTACAAAGACCATATCAAAAAGCAACTTGGCCGCGAATTCCCCCAAGACGTCTTTGTTCAACTTCAGGACGCCATCGAAGCCGTCTTTAAATCATGGAATAACGATCGCGCAAAAGTTTATCGCAAAAAAGAACATATCAGCGACACCCTAGGAACCGCTGTTTCAGTCCAAGCCATGGTATTTGGAAATACTGGCGATACATCGGGCACAGGTGTTGCCTTTTCTCGCGACCCTGCAACCGGAACTAATAATATCTTTGGTGAATACCTAATGAATGCCCAGGGCGAAGACGTTGTTGCTGGCGTTCGAACGCCTATGCCAATTGCTGATTTGGCTACTCAAAATCCAAAGATTTACAAACAATTCAAAGAAATTTGTGAAAAACTGGAAAACCACTATCATGACATGCAAGACGTCGAATTTACTATCGAAAATGACATTTTGTACATATTGCAGTGTAGAATCGGTAAACGATCAGGCCAAGCTGCCGTCAAGGTTGCGGTTGACATGGTACATGAAGGCCTAATCACTAAAGAAGAAGCAATAAGTCGTGTCACCAGCGAACAGCTTGATCAATGCCTACACCCTGTTATTAAACCTGGCACCAAATATGAGGTCTTGGCCAAGGGACTACCAGCCGGCCCAGGCGCCGCAGCCGGTATTGTCGTATTTAGTGCAAAAGTTGCTGCCGAACTTGGCAAGGGCGGCAAAGGACAGAAAGTTATTTTGGTCCGTGCCGATACCAGCCCAGACGACTTAAAAGGCATGCTTGCTGCCGAAGGTGTTTTAACCGAACGTGGGGGTATGACCTCTCACGCTGCCCTAGTCGCCCGCGGTTTCGGTATCCCAACTGTAGCTGGTTGTTCTGCAATCAAAGTTGATGAAAAGAACCACCAATTCAAAGTTGGCGACAAAATCATCAAAGAAGGCGATCCGATTTCCCTTAATGGTGGAATTGGCGAAGTTATTAATGGCAATGTCGAAGTTGTTGCCCCAGAGTTGGCTGGCGAGTTCGGCGAATTGCTTACCTGGGCAGATGAAATCCGCAAACTAAATATTCGTACCAATGCCGACACTCCTGACGACGTAGCATTAGCAGTTAAGTTTGGCGCTGAAGGCGTTGGCTTGTGCCGCACCGAGCATATGTTCTTTGCAGCTGACCGCCGCCCAATCGTTCAGGCTATGATTATGGCAAAGACCGACGATGAACGCCAAGTAGAATTAAATAAGTTGCTTGTTTTCCAACGAAATGACTTTATCGAAATGTTTAAAGCCCTTGATGGCCGACCAGCAACCATTCGTTTGATCGACCCACCACTTCACGAATTCTTACCAAACCTAGAAGAGTTAATCGAAAAAGTCGCTATCCAAAAAGCCAACGGTAAAGTTAATTCAGATGACGAAGTCATGCTTGAAACTGTTAGGTCTATGCACGAAATCAACCCAATGATGGGTCTGCGTGGCTGTCGACTTTCAATTGTTTTCCCGCAAATCGTTGAAATGCAAACTCGTGCCATTATCGAAGGCGCTATCGAGGCTCAAAAGTCAGGTGTTCAGGCTCATCCAGAAATAATGATTCCACTCGTTGGGCACATTAACGAGCTGAGATGGGTTCGCAAAAAACTTGATGCTTGTGCCAAAAAGGTTATCAGCGAAGCCAAGGCTAAACTGGATTACAAATTCGGCACCATGATCGAAATACCACGCGCTGCCCTGACCGCTGATCAAATTGCTACCGAAGCCGAATTCTTTAGCTTTGGTACCAACGATTTGACCCAAATGACATTTGGGTTCAGCCGCGACGATAGCGACAGGTTCTTAAAACCATACGTCGAAGATAAGATTTTGCCAGGCGATCCATTTGAATCAATCGACACCGAAGGCGTCGGTCAATTAATGGAAACCGCTGTTAAAAAAGGCCGATCGGTTAAAAAGGACCTTAAAATGGGAATTTGTGGCGAACATGGTGGTGAAGTTGCATCTATTAACTTCTGCCACCAAATCGGCCTTAACTACGTCAGTTGTAGCCCATTCCGCGTCCCAATTGCTCGCCTAGCTGCTGCTCAAGCAGTTTTGGCTGGCAAAGAACGCGACAAATAATTTGCTTTAACCAGCAAGTACTAAAATAGCCCGCATTTTACTGCGGGCTATTTTTTGATAAAGAAAAAAAGGCCTTTGGGTACGAATACCACAAAGACCTTTTACCCATATCAGTATGGGTGACGGCCGACACGGATGCCGGCCCGCTGCAGAACAATTCTCGTTTTTACATCGGCATCATCCTCACTGAGGACTTTGCCTTTCGTTTGTTCAACGAAAAATGATCTTAACGCAGCGATAAGGGCGCGATGCCCTTTGCGAAAACCGCGGATTTTGAGATAGGTGTTTTGTATTTCACCCACCTGCTTCGAAAATTCGAATCCTTCGGTTTTCATGAGTTTTGACATGGAGTCCATTTACGGACCCCCTTTCATTTTTTTTACCGCTTTCGCGAAACAAGGCGGCATATTTGCCAGTTTCTACCTTAACTAGAAAACAAGCCGCCTTGTAACTATTAAAATGAATATTTGCGCTGTCACTTGGTGTATTTCTACTACTAATGCGACAGTATTTGTATTATAGCACAACCAGTATTAATTGTCAATGCCTACCATTTCAGCCAAAGAAAAATATCTTTATCGAAGATTGAAAATTCGAAAAAGTGACCATATATCAGCGCAATTGCTACGGTCAGGAAAATCGCAAAAATATACGCTTTCGAGCTATCGTTAGAGCCTGCTTGTGTTTTTTCACCAGACATCCCCTGCCTAGTCGCTGCAGCACAGCCAATTATCATAAATATAAAACCTACCGCCGCTGAAAAAATATGAACAATATTTGTTGGTGGTAAAAACGCAGATATTAATATACATAAAAATGCGATAATAAATATCTTATGCCAATTCATCAATTTTATTGATTTTTTGCTCATTTTCGTTTGACCTCTCTTCCTTTGTTAAAAAACTTACGACCAATCCATTTATGTATTTCAATTACAACAATTGGTATAACGAATGCTAACAATGTTGACATAACTAAATCATTCATATTTGGGGTCACCTTAATGTGTAACGCATTATGCAAAAACCCAGTTATTGCGAAAACCTGACTAACCACAGCAATGGCTAGACCGATAATAAACGGCCAACTTATTTTTAATATTCGCTTGTACAACGGCTCATAATCACTTCGGCTATTAATTGCACTTGCCCATTGCATAACAACCAATGCATTAAAAGTAATCGTTCTGGCATAGTCAACTCCATCTGTCGCAATAAATCGTAAATATAGCCAGAGCGAAATTGCAGCCATAGTAATTGTTGTTAACATTATTCTTGAAATCATAAATTTACTAAACAACGACGCGTTTGGTTTGATTGGAGGTCGCAACATATTCCGTTTTTCACCTGGTTCAAGCCCTAGTGGAATTACCATGCAAGTATCTGTCACAAGATTAACCCACAATATTTGCACCGCCATTAGTGGTATTGGTGCTCCAATTATCAAGGCCCCCAAGGCCAATAATACCTCGCCAGCGTTTGTCGATAGTAAGTATGCTACCATACGTTTGATATTGGCATATACTGTTCGCCCTTCGTGGACTGCATCCACAATCGAACGAAAATTATCGTCTAATAAAATAATGTCACCAGCGTCTTTAGCTATACTTGTGCCACTCCCCATCGCAACACCGACATGGGCGTTTGTTAGTGCAGGCACATCGTTCACTCCGTCACCTGTCATTGCTGTTATTTCTGTCTGTTTTAATATACTTAACAATCTGTGTTTGTTTTCTGGAGTTACGCGAGCATAAACTCTAATCTTGTCTACACTATCCAATAATTCCTTATCTGTCATATCTCGCATCAAACTACTATCAAGAACCTCACTCCTGTCGTCAACAATCCCCAACTGCTTGCCAATATTGTAAGCTGTCTCAAAATGGTCTCCAGTAACCATACACACTTTAATACCAGCACTATGCGCTCGTTTTATCGCGGCGTTTGCTTCATTGCGCAAAACGTCAGCTACTCCAATCAACCCGTCAAACTCAAATACTTCTTTTTTGTCAATTTCTTCAAACGAATTTAGCACATTATTCATTCTTATATGGGCCAGTGCCAATACTCGCAGCCCGCTGGCAGCCATACTTAAAACCTGATTACGAATTTCATTGCTCTGTGTTTTTTCAAAATGACAAAGTTCAATAACTTTTTCTGGCGCTCCTTTTATAAATAATTCGTACGAGCCATTGGTATGAATAAGGTTACCGCTCATCGCATATTGTTGTGAGAATGGCAACGTCATCGATATTTTTTCTCTGTTGATAATTTCTGATTTAGCTAAATAATTTTCCATTGCTAAATCAAGTGGATCACGCGATTTCGATATTGCTGGCAATAAACTATGTGATATTGCTTTCTTAATATCAATCAGTGTGTCGTCCATCTGCCAGGTTTTTTGAACCGTTAACATATTCTTTGTTAATGTACCAGTTTTATCAGTCGCAATAGTTGTTACTATTCCGACAGTCTCGATTGCCGGCTGGTTTTTGACTAACGCTTTCTTTTTTGCCATTCGTCGCATGCCTAAAACTAAGATAACCGTAATAGCAACTGGTAACCCCTCAGGCACAGCACTAACTGACAGAGCCAACACATATCTTATTGCATCAGATATACTCATACCTCTATAAAGTGACAACGCAAAAGCAATTGCCGCGACAACAGCAATAACTTTAACGATAATAGATATCAACTTGTTTATTCGTTTTTGGACTGGGCTTTCATTGTTACTTGATACTGACAATTTTGCTAATTTTCCATACTCCGTATTATTACCAGTATTTATAACCATTGCCTTCGCTTGACCACCCACTACAAACGAGCCATTAAATACCATATTTGATTGATCATAAACATCTTTGTCGTCTGTAATATTTCCAGTATCTTTTTCAACCGGTAATGATTCTCCTGTCATCTGTGACTCGTCAACTCGTAATGAATCTACGCTGATTAGCCGACAGTCAGCAGGTATTTTATCGCCTTCTTCAATGACAATAATGTCTCCGGGCACTAAATTGATTGAATCAACCTTTACCATCTGATTATCACGAATAGCATCAACCATTAAACTATTCTTTTTTTGAAGTGATTTAAGCACACGGTCTGTTGAAAATTGTTGAATATAATAAATACCTGCGTCTACGAAAACAATTACACCGATAATAACAGCATCGATATTTTCTTTTTTTACCAAACTAATAACAACCGCGAATAGCAAAACCGCCATAAATATATCTTTAAATGGTTCAGATAATTTTTTCCAAAACGATTTCCCTTTAATGATAATCTCGTTTTTACCATATTCAGCCAAACGCTCATCTACTTCGCTTCTTGAAAGGCCTTCCAGCCTTGATTGTAGACTCTCGAAACATTCCTCAACCGACAATTTATAGTATTTCATTAATGATAATTATATCTTAAAAAGCTTTTGCTTCAAAATCAAAAAACATACATACCTATGTATTTATTCGATTAACTAATATAATACATCTATGAAACGGCGTGCTATTTTTATCTGTCCGTTAATAATTGCTTTAGTAGGTCTTGGCATCTACGCGATTCTGTCAAAGCTACCAAATCCCACCAAGTCAGCCGATACATCTGTTACAGAACCAGTTCCGCTGGATGCCGATACGGTCTTTGTAAATCAACAGCTGGACAAAATGACTTTGCGCCAAAAAGTGTCCAGTTTATTCATTCTGCACACACAGGGATACGACGCTTCGGCTTTGAGCACATATTTGCAAACCTACCAACCCAGCGGGCTGATATTCATGTCCGACAATATTCCACCAAGTCTTGAAGAGATGACGGCGTTGACCACCCAGTTGCAGACAAATGCTGGCCTGCCTTATTTGTTCGCCATTGACGGCGAAGGTGGCGTCGTTAATCGATTGCGCAGTGACGACACGTTTTTATCGGCGGCTGAATTAAAGTCTTTGCCGCCAACCGAAACCGAAACCGCGTTTCGCCAACGCTCACAGTTGCTAAAAACGGCTGGTATTAACCTGAACTTTGGCATCGTGGCTGACGTTAACGGCAACCCGGATTCGTTTATTTATGATCGGACATTCGGTGGCGACGCTGCGCAAGTCAGTGACCATGTCGCCGCTGCAGTGCGCGGAGCAGACGGTCTGACACTTTCAACCCTAAAGCACTTCCCTGGACATGGCGAGACTTCTGATGACTCCCATTTTTTGACCCCAACAACCGATACGTCAATTAATAATTGGCGAACAAACGATAATCCGCCATTTGCCAGCGGCATTGATGCTGGCGCTGAATTTGTCATGTTTGGGCATTTAATTTACAGCTCTGTTGACCCATTACCGGCCAGTCTATCTGCAAAATGGCATCGGATTTTGACCGGTACTAACAAGTTTTATGGCATTTCTATTACCGACGATATGATAATGTTGCAACAAACTGGCGATCCAGCTTACGCCGACCCAGTCGCTAACGCTGTCAGCGCCATTAATGCCGGCAACACCATGTTGTTATATGTTATTGACCCGAATAGTGATGTTGGCAATATCGATCCAAACACTTTAATTGATGGAATCGAAACAGCGGTAAATGATGGCACGATTCCAATTGAAATAATAACTAATAACTGTCGCAAAATCTTGTTGTTGCGACGACAGCTAGTTAAAGATTAAAATCTATTTCTTTTTACTGCGCAAAATGTATGAGGCGGCCAAAGCACCTGGAACCACTGCGATTAAACTGACCAAGCTAAGGGCATTGCCCATAGCATATATTACAGATATTTGTGTTTCTGAAACCGTACCAGCGGTATCTTGTCCCAGGAATGATAGTATCCCATCGATTACTGGATAATAAGCCAGCGCCATCGTAAATAGCACAGCAGGAATATGCACCAAATCGTGTGCCAGTTGCTGCTTTTGTGTTTGCTTTGCCTGTATAAGTTTGTTACCAAACTTGTACTTGCCAATCAAATACACCGGGACGGCGCTCAGTAGGCCCATCCACATTATCATCTGTACGATGCTGTAGGCCACGCCCGTGATGGCACTAATTGAGTTAAGTGCTAGTGCCGAAACAATAAATACGGCAATTGGACTATGCATTAATATTATTGCGAACTTCTTGTTTTTTGGCGAGATTGATTTTTTCTTCATAACAAAATATTAGCACAAGCGGATTAATTTATCAAAAAATACAACAAATGTATTATTCAACTACAGCAAGACCAAGCACAATATAGTTCTTAGATTTGTTATATGAAATCGTGAGACTGTCTTGCAAGTCAGATTCGTTGTTCTTTGGTTTTAGCCATGTCAGTTTTTTGAGGGAAAATATTTTAATTGCCTCTGTTGTATCATAATTTTTTTCGAAATAATCAGTTGCATCTAAAACATACTTATTATTATCAATTCCCAATAATGTTAGGTGCTTATCTGGTGAATGTTTGATTGATTTAATTATCTCGATTTGTTTAAAATCAATAAAACACCCGACAACTTCTTTGATATCGGGCACAGACAGGCTGTATTCGTCTGTCTGGTTTGTTTGCGTAGTTTGACTTTTGCCGTCATCATCCTGCATCTTGATTAAATTATATCATTACAATTAAAAAGAGTCAGCCGCCAGGCTGACCCTTTTTGTTCTATTATTGGTATTGCACACCCTGGAGATCATTGATGATAATCTGCCCGTTTTCACGCCAGTAGCGAATATTTTGTTTTATCACTACAACATGATTGTGGCCCGGACCGTCTGGCTCACCAGACCCGCCGAAATAGATATCGATTCGGTCAGAGTTACCCTGGTCGCTCATAATGATTTTCGCTGGTTGTCCATTATACTTTCCGTTGGCACCAGTGAAATTTTTTGAACCGTGGTCCTCCATTGGCATACGCCTGTACGTTACCTTGCCAGACCGATCCATCGAAATGTGGCCGTGCCATAACCCGTCATCGCCTATGCCACCGAAATAAAAGTTGACCGTTCCGGTGATATCCTGTTTGACTTTTACATCATCCAGATATTGATACGGGACACCGGCCTGTTCAGCCAGTTTTCTGTCACTCTCACGCCGGTTTTTGTTTTGGCTCTTCACTTTGTCTAACATATCCCTGAAGGCCCTAGCAGCACTGTCAAAATCAGCCTTGGCGCTTTTGAACTCAGACTGAGCGCGATCATATTCTTTTTTTAACTGATCATGCCGGTTTTTTGCGTTCGAGAAATAATTTTTTGCACTCTCGAAATCAGGCTTGGCTGCATCCAGCCGACTTTTTGCTGCGCGAATTTCACTAATCAGGTAGCGACGCTCGACAACATAACCTTGGCACTCTGCCTTATAGCGGTGGCCTTCCTCGGCATACGCTTTTGCAGATGCACCTTCGCGGCGTTCATGTGCCGCTGATGCGTTATTGAAAGCATTTTTCATACTTTCATACGCATTAGTTTGATACGAATTCAATTGGTCAATGCGCGGACTATTGATTGAACGAATTCGCGAGAACTCTTGCCAGGCTGATTCTTGCACCGAATAAGCGCGCTGCTTTACCTCGAAAGCTCGGTTCATCTCTGTTTTCGCCGATGAGAGCTTTTCCCAGGCAGCTTGTTGTGCTTGATAAGCAGCCTGTTTGCGCTTAAAAGCACTTTCCTGCGCCGCCTTCAGGCGGTCAAGTTCGGCATTACCTGCCATTTCTGTCATCTCCTTATAAAAGAACAAATTTCACGCACATACGTGATAATTGATTTATATCATTATTTTTTATATTAGTCAAATGTTGAAAGGTGTTGTCGTGTGATTAACGATTAATTATCCGTAATATTTTTTCGATATATTCACTTTTTAGCCGCCTATATTCGTGTCGGTTGCCACATGTTTGTTCGACTAGTTTATGTTTTAAATCTGAATATTCCCGTGCTTTGTCTGGGTTATTTGTAAAATAATCGCGCAGCTTGATATATTCTATATACTTTTTACTATTTGCCAGTGCTAAATGGATATGATGGTCGCCAATCGTCGTTTCGGCATCGGTTGACGACAAAAATATATAATCCCCGTGATTATCTGATGGTTTTGAAAAATATCCGTTCGCAATTAATTTATCCCGATAATCTACCAATTTACTACCATCATCCACCCCAACCAAAATATCAATTATGCCTTTACCATCAACATTTTTCAGTGCTGTACTACCAACATGTTGAATTGTTACTTTGTCTCCTATAACCGGCAATAACCTATCACGAATCTGCCGGAATTTATATTCATAATTGATTTGGCTTCTATAAATTTGTAGCATGCTTTATTTGTATTCTATTAGGTTTTTAAGTTTTGCATGTATTACTGTTTTTTCGTACTCGTTGTGACAAGTTGATAACGTGAGAATTTTGTCCTGATTATTGGGTATATCATAAAAATCAATTTCACTGCGGTTTGCAATTAATTTAATAAACCTGTCTATTTTTTCTCGAGACGCAAAAGAACGAACTAGATAATCGTCAGTGGTCTTTATGTGATAAATGCTAAATATTTGCCACTTCGTTTCTTTATTTTCGGTTATCAATGTAATCTCGCTACTGTCTGAATTTGGTTTAATATTAAAAACATTTTTAAGTGTTCCAAACATTAGACCACTTACAGAAGCATGGCCATATATTATAGTGTTTTGATCAAGTTGGTTAAAATCGTTCAGATAGTCTGCAAAAACCCATCCTGTTTGGCTTGGATCTTTCATAAAATCATGGTTAAGGTAATAATCATTATCAGCTGCTTTTACAACTGGATAATCAATGTTGGTATTTGAAACCGTCAGCCATGCAACGGTATCTGAGTTTTGTTTTTTTAAATTATTAAAATTTACGACATTGTTTTTTTTCTCTGTTCGAAGATTATTAACAATTTGACTAGAGCGTTGATTGTCGTTACCCCATACAAAAATATTGTAAATACAATAACATAGAACAATAAATAATATTATGCCAACTGCTGCAACAAGCAGTGTGATTAGTCTATGTTGAAAAACTTTCTTGTGACGCATAATGCTTGTCTTTATTATACATTTTTCCTATAATGTTACTATTAGATACAAAATTTGAAAAAGGAGAAAAAGTGAGACAGTATTATTATCGATTGTTTAATATAAGTCTAATTATTATTTTTGCGTTACTTGCAACTATCGTATCTCCGTTTACAAACAGAACTTTTGCAACCGACGCTAATATTGTTAGAGTCAATGGATCAATTATTTACGAAGACGGCACATACAATAGCTCTCATGGAATTTTGGGCGTTTCCTTTGATACTGTAGAAATGTCACTAAACCTGACTAGCGCTTCGATAGAAAGTATCTATGCCAATGGTGATTTGACGATAAAAGTTTCTAATAACAATGCCGTCGATGCGACCACTTCCGATATTGCCGTTGAAGCTAGGGGTAATTTAAATATATTTGCTGCTAGTAGTGACGCAACTTTCAATATTATGGCAAAGGCTGCCGATGCTAGAGCAATTGAAATAAGCGCTGGATCAACTTTAACTGTTGGTGAGCCTCTTTCTTCAAATTTTGTAACTGTTAGCATACAGCGTGGCCGTAATGTTAATACGACCGGTAATACGGTGGTTACGCCTAACAATACCTATAATTATACTGAATCGGGTCCTGGTGGTCCTGGTGGTCCTGGTGGTCCTGGCGTTCCTGGTGAGCCAATAGCAGGCGATCCGCTAACTATTTCTATTGACGGTACAGTAGTAATCGACGAAACTGCCGATCCACAAATTACTTCGGCTGAGGGCGATGGCTGGAATATCGAGCGTTTCGAGTCGGGTCCCGGCTATGTCTATGGTTTGAATATCGACCAAGGTGCCACGGTTGGCTATCTTACTGGTACTGGCGATGGCGACCTTACGATTACTGGCGATGGTAATATTGCCGAAAGCGAGGATGGTTTTTCAATCAATATGGACGGTCGAGTTAATATATTTGGTGGAATGAGTGATGTTGCAGGTGATTTAAACTTGGCCGGGGGCATTTATACTGAGGGCTTTATCAGTACCTATGATCGAGATTTCACAATCGGCTCAGCTGAAACACCAAGTGCGCAAGGCGTTCTGGCAAATAGAATAGAAGTCAGAATGGGTGATTTAACTATTCACACAACTGGTACTGCCCTAGGGTATTACAATCCAACGCCAGCCGAGGGTGAAGGTCTAGTTATCGAATCTAGTGCCGGCAAAAGTTTAACTGTCGAGTCAAGTAACATTGCAACGGTTAATGTCACAACTATGACTGTATCGGGTGGTGGAAAAATTGATTTAAATTATACTTCTTCTTTAGGTATCTTTTCTCCCCAGGCTTCTCATTGGCCATGGGTTGATATGACCGGTACGGAAGAGGAAAATCCCCTGCCGATTACTGTTACTTGCGAAGAAGGTACTAGCCTTGCGAATAAATATAAAATGACAACTAGTGAAGGAAATTTCTTACTTGAATCAACTGCCGGTACACTTTTCCAGCTTGGCTGGAATATACCTGGCGCTGACGATTCAATCGTAACTAATGGAACAGTTAGGGTTATAGCGGCTAATGGCTATAGATTTACCTCCGGTGGCTATACTGACTATTCGATTGAGGCTGGTAGCCCAGTTACAATCGAACTACTTCCCGATTATGGTTATCAATATGTTTCAGGTGGTTTAAATGGGAATCAAACACAACCAGAAGTTGATAAGGCGTCTTATAGTTTTATAATGCCATCTAATCATCTTCATCTAAGCGCAATATTTGAACCAACATCTGACATTATTAATGTTAATGATGATAAAATCAATGGTGCAAGTATTGAGATGCCAGTAGGTGCAATTAATGGAAATGCAAAATTTACAGTTAGCGAAGCTCAAAAGACTGATGAAAATAGTTTTTCTGAAAAGATTGGTAGCCGTCAAATTGCCGGGTATATTGATCTGAGCCTTGATGAAATAATATTCAAAGGAGTTGAAAACGATACCTGGGAGACATCCATAACTGAGCTGGAAAAACCAATGACGGTACACCTGGATTTAAGTGAGAAATTACAAGGATATGACGACTATTCAGTTCTAAGAGATCATGATGGTGTAATTACTGAACTCCCAGCTGAATATAATGAAAAGACTGGTGAGTTATCGTTTTTGACTGATGCATTTTCTGATTACGCAATCATTCATGGAGAAAAAGCATCTAATCCTTATACATATGATAATATTATGAATTACTTTATATTATCTGTCATTAGTATAGCTGGGCTAGGAATATGTATTTATATTTTAA
>CAYOUQ010000002.1:0-17674 GCA_964407205.1 uncultured Saccharimonas sp. (SeqCode)
ATTTACAATATAACTTAGATAATGGTATGCTATCTGTACTTGGTAAAGATGGTACTGAAATTGAGCAAGTATATATTCCTGGAGCTCAAAGATACTTAAAAGAAGCATCAGTAGTAAAGAATCCTTCTGGTTTTCAATTAGGACTCGAGTCATTTAATCCCAAAGATTATGCGACAATGATTGCAATTAACGACAACTACGCTGATGGACGCGATATGTCTTGGTTATGGGACGTTGACTTTGTAAGCTTGCGCCATGATGGCGTTGACTGTGTTTCGGGCATTAGAGCATACGATATGGCCCTCAGGCTGCAATATGATGAGGTGCCAGTCGGACATGTTAACCAGCGATTACCCGCCGCTTTGACCCAATTCATCAAAACCCATAATAACCAGCCAAAGCGTATATTCTGTACATATACCGCCATGCTAGATATTCGGCGATCATTAAAAAAGATAGCCAAAGTTGAGGACATAAAATGACAAACAAAGAAATAATAATTATGCATTTATACTCGAAAGATATGAACATCTATGGTGATCGCGGTAATGTGCTGACCTTATTACGGCGCCTCCAGTGGCACGGCTATAGCCCAAAAGTTATTGACTACAACCCGGGCGATAAATTTCCAGACAATGTCGATGTTATCGTTGGCGGCGGCGGTCAAGATAGCGGACAAAGCAAGATACAAGACGACCTAATAAAAATTGGGCCAAAACTAATTGAACTTGCCAATAAAAACGTGCCAATGTTAGTAATCTGTGGGCTATATCAAATGTTTGGCAAATTTTTTAAAACATCGGATGGCCAAATAATTCATGGGATAGGGCTACTGGACATTGATACATACGCAAAACCCGAAAGGTTAATTGGTAATATCGAGACATACAGCGATGATTTTGGCAGTATTATTGGGTACGAGAACCACAGTGGGCAAACCTTCCTTGGTGAAAATGTTAAACCTTTAGGTGCTGTTCGCCATGGAGCTGGCAATAATCTGGCAGATGGCAACGAGGGCGCCAGATATAAAAATGTAATTGGTAGCTATCTACATGGGCCATTACTACCCAAAAACCCTGCAATTGCCGACTTTTTAATTCACAAAGCTGTAATAAACAAATATGGTGATTTCGAAGGAAATATAATTGACGACAGATTTGCTGAAATGGCCCGAAAAATAGCCAAAAAGCGACCACGATAGTGCAAATACTACAAATAAATATCCTGGCCAAAGGCAAGGATATTTTTTGGTCGGGGTGATCAGATTTAGTCACGATAATTTTCATTCCGAAAATTTCGCGACCCCGCCTCAGTCGGTGACATTCGTCATCCGGCTTCCGGCCTTGCGAATTGCCACTGGCAATTCTCACTACCGACCTCATGAGATCGTCTATTCAAGAATACCCCATTCAAAATAATATGCCCAGCATAAAGCTGGACGTATTATTTTGGTCGGGGTGATCAGATTTAAACTGACGACCTCTCAGTCCCGAACCGAGCGCGCTATCACTGCGCCACACCCCGTTATGTATTAACGGCTGACGTATTTATCAACCGTAACCGAGCCATGCTTTTCAGATGATACTATTGTCATATCAATTGGCATCTGAAGTTTTGGCTCGTCATAATATATGTAGTACAGCTCGCTATATTTATCAAGTTGCACGACTGGATTATCAATTCGCTTGTCGCTTCCTGACAATATGGCATATCCCCCACCCAGTTTTGATTCTGTACTATAAAAATAATATGGGCAACCCGATTTATCAAAAAAGTTATCAAATTGGATATACGTATATGGATCAGCAAATATAATTGCCATGTTATCATCAATGCAATTAGTTGAGTCGACAGAGAGTGCCACGTCTGCCGTCCGCACGTTTTCTAGACGCTGAAAGCTATAATTGCCGACTTGAAATAGGTTAAACACTCCAACTAACATCACGGCATAGACCGACAATGCCAAAACCTTATAGCCTATCTTTTTCGATTCAGTCAACTTGGAAAATGCTACGCCCAAGGCAATAAAACCACCGATTATAATTGGGACCATATACCTCTCTAAATACATCGGTCGAATTAATCCAACGATTGTCAAAACAGCAATTGGCACAATCGTATACATCAACACCATCACATAACCTTCTTTGGCAGATTGGGTCAATTTTTTGTATGCTTTATAAATAGACATTCCAATAGCACTAGCCACAAAAACAACTAACAGTGAATCTAATGCGTTTAATTGCCAGACTGGTTTATACAGGAAGGTAAAAGACAGCACCCCAATTAAATTTTCTATCGTCATTGGCTGGACAACCGATGCCAGTACACCACCCATAAACTGGTTAATAAACGCTGGCATCCAAGGTATAAATAAGATGACACTTATCACATATGCCATAAACCATTGGGATCTAAATACTGGCTGCTTGTTTTTAATTGATTGCCAGACTAACCAGACAAAGTGCGCCATCCAAAGCAACGCCATGTAATAGTGTGTATACATACCGGCCGCCACTAATAATGCATAGATTATGTACAAAACCAGCCGTTTTTTGGTGTTTTTCGCACCAACCGCACAGACCAAAACATATGTTGCCGCGACGCCAATCAAGGCCGCTAGTGAATACATGCGCAGTTCAAAACCATAACGCAGCAGCATCGGGCACAATATCAAAAATGGCAGCACAAAAAGCGCTTCACGCTTGCCAAATAGCTTCTTTGACAACATACCACCAAATAATACCGCTCCTCCCATTAGTAGCGCGCTCAGCAGCCTTAAAATGACGTCCCAGCTATTAAATATATGTGCCCATCCTTGCAATAACAAATAATAAAGTGGCGGATGAACATCAACCGATGTCAACCTAATCATTTCGGCTGTTGACTGCTTTGAAATGATTAGCGAATAACCTTCGTCAAACCAGACGCCCTGGTTAATACCAATAAAATAGCTGGTCCCAACTGAAATAATTACGGCGATAATCAATATAGCCCAAAAATGCCTTTGCAATTTTTGTATCATATATCAATATTTTATCGTTTTTCAACCAAAAAAGATACTGGTGTTATGGGGTGACTTGCGCTATAATTTACAAAGTGAATCACACACATCGGGGTGTGGCGCAGTTGATAGCGCGCTCGGTTTGGGACCGAGAGGTCGAAGGTTTAAGTCCTTTCACCCCGACCAAATAAAATGACTGGCATTTATGTCAGTCATTTTATTTGAACTGTAGTCTGAAAGAGCTCAAACACTTCGACCTCGAGGGAGAAGGTGAAGATTGCCAGCGGCAATCTGCAAGGCGATGTCACAGATAGGCTGCGCCTATCCGACTGACTCGCGGGGTTGCGGAACGCGACTAAGTCCTTTCACCCCGACCAAATAAAAAATCTGGCATTTTTGTCAGATTTTTTATTTAGATTGATATATTTTTACCGCTTCTTCCGGCGGTATTGGATTAACAATTACGCCCGTCCCCAATTCTAATCCGGCCCAAACATTCGGTCTTGGTGCTAGTTTTATGTGCATGTGATAATCTTTATCAGAAACTGAGTTTTCAAAAAAATAGTTATAAGAAATTTGCATTTCGTCGAGTTTACCTAAAACTAATTTCATCGCTTTGGCAAACGACTTTTTCTCGTCATTAGATAGATCGACAACCGAAGTCACGTGCCTTTTCGGAATAAACCATACCCCATAGGGGGACTCGCTTGCATATGGCGCCAAGACAAACAAATTTTTATCCTTCCAAATCATTCTTGGCCCGTCCATTTCTTTCGAGATAATATTACAGTAAGGACAGACATTATTTTCAACTACATATTTATCGTAATCTTCGATTTCGGCTTTTACTTTTGGAGGCAACAAAGGCAGGGCAATAATTTGTGAGTGTGAATGATCAATTGAAGCGCCTGCTTTTCCTCCTTCGTTTTTGAAAATGATTACATGTTTAACACCATCAATATTCTTCAATGCCGTATATCGATTAATATATGCGTCAAAAATTCTGACAATATAATCGACTGGCAAGTCATTGATATTTACGCCATGTTTATTAGTCTCAATTACAACCTCTGCCTGACCATAGGCTTTTGGGTTGTCCAGCGACACGGCAGGGTACTTGTTCACTGAAGATAGAATCTCCCAGCCACCTTTTGGGTCATTATCTCTATAAGTTATAATGTCATTCGCAAATGTCTCTGGACAGAAATAACAAACCTTGGATGAATCAACATCAGTAAGCTTATTTGTTGTAGTCTTTGGGAGTTTTGCCCTATTGGGCGAGATAATTACATACATCTCCCTAAAATAATCTTTGCGAATTTCGGATTTATGCATTAACTAATATTTTAAAGCATAAGGGGAATAATTGAAACTAGCTGTGGTAAAATATAGCGTGCGGGGCATTAGCTCAGTTGGCTAGAGCGCAGCATTCACATTGCTGAGGTCGACGGTTCGAGACCGCCATGCCCCACCAAAATGATTTATCCAGCCCTCGTGGTTGGATGAATTATTTTACTGGCATGTCGTCTTGGACTGTTGACCTCGAGGTCGATGGTGAAAAATGCCAGTGGCATTTTGCAAGGCCGGAGGCCGTTCGCTGGACAGCGAAGACGAACGTCACCGACCGAGGCGGGGTCGCCGAAAAGGTGACCGAGACCGCCATGCCCCACCATTACCGAACTATACCGATAAGTCTCGGTGATTAAACCAAGCTAACGACAAAACGGACACGATGACCGCAAAGCCACCAAGTGCTAACAAGGCGTAATCTGGATAAATATTTTTACCCAGTAACTCTGGCCCATTGAAATAGTAAAAGAAGCTGCCATACCTTAGATTGATCAAGTTAGGCCGCAGAGCAGATATAATTCCCATGACGTACATCATGATTATCACACCGCTGGATACCATCGTAGCCTTGCCTTTTTCCGAAAATATAACGGAAAACAATACCGCCAACGAATAGACTGCCCAAACGAAGAAAAACGCGCCAACCGTAGCTGTCATAAAATTATTAAACAAATACGCTATGTTATGCATCTGCGCTAGTGGTATCACACCCAACAAACTAATCGCCGTAAAGCCAATTAGTATTAACAATCCCGTAAAATACCTCTCAATAAATACTCTGAATCGTTTTGCCGGTAAAGACGCCAGCGTTTCGATAGTGCCTTTATCAATTTCGTTAATCGAAATATAATTGGCGATTGATATAGCAAATATTATTGCCAATATTGGCCACAAGAAACTCATATATTCTGTTGATAGATACGATTCTAGCGAGGCGAAAGACAGGCTGGCCGGATCCATATTCATCGCTTTAAATAATTCCGGAGGAAAGTTTTTCAACATCTGGTCAAAACTGACAGCTTGTTTTTGAATGGCTGGGAATAGCGCCACATACATTTCAAGCAGACCCAATGCAGACACTGAATAAATAACAAACGCCTTATATTTATCCTTTAGCATCCTAATTGAAAAAGCAAACATTATTTGTCCCTTTCATAAAACTTCATAAATACATCTTCAAGTGAGGCATGATTAACTTCACAATCAATAATCTTGTGTTTGGTAATTATTTGAAATATTTTGTTTAAATCTCCGCTAACCGTAATGATTAGACCATCCGAGATTCGTTCAATACTATCTACTCCGCTTATCTTGAATTCCGTTTCATTAAATTTATCACCAAATCTAACCTCAATCTTGTGAAGCTTCTTGTCCCCAAGTTCTTTAATGTCTTCGACTGCGACTAATTTGCCGTCTTTGATGATAGCAACCCTATCACACAACCGTTCAACTTCAGGCAGATTATGGGAAGAGATAAATATCGTCGAACCAGCAGCACACATTTCCATCAGTACTTTGTATATTTCATTCTGAAGTAATGGGTCAAGCCCAACTGTCGGTTCATCCATGACGATTAGTTTTGGATCATTCATCAAAGCCAGAATTAAGCCCAGCTTTTGCTTGTTACCAGAAGACAAATGTCGAAACTTTACATTGGCGTTAAAGTCAAATCGTTCAATCAAACTTTTAACGCTGCTGGATTTACCCCTAATGCTTTCAAAAAATTTTATATGATCCGAACCCGTCCAAGCATCGTACAGCTTAACGTTACCTGGTAGATATCCAATTTGTTTTTTTGCCTCAACCGAGTCAGTTGACATGTCATGACCAAAAACAGTAATCTGTCCGGCGGTTGGTTTGTTAAACCCCATCATGCAACGAATTGTTGTACTTTTGCCGGCTCCATTTGGGCCCAAAAAACCAAAGATTTCACCCTTTTTTATTTCTAAACTTATATCATCAACGGCATGAATCTTACCAAAGTACTTTTTTAAATTTTTTATTATGATTATGCTTTTCATAATAAAATTCTATATCAATCAGCCTTATTTCGCGAACTCGATTGCTCGGGTCTCCCGAATAACATTCACCTTAATTGTGCCAGGGTATTGCATGGTGCTTTCAATCTTGGTTGCAATATCACGAGCCAATTTAATGGCGCTTAGGTCATCAATTGTCTTTGGAGTCACAATTACGCGAACCTCACGGCCTGCACTAATCGCATAAACCTTATCCACACCGTTAAATCCAAGCGCAACATTCTCTAGATCTCGCATTCGTTCAACAAAGTTTTCGGCACTAATATTTCGAGCTCCCGGGCGGGTAGTTGATAGCCCATCACAAACACGAACAATCAATGCCTCTGGTGTTGTGGCTTCTACATCATCATGGTGAGACTCAATTGCAGCCGCTATCTCTTCTGACATGCCATATTTTCGAGCCAATTCTGCCCCTAGGTGATGGTGTTTACCTTCCATTTTGTGAGTTACAGCTTTGCCAATATCATGCAACAATGTTGCGGTTTTAGTAATGCGGACATCGGCTCCAATTTCCTCGGCAATTTGCCCAGCCATGTGTGCCATCTCTACGCTATGCATTAAAACATTTTGGCCATAGCTGGTTCGGTATTTTAGTTCACCCAGTAATCGTAGAATCTCTTTTGGAATACCAACTATACCAACCTCGCGCGCGGCATCCTCGCCTGCTCGATTTATCTCTTTATTTATCTCGGTCTCAGCCTTTGCAACCACTTCTTCAATTCGGGCAGGGTGGATTCGTCCATCCTTCATTAATAATTCAAGTGCAATCCTGGCAACCTGACGTCGAACTGGGTCAAAAGAGCTAAGGACAATCATACCAGGGGTATCATCTACTAGAATATCAACACCCGTAGCACGTTGCAGCGACTGGATATTGCGACCCTCCTTACCGATAATGCGCCCTTTCATCTCTTCGTCAGTTAATTTTACCGATGTAACAGTGCGCTCGGCGGTTACCTCTGAAGACATTCGCTCCATTGCAGTCACTAAAATAGTTTGAGCCATTTCTTCTGCGTCTTCTTTGGTGTCGTTTTGAAGTTTATTTATTAGCCCAACCATATCTTGCTTGATATCGCGTTCGGTCATTTCCATTAATTTTTCGGCAGCCTCAGCTTTTGATAGCTTGGCAATCTTTTCTAATTTGTCCTGTTGCTTGGTACGGATGTCTCGAATTTCGTTCTTCAACTCCTCGACATCTTTTTCGTTTGCGCGTAGCTTTTCAGACCGTCTGTCAAGTTCATCAATTTTCTTGTCCAAGGCAGCCTCTCGTTCGACTAGCCTAGTCTCGGTCTTCTTCCACTCTTTGCGACGCTCATTCTCCAACTCCATCGCTTCGTCTTTTGCTTTTAATATAATGTCGCTAGCTTTTGTTTTTGCAGCAGCTAATTCTTTTTCTAATTTTATCTTGCTGCCATTGGCTCGGCGCCTTTCGTATAGGATAGATCCGCCAATCCCAAGGCCAGACCCAATTACAAGGGCAATAATTGCTTCTATTATCATATTCTTCCTTCCTCGCCTAGATTCTTGTATTTCCTACAAGAAAAACTCATATATTAAATCCAAAAATCCTCAGCGTCGGTCTCACAGTTTAGTTAATCAGTATTTATCCAATAATGGACTGTATATATAATAACGTCTAATTGCCTTATGACGCAAGTTATTTTTTAGAAACTGTGATATTAGCCGCCGCTCCATAATATGGCAACACCATTTTTTCATCATAACCAGATTTAATCTTTTTAATTGCATCTTCTTGCCAACCAGCCTCACGGCCTCCAACTATCGGCACTTTTAGGATGTTAGCGACCGTATTAGCGACCGTTAAACCAATTCTCAGGCCAGTAAAACTACCTGGCCCCTCAAAGACACCAATCGCAGTTATATCACCCCAAGATTTTTTATTTTTTTGTAAAATATCAAACAGATATTTATGAAGCGATTTTGCCAATGCACGATCGGCCTGCCATTCATCATCAAGCCGCCACTCCCCGTCAACCAGCGTTATTTTACACATCGACTCGGCTGTATTAAGCAACAATATCATTTTATCTCCATATCAGGCGATATATTAATCTGTCTGACATTTTCCGATATTGACGAAATGGTTATTGAAGTCTTTTTTGCCGGCAAAAGTACATCCTTGACAACATCACCCCATTCTATAACCGTTACTATATCGTTATTGCCGATTGACTCTTTTAATTCTTCGGACATTATGCCCGGATCATCAAGTCGATAAAAATCATAATGAGCCAAAACTAAACTATCACGACATCTATATTGCCTGGAAATTGTAAAACTTGGACTAGAAACTGTCTCTTTTATACCAAGACCGTCAGCGATACCTTTTGTTAGCGTTGTCTTACCGGACCCTACATCACCAATCAGCTCAATAATTTGACCACCCTTCAAATGGTATCCAATTTTCTGACCCAGTTTGATAGTTTCAAGTTCGTTTTCCGTCTCTATAATCATGACCAAACTATTATAACATCTGGCGCTTTTTCAATCTGTAGATTACAATAGAGCGTAAGCAGTATGCGTATTTCAGATGTTACAATCGAGAAATTGCTCATACGCAGTGGTGTGGCTACTGCTGAGCAGATTGGCGTTCTAAAGGAAGAGGCGTCTCGTTCGAAGCGCCCTCTTCAAGATATAGCGATACAAAATGAAATAATTGATGAAAAAACCTTAACCAAGGCATTCGCAGATTACACCCAGATACCTTATACTGAAATCAACGTCAGCGAGCTTAAGCCAGATATTATCAACAAGATCCCAGAACATATCGCCCGTCAATATAATGCTGTTCTATTTGACATAAAAGATGGTATTAATTATCTGGCAATGGATGATCCCGACGATATACAAGCCGTAAATTTCATTCAAAAACAAATTGGTACAAATACAAAACTATTTGTTGCACCACTAGATAATATTTTATCAGCACTTGAAACCTATCGCCAAAATGTTGATCAGCAGCTAAGCGAAGTTATTGATATCCAAAGATCAGAAAGCACCGAGACGGCCAATACGACTACAGACGATGCCCTGGCTGAGGATTCGCCGATTGCTAAGACAGTAAATTTACTTCTGGAATACGCCGTCCGCCTACATGCTAGTGACGTCCATATCGAACCGCGTGAAAAATACGTTCAAATTCGTTATCGAATTGACGGAATGTTAAAAGAAGCTAACCAGTTACCATTAAACGTGTTAAACGGACTGGTTAGCCGAATCAAAATTCTTAGTAATTTGAAAATTGACGAGCATCGTGTGCCACAAGATGGCCGGTTCAAGATAAAAATTGGCAACAAACAATACGCTTTACGCGTGAGCACTCTGCCAGTCGCAGATGGCGAAAAAATCGCTATGCGTATTTTAGATGAGTCTAATCAGGCTATATCTCTTGAATCACTGGGATATTGGGGGAAGGCAATGAAGGACATCAAATCAGCCATGACCGAGCCAAACGGCATGGTATTGATAACTGGACCAACTGGAAGCGGTAAGTCAACAAGCCTATTCAGTATACTGACAATCTTAAACCAACCGAATGTCAACATATCAACTATTGAAGATCCTGTCGAGTACAAGATACCTGGTGTTAATCAAACCCAAACTAACAATAAAGCCGGCATAACCTTTGCAAATGGGCTACGAGCACTGCTTCGCCAAGACCCAAATATTATTATGATCGGCGAGATTCGTGACAGTGAAACAGCCGACTTAAGTATCCAAGCAGCGTTGACCGGACACCTTGTGTTCAGTACACTGCACACTAATGATTCAGCTACAAGCCTTCCAAGGTTACTAGATATGGGTATTGAGCCTTTCTTGATTGCTAGCACCGTCAGAGTAGTAGTTGGTCAAAGGTTGGTCCGCAAAATTAACCATAAAACTCGTCAGAGTTTTGAGCCAAGCAAAGAAGAGCAAGATATGATAACTAGAATGTTTAATCTCCAACCAGGACAGACTTTTAAATATATTCACGAGCTTGAAAAACAAGCCGCCTCAGAAGGCATCGGTGGCGACACGCCGCTTAGTACCGACGAGAATGGCATAAAGACCCTTTGGCGAGCTGACCCAAATGATAACAGCAATGGAGCCAATAATGGCTATATTGGCCGTATGGGAATATATGAAACCCTTAGCAGTTCTGAAACTATCCAACGTTTAATAATAGCTAACGCTACTAGTAATCAGATAAGGGACCAGGCAATAAAAGAAGGTATGATATCACTTCAAAACGATGGTCTTATTAAGGCACTACGCGGCGAGACCACTCTTGAAGAAATCGTTAGGGTTACAAAGGATTAGTTATGCCAATATTTTCATATGTAGCAATCGACGACAAAGGTAATACAAAAAATAGCACAATCGATCAAACTGACCGGGGCGCTGCTATTGAGGCAATAAAAGCGTTGGGGTTAAGACCAGTAACGATCAAGGAAGCTGCCCAAACAAAAACGAAGATTGATTTAAACAATATTTTTGGCTCTAATAAAATTAAATTATCTCAGTTGGTTATTTTTACTAGACAGCTTAGTGCCATGATTAGTGCTGGGGTTCCATTGCTTCGGGCCTTAAATGCCCTAGCCGGACACGCTCCCGATAAATCAGTTCTTAAAACTACACTGCTTAGTGTTATTCATGATATCGAAAGTGGCTCAAATCTAAGCGATGCATTAGCTAAGTACCCATCATCATTCAATAGTGTTTACACTAATATGGTAAGAGCCGGTGAAGCAGCCGGTATATTGGATGATGTCTTAAAACGCCTGGCATCACAACAGGAAAAAAGTGCTACTATCAGAAAAAAAATCCGTAGCTCAATGGCCTACCCGGTTGTCCTGTTAGTGATTACAATTTTGGCATTTTTTGGATTGATGCTATTTGTTATTCCAAAAATTGGTGGTGTTTTAACAGACCTTGGAGGCTCCGATGCAAAGCTACCTGGACTAACCTTATTTATGCTTGATGTCAGCCATTTTATTACCTCTTATTGGTTTATCGTTATACCTGGCCTATTACTGTTAATCTTCGGGACTATTGCATATATACGGACGCCGTCAGGTAGAAAGGTTTTTGACTCCATAATTGTAAAAACTCCGCTAATAAATAAAATAATCGTTAAGGTAGCAGTTGCTCATTTTGCTAGGACGTTTTCTGCTTTGATTGAAGCCGGTGTTGCAGTACTAGAGGCTATCACAGTCACCTCTCGCGCTGTTGGTAACACCGTTTACGAGAAAGCCCTGCTGGCCGCCGAGGTTGAAGTGAAGAATGGCAAGAACCTTTCAAAAGTCATAGAGTCAAATCCCCTGTTCCCCGCAATCGTGTCTCAGATGTTAGCTGTTGGTGAGGAAACTGGGCAAACAGATAAGGTACTCGTCAAGGTAGCTGAATTTTACGAAGAAGAGGTTGATGTCGCAATCGATGGCCTAAGTTCAATAATTGAACCCGTTATGATTGTTATTATGGGCGGCCTGGTTGGCCTAATTGCAGCTAGTGTTATGTTGCCGATTGCTGGTATGGCACAAAGTATAAAATAACCCAATTATTTGCTATAAAGCTCATGCTATAATAATATCAAGAGATATTTTAAGTGGGCATCATGAAAAAGCTATTTTACTCAGATAAACCTATTATTGGCATAGACATCAGTAGCACTGGTGTAAAAATGATGTCCGTAGACCCGCTAAAATGGTTTGTGGTAGGTTATGGCTCACTTGATCTTGATCCCGTAAAGATAAAGGACTCATTTGAGTCAAACAGTAACTATCTGGCAGACAGTATTAGGTCGTTAGCAAAAAACCATATTGTCGGCACCCTAAATAGCAACCACGCCGCAATCAGCCTGCCAGCGACTAGAAGCTTTTCAAGAACATTTACCTTGCCTATTAAAGTTGAAAAACATTTGAAAGATGCTGTCGGCCTCGAGGTTGATCAGTACATACCAATCCCGGCAACTAGCCTTTATATCGACTATGAGGTGATTAAGAAAACAAAACAGGAGATTACCGTACTTTTAAGTGCAATCCCTCGAAATATTGTCGACAAAGCCGTCAAGGCGGTAGAATCGGCCGGCTTTGTCGTTTGCTTTGTTGAGCCAAGCACAAATTCAATCGCCAGGTTATTAACAAAAACTGAGGACGGAAACATCCCAACGGTAATAGTCGACATTGGGTCAGCTAGCACCGACATCGCAATTCTTGATGAGGGCACAGTTCGAGTAACTAGTAGCCTTCCAATTGGTGGCAATACATTCACGTTAAATATCGCCAAGAGGCTTGAAATAGCGCTTGAAAACGCTCATCAATTAAAAATTTTAAATGGCCTGAATGCGGGAACGCGTCAAGAAAAAATCAAGGCCGCGCTTGAACCATGCCTCAGCGCTATAATGTCCGAAATCAGAAAAGTGATTCGATATTACAACGAACGTATCAGTGGTGGTCACAAGCTAGAACAGCTATTAATAGTTGGAAGTGGCAGTAACGTTCCTGGTATTGGTGATTATTTTACAAACGAGCTAGTTATGCCGGCCAGGGTTGCCAGCCCATGGCAAAAAATTGACTTCAATAAGCTACCAGAACCCGCTCAACAATTTCGACCACGCTACATAACAGTTGCCGGTGTTGCTTTATTGACTAACACGGGGGCAAAACAATGATCAATCTGTTACCTTATGAGAACAAAAAACAGCTTCGTGCAGCAAGGCATAACGTTATACTCGCAAAATGCATGATATTTTTGATGTCAGGTATTCTATTTTTAACTATCGCCTGCTTTGGGGCGTATTCGCTATTGAGGCCCGGAAAATCATCGGGTAGTGCTGCGACGGACAAAGAGTCCTTATCGATAATATCTCAGGCAAATGACATAAAGTCGGACATAGCCCTAAGCAAGAATATACTGAACAAACACGTTAAATATAGTGACATTATTTTAGAGCTTGCAGGGTCTTTGCCATCAGGTGTAATAATTAGCAACTTATCAATCAACAGCACTTCACTGATGTCGCCAATTCAATTAACTCTTCAAGCCGTAAGTGAAGAAAAGGCTCAAGAAACAAAAAATAACCTTAACAAATCTGCTATGTTTTCAAAAGCAAGTATTATATCAGTTACATCCGATACGACAAATAGCCAGCCCGGTTATCCCGCCACTATATCTTTGATGGTTACCATAGACAAGGTTAATAAATTATGAAAAAGACAGGGTTTCAACCTACAACATTACGGATAATCTTGGTGTCTGTTATGCTGCTTGTTACTGCAGCGACAATTATTATTTTCTTATTAGTCCAACAAAAGTTATTAAAGAATATAAATAAAACCACAGAAACCCAAATTATCACTTCATTAACTACAAGTGAAGCTCAAGCTCTAAAGTTAAAAATAAACAATATGGAACCGGCTCTTGAAAAGCTGGACAATATTGCAATATCAACACAAAACTATCAGGACCAGGCCATAAAAGACCTGAACAAATATGCCTCACTAAGTGGCGTTACTATTGATGGCGGATTCAGCTTTTCTCGACCGATCACCATGGATATAACGACTCAGATTGTTTTTGGGAACATCCAGTCTCAACCTGTAGTTATTACTTTGGCAAATCCAGTGCCATTTGATAATTTTCTAAAGTTCATCAAATTAGTTGAGGAAAACATTCCATTAATGCAATTAACTGGTATTAATATCAGCCGTTCGCAAACATCGAACACCGATATAATTACTGACCCAATTACAATCGAGGTATTAACAAAATGAACAAATTACCAAAATTTATTTCCGAACAAATCTACTTGATTTTTTATATTGTCTCCATCGGGATTGGGCTTGTCATTGCAATACTAATGTTGACATCGACAGTGAATAAATCACCAATTTCTAATTCCGGATTATCACAAAATAGCGCTCTTAACTTCGACCAAAACACTATAAACCTAATTAATAATTTAAAAGGAAGCGAAGATCTTTCTGTGGCACCAATATTACCGTCTGGACGAAATAATCCATTTTCTGAATAGTTTGAGTTAATTACTAAAACGAATATAATGTAGATATGCTTATACTTGGTTCGAGAATAATAGGAGCATCGATAATGAGCCTCCAGACAGGCACAAAACTGGCAATTGCCAAGATGCCAATTATCGACCCAGGTAATCTCAAGATTGTCGCCTACCAAGTAGATGGCCCATTATTAACCGACAAGCCATCATACCTAAGAATGGCAGATGTCCGTGAATTAAGCGTAATCGGCATGATTATTGATAGCTCGGATGAATTTATTGGTAAAGAAGACGTTATCGCAATAAATAAACTAATCGATTTAGGCTTCGATTTGATCGGCATTAACGTCATTGATGATACAAAACGTAAGCTTGGTAAAGTAACTGACTACAGTATTGACGCTGGCAGTTTCGTAATCCAGCAATTACGTGTTAGACAAAAAATGTTAAAGAGTTTAAATAACACCGAAATATTAATACACCGTTCGCAAATCCTTGAAATCAGCAATACGACTATCATCGTCAGATCAGCGATTAGCAAAGTTCAGCAAGTAAGCACAACTGAAAAATCAGTTTATGTTAATCCTTTTCGTTCAAGCTCACCACAAACAAATAGCAGCGAAACAATTGACTAGTCCTCTGCCTGAATATTTAAGGCAGATTTAACGTCATAATAATTAAAACCCTGTCTTACCAGATACATAGCAAATTTTTTATCATCACTATATTTTGAACGTTTTCTATTTATCAACTTTGTCAACTCTGCTTTATCATCACGTCCAAATTCAGATATAACTTGCGAGATAACCTGACTTGAGATACCTTTTACCCGTAGCTCGTATGACAACTTCCTGGTACTTGAGCCTTTATTTATACTTCGATTTTCAACCCAGTACTTCGCAAATTTGACATCATCGACATAGCCGTTATCAAGCAACCTAGCAAAAACCCTATCGGTAATATCTTTCGTAACGCCGTCGATTTTTTTACCATTTTTAGTAATTTTGTTTAGTGTCTTTTTATAAAGATAATCCCTTAACTCGCGGCTACTTCTGGCGCGAATAAGGCAATACTCTAAAGCGCGACTGTATATTTTTCCAAATTGGCTTTCTTTTTCGAGCTGTTCAATCTCTGTATCAGTATATTCCCTATCCTTTGTTACGCCTAAATCAACTAGTTGAGATGCAAATAAACTGAATCTATATTTTCCATCAACAGATATATTTACACGGTCTTTATCACGTGCTTGGATAGAAATAGATGTTATTCTCATTGTGCTTGCCGCGCTACTCTACTTCTGCAGCAACTTTTTCGCGGACTTTCTTTTCGATTTCGGCTAATACTTTTGGATTATTCTTAAGATATTCTTTAGTAGCTTCACGGCCTTGGCCAATTTTTTCATTATTATAATCAAACCAAGCGCCAGACTTACCAACAATGCCATGGACAACGGCCAAATCTAACACATCGCCCGTCTTGCTAATACCTTCACCATACATAATGTCGAATTCAGCGACCCTAAACGGTGGGGCAATTTTGTTCTTTACGACTTTCACTTTGGTACGACTGCCAGTAATATTATCCTCGCCTTCTTTTATTTGACCAGTTCGGCGAATATCAATTCTGACAGATGCATAAAATTTTAGAGCATTACCACCGGTTGTGGTCTCTGGGTTACCAAACATCACGCCTATTTTCATTCGGATCTGGTTAATAAATATTACGGTTGTTTTGCTTTTACTAATAATTCCCGTTAGCTTTCGTAAGGCTTGACTCATCAATCTTGCCTGCAAGCCCATATGACTATCGCCCATGTCACCATCGATTTCGACTTGCGGAACCAGAGCCGCGACTGAGTCAACTACTACAATATCAACGGCATTTGAACGAACTAAAGTTTCAACAATATCTAGGGCTTGTTCACCGTTGTCTGGCTGAGACACCAACATATTATCAACATCGACGCCAAGCTTCTTGGCATAGGCCGGGTCCAAGGCGTGTTCAGCATCAATAAACGCTGCCGTGCCACCTGTTTTTTGGATTTCCGCTATGGCATGAAGGGCAATGGTTGTCTTGCCTGACGATTCTGGCCCATATATCTCGAGAATTCGACCTTTCGGGTAACCACCCCCAAGGGCAAGATCTAGTGATAAAGATCCACTACTAAATAGCTCGACGTTTACCGTTCGGGTATCTCCTAATCGTCGTATTGCTCCATCACCAAATTGTTTATTAATTTGTTCCTGGGCTAGACCTAAGGCTTTTAATTTACCATCTGCTGTGGTTGCTTTTTCGCCTGGACTCGTCTTTTCGGCTTTTTTGGCTGACATATTTCTCCCCTATATTATCTAGTCTATATTATACTGTGATAGCAATAAATTTGCTATAATAGCACATATGACAAAACGATCTAACGGGTTCACAGTTATTGAGTTGCTTTTTATAGTAGTAATTTTTATTGTATCTAGCGTGTTTGTTTTTATTCAAAAACAAAATATCGAAACTTTGAATCTAGACAAACAAAAAAAGACAGCTATAAATGCTATGTATTATGGTCTGGAAGAGGTATTTTACCCAGCTAACGGTTATTATCCTCAGTCGATCAGCAGCGATAATCTAAAATCAGTCGACCCCGACCTATTTAATGATCCCGACGGCAGGGCAATTAACACGGCTGACAGCTCTTACTCGTATAAGCCAACAAATTGCACGGACGGCAAATGCACTGAATACACACTTAAGACCAGTTTAAAAAATGAAGCTGATTACGCAAAGACTAATAAAAAATAGCTTAATCTAAAGTTCAATTGGTCGGCCGTTTTTGAAGGATTCGACCGCATTATTCAGAATATCTATATGCTTTTTGGGATCTTTAACGTAGTTTAGCCTGTAAGTGTTTTCGTCACCAATTGTACTTAGCCTAATTGATCCATAATTTAGCAGCTTTTGAATAATCCCAAGTTGCGTATAGCTAGCGTCTTCAATATTTTGCAGACTAATTGTTTGTTCTCGTTTTGAGAAAAGACTGGTTTGAATAGTCTGAAAAACGCTCTCATTTGTTAAAATTAATTTATTACAGAAATATACGTAATATGCGATGCAGGTTGCTGCGGTCACTGCGATAATGAATAGTATTACCGGAGCGACAATACCACCAACATTTGAATTCTGGCTATCAACTCCAATGCCTTTTATTATCAAGTCGTAATTAAACAAGATAGATAAAGCTATCGAAACAAGCAACACGCCGGCCAAAAATGGCGCGAA
>CAYOUQ010000002.1:17774-67662 GCA_964407205.1 uncultured Saccharimonas sp. (SeqCode)
TCACCTGTCAGGGCAGCAATTGTTGTTAGCCCAACTGGGTTGTTTCCATAGTTATCAATAATACTTGTTAATAAGTTACGGTCACCCGGGTCAAGACCCAGCTCGTCAATTTCAAGTAATCCTAGAGCCGCCTCGGCTGTCTTCGAGTCAATAATACCATCACCATTTATATCCGAATAATCACGCACTCGTTTTAGCAATCGATTGGCAATCCTAGGGGTTAGCCTTGCCCTTGTTGATAGCATATTTGCGGCATCATCGTTGATTGTGGTTCCTAATATCTTTGCTGCGCGTTTAATAATCATGGATATTTCTTCGGGGGAATAAAATTCAAGACGGTGTATTAAGCCAAACCTATCGCGCAGTGGAGCCGTCAATGCTCCAGTTCTGGTAGTCGCACCGATTACCGTAAACCTTGGCAAGTCTAGCCGCACGCTTCGAGCAGCCGGGCCCTTACCAATCATAATATCCAATTTGAAATCTTCCATAGCACTATAAAGAACTTCTTCAACAGCCCGACCTAAACGATGGATTTCGTCAATAAACAAGATATCGCCATCAGACAGGTTGGTCAAAATACTTGCCAAATCAGCCGCTCGCTCAATCGCCGAGCCAGCCGTTACCCTAATATTCGTACCCATCTCATTCGCAATCACTGTCGCCATGGTCGTCTTACCTAAGCCTGGAGGACCATAAAGTAAAATATGATCAATCGGTTCATTGCGTTTTTTTGCCGCTTTGATAGCCAGTTTAAGATTATTTTTTAACCTATCTTGACCAACATACTCATCAAACGATTTTGGCCTAAGCGTAACCTCAATCTTTTTCTCTTCTTGATCGCCCTCATTAACATCTGGGTCGGTAATTCGTTGAATTGTCATCTTCGTTCGCCCTTCAGTGCCAGCATAACTCTTTCAGAGGTCATTAATTCTTTTGGTACTGACTCCAGTGCACGGCTAGCATCGTTTAAACTATACCCCAAGGCCATTAAGGCTTCTAATGCCTCATCACTGGCCGATATTGAAACTGTATTACCAGATGGCTGATTAACTACATGTCCAACCTTGTCAGATAAATCAACAACGACACGTTCAGCCGTTTTTTTACCAACCCCGCTGGCCCTTGTAATAAATACAGCGTCACCACGGGCAATTGCATTTCTAACAGTTTCAGTGTCCGCCAACGACAAAATCGCTAAGGCCGCTTTTGGTCCTACTCCCTGAACAGTTATCAGTAGTTCAAATAATTTTTTTGCTGCCAAACTGGAAAAACCGTATAGTTCTTCGCTTTGTTCACGAACATGATGATAGGTATAAAATTTGGCAGGAGAATCAATCAATGTGTTGTCGAAGTCGCCAGCTGCCACCTGGACTTCATAGCCGACTCCATTAACATCGACAATAATCGACGAACCGAACTTTTCTACTGCTACCCCAAAAACATGAGCAATCATATGAATATATTATACCCTGCTCATTAGATAATGGGTAATCGCAGCCGCCAAAGCATCGGCACAATCATCGGGTTTTGGCACTTTTGCCAGACCCAGTTGAATACGGACCATTTCTTGAATCTGTTTTTTGTCGGCTTTGCCGTATCCTGTCAGCGATTGTTTGATTTGCTGCGGAGTATATTCATGAATCTACAACTTCGCCTTTCGGCCTGCCAACATAGCCACTCCTCTGGCGTGCGAAACACTCATCGCCGTTGTAACATTTTGAGCAAAAAATAATTTTTCAATTGACATACAATCTGGTTTTGTTTCGGCAATGATAGTCGTTAGATTATCAAAAATGTCTTCTAATCGTTCATCTAGTGGAGTATGAGCCGGTGTTGATATCACCCCAGCATCAATTAATGTCATTTTGTTTTTGTTAAACTCAACAACCCCAAACCCTAAAATCCCAGTACCAGGATCGATTCCGATTATCCGCATGTATCAAGTATAGCTTATTTTGCGTTACTGTGTTTTGGTATTATTTTTCTGTATAACTTAACTATCTCGCGTCGCCACTCCCAAACTGCATAGCTAAAAGCAACCGTCGCAACTCCTGCTAGGACAAAAAACAGGGTATTATCATTAGAGCTTTTGTCAGTTTTTTCTGGAGCATAATCTGCTTTTGTTACTGATACGATATTTCGACAGCGATTCGTCTCAGGGTTGCGCTCTTGCCCTTCGGGGCATGGCTTTAAGTCATTTGTCCCCAAAATAGATGTGATAGACCGACAGCGATTAGTGGCCGGATTTCTTTCTTGGCCTTCAGCACATGGCACTAAATCAGCAACATCTGAAACAATATTGCGACACCGCCCAGTCTCTTCGCTACGATACTGGCCATCCTTACATGGCACAACTGTTGATGAAGACTTTACAATTAGCCTGCAACGATTTGTCTCGGGATTTCGATATTGATTTTCAGCACATGGCTCATAGGTATCTTCTTCTAAAATCTCCTCCACTGCCGGGATAAAAGATGTCTTATTGGCAGAATTTGGTGTCGGCTGGTTGGTATACTGCCAGATATCGTCGATCAAAGCCCAGGACTGGCCCTCTTTTGGGTTGGTATATGACATAGTCTCATTAATTATTGATCCGTCAGATGAGGCAATTTGCACATTACTATCAGTATTTACTAGAGTGAAATTAATATCTTTGTTATAAAACGCTATGTATTGCCCGGCCTCAATTGTGGCACCAGGCACAAAAAGATATTCTTTTTTATCATCAATGCCAATCAGAAGCCTATAATTTGTCAAGTCAATCAATGTTGTATTTGGATTGAATATTTCGATATATTCATTATCTTCATCAACACCGTCGGCGTTCGGTAATAGCTCTGTTATTATCAAAGGATTTAAATCAAGCACACACGCGTTATCATCAGCTCGTCTGTACCCATCGGGAATTACGCTCTGAGCCCCATCTAAGTTCGAGCATACATCTATTTGATCACATGAACTCCCGTTTTGCACCATACCATCTGGCAAGATCTCTTGAACACCAGAAATATTATCACAAACATCTAACGTCTCAAGCTCTTCAACTTTGTTATTTGGTGGAATAACTAACGTCGGCTTCTTCTCAAAATCAGTACTTAAGTCTGTGTCGAGCAATTCGTCAAGGTTAATTGTATCGGGCTTTCTTTGATAAACCAAACCGCCGGTTAAACTCGAGAATGATACACTGTCGATAATCTCAGCATCAGCATTTATCAATGATATCGTGTCGGCCGATGCAACGATATATCCATATGACTTTCCCGTCGTTGAATACTGAAAATCGGGGAAATAATCATTCTGGACATTAAAAGTGTCGGAGCTAATGGTAGTATATGAGTAGCCCGGTAAAATAAGCTGGACATTGTTTTGATTAGAATTAAAGCAGACAAAAGTGGCTAATGACTTATTAGTAATGCACCAGTCAGTTATATCAACTGGCTGGTTGCTATTGTTATAAACGGAAATAAATTCTTGGGTAGAAGCATTTTCAGCGACCGCGCTGGCAGCCCCTGCTTGAACTTGGCTAATTACTAAATGGGGCCCGACCGCAAATGAAGAATAAGAAAAATATAAACTTGAAAATACAATAGAAGCATACACTGCCCATCTAAAAAGCTTATGCATATTCATTTAATAATAATCTAGCAAAAAATAAATTACAATAAATATTTTTTTGTAATTAAATTAAATCTTCGGCGATGTTAGCATTACTATGGACTGCAACAACATCATCAACATCATCAATCGCTTCCAATAAATTCATGGCCTTTTCGGCAATCTCTTTATCGTTTAGCTCCACCATAGTATTCGGCACATATTGTAAATCTGCATTCAAAACCTCAAGTCCAGCCTCTTTAATCGCTGCCCTAACTTTAGCCAAGTCCTTCTGATCAGTGTAGACAATTGTCTCACCGTCCTCTTCGACAGCGTCTTCGGCACCAGCATCTAGTACAGCCAATAACACATCTTCACCAGTCGAAGCCACACGAATCACACCTTTACGTGAAAACTGGAACATCACACTGCCGGCATCGGCAATCCGACCGCCATGTTTTGTTATGGCACTCCTAAGCTCTGGAAAAGTTCGGTTTTTATTGTCAGTGGCGGTCTCTATAATAATACCAATGCCACCAGGCCCAATGGCCTCATATGTCGCCTCTTCAATCGTTGCAGCATTTTTATCGCTAACCCGATCAATCGCCCGTTGGATGTTTGCCGCCGGCATGTTTTCCTGTTTTGCCTTATCAATCGCCATTGCCAGAGCAGCATTCATTGTAGGGTCAGTTCCACTTCGCGCCGCAATCGCAATTAGGTTACCAATGCGTGTAAAAATTGCACCACGCTTGGCGTCTTTTAGGCCTTTTTCTCGCTTTATAGTCGACCACTTGCTGTGTCCTGACATAAAAAATCTCCGTAATTGACTTTCTTTTTGATATTATAACAGATTATTCGACCAAATTGGAGTCGCGTAGGTTATATTTAGTCACACGCCAAAGGTACACCCCAGCTACGATAATAATCGTGTAAAAAACAGCGCATGCAACATAACCAAACTTGACAGTGCTGACTGACCATGGAAAATCTGCCAATTGGTTAATTAAAAATGTCATATATTTGAGTAGCCATATTGCCGGCAGGGACAGGTAGTGTGCTATAAAGGATGGAAATAACAAAGACCCTATGCCGGTAATAAAAACGAGTAACATCGCTATTGGCACAAATGGTAAAACTAGTAGATTTGATACGACAGCCACATTTGAGAACTGACCAAAGGTCATAATGATTATTGGTGCAGTTACGACTTGGGCAGAGATAGTTTCAATTAATATTTGGCCAAAAAATTTAGGTTTTTTGTCACCAAAAAAATAATGCGATATTAATGGGGCTAATAGCATGACTCCTGCAAAAGCAGCAAATGATAGCTGCCAGCCAAGGTCCCCCCATGCATACATTGGATTTATCAAAACAGTTACGGCAACGGCAATTGATAGGATCACCACTGGATGGAATTTTCGACCATAGTACCAGGCCAATAAACACAGTACTGCTACTAAGCCAGCCCTAACCATGCTTGGACTTGCGCCGGTAACCATAATAAACCCAAAAACCATTATTAGTGACGACAGTAAGGCTAGATACTTTGACATCTTCTCAAATAATCTACGAGCCAGTCGAACTAGAATCGTAAGGTTATAACCACTTGCGACAACAATGTGAGTCAGCCCTACCGCCTGCAGGGCGACAACTAATGTCACCGGCAACGCACGTCGCTGGCCTAACAAAAATCCGACCCCTAAGCTAGCTTCTGGCTCTGGTATCAACTTTTTTATTGCATTTGCAAAGTAGTCTCTAGCTTGACGGAATATATCCCCTGGTCTAGGTTGAACAACCTTAATTATTTTTGCTTTTTGTATTTTACCAGCGAAATTTCCAAAACCTCTTACAAGCTTTCCCGTAAGCTCTAACTCATCCCCTCGCTTAATATCCGCTGGGTTAGCAGAAATATATAACACACCCGGTAAATGAATACCATTTATAATAACGTCTCCCAATCGTATTACAATTGAGTATCGTTTATCAATATCAACATCGTCTTGAACAATCCCACTAACAATAACCTCGGTATTAAAATATGGCTGATATTTTAACAACCGGCTTTGCAATAAGCTACCACGCCAGAAACCCAGCAACATACCACCAAATATCAAAGCTAATATTAGGTAGGTTCGCTTACTGGAGAATGCGACCAGGCTTATTATTATACCCGTGATTAATAAAATTATTTTTATATTTTCAGCGACTGTTAGCTCTTTCGCAATTACCACTCCAACAAAAATTCCAAGACAATAAATCGCAATCAACCACGATGAGTGGAGTTTTTTATTAAGAACCCACCTATTCATTTAAAGTATTATAACAAACGTTTATATGTCTATCTATCTAATAAATGCCCACTATTGCGATCAAATATAAAATACCCATCAGCCGATGGGTATTTTATTATGGTGGGATCGGTGAGACTTGAACTCACGACATCCTGCTTAAAAGGCAGGCGCTCTAACCAACTGAGCTACGATCCCATAATCAATGGGTATTTCCTATCTGAGAAATATACCATTAATAGGGGTAATTTGTCAATGTTAGCGGCGTTTTTTGGAATCGTCCGAGAATCGGATTAGGAACATATCAACTACTGCGGCTATTAGGCCAATGCTAATAACGGCATCTTTTAACGCACTGAATTTATCAAATAATCCCAGCCCTGCGCCTTCTGGAACCCAGACATTAGCCAACGGGCTAATCAATAAAGCCATTGCAAAAACAGTAAACAAAAAGGCGCCAACAGTGCGACCAACTAGGGTTTTGTAGCTGCTGCCATGAAACATTAATATCATCGATGGTAATAATATTATTATGCCAGTGATTATCGCTGAAACATATTTGTCTGATGAGAAGCCAAATATACTGGCGATCAAACCAGCTTCAAACCCCCAAATGCCACTTAGTATCATACCTGCCGCAAGCGCAAGGCCCATTATCCCAAACCGTTTTTTTGCAACAAATGACAAAGCGAATAACACTACTGCTAAAACGATGTATATTATCGCATTTATCATAGTTATCTTTCTCCTTCATCAAACATCGATGGACTTCCAATTTGGATTGATTTTTCATCAACCGTACCAGCTGCTAACTGAACAACATATCGTGCATCGGATCTGGGCATAATCGAATCAACCCCCAGACTATCTGCAGTAGCGTCTTTGATTATGTAAATTACCTTTTTTTCATTATTCAACCAGACTGCATCAATCGCTTCACTAAAGTTTGACAGTGGTACCTTCCATTTACCATCACTAGGAAAGACATAAAGAAGTGCGTCTTTTATAGGATTATCCGATTTCATAGCACCTAGAACCGATTCTGTATGATCACTAACAACCTGTTCGTTAAGTTGGCCACTGGTCCTTACTACTTTAGCCTTAAACAGACCGTCCCCCAACTGCAGTTTAATAGTTGGGTTTAACATCCCAGGGATAATCAAGTAGGCACCAGCAGCAATAGCCACGACAATCATTAACAAAATAATAAAACCAACGCCACTATTTTTCTTGCTAACGTTAACGTCACTTATGTATGCCATAAGCATATTATACCAGCAAGTTAAACTATGCGCCTATTTTGTCTTTTTTATTGGCACGTTTAGCATTTTGCTCAACGTATTCAATTATTGCCGCAGCAACATTTCGCCCAGTTACTTTTTCGATACCAAATCCCGGACTGGCATTAACTTCCAAAATCAACGGACCACGGCTGCTGCGCATCATATCAACACCAGCAATACTTAGACCCATCGCTTTGGCAGCTTTGACAGCGATCTTTGCTTCTTCGTCTGTTAGTTTTATTACGGTACCTTCACCACCTTTGTGTAGATTCGATCGAAAATCATCGTCCAAGCTTTGGCGTTTCATACTGGCTACGACACGACTACCAACTACAAAGGCACGAATATCAGTACCAGCTGATTCTTCAATAAACTCTTGCAATAATATGTTTGTCCCATCATCATTTGTTAAGTAAAAAGCTTGCAACACTGATTTAGCTGCTTTTTTAGACTCCGCTAAAACAACTCCATTACCATGAGTACCACGTGCCAATTTGATAATGACCGGGGTGCCGCCCAAGGCCTCTAATAAATCATCGATATCGGTAGTGTTACGCGATACAACCGTCTTTGGGATACCAATCCCATACTTTGCTAATAATTGAAGACTGCGCATCTTGTCGCGCGAACGGCTAATAGCTATAGAGCTTGATACGGTGTATTGACCCTGCATCTCCAACTGACGAACAATTGCCGTCCCATACATTGTCATATACGAAGCAATCCTGGGGATAATAGCGTCAAACATTGGCAGATCTTCACCACGATAACTTACTGTTGGGTTATTTTGCTCAATAGATGCATAACATTCTTTATACTTAATCACCTTCACTTCGTGGCCACGCAAAATAGCTTCCTCTTTGATGCGCTTTGTGGAATAGTTTCCTGTACCGTTTGATAATATCGCGATTTTCATAATTAGCCCTTTCTTTTTGACGTCTTCCGTCTTTCCACTAACTGCTTTGCAGTGTCAACGGTATAACGACCAGTTAAAAAGTTTCTTCCCAGTAATATCGGATACAACATCTTCTTTCGATCCGATAAAGTAAATGATATATCATGCAACTCACCATTTACTTCAATTTTAAGCATAACAGCATACCTAGCTTGCTCGCTAGTAGTATTTCTAATGTTAATATTTGTATAATCTTTAACCACATGCTCAACACCGTTATACAACGAGTTTTCGTCATTTAGTAACGTAAAATGCAACCCATCGTCCTCGACATGAATATTCGAAGCGTCAATTGCCGAGCAAACTGCACCTGAGTCTACCCTAGCGATTGCTCGGCGAATGCCATAATCATGCAACTTAACTCGCGCCAGACGCCCAATCACTGGTGGTTTCATTTTGCTATTTACTGCGTTGCCGTCATTTTCTCTGGCAAATTGTTTTTGCGACATAATGTATAACACATTTCGATGTTCAGATAATCGCAAGCAATCGGCCGTACGCGAATCGTTTGACAGTCCAAAACTATCGACCAAAAAGTTGCCAGCCCAAGACACAGATTTTGAAGCCTCTTGTTCAATAATGCTTCGCTTGTCGGACTCATATCCACAAATCTGACCACATACCAAAAATTCAATCTTGTTATCAAGTGACAAATCAAAGTAGTTATCACCAATCAGCTGCTCTAATTTAGCAAAAACTCGCTTGAATTGCGACAACCTGATTTTTTTTGCATAGAACCTGGATTCGCCGATAATCATGTGGGTCAATAAGTAAATCTGTAGTTTCAAACTAAGTTTATGGTCAATCTTGCCAGATTTCTCAAGTTTTTTATAGTGAGGCAATAACCCAATCATTTCATCAGGCGAAACCAGCACTGCACTTGATAAACTAATTTTATCTTTGAAATAATTCTTCAATAAATAGAAATAATTAATCGCATGCGTCGATAACAAACAAACCGCATCTTTGTCTTCAACCAATTCGATGAACAGATTAATAAATTCCTTGTCCGAGATATATTTTCTTACATATGGCCTAACGTCTAACCCATATATGGTTTCACCAAATAGCACTTTGTATAGTAACAAGTTATACATTGGCAACTTATCGTATTTGGCATATGCCTCTTTACGATAACTTGACTTTTGATTAACTCCTAATTTAGCACCTTTGGCTGAATTAATTATTTTTTGTACTGTTGCTTCAATTTCGTCTGGTGATTTTCCAATATAGTATTGTTGCAAATCATCTAATTGTTGACGAGCCCATTCATCATTTGACCACAGCCACAACCTTGAAGCAAAATGAAATGCCTCGGTCGGGATTTGGTTAATTCGTTTTTTGTAATACGACTCGATTGATTCGTATAGATTGCCACTTTTCGCATTGTATCGATCAATTATCCAGTCAATGATTAACTCTGGAACGCCCAGACTTGCAAGCACCTTAAAGCCATCATCTTCGCCTGTCCATTGTGGTGCAGTATTTACCTCTAAAACGTAATATTTGCCAGTTTCACTGTCTCGAATGACATCAACGCCACAAAAAGCTAAGTGGAATAACGAAGCAACCTTGGTTGAAATCATTCTGACCACGTCTAATACTTCAGGATCTGTTTCCTCGCTTGCCTTTGCGCCTTTTGAGATGTTGTTTACAAATTGGCCATCCTCTTTAGCACCACGGCGTAAGACTACGGCAACTGGCGATCCACCAATAACAACAACTCTCCAATCGCCATCATTTGGAATGAAGCTTTGAAAAACATAGTCATTAATATGTTCGATATCACTGATATCTGACAACTGTTTTAACAAAGAGATTCCTTCGCCACGTGAACCAGCATTCGGTTTTACAATAATAGGAAGTTTTAACATTCCATCCGCGATTGCCTTTTTCAATTGGGCTTTTTGTTTAAATCGGAAAGTTGGAATACTCCATTTTGAAGTTACAGGATCATTAAACAGCAACTGCTGTTGAAAATATTTCAAATATAACATTGGTGACCTAATCAGCCCATCGCTGACTACAATCTTGTTGCGCAATATTGGTTCCATTGAAGGACGCTCCGACTTCAAATCCAAATCTGAACTACGCCAAACAACTGCATCACCAAGCTCAGCCGACAACTTCTTATCTAATAAGTCCAAAGTCGTAATCGTACGTATAGACGCATCTAAGCCGCGCTTCTTTGCAGCGGACTTTAAGTCATTTTGGTGAGCGCCGTCAAGGCCACCGATGATTGTAATTTTCGGTCTGTTTGTCATGCTTTCTCGCCTTTCTTAGTTTGTCTATTAATTGATTACTCACAAAATTTCATACAATTTGTGAACATGACGATAATTATAGCATTTTGAGGTGTAATTGTCAATAGTTTTTAGGCTTGTGGCGAGCTCTCTGACATGATTTAAGTTTATGGTTATTAGATATAAAAACCTATCTAAACTACTGACTTTCAGAATCAATTTTTTTCAAATATTTGCCCAGTAATTTTGATTTCTCATTAGTAAAAGCACCCGTCATTAATTGCGGCCCTGGATTAATTTCTAGGAAGAAATATTCATGCGTATTTTTATCTTGGATAACATCAACCCCAGCGATTATCATGCCTAGGTATTTCATGGCTTTTTTTGATTGATTAATCACCGTTTTTGGTAGCTCATTAACTCCTACTAGTCTGGCCACGCCACCTCTTGAAGTGTTATTTAGATGTGAGCCATCAACAGCCGAACGGCCAATAACCAAGATTTCGTTACCTATAATCAGAATTCGATAATCACCAATATTTGGGACAAACCTTTGCAATACAAATCGAGTTCTTGGATACTTTTTCTGCCAACCAGCAACCTCGGCGATATTTTTTACAATAAAGTTTTTTTCACCGTGAGAAGCGTTCGTTGCCTTCATAACGCAAGGGAAATCCCATTTTAAATCAATCTTTTGTCGTAAAAAAGCATCGTTAACTAATAGCGTTCTGGCGACAGGCAACCCAAGGTGGTGAAAGGTTACTGCATGCGATAACTTTGAAAAATGTTTTATGTTATTAAACTCATCAATTAATTTAATTTTATTTTCATGAGCATATTCATTAATCGCCGCGATAATGTCCATATCATCGGCGCAGTTTACACCTCTTAAAAAAATAACGTCGTTGTCTTTTAGGTCCTTGTTGTTTTTTGTATCATATATCTTAAACATTCCATCACCAACCGAGATTATCAAATCGTCCAGCAAACAAGTCTGAACATCAAAATCTTTAATGCCAGAGGCACTCTTCTTAAAAAATTCCGTCATTTGCTGATAAAACTGTAAAGTCGCAGAGATTGGGATTGGGGTTTGTCGAGCAACGATTACTATCTTCATGGCTGGTCAATTACCACCATTTTTTACTGTCACTATTAAATTGTTCCAAAATATCGCGCTGTCTTTTTGTTAGCTTAGTTGGAGTATCAACCAAAATACTAACGATATGCGGACCTCTTTTATCGCTATTCATATGCGGCACACCATGTCCTGATAGCTTGAAATCGGTGCCCGATTGTGTTCCGGCTGGCACCTTCATGCGAATGCGACCGTCAACTGTATCAACATCTATCTCGCAACCAAGCGCCGCCGAAATCATATCAATATGCTGTTCGGATAAAATTATGTCGCCCTCTCGAGTAAAGTGCTTGTCTGCTTTGACGCGAATATGAACATACAAATCACCTTTTTCGCCATTACCAATCGATTCGCCATGGCCATGAAGTCGGATTGTCGCGCCATCATCAATACCTGATGGGATTTTCAGCTTGATAGTTCGGCTACCACGCTGGATGCCTTTTCCTCTACAAACGCTACAAATTTTCTCAGGAATTCTACCACGACCATCACACTCATCACAAGTTGTGGCTTGCTGGATTTGGCCAAAAATCGTATTCATAACACGATTTACTTGACCAGCGCCTTTGCAAACAGGACAGGTCTTTAGGTCGTACCCGGGCTCGACGGTTGTGCCATGACAATGCGAACATTCATCATCCATGTCAATTTCAATTCGCTGCTCTACTCCAAAAACCGCTTCAGTAAAAGACAGTTGAATTGTAACCTCAACATCGCGACCTCTTTTCGGACCAGACTGGCCTCGACCACCACCAAAAAATTGGCTAAATATGTCACCAAAACCACCCTCGCCAAAGTCGAAGTTAATGTTTTGACCATTGAATCCGCCAAAACCACCAAATGGGTTCCCGCCATATCCGCTACCGGAATTTCCACCAACGCCAGCGTGACCGAACTGGTCATAGCGCTGACGTTTTGCACTGTCTTTTAACACCTCATAGGCTTCACCGGCTTCTTTGAACTTGGCTTCATCGCCGCCTTCTTTGTCGGGATGGTATTTTAGGGCAGCCTTGCGGTATGCCTTCTTGATTTCGTCATCCGAGGCGTTTTTGGGAACACCTAATATCTCATAGTAATCACGTTTTGTCATCTTAGATGATTATACTACTTTTCGTCGACAACTTCGCCTTCAACAGCTTCGTCGTCTTTTTTTGATTTTGATTTGTCGTCTGAATCTTCAGAAGCCTTGGCTTCAGGCGCTTCACTGGTCTGCTTGTACATCTTGGCACCAATTGGCATCAAAACATCGTTTAACTCTTTGACGGCTTTTTCCAACTCGTCTTTATCTTCACTTTCTTGATGCTTTTTAGCCTCTTCAACAGCCTTTTTGATAGCTTCTTTATCACTATCGTCAATCTTGTTTTTAAACTCATCCGGCATCTTTTCGGCCTGATAGATTGCACTTTCCAAATGGTTTTTAGTATCAATTACTTCACGCTTCTTCTTGTCTTCTTCCGCGTGAGCTTCAGCTTCGGCTTGCGCTTTTGCAATATCGTCCTTACTAAGGTTGCCGCTGTCACTGATCGTAATACTTTGCTCTTTACCTGTACCCTTGTCTTTAGCTGTGACATTCAAGATGCCGTTAGCATCAATGTTAAAGGTAACTTCGATTTGCGGAATACCGCGTGGCGCAGGGGCAATACCATCTAGGATAAATCGGCCAAGTGATTTATTGTCGGCAGCCATTTCACGCTCACCCTGTGTTACATGAATTTCAACTTGTGGCTGATTGTCGGATGCCGTACTAAATGTTTCTGACTTAGAAGTTGGCACAGTAGTGTTGCGCTCAATTAGTTTGGTTGCAACTCCGCCCATTGTTTCGATTCCGAGTGATAATGGAGTAACATCCAGCAGTAATACATCTTTGACGTCACCAGCCAAGACACCGCCTTGAATTGCTGCGCCAAGCGCCACGACCTCGTCTGGATTAACGCCCTTTAGCGGCTCTTTACCAAAAATCTCTTTAACTTTTTCGACGACAGCTGGCATTCGGGTCATACCACCAACCAAAACTACCTCGTCGATATCCTTTGTCTTTAGCCCAGCATCTTTTAACGCTTTTTCGGCAGGACCAGCCAAACGATCAATCAGATCTTTGGTCAAATCCTCTAGTTTGCTTCGCGTCAGCTTATATTCAAAGTGTTTTGGCCCATCATCAGTAGCTGTCAAGAATGGCAAATTAATCTCTGTTTCGTTGACAGTTGAAAGTTCTTTTTTAGCCTTTTCAGCCTCATCTTTGAGCCGTTGCATTGCGGCTTTATCATTTTTCAAATCAACACCCTCGTTATTCTTGAACACATCAATAAAGTGGTTAACAATAATATTATCAAAGTCTTCACCACCCAAATGAGTGTCACCGTTTGTTGATTTTACTTCAAAAACACCATCCCCTAATTCCAGTACTGATACGTCGAACGTACCACCACCAAGGTCAAAGACTACAATCTTTTCATCTTTTTTACTGTCAAGACCATAGGCTAATGCAGCAGCGGTTGGCTCGTTAATAATACGCTTGACCTCTAGGCCTGCAATTTTACCAGCGTCTTTGGTTGCCTGGCGCTGTGAGTCATCAAAGTAAGCAGGGACGGTAATAATAGCTTCGGTAACTTTTTCGCCCAAGAAGCTTTCCGCATCGGCCTTTAACTTTGATAAAATCATGGCCGAGATTTCTTCTGGTGAATAATCCTTACCATCCATTTTTACAGCCACACCGTCGCCTTTTTTGACGATTTCGTATGGCATAATATCTAGGTCTTTTTGAATTTCCTTATCACTAAACTTTCGGCCAATTAGACGCTTCACACTAAAAATTGTATTTTTTGCGTTTGTAACACGTTGACGTTGTGCGACTTGGCCAACCAAGCGTTCGCCTTTTTTGTTGATAGCAACCACACTTGGGGTTGTACGATTACCTTCAGAGTTTGCGATTACCTCTGATTTACCAGCCACCATATAAGCTACAGCGCTGTTTGTTGTACCAAGGTCGATTCCAATAATTTTACTCATTTTATTTAATATCTCCTTTCGCTAGACAGCGAATTTTAGTTATATTTCAGCACTCTGTTAATTAGATTGCTAATATTTTAATTATATCCACCTGGCACTCACATGTCAAGAGTGCTAAAAACTTTTTTAATAATTTTTATAAAGTGTATTCACTTGCTCGTCTAGCGATTTCGGACGACTCATCTGTCGAAATAACAATTACTGACTTACTGCCTTCACTGGCAATATTAACTACACCTTTTGGCTCAAACGTGTCATTATTGACATCTCTGTCCAAATTAAAGCCAAGATATTCAAGTCCAGTCATAATCTTTTCTCTTACGGGCGCCGATCTTTCACCTACCGTTGCCGTAAAAACGATTTGATCCACCCCACCCATACTTGCAGCCATCTGGCCAATCGCTTGCTGAATTCGATAAGTGTACATTTTTAACGCCAAAGCCGCTTTCTCGTCACCTGCTTGCTCTGCCGCTAATAACTGTCTAACATCGCTGGTCTTACCACTGATTCCAATCAGGCCGCATTTTTTATTCAGGTATTCCTCGACTTGGTTATCTTCTAGATTTAGAGCATGTTTAATCGCCATGACTGCCGAAGGGTCAATATTGCCAACCCGAGTTTCCATCATTAAACCTTCGAGTGGAGTATAGCCCATGGTCGTATCGACCGATTTGCCGTCCAAGACGGCCGTTATACTGCTGCCGCTTCCTAAATGACATATTATCGTTTTTGGAGCTAATAGCCCCACTGCCGACAGATTTCGGGTAACCGATCCAACTGATATGCCATGAAAACCATAGCGTTTTATATCGTGTTTATCTGCTAATTCCATGTCAATGCCATATCGAACCGCCCATTCAGGTTTTGTATTATGAAAAGCACTGTCAGAAATAATTACAATTGGCACTCCGCTGAAATGAACCTGTAACTGTTTAATTTCAGCTAAAACCGTCCCGACGTGCAACGGTGCCTTTTGTTGAACGGCTTCTAAAGCCGCCAGGGATTCATCATTGACTAATTGATCAGACGCAAACCTCTTGCTGGGTGCAACTACTCGTATACCAATTGACTGTAACTTATCTGTGTCTTTGATAACCCCATATTGAATAAATAATGGCTGGACGTAACGTGCAACCCCACTTAAATCGGAATCATCGTAGAAGTTTTTGTTTTTTTCGTTATTAAAATCAAGTTGACTAATTACCTTGCCATCCTCAAATTCAAATCTAACATTAGCAATCTTTTTTCCATCGCCATACAGTGCATACTTTCGACTGGCGCTACCAGGGTTAACAACTAAAACTAATGATCCGATGGCCATATTCTCTCCTTCGCCCTTAAAAACGAATTGATTAATATCTACCCTATAACTTTATCACACTAATGCTTAGTTACGCGAACCATAGCATGGCGAATCGGCTTGTCGCCCAACAAATAACCAGGCTGGAGTTCTTCGGTAACCACATCCTCACCATCCGTTGAGTTACTATCAACTGTTTCGTCGAATTGTACCGCATCGTGCAACTCCGGATTAAATTTTGTGCCAGGTTTTGCATCAATCTTTTTTAAGTTAAGCGCTTCCAGTGATTTGTCCAAATTTTTTACTAGACCAGAAATACCTTGCGCCCACTGATTATCTTTGAACTCGTCAGGAATATGAGCCACGGCTCGCTCGATATCATCAATAACTGGAATTAGTTTTAATATTGCAGCTGCCTGCCCATATTCACGAGCCATTGCTTTTTCGTTCTCGGTACGCTTTTGATAATTCTCAAAATCGGCTCGGGTACGCTGTAAGTCGTTCATTAACTCACTAATTTTTTTCTCGCATTCAAGTTGTATTTTGTTCTTTTTTTTGTCCATTATATTTCCTTTTTTTATTATATCCCTTACAACATCTCTTCTAGTTTTTCACCAGCCAACCTGACAAGACGCATCACCTTGTCATAGCTTTGCCTGGTTGGTCCCAAAACGCCAATATAGCTTCTGTCACTATATGGCGAACGGAAACGACTGATAATTAAACTGGCTCCACTATTTTTGCCAATTGGGTTTTCTGATCCAATATACACATTTAGCGGTTGGTCCAGCGTTGTTTCACGAAGCCACGGCTCTAGGTTATCCAGTAAACTAGCTACCGATCGAACATGCTCGGCATCAGAATATTCAGGCTGAGAAAATAAGTTACTAATGCCGCTTAGGTACAGCTCGTCACCAATAGTTGCCAGCCCCAAGTTGTGGGTTAATTCAACCAAACTGTCAACAACACTTCGGATAACCTTATCTGAATGATTATGATAACTGCCTGCTCTTGATTCAATCGCTCTCGCACTGCGATCGATGCTAGGCAGAGATTTAGTTGGATCATAATTTTCGGTTAGCATATTAACATAAAATCGATAACCTGCATCTGTTGGTATTCGACCCGCACTGGTGTGTGGCTGCATTATAAATCCCAAATCTTCCAACACTGACATCTCGCTACGAATCGTAGCGCTGGACACATTAAACAGCTTGGCTAGTATTACGCTGCCAACAGGGGAAGCAATTTCAGCATGCTGCTCAATAATTGCCGCCAATATTTGTATTTGACGTTCTGTCATAGCGATAATATAGCGAATTTAGCACTCCATGTCAATGAGTGCTAGTAGCATCGTTCTGTTCGCGTTTTTCTTTGACAATTGAAGCCATTAAATTTGCAAGTAATTGACGCTGTGCAACACCATGAGGGTGCTGTCGATCAGCCGGAAGCATAATTGGGTCATTTGTATTTATTTCGCGAACAAAAATACGATCTTGTTGATCAGTAGGTGGATGCCCCCAGATTAAATCAACAGAAAAATACCCACCAGGGACATCGGCCCGTTCTAGCATCCTGCCGGCTATCTCTTCAGCCACCATCCAGGCTTGTTGGGGTACAGTTGACTGGTCGACACTGACAAATCCCACATCATATTCATCACCATCGCCTGCAACTCTAAGTGTTGCAAAATAGCGCATCGAGTTAGGTATTTTTCCACTTCTGTCGACATAACAATACATGCGGAGTTCTGTATTTGTTGCGTGTGCTATCATCTGATCATCTTCATGATTTAACGCTTTAACACCTGGCCATTGTTCGCCTGCAATATACTCCTGAACTAGAACTCTTTTATTGACTCGGATTCCGGTTTGCTGTTCGGCTGCTATTAATCCTGCTCTTGTGCCAATTACTCTTCCCCTAGCCTCTTCCCTGGTTGTTATATCAACCCCTGACGACCTTGACGAACAGTCCTCTTTAACAACTAAAAATCTTCCCGCCAGGTTATCCCAAGGGCTACCGATTATTGGCATGTCAGCTTCAATTGCAATAGTTCTGGGCATGTAATCACTAGCAACTTGATATTGCTCCCATTTACTAGCACCAATCGATCGTAGCCTTTGACCATTGACTTCCGGCACCCAAAACTCAACAACCCTTGGTGTTGAAAATCTTGATCGTATCAACTCCGGACCACCAACACCCAATGGATACTCATCTAGTTTACCTAACGTCATCCTGCGAGTGTCGAGTACTGGTTGAGCCAGGACCAGACCACTGTCGGCTTTTTGATATGGGTCTTTGTCGGCAGGAATAATTAACGTATCAACACCATGCTCTTCATGAAGCGCGGTCGATAAAGTTGGATTGCCATACCCCATTGCTTGGTCAGTTGTGCGAAGATTAATTGCAACCTTTGGCTCTGTTTCCATAGTAAAATTATAGCATGACCATAATCAATTAGTTTTGTGATTGTTTGCTGATTAAATCGCTTAACAGATTTTTTGCACAACTTCTTGCAACACTATCGTCATATTTTTCACCTCTTGACGCGCGCTTAATAATTTTGTCAAGTTCTTGGACTGTTTGCGACAAGCTGTCGTTAACTAAAAAGTAATATTTTGGGTCACTTAGCGCATGGTTTATTTCACCAATGGCAATCGGGCTACGCTCTTTATAAATCTTTGTCAAAAAATCAGCCTTTGACTCGTAACGCTTTTCAAGCCTGGCCATCCAAATACCATAATTTGGCGGAACCAGAAAAACCGCAATTAAACCTGGCACTATTTTACGAAACGAGTCAACACCATGGATATCAATGTCAGTAACAGCAATATCATTGTTGTCGGCTGCCCCAGCCACCTCAGCAATACTGGTCCCATAATAATTACCACCAAAATTATTAATTTCAACCATCTTTTGATTAACCAACAACTCAGCCATCTGTTCGACTGATACAAAATGGTAATCAATACTGTCCTTTTCAACGACCCCATTGTTTGAACGACGCGGTCGAGTCGTGTGAGAAATTATCCGGCGATAACCTGGTAGTTTTAATATTTGCTCCAACACAGTGTCTTTTCCTGCTGCAACAATGCCACACAAAAATACCAGCTTGGCCTTTGACACAATTTCAGCCCCTGCCTTATCAATTTTGTAGTTTCTTGCTAGTTCTTCAATATTCATATAACTAATAAGTTTTCTCGATTATTTAGTAGGGATACTACCTATTGTATATATCTGGTCATTAATAACTTCACTATATTCTTGATCAGTTAATGAATTCGGTGATATTACTTCAGAGACATAAATTAGATCAGTAAAATCCCCACTACTATCAACAGACATAAAAAACCGTCCTTCTTGCATTCCCGCCATTAGTATTATTAAACATTAACACATCCCATTCTCTACCATTAGGAAATACCCCGGCGGTGCAGTCACTGTCTGGAACTGTGTTGTTCGACTTATTGTATAATTCTATAGCTTCGTCAAGGCTCAACCATCTCGAATCAATAGCATCTTCTCCAGAAGAAACCGCTGGCATAGTATATAAGCCCATATAAACAGTCTTCCCCGAATCAATAGTCTTTTTAAAGAACGGGTCCCCCGAATAGTTGTTTTCTGAATATTCTTCATCTAGCTCCCACGAATTGGCTATTTTAAACGAAACCATTTGTTCCTGATTAGATACAATATCCTTTCCTTCCATCTGATGAGTAGTCACTTGGTCATCTGTATAGTTTATGCCATTCATAACAGCAGGATAACAGGCACTATAATCTTCTGATTTTGAGGTCTCATTATTACTGTTTGTGGGTCTCTGAGTAACGACTTTTTGCCCCTTTGGATAAAGGCTTATTAAAACAACGATCCCAATTAAAGTCAACAACACAATACCTATGACAATAAATAACCATACCTTTTTTTTCTTGGCCACTACCACTGGAACGCCAGAAGCTTGCGCAACTGGCTGTGACTGAACCGGCTGGACTGGCAGTGGAGGCTGGGGCACGGTTGTACCCTGTGGCGGAATCGCTTGAGGCTGATTGACAGGAGGGGTCTGCACTGAATCGTTATCGGGAATTGATTGATTATCTTGTGTTGGTTTCATTTCATATTCCTACTTATGATTTATTATCTTCAATTGTATCATGTCGCAAGTCGATTAATCCCGTTTTAACATCACCGTAAAAGCTTCAGAGGGTATATCAACTTTTCCAAACCGTTTCATCCGTTTTTTGCCTTTTGCCTGTTTGGCAAGTAGCTTTTTCTTGCGGCTAACATCACCGCCATATAAATAACCTGTAACATCTTTGCGATACGCCGATAAATCCGCTCTAGCGATGAATTTTGCACCAATTGCCGCCTGTAACGACACCTGGAAATTTTGCCTTGGTATGACTTCTTTTAACTTCTCTACTATCTCGTGACCCAGGTGCGATGCTTCACTGCGATGCGCCATAACACTAAGGGCATCAACCATTTCACCAGCTACATAAAAATCAACTCGCACCAAGTCTTCGGCGCGATAATCATCCAGTTCATAGTTAAATGACCCATAGCCGCTGGTTATTGATTTAAGTTGATCATAAAAATCTGTTAGCAAATTAGCAAGTGGTGCCTCAAAACTTACCAAAGCGCGTTCATCAATATAGCTTAAATTATTTTGACGACCTCTTTTATTTACAATTAATTGTAGCACGCTGCCAATATAATTTTGTGGTATAACAATTTCGCCTTTTATCCAAGGCTCTTTAATCTCTTTAATTTTACTTGGGTCAGGCAAATCACTGGCACTTTTTATATCTAGTTCATCGTCATTTGACAAAACCACATGATAGTCCGTTGAGGGGTTTGTGACAATCAGTTCCAGGTCATATTCTCGTTCCAACCGCTCTCGGATAATATCCATATGCAGCAGCCCAAGGAAACCAATTCGTACACCAAAGCCCAATACTGGTGAATTTTCAGGCGCAAACTGCAAAGCACTATCACTTAGGCTTAGTTTTTCGATTGCATCTTTTAAATTCTGATAATCGTCATTGCTAACAGGAAAAAAACCAGCATAGACAAATGGTTTGACTAATCGATACCCCGGTAGCTGCTTGTCTGTATATGCCCTTTTAGTTGTTACAGTATCGCCAACCCGTGCATCACGAGTTGAACGCAGGTTTGTCACAATATAACCAATTTCGCCAGTTTGCAATTCGTCATTTGGCATCATAGCAGGTTGCAAAAGACCGACATCCAGAGCAATACCGTCAGCATTAGTTGCGACCATCTGAATGGTGTCACCTTTTTTAACACATCCATCAACCATTCTAACGTACAGCACCACTCCACGATAATCATCGTAGTAACTATCAAATATTAGCGCTCTGGTTGAAGCACTTTCTGTCCCATCAGGCTCAGGTATTCGGTCAATCACAGCATCCAATACTTCAGCAACGCCCTGACCAGTTTTTGCGCTAATTTTAATAATTTCTTCCTCCCTACAGCCAAGCAAGTTAATTATTTCGGCACTAACTTTTTTTACATCAGCGGCTGGCAGATCAATCTTGTTTAAGACAGGAATTATTTTTAAATTAACATTTAGGGCTAAATAGACATTTGCTAATGTTTGCGCCTGAATGCCCTGGCTAGCATCAACTACCAATACCGCCCCCTCACAAGCTTGCAACGAACGACTAACTTCGTAACTAAAATCAACATGCCCAGGAGTATCAATCAGATTTAAATCATAGCCATTATAGCTCATACGTACTGGCGTCAATTTAATAGTGATACCTTTTTCGCGTTCCAAGTCCATACTATCCAACAGTTGTGACTTCATGTCGCGCAATTGAACAGTACCTGTCATCTCTAACATCCGATCAGCAAGTGTTGATTTACCATGATCAATATGAGCAATAATACAGAAATTACGAATGTGGGACTGGTCTATTTTCACTTGTGTTTCCCAATATGAAGCATGTGTTTAACGCGTGCAATAATCACATCTACTTCCTGTAGCTTCATTCTCCAACTGACAATTAAATATGCCGACAAACTGACTGCAACAATTATGACAAATTTCGGAAAGCTTACAAAGAAGCTTCGATCAGTCGCATTCAAGGTTAAAAACGAGACCATTATATAGGTAACAACTGACATTACGACCGTAGAAAGGCCCATGCGCGCAATCGCATTCAAGAATTTTATGTCAAATAATCCTTTTGTACGCTTGCCCATCACGACAAACAGTATCAGTACCTCAACTGCCGAGACAATTGCTGACGCCCAGGCCAACCCATAAGCCCCAAGGCTAAGCCCTAAAGTAAACCAAATTGCCAAAGCGATGTTTAGACCAATTGCAAAAAATGATATATAAAGTGGCGTTTTAGTATCTTGCTGGGCATAAAAACTGCGCGCAGCAATATGATAAATTGACCTGAATAAGATACCGATTGTCAAAATACCCAAGATACTGGCCATTAACACGTCGCCACCAATCTTTACAAAGTCGACCAAATAGCCTCGACCAAAAAAAGCAATTGCCGCTACCGGCAAAGCTAACCAAATTATTACCCTAAGGACCGATTGTAGTTCCTTCTTGAATAAATCAACCCGTCCCTCACCAAGACGCTCCGCCATTTTTGGGAATGCCGCCGTGCTTATCGCTACTCCGATTAGATTAATAGGTACAAACGACAAGGTCGATGCCTGTTGATAGGCCCGAATCGTGCCTGCTGCCATCCTGGAAGCCATATTGGTTTCGACAATACCATTTACATAATCGATGCCTTGGTCAAGTGACCTGGCTGGTAATAATGATAAAACTTTTCGAAAACCTTTATTCTTCCAATATATTTTGAACCGATAGTCAAAGCCCATGCCAAACAAACCAACACAACTAATCATTAGCTGCATCACCGAGCCCAGAACTACTCCCAAAGCAACACCCATTATTCCACCCTCGAATACTTGATACCCAAATATTCTGATACCGTTGGTAAAAAACATAGCACCGATAATAATACCTATGTTATAGACTGCCGGAGCCAATGCAAAAAAAGTGAATCTACCGACAGCTTGTTGCATACTGGAGACAACCGTAGCAATCGCAAACAAGAACGGATTAACTGCAATTACTCGCATCATACTTACTGCCAAAGCACGACTTGACTCGTTCAGTCCTGGACCGACAACGTATCTGATTAATGGATCGGCAAAGATAATTATCAAAACACTAACAATCAATGTCGCTATCGCCATCAAATTTAATATACTAGTCGACAACTCCCAGGCTGATTTCTTGTTATTGTCAGCCAGCCTTTGATTAAAAACTGGAATAAATGTCACGCTTAAAGCACCCGATACTAAAATAAAAAACATGAAATCTGGAACCGAGAATGCTAAGGTGTAGGCATCGATACCTTGTGGATAAGTGCTATAGTACAGACCATTTAGTTGTCGGTCACGGAATAGCCCAAGCAAACTTGAAAGTAGTGTCGAACTAGCCAACATAATTGCTGCAACTTTAATCGGCAATTTCTTATTGGCTTTGGCAACGATACTCCCAACTCGCACCATGCTTTTTCTAGCTTTTAATAAAGCTTAGCCTCCTTTGGCAATATTGAACCTGTTAATATATCATTAACGGCAGTTTCGTCCAGCGTTTCTTCTTTTATCAAAGCCTGTGCCAATTTATCCAGAAGTGGACGATTTTGCAATATTACAGCCTCAGCTCGGTTAGAGGCCTCTTTAATCAAATCAGCTATTTCGACATCGATTTCTTTAGCAGTATCATCACTGTATGGTCGTTCGTGGGTCATACGCTCAAATACAATACCACCATCATCTTCATGAAAAACTTGGTCACGTAATTTACTGCCCATACCCTGTTCGACAATCATATCCCTGGCAATTTCAGTTGCCTTGCGTAAATCCGACCCTGCGCCTGTCGTGATACGATCAGGACCATATACAATTTTTTCTGCCACGCGTCCACCCATAGCGCGAGCCAGAACATCTTTGAATTCGATTACACTAGTATAATTCCTATCCTCTGGAGGCAAAAACCAAGTTACGCCGCCAGTACTACCACGCGATATAATAGTTACCTTGTGGACTGGGTCACTGTCTGGCAAAATATGTCCGACAATTGCATGACCAGCCTCGTGGTAGGCTGTCATTTCCTTCTCTTTGTCGCTCATTATTTTCGTCTTGTGTTCTGGGCCAATTGCAATTTTTTCAAAAGCCGAGGTAATATCAATATTACTTATCTTTTTGGCATTTCTTTTAGCTGCCACAATAGCTGCTTCGTTAGCGATATTTGCTAAATCTGCACCGGAAGAACCGGCAGTTTTAGCTGCCAGCGTGTCTAGGTTAACGGTTTCGTCAACTGGCTTCTTTTTAAAATGAACCTTCAAAATTGCCAAACGATCGTGTCTTTCCGGTAGGGCAATGTTAGTATGTCGATCAAAGCGACCTGGACGCAGCAAGGCTGGGTCTAATACATCAACCCGGTTGGTTGCTGCCAATACTATTACATTCGAGCCTTGCTCAAAGCCGTCCATCTCGACCAGGATCTGGTTTAATGTCTGTTCACGTTCATCATGACCACCGCCCATACCGCTACCACGGCGGCGACCAACGGCATCAATCTCGTCTATAAATATAATTGCCGGAGCATTCTTTTTAGCTTTATTAAATAAATCCCTAACACGACTTGCGCCAACACCTACAAACATTTCGACGAATTCTGAACCAGAAATTGAAAAGAAGGGAACATTTGCCTCACCAGCAACTGCTCGTGCCAGCAATGTCTTTCCGGTTCCAGGATTACCAACCAGTAAAATACCGCGTGGGATCTTTGCGCCCAATGCTTCGTACTTTTTCGGATGTTTCAAAAAATCAACAACTTCTTGTAAATCTTGCTTTGCTGAGTCATTTCCGGCCACATCTTCAAATGTAACCTTTTCTTTATCGATACCGTATAATTTTGCCTTTGATTTACCAAAACCCATTGCTTGATTATTTTGCCCTTGGGCTTGGCGCATCATGTACATAAAGAATCCGGCGATTAACAACATTGGTCCGATAATTATTGCCAGATTCCACAACGTATCGCTTGTCGTTGATGGGGGAACAATTTTTATTTGGACATTTGCATCACTTTTTAGGCCTTGCTCTTGTATACTGCTGTCAGATTGTTTGACTGATTTTTCAGTCGGCTTAGTGCTGCCTTTTGGAGTTACCTTGACGTCGTTACCAGTAATCTCTAGAACTGAGATTTTTCCGGCGTTCGCTCGATTGATAACGTCCGAAATTGGGACATCCTTAAGGTTATCAGTCGGAACCAAAAATGCGATTCCAACAAAAACACCTAATGCGACGATAATCCAAAATAACGTTAGTCTGATAATATTTGTGGGCTTTTTACCCTGTATGGGATTCTTAATTGGCATAAAAAAATTAACCTTTCTAATTCTGCTGCTGTTGAATACACCTATTTTACCAGTTCAACGGTAAAATTACGAGAAGTGAAAGTGATTATTACACCATTTCCGGCTTCAAATTTTTTGCCAGCTGGCATTGTTTTAATAGCAACTAGTAAATTAGCCAGCTGCGGTCGAGTTAGCTTACCACCTGTTACTTCACGAAGCAGTTCGATTGCCGGTTGTTCATCGATGCAGATAAACAGATGCCTCGCAAATAATTTATTTGGACCGATTAGTTTTTTGTTTTCTTGTTCAATCTGTTGTTTCAACATTTTTTGATTCATCCATAACGTCAGTAGTTGTCGTTTGGAATCAACATTTAGTACCACTAATTGGCGCCTGACGCGATTACGTAGATATTTATCACTATTGTTTGTGTTGTCCTCGTGCCATTCCAATTTGTTATCTTTGGCATATTCCATAATTTCCTGTTTTGTTTTGTCCCAAAGCGGTCGGTAAACGTCGCTATCCATCACGGCCAACCCACGCCAGCCAGTCCCACGTATCAGGTTAATCACAATTGACTCAACTACGTCATCGGAATGGTGAGCCGTGACCAGTTTTGCATCATATTTTTTGGCAACTGAACGTAAAAACTTGTAGCGACGATTACGCGCCAGCTCTTCACTGGCATTTTTGCCCAACTCCTCGCGTTTGGTCTCAAATTTTAACCCATATTTTTTTGCCAATTCGCCAACGAATTTGGCATCATCAACCGAATCATCACGAATTCCATGATCAAAATGCGCTACGATTAACTCATCGTTAGTATTTTTTGACATCATATCTAACATAACCACCGAATCCACTCCGCCACTGATTGCTAAAACATATCTGGTCATATAATTATTTCCTACAAAGACCTTAAAAGCTTCACGGCCGTTTCGTCAAAAACATACGACTCGATGCCTAGCGATTGAGCCAATTCAATATTTTTCTCAGAGTCATCAAAATACAAACATTCCTCTGGCTGCAAGCCATTCTCATTCAGCAGATTTTGTACTGAATCAACACTTGGCTTAACAAATCCCGTCTGCCACGAATAATAGATTTTATCAAATATCTGATCTAGAAACGGAAAGTTTTTTGCGTAATAGTCAGCCCGTTCTTTGAAATTATTTGATAATATAAACAACTTGTAGCCCTTCGTTTTTAATAACTTGGCAATGTTAGTTAAATCAATATTTTCTTTCTCTGCCTTGAACCAGTAATCCAAGAATTCCTGTTCGGACAAGTTGATTTGCCATCTGTCCAGATATGGAAAAAACAACTGATATACGCCTTCTGCCCCTGGACGACGAACTTTATCCATAATTTCTTTTAGTACCGGCAAAAAATCATCAACCGGCACGTTATAATCATCACTGAACCGGTCACTTAACCTTGGACTAACAACAAACACCCCATTTAAATCAAAAATAATCGCCTTTTTCATATCTCAAAACTCATTAAATCTTTTGCTTTAATGACATCTCCTGAGAAATATCTTTTTACCTCAGCAACCAGATCTATTGAGTCAGTCCTTGGGTAAAAATGAGTCAAAACCAATTTCTTTACATTTGACTTATCAGCAATTTCACCTATATCTTTTGTGTCCATATGGGCAGCGTTCCCGTAGCCCTCAGCACATGACGTATCACACAAGAACAGGTCAGCAGACTCACTAACATCAGCTAAACCTTGGCACCTTACGCCATCACCAGAAAAAGCAAATACCGTGCCGTCACACTCAAACCTGAGCGCATAAGCCTGAGCTGCCTGCTTAAACGCTGTGTGCTCAACTTTATAGGGCTTGACTGTCAAATTATCTAGTTGGATTTCTGAGATATATGATAAATACTTGATTTTGTTGTATTCATCAAAGGCTGGCAGTTCGTACACGCGCGACAGTTTCTTTGTAAAGTTTTCAATACCATTTGGCCCATATATCACGGGCGTTCTGTATTCGCTTGTCTCGAATTCTTTCAACCTTAAGTTCATTTGAAGAGAAAATAAGTCAGTCGTATGATCAGCATGGAAATGGGTTATAAAAATGTAATCTAAGTCCTCTGGTGTTATCCCAATTTCCGATAATCTAATTAATGTCCCAGGGCCACAATCAATTAATATCCTTTTTCCATCAGCCTCCAGTAGATACGCCGGACCAGACCTTTGGGAATTCACATAAAACGTCCCTGTTCCTAAAGTCGTTAGTTTCATATTTTCTCCATTCTTACTTGGCTATTATACAACCTTATAGATATCTGGTACTACCAAATGGGACCTTTGTTTTAATTAGCCTATCGGTACCAAGCGTTGCGGCTGCATGAATAACTCGCTCCCCAAAATGACGATTAATGTTATCCACAGCCTCGATTAGGTGTTGTTCGCGCACAAACTGGTCATTAAATATACTAATTTGAGCATTATCGCCACTGTCCAAACCATAACAGTGCAGACCTATTTCGATTACCCCGACTGGTGCTTTGTTAAACAATTGTTGAGCAATAGCGTTGATAGTAGTGTCACTAAAAAACGGTAGCTGAAAACAGCGACATGAGTGCCAATAACCACGCTCTAAAGTTTTGGCATAAACATACAAACCTTTAGCGACTTTTTTCTGGGCCCTTAGCCGCGACCCAACTGATTCACACAAATTATACAGCCTGGCCTGAATTTGCTGACGCGTTAAGTTGCGATCTTCTAAAACGTATTGTCGCCCAATTGTCTGGGTTTCTGACTTGTAATCATCGACCTCATAACCGCGTAATCGCCTGAACCATTGTCCACCACAAACACTTTTGAAAACTATCCTTTCCAGAACTATTTGTTTAGCATCTAAAAATTTAATTGGAACATCGATACCGACCGCCTTCAAGCGCTTTTCCAGATGTTCGGCAATACCGGTTAAATCTGTCAGTTTTAGTTTTTCATATACTTGACGCAGGTTCCTATAATCAATCACATCCAGTCCGTCGGGTTTGTGTAAACCAGCCGCCGTTTTGGCTAAAAATCGATTCGGGCCAATACCAATATTACAACTCATATGGCAGCCTACTTCGGCGCGTAATCGCCGTTTAATATCCATAGCAATATCAGTTAGCGGTGGTAAGTTAGGAATATCGTGAAAATCTATCACGCCCTCATCAATACTTTTCATCACGACATTTGGCGAGTAATCGTTCATTATTGCCATTAACTTATGGTAAACAAATCTGTATTTAGCTGGGTCACTTTCGATACCAATTAACCCTGGCGCCAGGCGTTTTGCTTCGATAAACCTCATGCCAGTTTTTACACCTAACGCTTTGGCTTCGTAGCTGGCCGTAATAATAGAGGTGTTTTCATTATTACGATTAATAATCGCGACTGGCTTGCCGCGCAATTTTGGTCTTGACTGTTGTTCGATGGTCGCAAATGCCGAGTTTAAATCGACGTGCATTATTAATGGCTTTTCGGTGTTGTATTCACTACGCAGCATAGTGGTCAGCCTCCCGGGTCAAAGCCCATGTTAACCTTTCCCCGTCAAATTCCAGCCGGTAATCAGCCGTGCCGTCGGTGACATCAAAGACATGCAGCATCCGTTTGCCGTGCATGTTTGGATGGCGTAATCCGACCTCGCTAATATTAATTTCGTGGCCGTTTTTACGTTTGAAGCGCAGCGGTTGACAAATATCAGTGCTATCACCAAAAATCGCCACAACCTTGACCGATTCGTTCAAATAAAGTTCGTCATTCATATCTAAAATCTCCAAAAACTATTAGTAATATTTTCGCTATTCAGCGAAGAAACGTGAAAATAGTTTTTTGCCCGTTTTTGGCTGCCCGTTTCATTAGCCGTCAAACCCGAAGACAAATGATATGATATGACCTTTCGTGAGGGACGCTTTGTCCGCTGTATTGCGGACTAGTGTGTATCACGTGGTACATAATCATATTAAATGGTCACTTGGAAATAATAAATAGTAGAATAAACTACAAAATTCTTATCTCTTATATCTGGAAAATACAGTGGATATCTAGTATAATCATCCTTGCAGTTGGTGTACTTTTATTGCATCCTGCGATTCCCCAGGAGATTGGTGGTTTGTAGCTGAACAATTAAACAAACCAAGCTTTAGCTGTTTGTTCGGTTGGGAAGAGGAACCGCATCTAATTGTGGGTTTGTGATTTAACAAAAATACAAACCAAGCCCGTGGCTGTTTGTGTTTTTGAGAGGAGGGGCCACCGAAAAGACGAAGCTTTTGCCGCCTACGGCAAAACGAGTCAAAGAGGTGTGACCCGACGAGGTAGCGTAGCTCAGTTGGTTAGAGCGTAGGACTCATAAGCCTAAGGTCACAAGTTCGATCCTTGTCGCTACTACCAAAGAAATACCCTCACATAAAGTGAGGGTATTTCTTTGGTCGCCTATATTTCTTATGCTAAAATGAAAGTATGAAAAAATTACTAGTCAAATTATTTAGTATCGCAGCAATATTAATTTTAGGTGCCGGCTTTAACCAACCAACCGCTTCAGCCGAATCGGTTGATTTGTTTTTTGGGCAGGACCACTCATACTCGGTTATATTCCGAGGTAATGGTGAGGCCATAGTCTATGCCAAGCTTGCCTTTACTAATGGCGGCGAAGAGGACCAAACTGACTACTCATTTAGTTTGCCAAAAGTCACACCAAGTGAAATTGCAATTTACCAGATGGTATTACCTGAAGAGTGTGTCGAATATGACTATACTGACAGCACACTCGGCACATATTCCGACGACCGAATCTGCAAAAGATACCAAGAGGCTGACTATAACCAATCTTATTACTATTCATACAGTAACAGTGATGCTGAATACGAAAAAGCTGAATATACCAATGATGGCCAAAACTTTAAAATCACACTACCAAGCAGCGTTAAACCAAAACGATCTGGTGCTTTGATAATTGCCTATGCCGCCAAGGGTTATGTCACAGAAAATATGGGCCTATTCAAATTTAATTTCGAAACAATTGCCGTCCCATCCAGGATAAACAGTTTGGTGGTTGCGGTTGATGTCGATAGCGACCTGGTACTTCGCGGAAACAAGGCCAAAGTTAATTACTCAAATAGCACGATGAAGGCAACCGCCGAAGGTGCGGCTGATGCCTCTTTCACAAGTGAAAAACTAGATGATATTGTTGGCAACATTGGATCATATACCAGTCTAACAAAAGAAGCCAGCAACCTGTCAAAAAATGAGACCTTCAGTGTCAAGGGTCAGTATGCCACCAGTTGGGCAAGGCTTTACACCAGTTCAATTATCTTATCAATCCTAATTCCTTGCGGCATAGTTGTGCTATCAATATTACTGTTCAAAATAATTCGAAAAAACAAAATTGCCAAAAAACTTGAGAACCAAGAAGTAGGCTCTTCAGATACCGGCACAGCCGAAAACCAAAGCGTTGCACCGACAACCGTCGCAGTAAATTCCAAGAACGAACCTGTTAATTTCGGAAAAATCGTAGTATTGGGACTACTGTCCGATATTATGATTGCTGCCGCGATTGGCATTCCGTTAGTCATAATGTATATGGCCGACAACGTCTTGAACATGAGCTACAATCCGATAATGTCAGTTATGATGTTCCTGATTATTATTCTGTTGACTGGTTTGGCGATATTGTGTTTGCCGATTATTTACTCGATTAAACACGGTTGGAAGAATTTGATATTCATAATTGTGTCCGAGATTTGTTGGGGAATTATATTACTGATTTTGTACACAGTACTGTATCAAACTGGCCTTACTAATTTTTATCAATACCGAAATATTGTCTACTAATTAATTTCAGACAAAGTCGTTATCACGAAAGCTATCAGATTTGTGTTTATCTTAGTAAAGTATTAATGTATTGTCATGAGTATTGAAGATTTACACTTGCGCGACGAAGTCGATAAACGATCTGATTATTTTGGTTCAGGCAACATAACGCCGGCTGAGATGGAAAAATACGAAAATATTTTTGATGAGCCTGAAAATACTGAAGGCTCTTGGGATTATGTTGATCAAAAAATAAAAACGGGTGACGTACCGCCAATACCTGCCGATTTGGTTGACGAACAAGACGTATATGACGCCGGTGCGGCCGATGGCTGTCCAGTCACCGATGTACTACAGTATGAATATGGCATGAACCCGGGCGTATTAATCAATTTATACTTGTCCAGAAACGAAATGCACCGGACCATTGGCGGGCTGTTGAAAGAAGTCGGCAATACAGCCCTGTTAGATTTATGGAAGGGCGAGGAGACTCGCAAACCAGGCGAAGAACGATTAGCTTACGCCGTTGCCGGAACCCCAACTGCAGTTGTTGAAAGGGGTAATCCGCATATCGGCGTTGCGAAATATGAAAACTTTGCAATCTGCCAATTATTCAGGCGTCTGAAAGATGCTGAATATGGCGCCAACCCACAAAATGACCCAGAAAAATACCAACAGCAGGAAAATAGCGCACCAGTTAAGGGCTTACCAAGAAATAAAAAACTATATCCGAACATTGATGAGTTCAAAGACGACGCCAAAGATGCCACTTCTTTGAATGAGCTAAACAATAAATTCGTTGCCAGGTTAATACCAAAAATGCTTGAAGGCGGTGTAACCAAAGACCAAACGGTCGCCCTAATACTTGACTGTTTCTTGGCAGAGCCACTACTAATCGAAGATAATTGCTGGGAACGAGCTGGTAATGCCACCAGACAACTGGCCGAAAGCTTAATCGCATCAGACGACCCGGATAAAAAAGAAATCGGTGAGTCATTGTTATCAAAAATCGATTCTCAAATTGAACACATCAAACAACTTATTGAATAGCTCCTTGTAAGGACGAACCTTGCAAATAAAAGTCCTCTGGAACATGTCAGTATGATGTGTCCTTTATTTAATTGTTTTTAATAATTCCCTGGCCATTATTAGAAATTTTTTATCTCGGTCATTTATTTTCTGCCGTATTAGTTCGCCTGAATCATAATCAAATTTGTCAAACAGCGCAATCGCTTCGTCAAAACTGCACCAAATCGGCTTCATTGAACGGTTTTTTTCAACCTCATCATAATTAGTTTTACCCTGCTCACCAATCTTTTTTGCCAAATAACAAACTGACCAGTTCTTAGCCTTATCACCATCGGCGTCTTCATACAAAAAATCCTGCTCGCCAACTTTTTCGCCAATCTCCACATTGCAGCCTGTCTCCTCCAATACTTCACGCATAACAGCCTGTTGTTCGGTCTCGCCAGCCTCAATACCCCCACCTGGAATTTTATAATAAACCCCGCCAAGAGCTTCAATCAGTACCGTTTTGCCTGATTCATCAATTACTACCGCCCGTGCTGCTTTTCGTGTTTGCATATCATAATAATACGCTGAGTACACCTAGCTCGCAATGTTTGAAGCGGCACGCTTCACTACTCCTCGGACTTTATCATCTTCAATATCCAAGTCATCAATATCGCCGATGCCAACCCATTTATAATCACAATGCTCTTCGCTTAGTTTAATATCTTGGGAATCATTATTTTCAAACATAAAATACACACAGTATTTTGTCTGCCACTGATCGGTAATTACGTTAACCGCAAAGGGCTGGGGATTAGCCAAGCGAATACCCAGTTCTTCATTTAACTCTCGCACCAAAGCTGCATCCCACTGTTCACCTTCGTTTAACCTGCCGCCCGGCAAGCACCAAGTTTTTGATCTAGCTCGTTGTAGCATCAGAATCTGCCCATCACGATTTTTTATCAGGGCATATTGCCCAATTTTTGCCAGTAGATGTTTTCCCTCGCTCATAATTCCAACGTTCCCCTAACCTCTAAAATCTGATATTTTATCCCCGACCCATCCATACAACGATTTAATTCGTTCATACTGACTGGATACGACGGGTGATCCCAGTGTGTCGGAATAATAAATTTTGCACCTGCCTCTGCAGCGAATAGTGGCGCTTCGTACAAGCCCATCACCAGCGCACACCCGCTGACTGGCAAAGCGATAATGTCACATTTTGTATCGCTATTAAAACAAATCGTATCACCAGTTATATACAATTTTTGCTGCCCATCATCAATCAAAAACCCAAAGTTTTCCTGGGGTTCACCCCCATTTTTTAGATTTGGCAAATAACCATGAACCGCCCGCACTGCCCTGACTTTAATCTGCCCAACTATTACTTCTTCGCCCTCGCAAATAACCGAATAATTAACTGGCGGGCAAGTGTTCGCGACTTCCTGAGGCGCATACACCTTCACGCCTATTACATTTTGCAACTGAGCAACTTTTTCTGGATAACAATGGTCTCGATGCTTATGAGTTATAAAAACGGCACCGACATCCTGCCAATCAGTCAAAAAACTGTCGTCCCACAACAAAACGTTTGGATCAACCAATATTTTTTGCCCGGAACATTCGACCAACAAGCAAGACTGAGGATACTTCGTTATCTTCATGGCGTAATTATATCACGCCAATACTAATTCGTTTCCCCGTCCAAGGTCTCGATTATGCCACCTGCCAAAGGACCGATATGCTTGGTTCGCATCGACAAAAACGAAAAACCTTCATTTAGTAACTGTCCATCAATTCTTGAAATAACACCTTGTCTTGAACCGTCTTGCATCAACCGAGTCTTTCGATATTCAGCAATGTAATCCCGAACTTGCTCATCACTTTGCATCATCTGTAGGCGCATCATAGCCATGCCATCCGACTTTATCATCAACATAACTGCTTCGTCAGACAGGTCAGGGTAGTTTCGTACATCAATTGCTGCCCCAAAATCGATAAAACGTACGTCACCATTTGGCATTACTATGGTATGTGATTTTCCCCAGTCATCACTTAGCAGTTGGTCATTTACAACAACCCCCTGGTCATGAACGGCCCTAATCATTGCACCAATCTTTTTGCCGGTTTCAGCCATAAATTCCGGCGTACATCTATCTTCTTCAAGTTGGCTTATTGCTGTACCTTCAATATATTCTTCAGTTATATGCCCATCCAGCGACTGGAATTGTTTTGGTCCAACACCAATCTGTCCCATCAGTTCGGCAATAGCAGGCTCTTGGCTATTTTCAGTTGCTTTTATAATATAAGATGTCCCATCCTCAAATGTCACCTTCATTGCTCTTGCCCTAGCACCCGTTGCCAGTTCTTGAACTATCGGTCTTTCTCCAGCCATAACTCGTTCGCGTATCACCGGGAAAAATATGGCTGCACCACATTCATGCACCAATGGATCGCTCTGGATTTTCGTCATTAATTCATCGGGCGCAGCTGCATGTCCGGCAATAGCCTCTTGAACTGCCACGGTCTCCTCATCACTATAAATAAACGGGCTAATATTGCCTTCGCCATCCGAACCAGGGTCGTTATTATCTGCCATATAACCAGTTTAACATGAGATGCTCCACAAAAACTGATGAATGAGAAAAAGCCCTGCCGTTACAAAGAAGTAACGAACAGGGCAAATTGTGTTGGTGGCCTAATTTGGTTAAGTCTTCGACGCTTTCACTGACTTTGTAAGCAGTCAGCAATTCGGAAAACTTTTGCAAAATAGGCCTTGGCGAGGACTACTCGTGTCGCCAGCCTTCCGGACAAGCGCATCCTGTAGCGGCACGAAACCGTTCGGATGTGATAACACAAATAGCCCCCTGGCGCAGGATGGAGGGAATTGAACCCCCGACCCCAAATCTGCTTTTTACCTGCCCTTGTGATCAGGAAGCGACAGAACAGACCTGGACTTTGCCTTTAAGCTAATCCTGCATAAAACAGACCAGTTGAAAACTGTTATAGTCATAATACACTATTTTCTTTTAAAAGTCAACTTAATTTTATTCTCCGAAAAAGAGAAAAGCCTCATTTCGTCGATGACAAAATGAGGCTGTGTTTTAGTAGAGCAGTTGACCGAAGCGGTGCAAGCAGAATTTTTCGTTTCTTTTGCTTGCAAGCACAACCTCGTGCTTTTCGCACAGTTGGAAGCGTCCGCTCCCGATAAAAACTGTACTTCTTCAGCCAACCGCTGGTGGTCGTGGGATGATTTGAACATCCTCAACGCGGGTACTAAACCGGTGCTCTTACCACAATGAGCTACACGACCTTTTTTAGGTTCCTGCCACCGTGATTGGCCTCGCAACAACGTCTCGTCGCAGAAGGCCTGGCGGCAGGAACCTCGTGGCTCCGCATGAGAGATTCGAACTCTCGACCTCCCGGGAATACCGGTGGGCGCTCTTCCAACTGAGCTAATGCGGAATATACAATCAATCATTTTATTGATTTGTGCGACAATGTTAGCAAAGATAGGGCCCAGATGTCAACCATAAGCAATACATATTGACAAAAGACCATGTTATATGCTATAATATTCATACTTACATCAGTTCTCAATCTGCTGTATGAATACTTACACCAAAGGAGGTGTAATAATTGACTAAAATTGAAAGAAGGGTATATTTAACGTCTTGGTATACCTTCGGTTTATCTGCACTAGCATGGATAACGTTTTTACTGGTTATCATAAAATTACGTAAAAACGGTATTGATCCATCCCCATTTTCGTTGGGAATGAGTATCTCCAGCCTTTGCATGTCAGTGAGCCTCCTGCTTGAGAGCCTGATGATGGCGATCGCAACAAGGTTCGCTGTTCTAACCGAACGGCAAACAACGGAGGGAAAAACCATAACCGAATGGCGTTACTGCCTGGAGGTAACAAGGGATGGTATCCCGATAGGCATGCTAATAGCTGCCTGTCACCCCATCCAGCTGCCCGAAGCCATCGAAACATACATGAAAATCCAAAAGGACATGTGTGGGACCGACAGCAATTATCGAATAAGAAGGCGGCGCTTACACAGTAAGTAGACAAAGTAGGCACCAAGACACCCAAAGACGGCCCCTAAGGCCGTCTTTAAATTTGCATTCCTTACAAGCTTTGCAAGGACGAACCTTGCAAATTAACTTTTTATGTTATTATATGTTTTTTGTTATCTGTTATTTGCCAATATCATTTGCCAATTCGGCTTTTATAACATTTAACGATTTTTTATAATCAACATAATCATCTAAAAAATCTGCATAAACTGGAGTCGATCCAAACAAGTCAATCACCTTTTCTGGGCTTAACCACTCTGGCCGTCCAACTCCAAAATAGGCGTGGATACTAGAATAAGGGTAGGCCTGCCAATCACCGGGATTCAAATGAATATATCGACTAATATGCATCAGATATTCATCGCTAGTTATCAGCGACGCCTTGTATCGACTTTCAAAAATCGGACCAGACGACTTATATTTTTTGTTATAGTAACAACCGTAGCTGGTCATAATAGCTCGCATCAGCCGCGACATCGCACCTTGTTCAACTTGATACAACAAGATATGAAAATGGTTACTCATCAAGCAATAACACAACAGTTCGATTTGACCACGCAAGTGTGGATAGCTACGACCCGATTTGTCTTGCCTTTCATTAATCGATAAATGTCGCTCAAACAGACTAATAAAATAATAGAAATCCTGTTGGTCACGAAATATTTTTCGGCGATTGTTACCGCGTCCATAGACGTGATAATAGCTGTCTGAAATATCTAGTTTTAAAGTGTTACGGCTGGGCATATAAATATATTATACAATAAAAAGTTGATTTGCAAGGTTCGTCCTTGCAAGGTTTAGATGGTGGGGTCGCAGGTGGTGCGGAAACCATTACTGGGTGTGCTGTAATCAGTCTGAAGAAAATTGAGAGAAAATACCCCAGCTACCGATTTATTTGTATAGGATCCTCCACGTATAAATGACATTAATACTGCCTGATTGTACGCTGATGATAATTTTCCAATCCCTTTTGATGAATTATATCCCCCAGGCGGTAAGGCGCTCAAAGGCATTTCACCATTTAGCAATAGGTTATTATCCCACTCTTTTAAACTTGGTGAGTACGTTGAGTCTGATGATAGCCCGGGTTGATTAGTAATTTTTCCGCTGGTGATTTCGGCAATATTACCAGCAAAGTCCCATATAATCTCATTATTTGATAAGTTCAAAGTCCGACGCTGCGAATTGCCAATCATAGAGCCAGTGACGCCAGAATCGCCAGACGAATCAAGCGTACCATAGTAATTATCACTGTCGTCACTTGCTGAAAGTAACGAGACGGGATTAGCATCGTTATGACCGCTAAACACATAGCCAGATCCAACCGTTCCACCACTCCAATTACTATCAACATTGATGACGTTGTTAGCAATCGTCAACCATTCTTCTTCGGATATTAGCCGACAACCAGGACAGTCAGTAACGCTAGCAGCAATTGAGGCGATTGCGCTTGTTTGGGAAATAGATTTAATAGGAACGCCACTTGGCCCAGTTGTTACCTTATTGACATTCCATTTTGCCTCATATTTCATCACACAAAAATCGTTAACTGTCCCAAAAGCACCATTAGCCGGAACGGGCACAAAATTTATCGGACAGCTTTTTGATACATAGCCTGCACCAATATCACGGCCATCGGCAATAGGTTGTCCACTGCCAAAATTATAGGCAACTTCGCCATTTGAGATAGTCATATAGTATCTGGAAGGCCCAGTAAAGGCTCGGTAATAATCAACTCTATTGCCATGGCTCAATTCTAGACATTTGCTATTACTTGGCGGCAGCTGGCTACAGTTTAGTGTCTGAGGATATTCACTATTCTCAACTTGATACATATCCAACTGTTTCTGTATGCTATCCAAGTCAGATTTCAATGAGGCAATAGTTGCCTGCTTCCGGAACCCAGAATAACTAACAATTGATATTGCGGCCAAAATACCAATAACTACGATTACAACTAACAGCTCTACGATCGTAAAGCCACGACTAATAATCAACTGGCGTTTTATCACATCTTAATTATAGCACTAGCGGGATGTATTTTGGCGCCCTCAAGCCTTATAAAATCGCATAGCCAACGTAAGTTTTACCAACAAACTCTTGGCCTTTCTTGCCCGTAAATTCTTGGGGCTCTTGCTTTGCAATCTGGATTTTGTTTAATATTTTGCGATTATTTCTTTTTAAGTCTTCCTCTAGGAATGAATAGTTAACCGATGGGTCCTCTAAAAAGTCCACAATTACTAGATACCTAGTCTTAATGCTCAATAGGCTATCAAGCAAATCTGAAAAAGAGTTGCCCCATTTTACAGCTTCGCCCAATAACAGATGCGCTAACACTAAATCATACTCACCAGGCAGACTATCCGAGCAAATGTCCTTCTCAATTAACCGAAAGTTTTCGCCTTTAACATTTTCTGTAACCGATTTAATTTTTCGCTCATCCCCAGGAAAAACGACCGCATCAACGGTTGCGTCTGGATAATAATCTAGTAAACAGTTTAGACTGGTCTTGCCGCTTCCGGCATCAAGGATTCGCTTGATGCCCGATTTACTGGGCAAGCTCTCAAACAACTGCTCTAAAATAGTAATATGCTCAGACTTTTCGCTATTCATAGTAATAATAACCCAATCAATAGCTATTACAAATTATTTATTGTTCAATCTGATCTATTTCAGATTCACGGCGTGATATAAATTCCTGCAATTGTTCTGTGCTGCGTGGTTGGTTCCACGATGCAAGGTCTAATTGATTTGTTTCTGGACTCATTTTTGCTTCCTTTTTGTTTTTATTATCTAACAATACTATATTAGCATAAACATGATGGAAAAGCAATACCTTTTTGACAATTACCCCGTAGTTTTTGCGATTTTATAGTGATTATGCTATAAATTAGAGTGGAGAATAATAAAAAAATAAAAATGGATTTATACACTTCAATCGCAGTTGTTGTCTTGGCCGCCCTGGTACACGCCAGCTTTCAACTTAGTATCAGCGTTTTAACATTGCTGAGTGCTCACACTTTGGGGGTACATCGTTCTCAAAAACGATTATTAAAATTATCGACTGGTTTTGTTTTTGGTGCTGCAATAATGACAATGTTGCTGCTGGCGGACGCTGTTTTGGTGTCAATTAGCATATTTAAGGGTGATGTACCACAGATTGCTTGGACTGCCGCCTGCGGGCTAACGGCGGGTGTGGCTATCGCCATTTGGCTGTTTTATTATCAAAAAAACACCGGAACAACCCTTTGGGTTCCTCGTCCTGTTGCCAACTATTTATCCAGCCGAGCCGAATCTACCAAATCCAGTGCCGAAGCCTTTGGCTTGGGTCTAAGCAGTGTGTTTGCAGAGTTATTATTTATCATTGCACCAACCATAATGTCAGGTTTGGTCATATCACAGATGCCGTCAAATTGGCAGTTGGCCGGAATAGGCATCTATACGTTGATGTCAATGGCTTCGCTAATTGTCGTCTGGATATTAATCAGCAGCGGTCATAGTATTAGCAAAATTCAAAAATGGCGTGAAACAAATAAACGATTTTTGCAGTTTACTGCTGGGGGCGGACTGATAGTGCTAACTTTTTATGTATTTATTAACGAGATATTCTCGAATACGGTGGCAGGTCTATGATGAAACCAAAAAAACCAATGGTAGTTGAAAGGTTTGACCGAGATAAGTTATTTAACAGCATCGTAAAGGCATGCTTAAGCGCTCGCCGACCCGAAGGTCAAGCTGAGTCAACCGCAAAATCAGTATGTAATGAGGTTGTAAAATGGCTAGATGATCGACCTGAAGTAACCAGCCATGATATTCGTCGCATTGCGGCCAAAAGCCTGGAACTGTTTGACCCAGAGGCAGCTTATTTATACACGCAAAGCCATATAACAATCTAAAAGGAGAGTAGAATGCCAAAACACGAATTTGATTATGACCTGATTGTTATCGGCAGTGGAGCCGGTGGCAGTTTGGCTGCTACGATTGCAGCCGAAAAAGGCAAACGAGTCGCGATTATTGAATCTGGAGTTTTTGGTGGTGAGGCTGCTAATTTTAGTGATGTGCCAATTAATGCCTTGTTACACGCCGCAAATATTTACGACGAAGCAAAACACGCCGGACGATTCGGCCTTAGGTCATCAATGATTGGATACAACTACCCTTTAATTCGTGATTGGAAAGATTTGGCTGTAAGACGAACTGGTGCAGGCGGTAACCGACGATATTACGAGAATCGTGGGATAAATACCTTTTGTGGTTCCGCCCATTTTTTGTCACCGAACGAGATTAGCGTGAATCGACGCCATTTGTCGGCCAGCAGTTTTTTGATTGCAACTGGTGCAGTGTGGGTCATCCCAAACATTCCAGGGTTAGCCAATACAGCTTATTTTACCCCACGAGACATCTTTGAAACGATTCGCCCACCGAAGACTTTATTAATCATTGGCGGCGGCGAAAGTGGTGTTGAAATTGCTCAGTTAATGGCAATCTTTGGCACAAAAGTATACATTGCTGAACAGTCTGATCGTATTTTACCTGGACGCGACAAAGAGGTTGGCGAAACAATTGCTCGCATTTTGACCGATCAAAAAGGTGTAACATGTCTGACGCACTCAAAAGTTGTATCAATCGAGAAAGACGGTTTAGCAAAACGGGTAATTTTGTCGCGAGCTGGCACCGAAAAATCGATTCGAGTTGATGAAATCCTAGTTGCCGCCGGTCGAATGCCCACGATGGATTTGGGACTTGAAAACGCGGGTGTCAGATACACTGAAAATGGTATCACTGTTAATAATTTTCTGCAAACCAGCAACAGCCATATTTATGCAGCTGGTGATTGTATAGGGCACAACAGCCACACTCACACTGCCCTGTTAGAAAGCCAGGTCGCCGTCAACAATATTTTTCGACGCAGCAAAATTAGTTTGGACTACTTGTCTATTCCAGAGGTAGTATTCACTAACCCGGGCATTGCCAGTGTGGGATTGTCCGAAGAAGCATGTTTAAAACGAAGAATGTCGGTTAAAACTGCTGTTGCCCCAATTAATATCATAGCCCGCAGTAACACTTCAGACTGCAGCGAAGGATTTGTAAAAATTATCGTCAATGGCCATGGCGTCATTGTTGGAGCTTCAATTGTCGCTCCACATGCCGGCGAGATGATTCAAGAACTGGTGTTGGCAGTACAATTTGAAATGACGGCCAAAGATATAGCCAACACACCACACGCCTTTTTGACATGGTCCGAAGCAATACGAGTAGCTGCTAGTAAATTATGTTAGCAAAATAAATAGTCATCTTTCGATGACTGCTTATCTTGGTTGCGGGGAGTGGATTTGGCGTAGTGATTGAAGCAAAAATCAGTTTACTTATTTTTGCGAAAGAGCGGAGGAGCCGAAGGCGATACCAACGACCGCGCTAGTATACTAGCGCGAGGTCGCAAGTTCAAATTTTGCACACGTCCAAAATAAATAGTCATCTTTCGATGACTGCTTATCTTGGTTGCGGGGGCAAGATTTGAACTTGCGACCTGATGGTTATGAGCCATCCGAGCTGACCAGACTGCTCTACCCCGCGCCGTGTGTTTAATATTAACAGATATGATTAAGTATTACAAGCTTATTTTGACAAGCTTTTACTATTCCCACCCAGCAAAAAATTCATCCATTGTGTAAAGTTACTGGTTGGCGCATCGACCGTCGGGTCAGTTATCTTTTTTTTACCAGCTGATTTTACCTCTTCGGAATTTGACGGTAATATCAAAACATTTTCTCCAGGCGATACCAGATTTAATCTCTGTCGGACCGCCAGTTCTTGATATTCTAATGTTTTGTAATAACGCTGCTGCAATTTCTCAGTTTCAACTGCCAACTGAGCAACAATTAGCTGCCTGGATTTATCATCTAACGATTTCTGCAATTTGTAATTTCGCTGCATAACATCTAGTGACCCCCACACCCAACCAGCAGCTATCATTAATGCCACCACAATAACCACATTATTTAATGTTAAGTATTTGTGGCGAATCTGGTAGTAAATTCTGCGAATGTTTATTTTATTCATACTTTTCAACCTATAATTATAGACCAAAACCACGCTTTACGCTATAATAACCCTTGCAATCGCATTGTATTGCAATTGAGCAATATAACAAACCAAGCTTCAGCTGTTTGTTATATTGAGAGGAGGAATCACCGATAAAACGATGCTTTTGCCGCCTGCGGCAAAACGAGTTCATAGGTGAATTCCGACGAGGGGGTGTAGCTCATCGGTTAGAGCAGGATGCTCATAACGTCTTGGTAGTCGGTTCGATTCCAACCACCCCCACCATAAAAAATAGAGATAAATACTATCTCTATTTTTTATCAATTTAAATAATCTTATACACCACCATTTATACTAGTAGGTAACTTTATATCCTGATTATGAGAAGTCTTATTTTTCTTAATGACAACTATAGCTATAATTGAACATATTATTGTTAAACCAACGACAATACCTATTAGTGTTATAGTCCAGAAAGGGTATCCCTCTGAAATCTTCAAAGCGTTATCTGACAATATGTACTCTGAGGCGTGATCAAGTTGCAAATTTACATATCCATCAATAACTTGAACTTTTTCTTGTATCAACTCTAAACTATTAGTCTTAGTATTAAAATAATATAAATGTAGTGGTTTTTCAGATGTGTTAAACTTGTCGGCAATGAAAATTTTTATTATAGTTCCAACCGGAAGCTTGCCATTATGTTTAATATTTATCGGTAGATATTTTTTATCTTTAACAAGACCTTGCAATATTGGTTGGTAATCACTTTTAAATGTTATGTTGAAATTTAATGGATTATTATAATTATCCATTTTGCTTCCGTCTATTGTGATGGAATATATGGTCCCATTACTATCATTCACGACCTCATAAATAAGCCTTTTATTTGATTCTGATAAAGCCTTTAAAACCTCAGTCGATATAGTTTTGTTAGCGTCTGATAAATTGACGATAATGTATATATCTGGGTCTCCGGTTTTGTTACTTATTTCACCAGTAATCGTATTTTCGTCATTTTCAATTACTGTTCTTGCAATCCTTCTTTCAACATACAAAAAGTATATCTTTGAATCGCCATTTTCAGCAGTTACAATAATTTTTATCAGATTAGATCCAACCTTAAGTGTAGTTTTTCCCTCTATAACTGCCGATGATTTATTATTGGTTAATTCATAATTAACCTTTAGGTCGGTCACATTGTTTTCTACGCTTATGTTATAAATGGTTTTGTCAGCACTAAAATTCAACGAAACGTTTTCAATAGTTAATGACTTTAAAGTATTTACAATAGACAGATTTAGGCTTACGCCATTTTTAGCATTTCTAATTATTGTGATTGTATATATTTTTTGGCTGCCGTTTTCTGCAGTTACAGTTACTCTAAAAACGTTACTTCCCTCTCTCAATTCTTGTCTGCCAATACCAGCAACAGTTGATTTTGAATCGCTGGCAGTAGCTGAAATATTAACACTTGTAATATTGTTCTCGACGGTATCGGTGTATGATACCCCACCGTTAAACCTAATATCAGTATCTGATACTGACAGCTCCTTTAAGTCATTGTTTGTACTTCTATCATCTTTTCTAGTCGCAGTTACTCTGTATATGGTCTGACCGCCATTTTCTGCCGTTACGGTTATTGCGATAGTGGCTGCTTGTCCATAATCAAGATTTATACTTTGGTTTGGATAATAGACAATACTCGATTTGGAATTATTAACCTCGCCAGTTACGAAAAAAGTATCTATATTACTTGGCAGGGTAACACTGTAATTTGTTGTTGCTGGGTCAAAACTTAGGTTATAGCTTCTAATTGTTAGACTTTTTAACTTGCTATCGGTGTTTCTGTTATCTGGCCTGGTTATTTTTAATGAATAGTTTTTTTGGGTCGTGCCATCTTCAGCCGTTACTATTATATTAAAACTATTGTCACCATAGTTTAGGCTTTTTGACCCCGTGCCTGCTATAGTTGCCCCTTCTACCGCTGTTGCATTTATGGATACGCTAGGTGCATCGATTGTTGCCGTATAACTCGTCGTGTCGGTGCTAAATGCTGGGTTAAGACTACCAGACGATAAACTTAAACTTGTTAAGTAGGCATCGGTTCTGGGAACAAATATTCCAACACTTGTTCCTAAATTTATACTTGTAATATTATCCCCATTTTTATTCTTTGTCCCAGCACTAGTTAAAGAAAAGGCCCCAGATGCCGTTGATGCGGTCGATTTTGCTGTAAATGTTAGGCTCGCAAATGTTCCATTCTGCTTTGGTGCTTCACCACCTGTCCCATCAGCAAAACCAAGTTTTACTGTACTGCCTACTAAATTTTTTATTACTCCGCTACCAGACACTGAAACATAAGTGAAAAGGTTATCATTAAATCCAACATCGTAGTTGGCACTACCTAAACCATCACTATCAAGTCCTGATAAAGTAATAGCTACTGTAAAAGTTTCTCCTACCCTAACACTACTTTTACTGGGACTGAGTGTGCTTGTAAAGCTACTCGTTGCACCAACGCTTGAAACGCCTAAGAATAATACAGATATTATAAACAATGCTACTCTTGAGGCCATGACCCTAAGACACCTAATATTCTTTAGCATATTCATACCTCCCTATAATATTTCCTTTTTGCCAATACTGTGTAAAATCACATCATAGGCATCACCAGCAGTGACCTCTTCACTTGAATTAATCTTTGCAGCTTGTAAATATGCACCTGTTAATGATTTAGTCCCGATTGAATGTAGAATTATATCATAGGCATCACCAGCAGTTATTGCACCATCACCATCGGTATCACCTTTAACCACAGTATCGTAGGTTCGAATTAGTGTATTACCATCATAAGCTAACCAGTCCCTAATTGAAGCCTTAGTACCAGTGCCAACGATATCGAACCAAGCCAGTGTGAATTCATTCTGTTCAAATAAAATATAATTATAATATTGACTTGGTTTTTCATTTAAACCACTCAAAATCGTTTCGACTGTTGTATTCTCGGGAATTTTACCTATTAGATTATTTGCTTGATCGATATTAAAGATTTCAGAAGTTAATTCGGTTGGCACGGAAGGTTTTAAGCTTATGTAAAAATATGTGCTTTTATATGTACTATCTTCAATGTAATAAATGGATATATTTTTACGAACTGCTCCAAAATCATAATAAAGAGTTTCACCAGGTTTTATATCCATTGTGTAATGAGTAATTACTCTACTAGTATTATCATTGTATTTAGCTGTCACAACTAAACCAGTGGGGTCAAATGTTTCACCAAAGATATAATCAGTTTTGTCAGGCGGCGTAGTGACTTCAATACTTTCAAGTACGGGGGCTGTTTCTTTAACAAAGATTTTATTTGATGTAGCTTGGCCACTATAAGCTCCAGTAGCGACTGCTGTAAGTTGGAGGTAATAACCAATATCAGTGCTTTGAACTGTGTAGCCATTAGAATTTGCGTCTCCTATTGGAACGAAAATGCCATCAATCGTCTCGGATCGCGACCACTGCCAATTAAATTCAACACCTGGATAAGGTGTAACACCGGAACTATCTGCCCATATATATTTGCCAGGCATAGTTATTTCCATATTGCCATAAATATATATGTCACCAGAAATCGGAACTTTTTGGTCTGATATTGTTAGGTTCAAAACAGGGTCTGTTCCACCACCACCACCACCAATCATATCAAATGTTATATGATAAGTTCCAAGAGGTAGCGATTCCAAGAAGGCTTCTTTTAATACATAATGTTTTGTAGTTTCATATGACAATTCCTCATTTATTTCATAATCTACACCCGCAATTAAAGCTCTTGGTGTTGGAAGAGTATCAATGGTTATCTGATTTAATTCGTAACTACCCAAATTAACACCCTTCATGATATCGCCACCTGTTGACGTAACGAAAACTGCGTTGGTCGTTGGGAGTGCCGCATCATGAAAATATGCTTGATCATAGTACGTTACTTCGGCGACTTCGCTAGCAACGCTCGCCACAACTACACTGTCTTTCTCTGCGCTCGCCACACAGTAATAATAATATGTTCCAATTTTGCCATACCATGACTCGTTATCTAGCATCAAAGATGTTGCATCCGAAATTAGCGTGCCACCTGAATTTGTTGGTGTAGTGTTGCTGTACCATTGATATTTTATTGTCGTGCCACTTTTTGAATTCGCATAAACAGAAAGATATGTTAGTTGCCCGCCATATTCATTGGTCTGTGAAAAAGGTTGCTGAAGAAACGCAACTACTTGTGGGTTAAAGATAAATGTATCATCCAAAACCAAACCAATATCTTGCCAGCCAATAACATCATCGTTAGATTGCATACCATTAAATCTTACATCAAGATTATTAAGTGCAGTATTCGCTGAAATATCGATGGTTTCAATATTATTTTCGAATAGATTAAGGTTTATAAGCGCTTGGTTGTTAGTAACATTTACAGATGTTAAATTATTATAACCACATATTACTTCTAACATTTTTGGATTATTCGATAAATCCAAGGAGGTTAAACTATTATAACTACAATCGAGTCTCCTAGCATTTGTAAAATACTTAATTCCTGTTAGATCTTTGATGTTCTTTTGGGCTAGGACTAGCGTGTTATATTTGCGACCACTTAATTGTTCCATCTGGGCCGCTGATATCTCGCTAAGCTCACTGGCTGCACTAACCTCTCTCATCACAAATCCACGGAAGTTTTCATCAGGAAACTCTTTGAGCCATGATCCACTAGTTAATTCGGCAGTTCCCTCATAAAGCGCTGTGTCTTCTTGTATCGCGCTGGAAAAATCAAATGGTATTGTTAGTTCCTGATTTTTATACCATTCATGATAATTTTGCCCATCAACATATATTTCTGGTCGTATTAATTTACTGCCTGTTGCTACTTTGGCGATAATTGGATCTTGTTCGTTACCCATTAAATTATAGGTTGCATCCAACAGTTCAGATGGATCTAAAAGAGTGGCATAAGCACTGACTAAACCGCTACCATAACGATCATCCCGGCCGAGTACACCTGCTTCCTGGGCCGATCCTAATAAAGCTGTACGCACATCTGCTGGAGTATAAGTTGGGTTTTGCGATACAACCAATGCGGCAACTCCAGCCACAACAGGCGAAGCCATTGATGTTCCTGTCATTTTAATAGGATTTTCACTCAAATAATCTATAGAGTAGATATCTGTCCCAGGTGCAGCAACATCAATTTCTGGACCATAGTTTGAATACCTCGAATCAAATCTATAATTTTGGCCTGTCGACGAGACTGCAATCACTTCTGGATAACTTGCTGGAAAGCCAGCGTGATCAATTGAGTCATTGCCTGCAGAAGCAATTATCGTAACACCACTGTCGACTGCATCTATGATTGTTTGATGCTCGGCCTCATCTGGACCAGCATAATATATTCTACCAAGACTCATATTAATAACATCAGCACCATTATCTACAGCATAATTAATGCCTCGTAAAAGTGATACGGATTCAAAATATCCATCGTCTGTATTTGCCTTGATTGATAAGATTTCAGCATCAGGCGCTACACCAGAAGCAGTAATACCTCCATTTGTCCATATCGACGAAGCAATAATACCACTTACATGCGAGCCATGACCATAATCATCGACGACATACTGTTTCCCAATCTGATTAGATTCGGAATTGTAGGATAAATCCGAGATTCGATTAGCAAGCGAGGGATGGTCAACGTCAATTCCAGTATCAATGACGGCGACCGTGACACCTTCGCCTGTCGAATATTCCCAAGCCTTGTCTGTATAAATCTCTTTATGATGCCACAAGCCAATACTATTATTTGTGGCCAGTTCTTGAATGTTTACGTTTGGTGTATTATCTTGGTAAGTTTTATATTTTCGGTTAAAGCTGACATTTTGCTTACTAGACTTGACAACCTCTTCAGGATTTTCAGCCAAAAAAACTGCCACTCCGTGCGAATAGGATTTTAGTTCTATATTATATTCTTGTGCTTTTTGTTTAGCCTGTTCCAGAGAATCAGCCAGTGCAATAACTTCCTTTGGCACATAATCAACCCCAGAGACCATTTTATAATCGTTTGATTTTGGTAATTCTGGATAATTACTTGGTAGTTGTGATTTAATAAATACCGCAATTAATGACAAAAAATAATAGCTGAAGAAGCCAGTGCAATTTTTTTCGCCCTAAGGCGAACCTTACTGAAAATTTTTACTTTAGTTACCTTCACTATTAATAACTATATCATTTCATAAGCGTTTTAAAAAATTGATTTTGAAAAATGATTCACCAGACTTTTTATCTAATTTCATATCAACAGAATCATGCTCACATTATTAAGCATAGTATTATCTGGTATCAGCTAGGCAAGTTTAATAAACCTGACATACATTAACGATATAACTGTGCCATCGTCCAGTTTGATGAATTTGTCGTCAAATTCCTGCAATTTCCCCTTTAACACAAATGCTAGGGTTGATCGGTCATCTAAAAGGGCATCGGCAAATTGCCCAAGTCCACGCGGGGACCCAGCAGTCAATTCGCCAAATGATATTGATACCACCACATCCTTACCTACTAAATCTTTTAACATGTTTTCTTTCATACAACCCCCAGTTAATTAGTAATGTTTTTATTATAGCTTGCGTAGTACATATCGTAAAATTAATAGTATAATATAATAATAGTATGAACAAGAAGCTAATTTATATTACGTTTCGAAACACGTTTTTTGCTACAGTATACATATTTTTAGTGTCAACTATTATGCAAAATGGGGATCGACTATTCGGTAACAATAACATAATTGCACCATTCGCTATGTTGCTGTTGTTTTCGCTGTCAGCAGCTGTTGTTGGCGGACTGGTTTTTGGTAAATCCGTCGCTTTGTTTTTTGACCATAAAATTAAAGACGGCCTAATGGCTGCTGTTTATAGCGTATGCTGGCTTGGGTTGTATACATTTATCTGTTTATCTTTACTTGCTATCATTCGATAGTAATTTACCAAATAATTAAAACATCCTTTAGTGTGATGCTACAAGCTATAAAGTAACGTCCGATGTGTCAACATCGTCAGGGTTTATGCCATGTTCGAGTAAAACAGTTTTCCAGGATTGACCTGTCGACTCAGCTATATGATCAGCCCATAAAAGATCTGATGCCTTGTATTTATAGACCTTTTTTGGAACAGTATCGTCTGGCTTAGTTTCTTGTTCATCTGTCTGAGTTGACCCTTGTGATAAATCTGACTTTTCCACTGTCTCTGGCTCTGGAGAATATGACGTCATAGTACCATCATTAAATTCTGGCATAACTATTTGTCCAGGAACTTGAGGTGTCGGTCTTTTAACATCAGTAGTTACGGGCACTTCAGAATCATCTTGCCCATCTGATTCTTCACCCTCCAGATCCTCTCCTGTTTGTTCATTGACATATTTTCTGATATTTTTGTTCCATTCAATATCCGACTGGGTAAATTCAACCTCACCAGTATTTGGATTAATATAATCCCCTGATGGGCTTATGCCACCTGTGTAACTTTTTCCATCTTTTTCCATATTACTTTTATATCACAATAAACAATCGTAGTAAACAAAAACGCCCCCATTACTGAGGGCGTTTCTGGCACCTGTTTGTTTGATTATTACTATAAATCAAACGCGCTTATGGTGCAAGT
>CAYOUQ010000003.1:0-53174 GCA_964407205.1 uncultured Saccharimonas sp. (SeqCode)
AGCCAAGCCAAGCAACAGAGGTGAAGACCGTGTTCTATGACCGTCTTCTGAAGCAAAAATGCACCTCTGTTTTTTGGTTTGAAAAAAACATCAGACCATACAATCTATGGTTTATGTGCGTAAAATATCATTATCGTGTTCTGTGAGCGTCAACTTAAGAAACTAATGTGATTATTTGTAAATTTTGATTGACTAACTTACTTCTAGTTTTCGATTTCGAATTACAAACACGCTATCGATATTCTTTACAAGTTTGATTTGTTCATCATACGAGTCATTTGTTAGTATGTATTTTGCATATTCGGTTAGTTGGTCGGGACTATTTTTTTTCATCGTAATATGGTAATGTTAATGTATCAAATAATTAACAAAGGGTTAGTGATGGTAAAAAGAAAAATAACGAAAAACAAAGCCGTAAACAGTAAAGCAAAGACAAATAATTCTAATCGCAAAGCTAAAAGTGTATTAATAAAAAAGTCAGTAAAATCCAGGGCTCCGATATCAGCTCACGCAAAAAGAGCTAGAAAATCGCCAGTGAATAGGTGGTTACTGGCATTTGTTAGTGTTGCAGTATTAGTATTATTATTAATTCTTTTCTTCCCAAATTCATTATTTGATCTGGCATTGTTTAAGAGAAATTCGGCTGTATTATCAACTGATAATGTCATGACTGGCGGCAACTATAGTGTCAGTGAGGACGATTTGGCAATGTTTGCTACCTTGGCGTACGAGACTCCATCTGAGGTTGTGGGGATTGCAAACCCATTTCATCCAGGTGACACAGCGGAAAGCCCGTTGCATATAAGATCACACTACTACAAGGATGGTAGTATTACACCATTAATAACTCGATGCAAGACGATGGTGACTAATACAACCGTCGAGACACTCACCGAAGATCAAAAAACATGCCTGGTGGCAAGTCGTAGTGAATATCCAGGCCAATATATGTATACAGATAACGAAATTGTTGGAGCAGATTACGAGGCGAGTTTTCTTGAAAAGAAAATTGATACTCCTAGCGATGTTTTAGTTAATATCGGAAATAATATTTTTACGGCCTTGGTGGTAAATAAAAACCCTGGTCAAGAATATTACTTTAGTGGATTAGCAAATATTGAATCAGCTAATCAAAATTTCTTGAAAAATTGGGATGCAGTTGAGTTCTTCGAATCACCAACGCAAAATCCTGGCAATGATTATGGCAAAATTTCAGCTGTAACCTTTAAGAATGATTTATCGCGCGATATAGTGATTGCATACAGAGGCACCGATTTAGGCGATTTGATGGATTGGGTTGCAATTGATGGATCCTATGGATTAAAAAACAATACAAAACAAGATGAATTTGCAAAGCAATACGCTTTACGAATTGGTAAGGCCTACAACGAAGGCTTAGACCCAAGTGAGCAATATAACATATACATCACCGGGCATTCATTAGGCGGCTATCTATCTCAGATCGGTGGAAGTGGCTTGCTGACTCTTAACAGCAATAATACAGTTGAAAATCCATACAATCTTAAGAGAATAGTCTACTTCAACGGTATGGGACTATTCGCTTCAGAAGCATCAAAAAATAATAACTCCAACAATCAAATTGCCACTCGCGATAAGCTGAGAGCATTTAATACTGATGCGGCAACCGGCCATAAGTCAGATCGAGTTTTATTTGTGCATTCATATGGCGACATTGTGTCGTCAATCGGTGTGCACTACGGAGCTTATAAAGAGCTAAAGATACCTAATGATATATTTCGAAGCCAAAACAAGTTTTATCGTATGTCTTCAGGATCGATTTTTAGCGATATTTGTGAATTATTGAATATTACACAAAAATGCGATGAAACCATGGCATCATCCAAATATAAGGACCTATCTTCTAAAACATGGGAATATCTAATCCCTACATTAAATCGTACAGTTCAAAAAAGTTTTTTGAATGGCAACGTTAATTTCAGTCAAGTTACGGGTACAATTAAACAACAGGTTGAAAGAGGCGAGTCTATCAACGGTCTTTTACCATATATTATGTCAACACATAAAACCAATCCGTTCTTTTATACAACTTACTATCAAACAATGATGACGGATAGCAACTACATATATGGGCCAGCAAATCTGTACGGATCCGGTCTAACCGAAGACACCGATGTCGTACCGCATACTCCTTACCCATCTGTAGCATCGACTACTGATTCGCCGATTTCGTATCCCTCGTCAATTAGTGCAGCTCAATTAATGCCGCAAACTGATTCGTTGACATTTGGGTCATACGGGCCAAGGTGTAGTTTTAAAGCTGGGGTATTGCAAACACACCAGTTAACATTACCAAAAAAACCTGGCCAAATATTTAACGCAATTTATATGAAAATTAACCAACCAATAAACGGCAGGATTATTTGTTATTCCGAAAATGGGATTAATGACCACACTATTGATAATGGTGATTTAATTTATTCAGATAGGTATTGGCTTAATGACTCTTCTTTCCCACTTGTTCGCGTGCGCGTCAATAACCCTGATGGCACACAGACAGTACAAGGCAGTAATAAAGAATATTATTGGGACGTGGAGATTGTGCCGCAAAAACAAAAATGGAACAAGTCAAAGATCCGTGCCGGTATTGTCGATAGGCTTGGTTTGAAGACTGGAGCGATAACAAACATCGATGCAGTTGGTAACGAGCCAGCGCCTTATCCATACTTGATTGAGACAACGAATGATGCTACAAAACCAAACCCAGCGACAACCCCATTTGATACAACGACTCCTCCGGTAATTGATATTGCAGCACCTATCTGTCAAATAAGCATACCATCGCTCGTAAAAGCAAATGTTTGGCCATTTTATAAATATTACGATGCAAAAATAGTATGTAGCTCTAAAACGACTCTAGTTGACTCGACTATTACGCAGAGCAATATTAAATCTGTGCCTTCTGGAAGATTATTGATTAAGTCTATCAGCAATGCATCAGTTAAATATGAGAACGGCCTATACATCTACTCTTGGACTGTCAATTTCCGTGGAGCAAGAGCTAGCACAGGGAGCGCGAACTTTAAACTGAATGCTAACTCAATTTCAAACATCAAGAAATCAAACGCCAAAACTACATCAAGTCCTACGCAAGTATCAAAATAACAGATTATAGGCTGAATCGATAATAGTATGACGCATATGCTATAATTACATATGTAATATTGGAGGTCAATAATGGTTGAAGATATAAAAACACTAGAAAAAACTGAACTACCTACAGAGCCGGTTTTCAAAAATAAAAAAACATCACACATGCAAGTGATAATAATACACATATTGGTGGTTATTGGGTTTGGTGTTGCCAGCTATTTTATTTACGACAAATTTTCAGAATATAAAGCCGCCATATCGTCGAAAGACGCACAAATTGTCTTGTTACAAAAGAGCATGAAAAACCTACAAGCTTCTCAGGGGGACTCAACAACAGTTATTCAAGCGCCGCTATCAGTTCAGCCAAGTGATTTAACGGTTACTACCATAAAGTCGGCTATCTCAATCGGCAATACCCAACCTTTAGAAGGATACATGGCCTCAAGCGTCAATGTTATCTTAGACGCAACAGAAGCCTATGGTTTTAGAACACCAATTCAGGCAGAATTGGACATTACGTCGTTTATCGGTGATCCGACCACGACAACCTGGGATTTTGAACTTGATAATGCTACACTGCTGTCTCTTAGAAATGGAGGCAGCGCTCAATATTTTCCAGAAGGAGCCATTATTGGGAAATCTAATACTGGAAAAACTATTTCAATCAGTTTTGACTCAAATGGCAAAATTAATACCGTTTTTCTATCAAATACAATTTAAGTAATGTCATGAGACACAAGATACTTGTCAATAAAAAACAGAATAGTGCACTCGATTCTTCTGTCAAAAGAACAATCGATATTAAATCTGCGGTACTTGGTGCAAATGACGGGATTGTATCGATTGCCGGACTAGTTATTGGTGTGGCTGGTGCTCAGCAGCCGAAATTAACGATTATATCTACAGGACTAGCTGGCATAGTAGCAGGTGCAATGTCTATGGCGGTTGGTGAGTATGTTGCAACATGTGCTGAACGTGATCAAGAAAAAGCCATGATTGCCAAAGAAAAAAAAGAACTGAGGCAACATCCACAAGAAGAGCTGCAAGACTTAGCCGAAAGATATAAAAAAGAGGGGCTAGACTCCATATCTGCAGAAAAGATTGCAAAAGAGTTTACCAAAGCAAACGCCTTTGCGGCGCATGCTGAAGCTGATTTACATCTTGATCCCAAAAACCTAGTTAACCCCATAATAGCTTCTATTGCATCGGCCGTAGCATTTATATCAGGTGCGTTAATCCCGTTATTGGCAATTGCATTACCTTCAATTAAGTATGCCGTATTGTCAGCGGTTCTGGCGGTTATTTTGGCTCTTTCTTTGACCGGGTATATCAGTGCAAAATTTAGTGGTGCAAACAAGACTAAGTCAACCCTGAGGGTTGTGTCTGGAGGTATCCTTGCGATGGTGGTCACATACTTGATAGGGGAGTTGGTACATGTTGCTGGCGCATAAAAATAAGCACATCAAGGACGGCAATGCAAGAAATAATAATTAAGGCGATGGCAGACTGGGCTTTAGTCCCTATTGTATTAATTGGTGTATATGCACTAATATTTAAAATACCGAAAGGGCAACGACTAGACGCATACAAAAGAATTTTAATGGCTGGTTTATCAGCCTATCTGCTGGCAAAAATAATCAGCTCTATTTATCAACCGTTAGACGAACGACCATTTGAATTGCTTGGGGTAAATGCTGGGGCTTCGTTTTTAAACAATCCCGGCTTTCCATCTGATCATGCTCTGTTTATTGCAGCGATAACTTTCGCAGTTTGGTTTGAGACTAGACAAAAACTAATCACGCTGATTTTAGCCATACTTGTTGTGATTGTTTGTATTGGTCGAGTACTGGCGCTAGTACATACGCCAGCTGATGTTTTGGGCGGAGTGTTGATTGCTGGTGTTGGTGCAGTTTGGTATTTTTCGGCCCCGTCCAGGAAAATAAAAGGAGAAAAATAATGGACCAAATATTAATTTTCGTAATCCCTATTTCTATTATCATTTTTGCGTTTGTATTGTATGGGCTTGGACAAAAAATAAAAAATATGCAAAGCTCAAGCGCTCTCGAGATGCTGAAAAGTGACGTAACCGAGTTAAACCGCAGCATGAATAATCTACAACAGGCAGTCAGTGGCAAATTGGATATAAGCCATGAATCGATGCGAAAACAACTTGGCGAAAGTGCAAAATTAATAACAGATGTTACTCAGCGATTAACAAAATTAGATGAAACAAATAAACGAGTTGTTGATGTTGCCGATGAGCTAAAAACTTTGCAAAATGTATTGCAAAATCCCAAGCAGCGAGGCGTGTTTGGCGAATACTATTTAGAATCAGTTTTAGACAATATCTTGCCATCCAAGAACTACCAGATGCAATACAAGTTTAAGGATGGAGAGATTGTAGATGCGGTTGTATTTTTAGATAAGGGGCTAATATTGCCAATCGATAGCAAATTTAGCCTGGAAAACTATAATCGAATGGTTAGTGAGGATAAAAAGCTTGAACGTGAAAAGCTATTAGCCAAAGTCAGATCGGACTTGAAGTTGCGAATTGACGAAACTGCTAAATACATTCGCCCGAACGAAAAAACGATGGATTTTGCGTTTATGTTTATACCAAGCGAATCGCTGTATTATGATTTACTAATAGGTGACGTTGGCACTGGATCAAGCGCAAGAGACTTGATAGAATATGCTTTTAGGGATAAAAAAGTGATTATTGTCAGTCCAACCAGCTTCATGGCATACCTGCAGACAGTATTGCAGGGTCTTCGAAGCTTACAAATTGAGGAGCAGGCTAAGGATATTCAAATACGCGTTGGGCAGCTTGGCCAACACATCGGTCGTTTTGATGAATATATGAATAAATTAGGTAAATCACTAGGGCAAACGGTCGGGCACTTTAATGATGCACATAAAGAGCTGGGCAAGGTAGACAAAGACGTCGTCAAGATATCTGGCACAAATTCATCAGTTGACCCACTTTTGCTTGATAAACCACATGATGAAGAGTAACAAGGAGTAAAAAGAATGACTACAGAAAAAGGGAATCTAAATATAAATGGCTGGTTTATAGGTGATATTGAAAATAAAGATAGTTTATTGTCATCGCAAAATTGTCAAGTAAAATGGGCGATTCATCCTAAGGGTCTTAAGAAAGTTTCTGGGGTTCAACTGGATGACAAAATTCGATCGGTGGTAGTTTTGGTATCGGGTAAATGGCTGACTCGATTCCCTGAAAGGGGCGAAGAGATTGTACTTGAAAAGCCAGGTGACTATATCGCTTATACGGGCGAGTATCATGAAAATGAGGCACTTGAAGAAAGCCATGTAATGGTTATTCGCTGGGACCCTCGCTCAGTTAAGTAGTATCAATGAAAAAATAATACCCCACGCTATTTCGTGGGGTATAAAAATTAAACTTCTATGTTATTTCTCTTCAACTACCGTAACCTCAATTTGTGAGTGAATTAAATCTTGAACAATAAATCCTAATATACCACCAATGATTGGAGCGATAATATAGATTGCGATTGGCCATAGTTTAAAAGCGATTGCGTTAGTAGTAAATGCAATTGCTGGGTTGAAAAATACCAACCCGGTGCCAAGCGGCGATATCATTATATAGGTGATAAACATTGCTGTGTATAATGCGAATCCATACACAAGAGCGCTGTTAATACTTGGTTCGCGATTTTTCTTGAACTTAAGCGCAGCAGCTAGACCGAAAGCCAGTATGAATGCGCCAATTATTTCTGCCGCAAATACATACCATTCTTTGCCGGCTGCAACCTCAGAAGCTGTAAAAGTTGATACTGTTGACATCGAACCAGATGTTGCAGCGCTTTTTGAAAATGCTGACAATATTGACCAAGCAGCTACAGCGCCTAAGGCCTGAGATGCCAAGCATCCAATCGCAAATGACATTTTTATTTTGCGTGTAACCCAAGCACTAATTGTCATAGCTGGATTCACGGCTGCGCCTGAAATACCACCAATTAATAAAGCGATTCCAATTAATGCGAACATGGCATAGCGTGGATCGCCCTGTGTTCCCATATAAAATGCAACAAACAAAAATGTTCCAATAAATTCTGCCACTAAGGCACTGATTAATTTTCCATTTTTTAATTTTGCAACTGGATATTTATTAATCAATGCGCGACCACGGCTAACCGGAGCCTCTTTGATAGGTGCTAGCTTCTTTTTATTTATTGCCTTGCTTGAAGGCTTTTTCACAGGCGTCTTTTTTACGGACTTATTGGCTTTCTTGTCTGCCATCGATTTCCCTCCTTTAGTAAAATATACGTATAGTATAACACATTATAACTATATCAAACACGAATGATATAATATTTTTAACGAAGGGACAAAAAATGGCATTATTTATTAGACAAGACGAAGAACGATCTGAGCTTCAGAAAAAGCTAGTGGCTGAGCTACAAGAGAAAGCGAAGAACCGTAGTAAGGATGATAAGCTTCCCGATGGAGTTGAAGATTCACAATACATAAATGGTACTAAAAAAACAACAAGCTTTGTATGGGCGTGGGTATTAATAATAATTATTATCATAGTGTTGATATTTTTTATGATAAGTAATAAAGTGGCACGCTAAGCTAAAAATAGCGTATAATATAACCAATATGCAGGATATAGAAAAAGTCCGAAGCGACCTAATGCACGAGGTCTTAAAAAGCGATACTCCTCGTGATGTGTTGAAATCTGACAAATTAAAAAACCTATACGCGGCCATCCCAAATCTGCCAATTAAGGATCGTGGTCAATATGGCCAAAAAGTAAACCAATTGAAAAAACTGTTGGAAGAAAAAATATCCGAGCGTGAGGCTAAGCTGCAAGATAGTAATGTTGAGCCTATCGATATATCTGCCCCATGGGACCTGAACTCTGGCCCAATTGATTTACTACCAGCCGAACAGGGTACCCAGCATCCACTCACAGTCGAATTAGAAAAGGTAGTAGATATCTTTACTCGCATGGGTTTTGATGCAATCGAATCTAGACAGATTGACGATGATTTTCATATGTTCACAAGTTTGAACTTCCCCGAAAATCATCCTGCCAGGGATGGCTATGACACATTTCGTACCGAAGAGAATTTTATTCCGCCAGCACACACCAGTACGATGCAAAACAGAATCTTGAAAGAGGGAAAGTTTAAGCTAGAATCAGGTGGGCACATTGCTGCAATTAGTTATGGTAGGGTTTTTAGAAATGAAGACGTTGACGCTACACATGAACATACCTTCTATCAATACGAAGGGGTATTTGTTAGTGAAGATGCTTCACTTAGTCAAATGCTTGGAACTTTAAAAAGTTTTTTTGAGGCATACTATGGACAACGACTTGCTACAAAAACGCAGCCGGCATACTTTCCTTTTGTCGAACCCGGGTTAGAGTTTGCGATAGAAAAACCAGCCGTTATCGGTGGAAAACCAGGAGAATGGTTAGAAATGTTAGGTTGCGGAATGATTCATCCAAATGTGCTCGAGGCTGCCGGCATAGATTCTGACAAATATCGTGGGTTTGCTTGGGGCGGAGGCGTGGAGAGGCTGGCTATGTTGAAATATGGAGTTGAAGATTTACGGCTGTTTGAGTCTGGCAAACTATTATTTTTAAGGAAGTTCTTATGAAGATTTCATTAAACTGGATAAAAAAATATGCGGATATAGACCTTCCGGTTGATAGGCTAACCCCAATTATTGGTGCAAGGCTGGTAGAAGTCGAAAATGTAGATGATATAGGCAGGAAATACAAAGACGTCATTATTGCAAAAGTAGTGGAATGCGAAAAAGTAGAAGGTTCCGACCATTTAAGCGATGTTAAATTAGATGACGGGTTGTCCTGTAAAGGAGTCGAACGCGACGACAACGGCTATGTCCAAGTTGTTTGCGGTGCGCCTAATATGCGAAAAGGTATTTCGGTTGCTTGGTTGCCGCCAAAATCCACTGTACCAAACACCTATGGAACGGCCGAGGAATTTGTACTTGATAGTCGAAAATTACGTGGTATTACCAGCCATGGTATGGTGGCTAGTGCGCGCGAACTTGACCTATCTGACGATCATGAAGGCATATTAGAGATTGAGGATGGTATAAAACCGGGCCTCAGTTTTGCGTCCGCCTATGGCCTAGACGACTATGTGCTGGATATTGAGAATAAGTCGTTAACGCATCGTCCGGATTGTTTTGGTGTAATTGGATTTGCAAGGGAGGTGTCGGCAATATTAGGTCACAAGTTTAATACACCGGACTGGTTAATGGTTGATAAAGATCAGGAGTGTGAAAATATAAAGACTTTGGCTGAAATTAGTGTAAAAATTGATGATAGTATTTTTTCACCGCGTTATTTAGCGGTTGTAATGGATGGTGCCATGCCTTCAAAAAAATCTTCTATCGAAATACAAAGCTATCTGGCCCGTTCTGGAGTTAGACCAATTAATGCGATTGTCGATATTACAAATTATCTGATGCTATTAACTGGACAGCCACTTCATGCCTTTGACTATAATAAATTAATGGCAATATGTGGTCCAAAAGTAGAAATCCATGTCAGATCGGCAAAAAAGGGTGAGAAGTTAAAATTACTTGATGGGAAACAAATCAATTTAGAAGTTGGCGATATTGTTATCGCGGCCGGTGACACGCCGATTGCTTTGGCCGGCGCCATGGGTGGAGAAAGTACGGCAATTGACGAATCAACGTCTAGGATTGTTATCGAGAGCGCTTCGTTTAACTTGTATAATCTACGCTCGACACAGATGCGCCACGGTATTTTTAGCGAGGCAATTACCAGATTTACAAAGGGCCAGTCACCAGAGCTAACATATCCAGTTATAAAGCAAGCAATAAGGATGGTCGGCGAACTTACTGGCGCAAAAGCAATTAGCCGGATTGTCGAGGATTACCCCGAAAAGTACAAAAAACAGACTATTTTATTGAACGTTAGTGACATCAACGCAACCCTTGGTAAAACTTATACAGTCAATGAGGTTATCGAAGTACTAGAACGTGTTGAATTTATTGCCGAAAAAGACGAAAAAGGGCTAATAAAAGTAATTCCGCCTTATTGGCGTTCTGACATCCACATTAAAGAAGATGTAATCGAAGAAATCGGTCGAATAGTTGGGTTTGATAATATAAAACCATCATTATCAATTCGTTATTGTACGGCTGTAAATCCAACAGACTTTGACCAGTTCAGGGCAGGCCTTCGAAAGATTTTAAAGAGCGCTGGGGCTAACGAAATATTGTCTTACAGCTTTATCCACGGCAATATTATGGAAAAAGCCGGTCTAGACAAAGCCGAGTCCTATCGGTTAGTAAACTCGATTAGCCAGGATTTACAGTATTACCGACAAACACTGACGCCAAGTCTACTGGCTATGGCATATATGAATATCAAGCAGGGTTATGATAAGTTTGCACTATACGAAATTAATAAAACCCACAGAAAAAGCAATGGGTATAACGACGAAGGTGTGCCTGTAGAAACCCACTCTTTTGGATTGGTATTTGCGGAAAAGCAGGCGGGGTCGTCAACGACTTACTATCTTGCTAAAAATATAGTTGAGTATATTGCTAGTAGGTTAAATGTACACTTAAAATATATACCACTTGTTTCAAAGATATATGCAACTGCCCGGCCATTTGAAGATAAGCGATCGGCAACGATTATCGATGTCGCATCCAATCAACCAATAGGTGTTGTTGGCGAGTACAAAAATTCGGTAGTAAAAGCATTTAAACTACCGAGAACATGCGCTGGCTTTGAAATTGACCTGGACTCACTATTCAATGCAGCTTGCCAGGCGGGTAACAGATACACCCCAATAAGCCGCTTTCCAGGAGTGGAGCGTGACATTTGTTTTAAAGTTGCCAAGACTTTAGCGTACGATTCGATAATAGATTCACTTGGACAATCTTTGGCAAAAACCGGATACTCATATAATATTGAACCATTAGATATCTACTGCGCTAAAGACTGCAAAACCAAAAACATTACCGTCCGTGTTAAATTAACATCATTTGACCATACTCTTACAGGCAAAGAGGTGATGGACACTACAGAAACTCTTATAAATGATGTGATCAAGAAGACAAAAGCTGAAGTTATTTGATACAATAAATCCATTCACATTTTAGAGGGGGACAAATGGCGACACCACGATCACAGAGAATCGGAATTTGGATAATAGCGTTTATCCTAATAGTAAGCACATTAGGACTATATCTTGCTATGGTTCTAAGTATGAAAAACCAAAAAATTGATCAAGCACAGCTACAAAAAGTATATAGTGAATACCAAGCAAAAGTCGATGCTCAGGCTAAAGATTTATCAACAAAATATTATTCTGATTTCAGCCAATACTCATCACTGCCCGCTCCTTTTGAGGCTAGTGAAGTTTCAGAATTGATAAAAACCGACTTAAAGGTCGGTGATGGTGCTGAAATCACATCATCCACACCATATAGTGCATATTATATTGGCTGGAACCCAAAAGGTATCGTATTTGACCAATCAATCTCTGATAATTCATTAAAATCGCCGATTACCGGGGGTGGTCTGATACCTGGCTGGGAAGAAGGAGTGATTGGTATGAAAATTGGTGGGGTTCGCCTTTTAGCCATACCGTCTGATAAAGCATACGGTGAGGCTGGTAGTGGTGATGACATACCCGCAAACACACCAATAAAATTTGTCGTAATGGCAATACCAAAAGTTGCCGATGTTGAAATCCCACAGTTACTAAAAGACTATTATGAGTCACAGGGTGTATGAAAGAAGATAGAATAATTGATTTGGTGATTGTCGGGGCGGGCCCAAGTGCGTTAACTGCTGCAATATATACAGCTCGTGAAGGCATCGACACTATATTATTTGAAAGATCGGTAGTTGGAGGTCTAGCGGCAATAACAGACATGATAGACAACTATCCAGGGTTCCCCGACGGCGTGGCTGGGTATGAAATTGCTGACAAAATGCAAAAACAGGCTGAACGTTTTGGGGCAAAAATTGAATTTGGCGAAGTTACGGGCATTCATCAAAAGGGTGATAAAAAATGTGTGACTGTCGATGGCAAGGATATCCAAGCAAGGGCAATATTAATTGCGACCGGTAGTAGCTTTAGTAAAATTGGCGTTCCTGGCGAGGCTGAATATTATGGTCGGGGTGTGCATTATTGTGCGACTTGCGACGGAGCTTTTTATAAAAACAAGAAAGCCGTTGTTATAGGTGGCGGCAATTCAGCAATCCAAGAAGCTATCTTTTTAACAAGATTTGCAACTCATATAGATATCATTTCACTTTATGATTTATCTGCAAGCGAAGTTTTACAAAATGAACTTAAGCAATACGTTAAAGACAAAATGATTACGGTGTACAAAAACACGGCTACCAACAAGATTGTGGCCGAAAATGGTAAGATTGTCGCGGTTGATGCTGTTCAGAATAACAAACCAATTACTATTCCAACTGATGGCGTGTTTATCTTTATCGGCTTAAAGCCAAATACTGTATTTTTGGAAGGAAGTGGTATCGATATTGACGAGCGTGGTTTTATTAAAACCAATTGTCATTTGGAGACAAATGTTCCCGGCATATTTGCTAGTGGTGATGTGCGCAGCGGTGCAACCATGCAGGTTGCTAGTGCAACAGGCGAAGGGGCCACTGCATCGATTAGTATTCGTGAATATTTAGCGAGTTTAAAAGGTAAATAAATGGAAGAAAACTATAATAAAATATACAAGCCAGGTGATTATAAGAATAACAAAATTAATGCTATAATCGAGATTCCTACAGGTAGCACTGAAAAAATCGAATGGAACCGCGCGACTTGTAAGTTTGATATTGATCGGAAAGAGCCATCATTGTTTCCTGAGCCAGCAAACTACGGTTTTATCCCCCAAACAACTAGTGGCGATGGCGATAACCTTGATGTGATTATTTTGTCAAATGAACCAATATCAACTGGATCGGTTATTGAGGCTGATGTCATTGGTATCATGAAATTTATCGATAACCACGATGTTGACGATAAAATTATTGCTGTACAGTCTGGCAATAAAAGCGTGGTACTATCTGATATAATTAAGGGTCAATTAGACAGTTATTTTAGTCATTATAAAGATTATATTCGACCTGGTATGACGGATGTTCTTGGTTGGGGTGGAGCAGAAGAAGCCGGAGTAGTGATAGAAAATTCTGTTAAGTTGTTTACTGGTCGCAGTAATAAATAACTATTTCAAGAATGCTCTTAATTTGTTTCGTGCGTGTGTAGTCGTTACAAGCTCATACCAGTCGGATTTGGGATGCGACAACTTACGTGTCATAACTTCAATCACGTCGCCATTTTTCAGAGGTTTATCAAAAGCGTGGATTTTGCCATTTACTTTGAACCCATATGCGTGGTTTCCTATGTCGCTGTGTAACAGATAAGCAAAATCTAGTGGAAGAGCACCCTCGGGTAAGTTGAAAATGTCACCTTTTGGCGAATATACAAATATTCGGTTTTTAAAAAGGTCTATATTTAACTGGTTCTTTGAAATTTCTTCGCCCTCTTTTAATTTTGAGGCTACTTCCTGGAGTTGGGTAATCCATTGCATATTACTTGGAAGTGTCGATGTTCCAGTCTTATTAATATAGCTTTTTGAAGATTTTTGCTCATTATAATGGAAACTTGCTGCCAAGCCTCTTTCGGCATACTCATGCATCTCATAAGTTCTAATTTGGAATTCAACAATTTGTTTTGTTGGTGTGATAACTGTTGTGTGCAGGCTTTGGTAACCATTTGGCTTAGGTGTTGCAATATAGTCTTTGATCCTGGCTATCATTGGCTGATATAGACTATGTACAACACCTAGCGCTCGGTAACAGTCGTCCTTATTTTCGACGACAATTCTAAGTGCTATCAAATCGTAGATGTCATTAATGTTTCCACCGACTTTCGCAAGTTTTCGATAAAGGCTATAAATGCTTTTTACACGACCATTAATTTCCGATTTAATGTTTTGTTGTTTTAAGGCATTATCAACCTCGTCGCGTATAGAGCCAAGCTTACGAGCGCTACGACCAAGTCTTTTTTTCATTAAAATATTGAGTCGCCTATACTCGTCCGGGTCTAGATAACTGAAGGCGATCTCTTCAATCTGCATTCTAACTCGTCCCATCCCCAGCCGATCTGCCATTGGCCCGAATACTTCAAGTGATTCGCGCGCTATCTTCTTTTGTTTTTCTTTAGGGATATATTGTAATGTTTGTAGATTATGTAGCCTGTCGGCCAGTTTTATTATAATAACGCGTATATCTTGGCCGACGGCAATTAATAATTTTGATAGATTATCGCGTGTCTGGGGTAGATAATCGGACAAATCCTTCATCCCAGCGCGAGCTTTTGATACTTTTGTAACGCCGTCTATTAAGAAAGCCACATCCCTGCCGTAAATATTTTCGATTTTATCAAGAGCTAGCTCGGTATCTTCAACTGTATCATGCAAAATACCAGCAATGACCGTATCTATATCCATACCCCAAGTAATCAAAGTATGCGCGACAGCAAGTGGATGGGTTATGTAAGGGTCACCGTTAGCCCGTTTTTGGTTAATATGAACCTTGGTTGCCATATCTATAGCGCTACTTAAATCAAGCAGTTGATTTTCTGAATAGTATAATTTAGCCTCTTTAAGTAGCTCTACTTTATTCATACAGATATTGTATACGTAATTTCAAAATAAATCATCTGTCGGCATGCGCTTGATAACTTGACTGATAACGCTTATACTTTATATGTATGAAGATATATCTTGGTAGCGACCATTTAGGATTTAATCTGAAGGAAAAAATATTTGCTTACTTAGTAAAGCATAATTACGAGGTAGAAGATGTTGGCGGAAAATTTTTGGACCCAAACGACGACTTTCCAGAGTTTGCTCAGGCCGCTGTTTTTAAAATAATTGGTTCTGACGACAAAGACCCGCGGGGTATATTGCTTTGCGGTGGTGGCCAGGGTATGGCAATGGCTGCAAATCGCTTTAAGTCAATCCGAGCTAGTGTAATATGGGACGCATATGAAGCAAAAATGACACGTAATGATAACGATAGTAACGTGCTTTGTTTGCCGTCAAGGATATTGGAAGGTGATGATTCTGCCTGGCAGGGCATTATTGAGACGTGGCTAAGTACTCCATTCGCAGGTGCTGCTCGGTTTAAGCGACGTAATGCAAAAATGGATGAATTATCATGAGTATTATTGCTCCTTGTATTACAGTTGAGACAGAAGAGCAGTATAAGGCTATGGTTGAAAAATATAGCAAATTCGCTCAGAGAGTCCAGGTTGATATAAGCGATGGAAAATTTGCTCCAGTTTTTCTTTTATCGGCTGATAAAATTTGGTGGCCAAAAGAGTGGATTGTTGATATACATGTCATGGTGTCCGACCCAACTGGCTATCTTGACAGGCTGATACAACTTAAGCCGCATTTGATAATTATGCATGCTGAGGCAAGTGTAGACCTAATGCCGCTAATCGATAAAATACGTAAATATGGCATCAAGGTTGGTGTGGCTTTATTGAAAGCGACTGTACCAGAAACGGTGGCGAATTTAATCAAACAAGTCGATCATGTGTTGGTTTTTTCTGGTGACTTGGGTCATTATGGCGGGAAAGCCAGCCTAATGCAGTTAGAAAAAGTTCGGCTAATTAAAAATTTAAACCCGAATGTAGAAATTGGTTGGGATGGGGGCGTTGGTGTAGACAACGCATTTACTCTGTCTCAAGGTGGCGTTAATGTATTGAATGTAGGTGGAGCACTGGCTAATTCCGAAGACCCGACAGCCGTGTACAATAGCTTAATAGTTGAAATAAATAAACAGGGGGTTATCTAGACAGGTGGGCGGGGAACTATCAATTATCCAACTTGAGCAAAAAGCTAACGCAATTCGAAAAGATATTATTGCTATACTTGAAGCAGCAGGCAGTGGCCATAGTGCGGGCTCGTTAGATTTGGCAGATATAGTGGCTGCGCTTTATTTTCATATAATGAAAATAAATCCTAATGATCCGACGTGGCCTGACAGAGATATTTTTATATTAAGTAACGGTCATACTGTACCAGTACAATACGCCGCCATGGCTGAGGTTGGCTATTTCGATAAAGACGAGTTAATGACACTTCGTAAGCTTGGCAGCCGTCTTCAGGGTCACCCTGAGAGAGACAAGCTGCCTGGCATAGAAACCACAAGTGGGCCGTTGGGTTGTGGTCTGTCACAAGCAGCTGGCTATGCATATTCATTGCAGTATTTAGATGACGCCAAGCACAGATTTGTTTATGTGATAATGGGCGACGGTGAGTTAGACGAAGGAAATGTTTGGGAAGCGGCCATGTTTGCTGGTAAGTATAAATTATCACAATTGATTGCCATAGTCGACAGGAATAATATCCAAATAGACGGAGACACTGAGGATGTGATGCCCCTTGAAGATTTGCGAGCAAAATGGGAGTCTTTTGGATGGCATGTCCAAGAAATTGATGGACATAATATGGAAAGTATTATTGATGCGACCAGCATGGCGCGAGCGATCACAAATCGACCAAGCGTTATTATCGCCCATACGATTCCTGGCAAGGGCGTTGATTTTATGGAATATGATTATAAATGGCACGGTATCGCACCAAACAGCGAACAAGCCAAAGCTGCCCTTCAAAAACTTAAAACACTTGACGGTATTATCCAGTCTGGGGATGGTGGCTTATGAGTGATTATAAACTAAACGACGATATATTTCGTGAAGACGTCTTACAGGAACCAATTCGATTGGGCTTTGGTAGGGGGTTACTGGCTGCAGGAAAAGCTGATGACAGGGTCGTGGCTTTGTGCGCCGACCTAACTGAGAGCACACAAGTTAACTTATTCAGTGATGAATTTCCAAATAGGTTTATCGAAGTTGGGATTGCCGAACAGAACCTTGTAGCGGTTGCAAGCGGCTTGGCGCATGCAGGCAAAATCCCTTTTGCCAGCAGCTACGCGGCATTTAATCCTGGTCGTGACTGGGAGCAAATTAAAACGACGGTATGTTTAAATAATCAACCTGTGAAAATAATTGGCTGTCATGCTGGTGTTAGTGTTGGTCCTGATGGTGCAACACATCAAATGCTAGAAGATATAGCTTTGATGAGGGTATTACCAAATATGGTTGTGATTGTTCCTGGAGACAGCACCGAGGCCGAAAAGGCAACTATTGAGGCATCCAAAGATAGTCGTCCGTGTTATATACGATTAGCTAGGCCAAAGACTCCAGTCTTTAGTGTCAAAGAATCTCCGTTCGAAATTGGCAAAGCTTACATTTTGCGTGATGGTGACAGTGTCAGTTTGATAGGTACAGGCGCCATGACATACCAACTATTAGCTGCTGCCAATAAACTGGCCACCAACGGCATTAATGCGGAAGTAGTTCATGTGCCAACGATAAAACCACTAGACGATCAACTAATACTTGAAAGCGCAAGAAGGACTGGCCGAGTTGTTACTGCCGAGGAAGCCCAGATAATTGGTGGCCTAGGCGGTGCAGTTGCCGAACTATTATCAGAAAAGTTGCCAACTCCGTTACTCCGAATTGGTATTAATGATAGATTTGGAGAAAGTGGTGAACCTATGGAGCTGTTTGATTTCTTTGGCCTTACCAGTGATCATATCGAAACGAAAGTGAAAGATTTTGTCGATAAAACACCACAATATCATAAAGAATACTAGGAGGAATATGGGACTAACAATAAATGAAATCCGAGAAAATAATATTCGTGCTAGACACTTGATGCAACGCAGCCGAATGCAGCACTTTGCTGTTGGTGCTTTTAATATTGATAATCAAGAAACTCTAATAGCTGTTGCACGTGCTGCCCAGAAGTTAAACTCACCTGTAATGGTGGAATTAAGTAAAAATGAGGTCAGTTCGATAGGGCTGCAAAATGTTCGTGATTTGGTTGATAACTACAAGGCCGAATATGGGGTAGAAATGTACATAAATTTAGACCATAGCCCTACCGTTGAAGATTGTAAGCGTGCGATTGATGTTGGGTTTGAGTTTATTCACATAGATATTAGTCAAGCTAATCATGACGCAACCCGAGAAGAAATTGTAAAAAGCACCCAAGAGGTTGTTGAATATGCGAAATTTACTGGTGCTATTGTCGAGAGCGAACAACATTATTTTGGTGGCTCGTCAGACATATTTGATACAGACATAGATTATGAAGAGGTCAAAAAAACCTTCACAAAGCCGGAAGATGCCAAGTTGTTTATTAATGAGACAGGTATTGACACATTTGCGGCTGCAATTGGAAATCTCCATGGTAAATATAATGTACCAAAAATACTAGACCTTGATTTGCTGCAAAAGATACGAGACACAATTGATCCGAGAGTTTATATTAGTCTTCATGGCGGTAGTGATACGCCTCTTCACTATTTCAAACAGGCTGCCAAAATCGGAGTTAGTAAGGTAAATGTTAATAGTGATCTACGTTACTCATTCCGTACCACGCTTGATAAAGTGCTGGCTGATAACCCGGACGAATATGCTGTAAACAAACTTATGCCAAAAGTATACGAAGCAGTACAAAAGGTTGTAGAAGAAAAAATCAGCGCCTTTAATAGCGCCGGAAAAGCGGTTATTTAATATGGTTAAAATATTGACAATTGGAGCGGCTGTGCAAGATGTTTTTCTAAGTCACAGCACAGAATTTAAGCCAGTCTCAGACAAGTCTGCCGATGAACTATTTATACAACTCGAATTAGGTGCAAAAGCTGACGTAAATAACATTAATTTTAGTACAGGTGGAGGTGCCACAAACGCAGCAGTGACTTTTGCAAGGCAAGGAATTGAGGCGCAATTTATGGGCACAATTGCTGACGACCCAGCCGGCAGGGCAGTTTTAGAAGACCTTGATCAAGAAGGGGTGGGGACTAAACATGTCAGTTATTCTGAACGGTACCATACAGGCTATTCAGTATTATTATTGGCGCCAAATGGTGAAAGAACCATATTAACATATAGGGGCGCGTCAACTCATTATGATGAAAAGAATTTTGATATTAGTAATATAAAAGTTGATTGGCTGTATGTGTCAAGTATGGCTGGCAATATGGAAATATTAGATAAAATATTTCGCAACGCAAAGAAAAATGGTATAAAAGTGTTTTTTAACCCAGGCAAAGGTGAATTGAAAAACCCTTCTAAGCTGAAAGCCTTGTTAGAAGATGTCGAGGTGCTGTCAGTAAATCGTGAAGAAGCTAAACAAATCGTTGATGGGGCCAGTTTGGGTGAGTTGATTAGGCGAGTAAAACAATATGTTCCAGTCGTTCTTATTAGCGACGGCCCCAGTGGAGTAGTTGCCAGTGATGGAGTGACTATTGTTCGTGCTGGGATGTACGAAGATGTAAGGGTTGTTGATCGTACGGGCGCTGGTGATGCTTTTGGTTCAGGCTTTCTAAGTTATTATGCAAATGGAAAATCGCTCAAAGATTCGATTGTGTATGCAAGCGCAAACTCTACATCCGTTGTTCAACAGATTGGCGCAAAGACTGGCATCTTAAGAAAAGGCGTAAAATTGCACGCAATGCCACTAAGTGAGGAGCCATTTTAAAAGACAAGGATAATATGACTCATTATTTGCAGACATTACTTGAGATAGAAGGATCAAATCCAGTTTTTGAGAGTGGAATAAAAAAACTGGAAAAAACAGTTGGGGACTGTGGTGTTGACACAAAATTAATATCAGATATTCTATCAAAATCACATAAAACTATGCGCCAATTGGGGCTGGTGGTTAATGATACCACTAGTGAGGAGCTATATCACGCTTTGATTGCTACTGCTCGGCGGGGTGAAATTGAAAAACTGCTTGAAGGTACTGAATATGTGATAGCACAAATTGATGGTCAGTTTGTATCTTTGAATAAAAATGATGTTATTGAAAATGCCCATCACAAATTACCATTTGAAAAACGTATAAAAACTTACGCGCATAAATGCTTAAAAGACGAGCTGATAACGCGGTATTATTTTCACAATCGAACTGACGGTTACACAACTTGCAAGATAATCAATGGCATGGGGGTGTTCCCGGAAACAGATGAGTGGTATCATAAATATAAGCGTAAGCAAAAAGCCGGCAAAAACAAAGGAGAAGTTTCTTGAAATATCAAATCTGTGTATCTGGTGCAGCATCCGGTAATTCGGTTGAGCCATCTCATCAGTTGGCTTATGATTTGGGTGTCGCGATTGCAAAAAACGCTAAGACGCTTACTACTGGCGCTACGGTTGGCTTACCATGGTGTGCAGCGAAAGGCGCCTTTAGTGTAAAAAAACGTGTTGGTGCATGTATTGGGTTTTCGCCGGCCAGTTCTTTTCGGGAACACGTGACCGTATATCATCTACCAACAGTCGAGTTTGACTATATTAACTTTACTGGTATGGAATATGTCGGGCGCGATATTTATTTGGTCCGTTGTAGCGATGCGCTAATCACAGTCGGTGGACGTGTCGGCAGCTTGCATGAATTCACAACTGCTCTTGAGGCACAGAAGGTTGTCGGTGTGCTGTTGGGCAGCGGTGGGCTGGCTGACTACATTCCGGAATTAGTGACAAAAATTGAAGTTCCAAATGCAAAAGACATTATCTATGATACAAGTCCCGAAAGGTTGGTCAAAAAAGTCATTGAAGCTTTGGATAAAAAGTATGCAGGCTTTACACATGATGGGACTGACGGTCATGTAACACGACGGGTATCTGGCAAGGGTTAATGTTTGTTTTAATTATTTATAAACAAAATAAGGAGATGAAAATGAAAAAGAAAAATCAAAAAGGTAGCGCGACAATAGTAATCGTAATAATTCTGGCCTTAGGGTTAATTGGCACAGTTAGTTATTTCGCTTGGCAAAAGCTTACTGCCAACAAAGAGACTGTAGCAATAGAAACTGATCAGTCTGAACAGACAGAAGATGATTTTATTAGCAACTCAGACATAGACGTGCATGATGTTAACAGTTCCGATACTACGACCACAACAAACCCAATACCGACTACAAACACACCAGCTGTGACTAACACAAAAACTGGGAATGAAAACTTCCCAATAACTCAGTGGGGAGTAACTGGGTATTATTCTGGAACACATCAGGTTTCGTATAATATCTACAGTCCAAATAATCTAGGCTTCCGTTCCGATGACTTAGTTGGCACTTGCGCCGCAGAGTCAAATATAGGGGTTATTAATAGGCGCACGGGCGATCAGCTGATGAGCACTGTCGGTGAATTTGCATTTGATAACTCAAATTCTAACAAAACTGTTGCTGAATTTATTACACAAAACAGCCAGACAACATATCCGAATAAGCATATTGGTCAATATTATTATTTTCTAATATCGCCCCAAGCGAGTTGTTTTACGGCGATTAATCACGAAACTTTGGACCACCAGATTTATATGGATATTGTGAACTATTTCAACACCCTAGTCGCGATTTAATACCAGATAAGTAGTATAATATCCTGGATGGACCAAAAATTTCATCTAGTATCAGAATATCAGCCAACTGGTGATCAGCCGACAGCTATCGCGCAATTGATAGCTGGGTTAAGGACTGACGAAAAAGAGCAGACTTTGTTGGGGGTGACTGGCAGCGGTAAAACCTTTACGATGGCAAATATCATCGTAGATAGGCAAGTGCCGACATTGGTCTTAGTGCACAATAAAACATTGGCCGCACAACTTTATAGTGAATTTAAGTCATTCTTCCCTGAAAACGAAGTCCATTATTTTGTCAGTTATTTTGATTACTACCAACCAGAAGCATACATGGCCAGCAGCGATACCTATATTGAAAAAGACAGCAAAATCAATGACGAAATTGATAAGTTAAGGCATGCTGCCACAAATGCACTACTGACGCGCAAGGATACGATTATTGTCGCTAGCGTAAGCTGTATTTATGGTATCGGTTCGCCAGATGATTATTCCGATATGTCAATAACAGTTAAAAAGGGCGAAAGACGACTGCAGGATAAATTTATTAGACTTCTGACAGACATCCAATATCACAGGAATGACATTGATTTCAGTCGTGGAACGTTTAGGGTCAGGGGTGATGTAGTTGATATTTTCCCGGCAGGTAGCGACAATGCATATAAAGTTGAATTTTACGGTGACACGGTCGAGAGGTTAACACAAATAAATCCATTAACTGGTGAAATCGAATCTGAACCAAACGAAATTACAGTTTTTCCCTCTAGTCACTATGTAACTCCAAAGGAAAAACTGGAACACGCCTTGGTTGGAATTAAAAAAGAATTTGACGAACGCTTGACGTTTTTTGAAAAAAATAACAAATATCTGGAAGCGCAAAGGTTAGCCCAGCGAACAAAATTCGATATTGAAATGATGGAGGAAACAGGTTTTGTTAAAGGCATCGAAAATTACAGCCGGTATTTAACAGACCGCGAACCAGGTGAACAGCCAGCAACTCTGCTAGATTACTATCCAGACAATTTCTTGTTATTAGTTGACGAAAGTCACATGACATTACCACAGGTCAGGGGAATGTACAACGGCGATCGTGCCAGAAAAGAAGTCTTAGTTGAGTATGGCTTTCGTTTGCCCAGTGCATTAGACAATCGTCCATTAACTTTTGATGAATTTTATAAACACATCAACCAAGTAGTATATGTTTCGGCAACTCCAGGTGAATTTGAATTAGCCCATAGTCCAGCGCCAGTCCAGCAAGTGATTCGCCCAACTGGTTTAGTAGATCCAGAGATAATAGTTCGTCCGACAAAGAATCAAATTGATGATTTGATTAATGAAATCCAAGTCCGTGTTCAGAAAAGCCAACGGGTACTAGTAACGACATTAACAAAAAGGATGGCTGAAGATCTGTCAATATATTTGCAAGATATGAGCATCAAAACAGCATATATTCACAGTGATATTGATACGTTAGAGCGGGGCGACATATTGAAAGACTTGCGAATGGGTGTCTATGATGTATTGGTTGGCATTAATTTACTGCGCGAAGGCTTGGACTTGCCAGAAGTTAGTATGGTCGCTATTTTGGATGCTGATAAAGAAGGTTTCTTACGAAGCGCTGGCGCACTAATCCAAACAATCGGTCGTGCAGCACGCCATGTTGAAGGAAAGGTGTATATGTATGCTGACAACATGACTGGATCGATGAAACAGGCCATTGATGAGACTAATCGTCGTCGCGAGATTCAGTTGTCTTACAACAAACAGCACAATATTACACCGGTTGGTATTGCAAAAAATATAAGTGAAGGCCTAAGGGCTATTGTGCCGAAAAAAGCTGATGATTCAAACAAACTGAATCTGAAAAAAATTCCGCGTGATGAATATCCAAACTTAATCAAAGAACTTACTGGGCAAATGGAATTAGCTAGCGCAAACCTTGAGTTTGAAAAGGCTGCCGAATTGCGTGACCAAATCGCCGCTATAAATAGTAAGATGTAGACATAATTGTATATTAATTATAAAATTATATTGAAATGCTTAAGCTAAAGAAAGTAAATCTAGGGTTTACGATTGTTGAGCTACTTGTTGTGATTGTCGTAATCGGTATTTTGGCAGCGATAACAGTTGTTTCTTATAAAGGGGTAAATAATAAAGCAATTTTTTCTGCGTGTCAATCAGATGTATCCGGTGCAAAGAAGAAATTAGAGATGTACAATATCGAAAAAGGTGAATATCCCCCTTCGTTAATAAAGGCAGGTGTAAACAAATCTGAGGTTTGTGATATATCTTAGTATCTAAATAATAATGTTAGCCCTGTCGGCTATGTTTTATTTGGAGAAAAAGGCTCTATCAGATTAATAGCTACAAACACATCCCAAGTTTCTGAAAATACTTCTGTTGAAGCAGAAGGCGGAATAATTAGTGATGACGGTGAATATCGCATCCATATATTTACAGAAGACGGCATGTTTAAAATCACATCTCCAAATGAGGTAGTGGCCGAGTTATTAGTTGTAGCAGGTGGTGGTGGTGGCTCATCGACAAACGGTGGCCCTGGCGGTGGTGGTGCTGGTGGACTAATATATTATGATAATTATTTGATTCCAGCAAACCGTGATATCTCAGTTGTCATTGGTTACGGTGGTGGGCCGGGAGTGCCAAAGCCAAATTGGGGGGATAATGGAGGAAATTCACAATTTGGACCTGAGATTGCATATGGTGGCGGTGGGGGAGCTCCTGGTGGGACTGTTGCAGCAGTATCGGCAAGAATTGGGAGGGACGGGGGTTCTGGTGGTGGAGCTGGATATAATCAACTTTGTCCAAGTGGTACTACCCCACCAAAAGGTGGTAATTCTGTATCTGGACAAGGAAATAAAGGTGGCTCAACATCTGTTTGCGCAACTAATAGTTGGTCTGGGGCTGGCGGTGGTGGTGCAAGTGGTCAAGGCAGCGTAAATAGTGTTGGAAATACGCTATCTCAAGGCGGGGCCGGTCGAAATTTATCGATTTCTGGATCAAAAGTTGTCTATGCTGCCGGAGGATTAACTGGTAGTGCAACTTCATTAAAGGATAGTCCAGTAAATTCCGGGAAAGGTGGTGATGCTGCCTACGCAACCTCTTCTATAGATTCTAAGGCTGGTGGTTCAGGTGTTGTGATTGTTAGGTATAAAAAATAAAAGAGTTTAAATAAGCGTAATAAGGCCTTTCGTTGCAGGGCTATTGCAGATTTTTTAAAACTGTGCTATAATTAGTAAATTGCATTCGAAATGCTAGGGCCTCTTTCAAAGACGAGCGCACCCATAAACAAAAATAGGCGCTATCACCGAATTAATCTCTTGTTTTCAAAATTGCAAACAATTACAAATTACCTAACAGAAAGGCTATTTTATAATGGCATACCAACAAAGAAGCGGTCGCCCAAATGGCAATCGCCCAAGTTTTAATCGTCCCGGTGTTGACCGTGGGCGTAGTGGTTCACGTCGTGGGCCAGTCAAAAAATATATTAATCCTGCGAAGTTTATCAATCACGCAACTGCCAAGATTGACGAGATTCCTTATGAGTCCGAACACACATTTGCTGACTTTGGTTTTAGCGAAAGACTTATGAACAACATAGCCAAAAAGGGTTACGAAAAAACAACCTCAATTCAAGACCAGGCTATGATATCAATCATGGAAGGCAAGGATTTAATTGGGCTTGCTAACACCGGAACCGGAAAAACTGCAGCATTCTTGCTGCCGATAATTGAACATCATATTGGCGACAACTATCGACCAAGTGTTCTGATTATTGCTCCTACGCGCGAGCTGGCTCAGCAAATTGACGATGAGTTTCGCTCATTTGCAACTGGCCTGGATTTATATTCAGCCCTGATTGTTGGTGGCGTGCCTGCCGAGCGACAAATTCGTGAATTAAAACGACGCCCACACTTTATTATTGGTACACCTGGACGGTTAAAAGATATGATCACGCGTCGTTACATTGATCTTCGTAATATCAACACCTTGGTATTAGATGAAGCCGATAGAATGCTAGATATGGGTTTTTTGCCTGACATACGATCAATTGTTAGTCAGACACCTGATAATCGTCAGACATTATTGTTTAGTGCAACCACAACCCCAGAAATTATGGGGATTGTCAGTAACTTTACTAAAAACCCAGTTACCGTATCGGTGCGCACTAGTGAGACTAACGAGCATATTGAGCAAGATGTAATTGAAGCCCGCGACAAGGCACACAAGATAGAGTTATTGACCGAAATGCTTCAAGACACTGATAAGTATGACAAGGTCTTGGTGTTTGGTGAAACAAAATTTGGCGTACAACGGCTAAGTGACCATTTGGATAATAGCGGTATATCGTCAATCGCAATTCATGGCAATAAAAACCAATCACAACGACAACGAGCATTAAAACAGTTTAAAGATGGACATGTCCGAGTAATGGTTGCGACCGATGTTGCGGCTCGTGGGCTAGACATCCCTAATGTTTCGCATGTGATCAACTTTGATACACCACAATGCTACGAGGATTACATTCACCGGATTGGTCGAACTGGTCGAGCCGGTGCTGCCGGTCACGCCCATACTTTTATTGACGTCCGTCGATAACCTTAATAGTATTAAGCTTTTTAGCGCATTAGACCATTTACTGATCGTTAAATAGGATACGGCTTGTGTTTATCCAGAATTAATATATGCTAATAAGTAGTATTAACCTATGGATGTGATTAAATGAAGAATAATAAACAATCAGGTAGCGGTCATTTAATAATTATTCTAGCTTTTGTTTTGGTAATAGCTGGGATCCTTGGTTTTGTTTATTGGCAGAAATATATTAAACCAAAAAATGATGAAACAGTAGTGGTTGATAATGCAAAGTATGCCCAGATACCTGAGTGGAGCATCAAGGGTGTTTATGAAGGAAGCGGTCCTATTCGTTGCATTATGAGATCAGGTGGAGCTGAATATGACGGCACATCTGTTTCATCGAGTATAGATAAGACTTGTGATTTGAATTATTCGGACGGTGTCCAAAGATATAATTTAGTAAGCAGCATTACTAGATATGCAGCTAATGAAACTGTTTATGATCCATACCTTGGACAAAGACCTGCTGATGCGGGTAAAGAGTATTTCACAGCTGCTGAGCTGTTCTCGGTTGACGATTCTGACGTGGACCTGACTAATTGGAGTTTTGAAACAAATAACTATGCAAGTAAACATATCGGTGAGTATTATTATGTGTATACAATAAAACCTCTAAGTCTTGACCCCAACGCTTCGTCGTCTGTTGCTGATGGCTCAGACAGTAAAATGCTTGAGTTCTTTAATTCTCTTAAGGCTGAAAGCTAGCATATAAGCAATATAAATAAGGGGCTATAATGGCCCCTTATTTTGATGTATAATATCATCATATGACGCAAATATCCCGCGAGGATGTGCTACATCTGGCACAATTATCTAGCTTAAAGCTAACAGATGGTGAAATTGAAAAACTGCAAACCGATTTGGGTAATATCTTGGGTTATGTTGAGTTGCTTAAAGAATTAAATACCGAAGGCGTTGAACCAACTTATCAAGTTACTGGACTGTCGAATATTTGGCGAGACGATACCATTATCGATTATGACGTATCTAGGCAAGATTTATTACAACTAGCCCCTCAGACGACCGATAACTCAGTAAAGGTTCCGAAGGTACTATAATGCAAACTATCTCTGATATAATAAACAAAATAAAGACGACTTCAGCAAAAGCCGTAGTTGAAGAGTCTGTAAAGAAAGCTCAAGAAAGTTCTGATTATAACACCATAATCAGCCTTACGCGGCAGCGGGCTCTGGAGCGTGCCGAAGCGGTTGATGCTGGTAAAATCAAGGGGCGATTAGCCGGCGTGCCATTTTTAGTCAAAGATAACATATCAACTTTTGGCGCTCCGACAACAGCCGCTAGCAGGATATTACAGGATTTTGTTTCACCAATACAAGCAACGGCGGTAGAAAAACTTGAAGCAGAAGGGGCAATCTGTATTGGTAAAACTAACCTGGACGCCTTTGGACATGGTGCAAGCACAGAAAACTCATATTATGGTCCAACCAAAAATGCGATAGACAAATCAAGAGTTGCGGGTGGTAGTAGCGGTGGGTCGGCAGTGGCAACCGCGTTAGATATTGTGCCATTCGCTTTAGGGACTGACACTGGCGGCTCAATCCGACAACCATCAAGTTTTAACGGCGTCGTTGGCGTAAAACCAACCTACGGTACAGTTAGCCGCTATGGCGTTGTAGCAATGGCTAGCAGCACTGACACGGTCGGTGTGATTGCCAATAATGCAAGTGACGCCGAGTTAATTATGGGTATAATGGCAGGACGTGATGAAAAAGACATGAACACTTTGCCAGACTTTTTTGAACCTCTGCCTGAATTAACCAAAAAACTAAAGATTGGCCTGATTAAGGAATGCATGACTGACGACGTCGATTCAGGTGTGCGTGCTTGTATTAATAATTATGCAGATAAATTGCGCCTACAAGGGCACACCGTTAAACAGGTAGAATTGTCTATGATGAAATATGCCTTGGCGATTTATTACATAATTGTCCCAGCCGAGATTAGTAGTAACTTGGCGCGCTACGATGGTGTCCGTTATACATACTGTTCGGACAAGGCTAAGACCTTATCAGAATTGTATGGATTCAGCCGAGATGAAAGTTTCATGACCGAAAACAAGCGCCGAATTATGATAGGAAGTTTCGTCTTGTCTAGCGGCTATTATGATGCTTATTACTTACATGCACAAAAGGCGCGAACTTTACTAATTAATGAATATGACAAGTTATTTGAAACCTATGATGTGCTAATTTGCCCAGTGACGCCGACTACGGCATTCAAATTAGGTAAAAACACATCCGACCCAGTCAAAATGTACCTCGAAGATATCATGACAGTGCCACCATCACTGGCAGGGCTACCCGCGATTAGCGCACCGGCTGGCGTGGGTTCAGACGATTTACCAGTTGGTGTACAAATCATCGGTCCTCGACAAAGCGATGCTAAATTATTGGCATTAGTCAAATCGATGGAGGGAAAATAATGGATAGCTCAATCATAATAATGTTTGGAGCAGTCGTTATTGTTGGTGCTTTGTTGTTAATGATAATCAGTATTAATAAACGGTCTGGGAAACAACTGGACACCGAACACTATAGGGCAAAATGTCTGGAAATCGAACATCAATTAAATAAAGACGACCAGGCCAGTTATCAACTATGTGTGATTAATGCCGACAAATTAGTCGATCAAGTGCTTCGTGATATGGGCATAAAGGGCAAGACCATGGCAGAAAGAATGAAGAACTCAGCCTCAAGGTATAGCGACAGAAACGGTATTTGGAAGGCTCATATTTTGCGAAACAAAATTACTCATGAAGTCGGAGTGGTTGTATCATATGACGAAACACTACGTGCACTTTCAAGTTTTCGAAAGGCATTGAAGGATTTGGGAGCAATATAAATGATTGACGAACAGACATTATCAAAATATCAAATGACAGTCGGAATCGAATGTCACGTTCAACTTGATACAAAATCAAAGCTATTCAGCAGTGCTGACAATGATGAGCGTGCCAAGTCGCCAAACAGTGTTGTTAGCCCAATTGACTTCGCGTTACCTGGAATGCTACCTGTGTTAAATCGTGGCGCAGTTGACCTGGCCATAAAAGCAGCTAAGGCCCTGAATTGTAAGGTCGCACCAATCAGCCGTTTTGATCGCAAGCATTATTTTTATCCTGATTTACCCAAAGGATACCAGATTAGTCAAATGTATCAACCGATTATTGGTTCTGGTGTCGTAAACGTGCCAATGGATGACGGGACTTCGTTCGACGTGCGGATAAATCACGCTCATCTTGAAGAAGATGCAGGCAAGCTAACGCATAATAGCGAGTATAGCTTGGTTGATTTAAACCGCGCCGGCACACCATTAATCGAGATTGTTTCCGAGCCAGATATACATTCTGCCGCGCAAGCAAAGGCGTATGTGACGGAACTGTACAAGCTGATGACCTATGCTGGAGTGACAAGGGGCGATTTATATCATGGTAATATGCGGTTTGATGTTAATACATCTGCGGCCCTAAAGGGCTCATCGCAACTAGGCACTCGGACTGAAGTTAAAAACCTCAATTCTTTTAGAAGTGTCGAAAAAGCATCAGAGTATGAATTCCGTCGCCAGGCTGAAGTGTTAGAATCTGGTGAAAAGGTCAAACAGGAAACGCGCGGTTGGGATGATAGCCGCCAAAAAACCTTGTCCCAGCGCGGGAAAGAAGACGCCCACGACTATCGCTACATGCCAGACCCTGATATTCCACCAATCATATTGAATGAATCCGAAATTGCCAAAATTCAATCAACCGTACCTGCATTGCCGGCGTATTATCGGCAGCAGTGGCAAGATCTTGGTCTTGATAACACTGTTATAAACGCCTTACTTTTGAATCAGAAAATAGCCCAAAAACTTCAAAGGATTTTTGAGACGAAACACGACAAAGTAATGGCACGTCGTGCTGGTTTATGGTTGTCAAAACTTGCAACAAAACAGCAAGATGATGCAAACCAGACATTAAACGATATAAAAATTTTGGACAGCCAGTTAATAGAACTATCAGATATGGTAGATGCAAACGAGCTAAATTCAAATGCAGTCGATGAAGTCCTGTTAGCAATGGTGTCGACAAACGATAGCCCACGCACTGTCGCGACAGACAGAAATCTTATTCAAATCAGTGACGAGAATGCAATCGCACAAATTGTTGAAACCGTACTCAGTTCTGACCAATGCCAAAAAGCAGTTAATGACTATAAGTCTGGAAATGAAAAAGTAATCGGTTTTTTGGTAGGGCAAGTTATGCGTGTCTCCGGTGGTAAAGCCAATCCTGAATTAGTCCAAAAAATAATTAAAGAAAGGTTAAAATAAAATGCGGCAACCGACAAAAGCAATAATATTAGCAGCTGGTTTTGGAACAAGGTTTTTACCAGCATGCAAATCTATACCAAAAGAAATGTTTCCAGTTATCGACAAACCGGTAATTCAATTAATAGCCGAACAAGCTGTTGCCTCAGGTGTAAAAGATATAATTATTGTAACAAGTAGCCGAAAACACGCCATTGAAGACCATTTTGACCATGACGAAACTCTTGATAAGCAGCTTCGAGAAACTGGCAAAAATGAACTAGCCGATGAACTAAAAGGGATTGCCGATATGGCAAACTTTATATATATTCGCCAAAAAGGAACACCAAAAGGTACTGCTAGGCCAATTTTAAATTGTAAGCACCTAATCGATGATGACGAGCCTTTTTACGTGTTCTTTGCAGATGACTTTTATGTTACAAAAAAAACGCCATGGCCGGCCCAGCTATGCGACGCCTATAACAAAACTGGTAAAACCGTGATTTCGATGATGGAGATTGATAAAAGGGATGCTGATAAGTATGCGATTGCTGTTTTTGGTGAAAAAATTAATGACAGAGTTTTCCAGATTGAAGAGCTGATTGAAAAACCAGGTGCCGAAAATGCCAAATCAAACTTTGCGTCAATCAGTGGTTTTTTGTTAACTCCTGATATCTTGCCAATCCTCGAAAAAATACCTGTTTCAAAAAGCGGTGAAATATATCTAGCAGATGGCTTGAATGAACTTGCTAAAAAGGACAAGATTTACGGTTGTTTTGTAGACGGGACTAGGTATGACACGGGCGACAAATTATTATATGTCGAAGCTATAGTTGACTTGGCATTAAATAATCCAAAATACCACGATGATTTGGTGAATTTTTTGAAGAACAAACTAGGCTAGAACTTGACTTTTATAAGTGTGTTGTGCTATAATATAAAGATAAGGTACATTAATATAAATAAACAATATATAAAAAACTGGAGGCAATAGGTAATAAAATGAATTTTGCAGCAGAAATACTAGTGGTAATACTGTCTGTTTTTCTAGCGATATTTCTTATATTAGCGATAATCTTGTCAGCTTATCTAATATCATTAACTCGACAGATTCGTAGAATAACTAGCTCGGCCGAAAGAACGGTTGATAATATTGAGAATGTAGTTGCTGATGTTTCAAAAGTGACTACCCCTATGTTTATTGCCGAACTAATAAGTAAAATAATAAATAAATTTAAAAAGGATAAGAAGGAGGACTAATATGTCAAAAGGTAAGTTTGCATTAGGCGCATTATTTGGAGCAATCGCAGGTGTTGTCACAGGCATATTAACTGCCCCAAAAAGTGGCAAAGAAACGCGAGCAGAGATCAAATCCAAAGCCGACCATGTCGCTAAAGATGTCACATTATCAGCTAATAAATTGCGTAATGAAGCGGGTGAGGTTGTTGACAAGGCTAAAGACAAAACCAAAGAAATTGTCAAAGACACCAAAGAAGGGGCTGCTGATCTAAAAAACAGGACCGAACGAGCCGTTGCTGGAGCAAAAAAAGGTTTCTTTTCAAAGAAGTAATTATTAACAAATAGCGCACAAGTACCAAGTTGTGTGCTATTTTATATATAAGGACTAGCGAAATGATTAGAAAGCTAAAGGGGCATATAGAAAATACCGTTAAAGAAAGCAGCGAACGTGCTGCTAGGCGTAAGTTGCTTGAAGAGCTTTTTTATGATTTCCACCGAAGCCGAGGCCAGGTCTACTGGGTCAATTTCGTAAGAGGCTTGTGTCTGGGTTTCGGCACAATCATTGGCGGTACTGTAATAGTTGGTTTATTAATTTGGGTATTAAGCCAGTTTGCATCATGGTTCCCAGGCTTAAATGATTATATCTGGCAGATAATTAACACAATCAGGCACTAGATAACCTGAACGTCTATTTTACTACACATAAGTGTAAATTTTTCGCTATAATAAATACACATGGAGGTAAAGTTAAAACCGTCAGATTATGTTCATTTGCATAATCATACTCACCACAGCTTGTTGGATGGTTTAACAAAAATACCCGACCTAATTAACAGAATCAAAGAGATGGGCATGAATGCCGTAGCCATAACAGACCACGGCACAATGTCTGGCACAATTGAGTTCTACAAAGCAGCAACCGAGGCCGAGATTAAACCCATTATTGGTCAAGAATTTTATGTTGCCTCGAGGACATTATATGATCGTGATCCGGGTAAGGACAAGCAGCGCTATCATCTAACGGTTCTAGCCATGAATAATACTGGTTATCAAAACCTAATGAAGCTAAGCTCAATTGCGAATCTTGAAGGCATGTATTACAAGCCACGAATTGACCATGATTTACTTGAAAAATACAATGAAGGACTAATTATTCTATCTGGCTGTTCAAGTGGCGAATTGGGTAGAAATATCCAAGACGGAGATTATAACAAGGCGAAGGAAATCGCATCATGGTATAAATCTATTTTTGGTGACCGCTACTATCTTGAGATGCAAGATCATGGGCACAAAGACCATCCGACTAGCTGGCCAGTTCAACGTAAAGTTAATGAGGGATTGACAAAGTTATCGGCTGAGCTTGATATCCCGCTTGTCGTTAGTAATGACGCTCATTACCTACTAAAACAGGACCAGGATGCACATGAAATCCTATTATGTGTTGGTACTGGTTCATATTTAACAGACCAAGATCGCATGACGTTTAAAGACCTTGAATTATATGTAACAGATCCAGTGGATATCATTAAGCGCTGGGGTAAGGACTTCCCAGAAGCGATAACTAATACTAAAAAAATTGCCGACAGATGTAACGTCCAGATTAAGCTTGGAGACATATTAATTCCGAGATTCCCTGTACCAAAAGGTGAAACCGAAAAAACTTATCTGGACAAATTGGTGTTTAGGGGCTTGGTCTGGCGGTATGGCGATATGGAACGTGACGAAGTTGATGATTTGTCTGTTGAAGAAGCCAGAAAACATTTACCCGATGAGGTCCTGGATAGGGCTAATTATGAACTAGGCGTTGTTGATGGTATGGGTTTTAACGGTTACTATTTATTAGTTCAAGATTTTATAAACTGGGGTAAAGATAATGGGATTATCTTTGGTCCAGGTCGTGGTAGTGGTGCTGGTTCAATTATGGCTTATGGGTTGCGTATTACTGAGCTGGATCCATTGCAATATGACCTACTGTTTGAAAGGTTCTTGAATCCTGATCGAATTAGTATGCCAGATTTTGATATCGACATTCAAGACACAAGGCGTGATGAGGTTATTGCCCATTGCACCGAAAAATATGGGAATTCTCACGTTGCCAATATTGTAACCTTTGGCAAGATGGCAGCACGGGCGGCCGTACGTGATGTAGCTAGGGTTTTACAAGTGCCATATTCTGAAGCCGATAGGCTGTCTAAAATGATTCCTCCACCAGTTCAAGGCCACCATATAGCCCTTAAAGATAGTGTTGAGACCGATCAGGACTTAAAGCATGAATATGAGATTAACCCTGTGTCAAAGCAAGTGATTGATTATGCAATTAGACTTGAAGGCACTATTAGGTCACATGGGGTGCATGCTGCTGGTGTCGTGATTGCGCCTGACGACATAGTAAAATATATTCCAATTGAATTTGCCCAAAAAGGTGTAGTATCGACTCAATATCCAATGGGGCCGGTTGAAGAATTGGGCCTACTAAAGATGGATTTTCTGGGCTTATCTAATTTAACGACAATAAATAATGCCCTAAGGATCATCAAAAAAGTAAATGGCGTCAAGCTGGAACTAAACGAACTTAGTCTAGATGATGAAGAAGTTTACAAATTATTACAGCGCGGTGAAACAACGGGCGTCTTCCAACTAGAGTCAGCTGGCATGAAACGTTATTTAAAAGGACTGATCCCAACTTCATTTGATGATATTATTGCTATGGTAGCCTTGTACCGACCTGGGCCTATGCAATTTATTGACAGTTTCATAAACAGGAAGCACGGCAAGGAAAAAATTTCATATTTGCATCCAAAGTTTGAGAACTCCTTAAAGGGCACTTACGGTATTTTGGTATACCAAGAACAATTTATGCAGATATCAAAAGAGTTCGCCGGATTTACAGGCGGACAAGCTGACACTTTGCGCAAAGCAGTCGGTAAAAAGAAGATAGATCTGATGCGCAAGGTTAAGGTTGACTTTATTGAGGGAGCCGTTAAGCATAGTGGGGCTGATCCAAAATTGGCTGAAAAGTTCTGGGCTCAGTTAGAGGAGTTCGCTAACTATTGTTTCAATAAATCTCACGCAGCCTGTTATGCTCTTATTTCGTATTGGACGGCTTATTTGAAGGCCAATTATCCTGAAGCATTTATGGCCGCCTTAATGACAAGCGACCACGACGATATTGACCGTTTGGCAATCGAAATTAACGAGTGTAAGCACATGGGTATATCAGTTCTGCCGCCTGACGTGAATGAAGGGTTTATTGAATTTGCTGTTGTTCCCGGTAAAAAACAAATACGATTCGGTATGGCAGCAGTTAAAGGCGTAGGCGTTAGTGCGGTAGAGGCGGTTTTAGCCGCGCGTGAATCAGGAAAATTTACAAGCATCGAGGACTTTGCAAAGCGAGTATCAACCGCAAAGTTTAATCGAAAAGCATGGGAGTCATTAATTAAATCAGGCGGCTTTGATAGTCTTGGGGATCGATCAGATTTATTGTTTAATCTTGATACTATTCAGGCATTTGCAAGTAAAACTCAAAAAGAAACCCAAAGTGGCCAAACTGATTTATTCAGTAGTCTGGGCGAAACGACAAATATGCAATCGACCATGTCCTTACAGCAATCACCAACTAAATACACTGATCGTGAAAGATTGGCTTGGGAGCGCGAATTAATGGGATTATACATAAGCGCGCATCCTTTGGATAATTATGACAAATATTTCGAGGAGCAAACGGTCCCATTTTCCAGCTTAAAGCCTGATGTAGATGACAAGAAAGTTACCGTTGGGGGGCTGGTTTCGAAGGTTCGCACTATTATAACAAAAAATGGATCAAAGATGGCATTTGTCGAGATTGAGGATAAGACTGGCGAAACAGAGATAATTGTTTTTCCAAACCTGTTTGAACAGTATGGTGCAAAATTGGTTCAAGACTCTGTTATCAGAGTGACCGGCAAAGTCAATGCAAAAGATAAAAACGGTAATATTGTTTCAGAAGTTAAAATTATTGCTGACGACATTCAATTTGTTACTGACAAAGAGCTGAACGAATACGAATCGACTGGTCGTAAAATGACAAAACCAAAACCTTCCACAAAAAAGGTGTCCGTAAAAACCGAAATACGCAAAAAGCAGTCACCACAGGAGTCGATTGCCGAAAACGACACAAGCCAGCTATATATTCATATAAATGATCCCGATGACCACGAGTCTTTACTGTCATTAAAGCAGATTTGTAGTGGCCATGTCGGTTCATCAGATGTCATCTTAGTGTTAGGCTCAGACAAGAAGTCGGCGGTCAAATTACCTTTCAAAGTCGATATTAATAATAGCTTGGTCGAATTACTAAAAAAAGAGCTAGGGACTGAAAGCGTTATTGTGAAGTTGTCAACTGATAAAGGGCAATCCCAATGGCGACGCTTACATTAAAAGATTCTTTATTGCCACGCATTGGAATCTCAATAATGTCATCACATTTTGATAATAATTCAGGCGAAATACCGTGAACTTCCTCGCCAAGCAATAGAGCAATTTTAGGACTTGGATTGTAGTCTTTGATGTTTATACTGTTCGTAGCCTGTTCAAGGGCTACGATTTTATAGCCGCTATCTTCAAGCGCCAGAATATCCAGGCGATCTTGGTACTCAAACGGCACCATTAATTCGGCGCCTAGTGCTGTTTTGTGGATTTGGTCTGTTAACTTTTCGGCAATATGGGGCAACCGAGTATCGTTTTTGATTTTTGGGTATGGGCTATAGCCACTAATAATAATTTTTAATACACCGAATCCCTCGCAGGTTCGAAAAATTGACCCAATATTATGAGTCGATCTAATATTATGAGCAATTACTATAATTTCTGGCATTGTTGACATTATATCATCTTAGGGTTTATAAAGATTTCATGGATATATCCAAAAAACAGATAGACTACAAAGAAGCGAATGTGATTACAAAGAAACTTCAAGAAATATTGGAGCAGGACGTGGTTGGCGATGTGGTTGAATTTGGTTGTTACGAAGGAGTAACGAGTATTGTCATTGCAAAATTATTAGTAGATACAGGCAAGAAGTTTTATGTTTATGATTCATTTGAAGGTCTCCCAGAGAAGTCAGATCAAGACACAAGTCCAATTGGGCTCAATTTTAAACCAGGAGAATTATCTGCTAGTAAAACTAAATTTGTTTACAACATAAAAAAAGCAAAAGTACCAATGCCAATTATTCATAAAGCTTGGTTCTTAGACTTGACCGAAAATGACGTTCCAAGACAGATTAGTTTTGCATTTCTAGATAGCGACTATTACTTGTCTATTAAAGCTTCTATTAAATTAATTGAGCGCAATTTGTCAAAAGGAGCCGTTGTAGTTGTTGACGACTATAATAATGAAGCCTTACCGGGAGTTCGAAAGGCTGTTGAAGAGTGGCAGCGAACGAAAGGCTACAGGATTCAAGTTCAAAATAGTCTAGCGATAATTCATGTACTGTAAAACGCTAACGCTTTCTGCTATTATTAAGTCTAATGGACGAAGATAAAATTCAGCAAAAACATCGCCAACAAGAGGAGGAAGCCACCTCTAGTCGAGCTGTTATTTTGGGTGTAAAATACCTTGACACTCGGTCTATTGAGTCGTCTATAAATTTAGCAAAGGGTGTAATTGATATACCAACGATGCGCAAAAACAAGATAATTCCATTAATTGTTGGCGATGAAAGTCGCCCATGGCAATTTGGGATTACTACTCAAACACCCCAATCTTATATTCGTGACCTGATATCTGATTATACTAGCGTTGGGCAAACAGCTCAGTTTTTTCTGATTAGCAACAGCGCCTTCAAGGCGTTTATGGACAGATTTGATCCAGTAGTGAAAGTCGTTCATGATGATATCCAAATTGCCAAGGAGGGCGATAGCGAAACAATCGAAGAGGTTAGCCGAACACTAAACTCTGTTGGCACAGATGAAATATTTGACTACTTAATTGATCAAGCTGATCGTTTAAATGCAAGCGATATTCACATTGAAAATCAACGGACACATATGCGTATTCGAATGCGCGTCGATGGCGTCTTGCACCCAGTCGCCGACTTAGACAATGATCGCTATAGGGTTATATTAGGAGCATTGGCGTCAAGGGCGAATATTTCAACTGCATCCAAAGACTCGCAATCTGGTCATATGCAACAAGAGATTGACCGCGATGGGGTTAAACACATATTAAATATTCGTGTTGAAATGATACCCACTATGTACGGCCAAGATTCTGTGTTAAGGCTGTTCAATTTTGACGAATCGATGCTAAATCTGGATAGGCTAGGGATAAAACCGACCGAAAGGGCGCAAATTGATGAGGTGGTTAAACACCCGCGTGGGATGGTTTTGATCGTTGGGCCAACCGGTGCTGGTAAGTCGACAACTCTTTACAGTATGATTAATGCTCTAAATACAACAAAACGCAAGATAATAACCCTTGAGGATCCGATTGAGTATGGGATTACAGGCGTGACTCAGGTGCCTGTCGATACGAGTGGCGAACAAAAATTTGCAGATGAATTACGCTCAGTTCTACGTCTTGACCCTGACGTGTTGATGATTGGCGAAATCCGAGATGCTGATACAGCCAAAACGGCCATACAGGCATCAATTACAGGTCATTTGGTCTTGTCGAGTTTTCACGCTAGTTCGACGTCAACTGCCTTTAGCCGAATGATTGATTTAATCGGTGTCAACCCAATATTTAGTTCAGCCATAAGACTACTGATTGCTCAGCGATTAGTCAGACGACTGGACGATAAGACCAAAGAAGAATATGAGCCCGATGAGGCAACGCGTAATTGGGTCAAAGATGTACTTGGTAATCTGCCTTCACACATTGAAAAGCCTGATCTTGACACCTTTAAGTTGTGGAGACCAGTCGCAAGTACCGATTCCCCTTTCGGTTTTAAGGGTCGCATTTGTATCATGGAACAAATGATTGTGACAGAAGAGATACAAAAATTCTTACGTGGCGAAGAGAAAGATGTTAATGCCGAAGCCATCGAATTGGCTGCGCGAAAAGCTGGCATGGTTACATTATTAGAGAATGGGGTTCTAGCGGCACTACGTGGCGAAACTACGCTTGATGAAATTAATCAGGTGATATAATTACTCATTTTACTCTTTTAAATATCAAATAATTGTGTTATAGTTGGAAGCTGACTAAGATATAAAATAATAAGCGAGATTAAGATGAGTTTTGAATTAATCAAAAAAGTTAATGATGCACAGAAAAAATCCAAGGTTGTTGACGTTCGCAGCGGCGACACGGTTAAGGTACACCAGAAAATTAAGGAAGGTAGCAAAGAGCGAATTCAGATATTCGAGGGTGTAGTTATTAGAACTGACCGCAAAAATTCGCACACAGCACGAATCACGGTTCGAAAAATCACCAGTGGTGTTGGAGTTGAAAAAGGCTTCTTTATTCATAGCCCACTTGTAGAAAAAATTGAAGTTGTTCGTCGCTCAAATGTCCGACGAAACTTCCTAAGTTACCTAAGGGACCGGAGCGGTAAAAGCGCTAGGTTACGAAATCAGAATTTTGATCGTGAGTCTGTAAATAATGTTCATGATGAAGATGTTGAGGCTGAGGAAGCTCGACTAAAAGAAATAGCCAAAGCTGAGGCTGAAGCTAAACTAGCCGAAAAAGCTGCCGAACAGGCCGCCCTAGACGCCAAAGCTGCCGAAGTAGAAGCTCGTCACGCTGAAGCCTAGATTAGTATTTAATATATTAAATAACCTCCACGATGAGGTTATTTTTGATACTATAGGACAATGATACTTGGGATTGATGAGGTTGGACGAGGTGCTTGGGCTGGCCCATTAGTTGTGGGTGCGGTTGTGCTTGGTGGTACCAATATTGACGGCTTGACTGATAGTAAAAAGTTGACAAAATCACAGCGCGTGCGTCTAGATGCAGAAATCCGAGAAAAAGCATCTGGTTTTGGGCTGGGGTGGGTAGCGGCAGATGAGTTGGATAAAGTTGGGTTATCGCAGGCATTAGTTTTGGCGACTAGACGCGCTGTCGAACAGGTAAAAGCGCCGTATCACGAAATAATTATTGATGGCACGGTCAATTTCTTGGCGGAAACTGGCAAAGGCAAATTTGTTACAACAATGAAACAAGCGGACCTGCTAGTCCCTTGTGTCTCAGCCGCATCAATTATTGCCAAAGTGGCTCGTGATAATTATATGACTCAAATGGCCAAAGAAAACCCAGGTTATGACTTTGAAAAACATGTTGGCTATGGCACATCAGCGCATAGTAACGCTATAAAGCGTTTAGGCATCATCAATTTACATCGTAAATCATTTAAACCAATAATATCTGCGACTAAGGTCGGCCCAACTGTGGTGATTGGCAATAATGCCGAGGATATCGCAGCAGGATATTTACGCAAAAACGGCTGGAAAGTAGTTGATCGTAACTGGAAAACCAAATACTGTGAAATTGATATAGTTGCCACCAAAAAGTCAGTATATTATTTTGTCGAAGTTAAATATCGAAAAAACAGCAATCAAGGTGGCGGCCTGGATGCGATTACAAAGAAAAAGCTTAATCAGATGAAGTTTGCGGCAAATTATTACATACAAGCAAACAATCTTCAAGACATGTCGATGAGGCTTGCAGTAATTTCTTTATCTGGGAATAGTTACGACATAGACGACTTTATTGAATTATAGCTACCAAATTTTTGCTCGTTTATTTGGAGGCAGAAACAGTTTATCAGTTGTTTTTATATTATAGGCATTATAAAATTCATCAACATGTGCCAAAACGCCGTTAACTCGAAATATTGAGGGTGGGTGGGGGTCTGTTTTTACCAGATTTATTAATGCTTCGTCGCGGTATACCGAGCATTCTGACCTAACGTAGCTCTCAAAAAGCTCTTTTATTTGTTCTTTTGATGGGGCATTATTGAAATGCAGTTTTAGCGCTGATACAGCAATCTCAATCCCGCCCAAATCTGCAACTGCTTCACCTGCTACTAGCTCTCCATTCAATTTAAGCCCGGGCAGAATTTGAAAATTATTTGCCTGTTCGACAATCTGTTTTACAAGAACTTTAAACTTAAGCTGCTCAGACTTTGATAGCCATTTTCTCATATTCCCAATTTCGTTGAACTCGATTCCCTGGTCGTCAAAACTGTGTGTCAGTTCGTGCCCGACAATCGAACCAAAGCTGCCAAGGTTCGATGCATAATTGGCCTTTGGGTTAAAAAATGGCGGTTGAAGAATACCAGCTGGGAAGCATACGGTCAATAAGTTAAACTCACTACAGGCGTTTACGGCATGTGCTTCCATATGCCACTCATGCCGATCGACCGGTTGCCCAATAGTTGATATGCAATAATCTGACCAAGCTTTTTCTAAAGACAGACAGTTTTGTATTAAATTATCTGATAATTTTGGTATAGCAATGTTCCGCCATTTGTCCGGATAACCCACTAAAATGTCAATGTTGTCTAACTTTTTATGCGCAGTTAATTTTGATTTAGGATCCATCCACGTTAGGATATCAATGCGCCTGTGAAAAGTTTGTTTTACGTCAAATGCAATTTGAGCCGCAAGCTGCTTCGATTTTGCTGGAAAAAGCTTCGAAACATATACTTTCGAGACATGCTCACATATGATATCATAATCCTCCATTTGCTGAATGGCCCTTTTCCAGGTCGCCAACTGTCGTTTCTTACCATATAAAACCTTACCATAAAAATCGAAAAAAACTTTCGTGTATTTTTTGCCGACTAAATCTAGCACCTTATTAATATAAGCCCATTTTAAATAGTCTTTAAGGCTAGAAAGATCAGACGAGCAAATCAGTTCGACTGTTCCATTGATATAGTCTGGCTGATTAATGATGATTTTTCCGCTTGGATTAGGCCAGTTTTGATTAATAAAATATCTATTCCAATTAAATTTTGAAAACGTTGACTTAATATCCGAAAAATCGTAATCATTATAAGTGGCATTGACGTCACGCAGTTTTGACTCTCTCCATGACATTTTTGCTAGTTTAGATTCGATATCGATTATTGATGACCAGCTGATATTAAAATATTTTTTGCAAAAAATTTCATTAATTTGTGTAAAAAAGATTTCGTACTGACAGCGAATATCATCCATCCGTTTATTCTTTTGCAAATAATAGTCACGATTGGGCAGATGTAGCCCACCCTGGGATATACGAAATACTTTTTGGGTTGAGTCTTTGTCATTATAATCTATGTAACATGACCAGAAAGCATTGATATTATATCGATGCATTTTCCCAAGGTATTCAGCAAGCTGGTCATAACTAGATATTTTTTCAATCTGGTGGATTTCGTTGACAATTGTCTTTATGTGGGCTTTTACATTTGTATCGTACTTAATAGCTGATACGTAAAATTGTTTAATTCCATGTTGCTCGGCGGTAAGTTTGTCATCTGGGGTATACGCAATTTGTTCGATAATTTTGCGAATATTCTTGTTCGTTTTTTCTCTTAACTCATAAAAACTTCCCCATATTGAACGATCGCCTGGAATATGATGATTATCAATCCAATCACCGTTAATGTATTGATAGAAATCATCTTGGGGCCGTACGGCCGATTTTATCGCTTGCATGAACATAATTGTATCATGGCATAATAGTATTATGTTTCGTGATATGTATAAAATTCGTAGAACTACGCTAGCGGTTATTATTTTATGTTTTGCAGTTTTCGGGCTTATTCAGTTTTTCCCTTGGTCGCACGATGACTCAGTCAGACAAAATACAAATGTTCTTAGTGAAAGCACTCAGTGGTCAGCAGCCGCCACCTTAGATAAATTACAAATAAAAGACAAGGATATGGCCAATCAGTATAACCGGGCTTATTTTGGATCTGGGTGGACTACTGTGTCAGGTTGCGACACAAGGAATTTAATTTTATATCGAGATTTATCGATGGTTAAAATAGACGACAAGTGTAATGTTATTACTGGCACATTAGATGACCCCTATTCAGGTAAGTTGATCCGCTTCGTTCGTGGAAGCAATACTAGTGGAGACATACAGATTGACCATGTCGTTTCTCTGTCTAACGCATGGCAAACTGGGGCTCAATTGATGAGCCTGCAGCAACGAATCATGTTCGCTAACGACCCACTCGAACTATTGGCTGTTGATGGTGATACAAACCAAGATAAAAGTGACAGCGATGCGTCAGCTTGGCTTCCTCCCAATAAAAACTTCCACTGTCAATATATCTCCAGGCAAATCGCAATTAAGCAAAAGTATAAACTATGGGTGACTAAAGCTGAGCATAATGTTATGCATGACATCTTAAGTAAATGTCCGGCTCAACTATTGCCATCCAAATAATTTAGGTGTAAAATTAAGTTAGTTCATTGCATAAGTCGGCCGGCAGGTCGATTTTTTCAATACAAGGGCTAATAATAAGGAGAATTAAATGGAAGAAATTAACGTAAAACAACTAATCTTGGCGGTACATACAATAGCCGAGGAAAAGAACTTACCGGAAGAGACAGTTTTGTCTGTTATTGAGCAGGCTATCGCTGCTGCCTGGCGTCGTGATAATGGCGAACGAGACCAAGAGGTTCGCTCAGAGCTAAACATAAATAAAGGGACGGCAAAAGTATATGTTGCTCGAGAAGTCGTCGAACTGGTTGGGTCTGATTCGGTCGAAATAAGTCTGGAAGATGCCAAGAAATTAAAAAAAGATGCAAAAATTGGCGACGTAATAGAAGAAGAGCATGAAGTCACAACTTTTGGTAGAGTTGCCGCACAGACCGCTAAACAGGTTGTTATCCAGCGTCTACGTGAAGCTGAAAGGGAATCAGTGTTGGCAGAATATGAAGACAAGATTGGAACGGTCGTAAGTGGTACTGTTCAACGTGTTGAGCCACGAGTTATAAGAGTTGATATTGGGAAAACAATTGGTATTATCCCTCAAAGTGAACAAATTCAGGGAGAGTTTTATAATGTCGGTAGTCGCATCAAGGTTTTAATAAAAGATATCGAACGTGACGTTAGGGGGCCACAATTAATTTTAAGTCGAGGTAGTGAGCAATTTATTGAGTATTTATTTAGGCAAGAAGTACCAGAGATAGAAACTGGAGCTGTAGAAATAAAGGCTATTGCCCGTGAGGCTGGTCGAAGGACAAAAATAGCTGTTACCAGTAATGTGCCAGGAGTCGATCCAGTCGGGACATTTGTAGGTGGCCATGGCACAAGGGTGCAATCTGTAATGAATGAAGTAGGTGATCAGGAAAAAATCGATATAATTTCATTTGACGAGAATGATGAGCAGTTCATTAAAAATGCACTTAGCCCAGCAGAGGTTTCAAAAGTTGATATTGATAAAAAAAGTAAAAGAGCTACTGTTTCTGTTTCGGAAGACCAACAGTCGATTGCTATCGGACGTGCAGGCCAGAATGTTCGTTTGGCCAGCAGACTTACTGGTTACGAATTAGATATCGTCCAGTCCTCAAAATCCAAAAAACCAGCAGAAACTCAAAAAAAGAAAAATATTGAAGATAGCTTACTTGATGCAGTTCAAGCGTCGGAAGAATAATTAATACTAGCCAGGTAGTTACTGTATAATAAAAGCAGGTAGGTGGTATGGATATAAAACGAAAAAAGGTTCACGTTTTTTCAATTACGGTTTGTTGTATGATGCTAGTTTCGGCTGCATTTATCGTTATTAATAAACAAAACATTAATGATCAGATAGCAGTTTGGTCTTTTTCCCCATCGTCGTCAATCAAAGGACTTTCTAGCCGATCCGGCATGAATAGTAAAGGTGAATTTGTTTTTTTTGCAAGCCATCCATTAATTGATTCGACCCAGAACTTTAATACAGAATGTGATAATGTAGAGAACGTTGTGTCAGTTCTGGGATGCTACGTTAATGGTCGTATTTATATATATGGTGTGTCGGATCCAAAGCTGGATGGCATAAAAGAAGTTACGGCATCGCACGAGATGCTGCATGCGGCCTATGACAGGCTAAGCCCTAACAAGAAAAAATATGTAAACATTCTATTAGTTGAGGAATATAACAAAATAAAAGACGACGAAAGCTTCACGCAAAGAATGTCGTTTTATGCGAAAACAGAACCTGGTCAACTAAACAACGAACTTCATTCTGTAATTGGTACAGAGATCATGAATATTAGTGATGACCTTGAGGATTATTATAAAAGTTATTTTAGTAGTAGAGAAAAGGTTGTAAAACTCAACCAAAAATACTTAAATGTGTTTACCGAGCTGAAAAACCAAGCTGATTTAATAAACAGCCGGCTTGACCAACTCGCAACACAGATAAATACCGATACAAATGAGTATAATCAGGAGGTAAATGATTTAAATTCTGCAATTATAGAATTTAATAATCGTGCTGACAGTGGACAATTTAATACTCAGTCTCAGTTCAGCAACGAGCGAGGCGTACTTCTAACTCGAATTAGCTCCGCTGAGAGCGATCGCCTTTTAATAAAAGAAAACATTGATCAATATGATATACTTCTATCAGAATATAACTCAATTGCGACTGAATCAAAAAAACTATACAGTAGCCTAGATAGCACTTTAGCGCCTGCACCCTCAATTTAGGTTATAATAAGAATAATGGTTAAATCAAAAACTCAATTTGTATGTCAAAATTGCGGCGCTATTCATCCAAAGTGGAGTGGTAAATGCGACAATTGTGATGAATGGAACACACTTGTCGAGCAGGTTGTTGAATCGACAGGGAGTTCCATCGTTGCTCGCGGCTCAAGATCTGGCAAGGTGCTGAGACCACAAACAATGAGCTCAATTGAACCGGGAGATGAATCAAAACGGCTAGGCACTGGCTTTGTGGACTTAAACGATGTCTTGGGGGGCGGTATACTGCCAGGGAGCGTTGTTTTGATGGCCGGACAACCCGGCATAGGTAAAAGCACCCTATTGCTTCAAGTGTCGGCATTTGTGGCTAAAAACAGTCCAGTTCTATATGTTAGTGGCGAAGAGTCCGCCAGCCAGGTCAGAATTCGAGCCGAACGACTCGGCGCGGACAAGAGTGAACAACTAAGCTTTATATCTAGTACAAGCGCTGAAGATATTGCAGCAACAATTCGTTCAGCCAGATATAAGCTAATAGTGATCGATTCGATACAAACATTAGCGCTTGATGAAATAACGTCTGCTCCAGGGACGGTATCTCAAATTACTAATAGCAGTAACGTAATCATCAAAGCGACAAAGCAGTCTGGTGCTGCTGTCGTTTTGGTTGGGCATGTTACAAAAGAAGGTAGTATTGCAGGGCCAAAAGTCCTGGAGCATTTAGTTGATGTTGTGTTGCAATTTGAGGGTGATAGATATGGCGGATTTAAAATTGTCCGAGCTGCAAAAAATCGGTTCGGATCAACAAACGAAGCAGCTATATTCGAAATGCAGCAAGATGGGTTGTCTTTAGTTGTTAACCCCTCTGCTGCGTTACTGGCAGAACGACACAACACGGACGGATCTGTTGTTTTAGCTACCCTAGAAGGCACGAGGCCGTTATTGGTTGAGATACAGGCACTTGTGACGCCGACAAATTTTGGTTATCCAAAACGTACATCGAGTGGTTTTGATATTAACCGACTGAATTTACTGATAGCTGTCTTAGAACGAAGAACCAAATTAACACTTTCAGACAAGGATGTTTACATAAATGTTGTCGGAGGCCTAAAGATTAACGATCAGGCGGCCGACCTGGCAATTTGTATGGCTATCGCAAGCGCAGCTGCAGGTAGGCGAATTGACGATGGCGTAGTTGTTTTTGGTGAAGTTGGCTTAGGTGGGGAAATTCGCTCTGCAACATCGGCACAAAGGCGAATTGATGAGGCAAAAAAACTTGGCTTTTCAAAAGCCATTGCCCCTAAGTCCGGGATAAAGGATAAATTTATAACAAACCAAAGCGACATAAGGTCTGCTCTAATTGATTATTTAAAGAAGAAGGAAAGCTAGGATGTTAATAGATTACATAAATATTGGGTTATTATTTTTAATTTTTATACAAGTTACCTATATGCTGATTGCTAGTATGAAAAAAAGGGAACGCAAAAATTTGACAGATAAAGTATTTGTCGACACATCAGTCTTGATTGATGGTCGAATATTAGCAGTTGCGAGTGCTGGGTTTATTAATGATCGTCTATGTATTCCGCAAAGTGTTATCAGCGAATTGCAGTATATGGCCGATGGTAGCGATAATGAAAAACGAACTCGAGCAAGGCACGGGCTAGACGTTATTTCCTTATTACAAGATATGCCAGATGTAAAGGTTGAAATATTTCATGATGGTAGCAAGGCCGAAGAGGGCGTTGATGAGCGTTTGCTAAAATTAGCAAAAAAATATCACGGCTCGATCTGCACAATCGATTATAATTTGAATAAAGTTGCCAAAGTGGAAAAGGTTAATATCTTGAACATTAATGATTTAGCGATGAGTCTACGAATGACATATCTACCCGGTGAGAAGGCGCTGATAGATTTAACCGCAAAGGGCCAAGATTCACATCAGGCAGTTGGTCATTTGTCGGATGGAACGATGGTGGTCGTCGAGCACGCCAAGTCCTTGATTGGCAAGACAGTTGAAGTCGAGTTTATTAGAAGTCTTCAAACAGCAGCCGGAAAAATGATGTTTGCAAAAACTACAAAACCGAATACATACCAACGATTTAATAAGAATAAATCGTAAACGCTCTGTTCCTTTTAGTGTCAACATTGTTTAATTAGTATTACGGTGTCAATGGTGGAATTGGTATGACAGTATACTTGGGTATTTCAACGGTTTCTGTTGTTGAGGTCGCCGAGTAATACCCCGTGTCATTTACGACAACCTGAACTGAAAGTGTTTTTGCTGGTTCGTCCTTGGCTACAGTGTAATTGTATGAATAGCTGCCTGGTGTGGTCATAGTATGCACCAGGACATTATCAACAAATATATTTATATCAGATATAGCATACGGTGAACCAGATGTGACTTGTGGGTTAATCGTGATTGTCCATAGGTTAGGGAATAAGATTGGCTTTTCCTTTATGGCTGTCGGTAAAGGAAGGGTTACTGTTGGCTTAATATCGGACGCCAAATGCCTGTCGTCGTCCTTGGTTGCATCATAACCGTCAGGGGCAATATAGACATCTTTCTTGGTTACCGGATCGATTGTTTTTATAACGTCTAACTCAATTTTGGCAAGGTCTGGCGTAAATGCTGTTGCCTTGTATTTTGATACCTTATCGAACATCATCTTTTCTTCGGTCTTACCTTGTTTCTTGTCCCACCAGGAAGGATATACTTCACCGTTTAATCGTTGGATTCCCTCTGGGGCGGCAAACCAGTCATCAGTTTTCCATAATCCAGCTGGCCCGTATACTTCTTTATGGGCGTACTCCATGACGGACTGTATAATTGGGCCTGGGATTGAGGATGTCCCATAATTCAACAGTGATGCATCTGAATTACCTAGCCAAACCCCCATTGCGAGAGAAGGACTAAAACTAAACATCCAAATATCTTTAGCCATTCCACCCTTATCAGAAGTACCGGTCTTCGTGCCAGTTGGCACACCATCAATCGCCATTCCAGGAGAGTCCCATCCACTAAGTGGGACCCTAGCCGTGCGATCATTTAATATGTCGCTTACAATATAGGTCGATTGTGGGTCAACAATTTTCTTGCCAGAAGTATCAGCCCATTTTTTTATTACTTTGTTGTTATAATCTTTTACTTCAAGAACGGTAGTCTGAGGTTTGTATACTCCACTTCGAGCAATCGATGAGTAGGCGTTGACAAGGTCAACTTGTTTAATACCACAACCACCAATAGCTGAAGCAAGGCCAGCGTTAACCTCGTCGCCGTTTGTGCAATAGCTGGTGCCGCCCATATCGTGGATGGTTGTCAGTGTGTCTTTGATACCAGATATATACATCGCCTTAATGGCAGGAATATTTCTTGAAGTTGCCAAAGCTGTGCGAATTGTTATATCACCTCTGAACTGCTGATCGGCGTTACGCACTTTTGTGCCGTAAAGATCATCAATATTTTCATCTTTTAAGACACTTCCGCTACCAAAATTTAATTGGCCGGCTGGCTTCTTTTCAAATAATTTTGTATAAACCAGTGGCTTGATTGATGAACCAGGTTGGATAAACGCAATAGCAGCGTTATCTTGGCCAAAGCCAGGATAAGTAAAATCTCGGCTTCCCATTAATGCGACAATTTGCCCAGTTTTAACGTCTTCAACTGTGGCTGCACCGTTGCTAAATCCAGCGCTATCAGGTAGATAAGAAACGAACATTTCGTTCATAGCTTCTTCAAGTTTTGTTTGAATTCGTAGATCTAGAGTTGTTGTAATTGATAAGCCACCCCTACCAACAGTTGTAGTTCCAAGCTCGCTTTCGAGTTGCGATCGGGCCATTTGCACGAAATGCGGAGCCTTAATGTTTGTATATTGATCCGATTCTGGGTTAATGTGATCGATAATTGGGTATTTCTTAGCTTCTTCTGCCTGTGTTTTTGTAATATATTTCATTGAGACCATATTGTCTAATACGGCGTGTTGGCGTCGAATTAATCCCTCGTGTCCATATATATTGTAGGGGTTATAGACTGATGGATTTTGGGGTATCGCTGCTAAAAAGGCTGCTTCTGCGATTGTGACGTCTTTTGATGATTTACCAAAATACGTTTGAGATCCGGATTCAACACCATTTCTTCTACCGCCATATGGAGATTCGTTCAAATATAGTGTCAATATCTGATCTTTGTTATACATGCGCTCAACCTCGATAGCCAGTATGACTTCTTTAATTTTGCGCGGGATTCCGTCAAAACCACGCTTAGCTGACTCGTCAGAGAAGAAAACTTGTTTAACAAGCTGTTGGGTCAGAGAGGACCCGCCTTGAGTGCTGCCACCCATAAAATTATTTAATACCGCCCTTGCCAATCCAGAGATACTAACACCTTTATGTTTGTAAAAGTCCTGGTCTTCCATCGCAACAGTTGCCTGCTTTAGGTAGTTAGAAATATTTTCACTTTTTACAACAAGTTTATAATTTCCCGCGCCCTTATCTTCCCATAGTAACTGTCCATTACGGTCATAATAAGTGTTAACTGTAGTTTGAACGCGCTTCGCAAGCTCGCCTGGTCTAATTGCGTCTAAGTCTTTACGAAAATACGCGAAAAGCCCGCCAACAAACAGACATAAGATGACCATCATAACACCAAATATTTTTAGTGCTTTTATGGCGCCACGTTTACTAAACCAATAGCCGAGGAAATGTTTTGGATGACAATAAAAGACGAATCGCTTTATTGAGTGTTTTGGCAACGATGCAAGGTATTGTGTATCTCGATCATTTGTGACATTCCTCATGTTAGATTTTGTTTTTTTGCTAGATAAATTCGAGTACACGTTAAGTTTGTGCGATTTTTTTGCCAATTTACCCTTTATTTTGCTGGCTGCTTTTTTTGCCATGTCTTTTACCTTATTAATTATCCCCATAAACATTATTAGAATAATTATATCACTAAATATTACATAGCTCTATAAGCATTTTATATGAAATAATAACCAGATTTGCTATACTACAAGTATAATATTGGAGAAAAAATGAAGTTATCAGAAGAATTACAATGGCGTGGGTTCGTAAGTCAGACGACATTTTCTGACATATCAATTCTAGACAAAGAGCCAAAATCCTTCTATTGGGGTGTCGATCCAAGCGCAAACAGCATGACGGTCGGTAACCTGGCGGCGGCAATGATGGTCCGTCAATTTATTGAACATGGCTACAAAGCATACTTACTGGTGGGTGGGGCGACTGGATTAGTTGGCGATCCCGACGGAAAGGCCAGTGCTCGTAATTCGAAAACATTTGATGAGATTGCCAAAAACAAGTCTGGGATTGCTGCCCAATATACACAGTTATTTGCCGGCAAAGGATTCACGATGGTGGATAATTACGACTGGTTTAAAGGCATCAACTACCTAGATTTTTTGCGAGAGGTTGGCACAAATGTCCCAATGAGTCAGATGTTGGACCGCGAATTTGTAAAGTCTAGGCTAAGTGCCGAAGGTGCTGGCATCAGTTATGCTGAATTTAGCTACTCATTAATTCAAGCGTACGACTATCTATATCTGTATCGCAAATATGGTGTTACCTTGCAACTATGTGGTGCTGACCAGTGGGGCAACTGTGTTGCGGGTGTTGATTTAATTCGTCGCCTAGAAACAAAAGACGTTGATGTCTATTCGATGCCGTTAATAATGAATAAAGCTACAGGCAAGAAATTCGGTAAATCTGAAGATGGCGCTGTTTGGCTAGATCCGCAGAGGACCAGTGTCTATAAGTTTTACCAGTTTTGGTTGAACACTGATGATATTGGTGTAATTGACTATCTAAAAATTTACACATTATTTGACAAGACTCATATTGAAGAATTGCAGCGTCAAACAGAAACAAGTCCAAGTGAAAGAGCCGCCCAAAAGGCTTTGGCAGCTGCTGTTACCGAATTAGTTCACGGCAAAGAGCGCACCGATAGTGTTAAAAAAGTTACTGCTGTGTTATTCGGTGGAACTGGCGTTGACAGCTTGTCACCAGAAGAGTTAGATATGCTCGCGGCCGAAATTCCTACGGTTGAGACAGGACTGTCTGTTTTGGATACGCTGGTAAAAACATTTGTCGCTTCAGGTAGCGGTGACGCCAAGCGTCTAGTCGCCAGCGGCGCTATAACCGAAAATGGCCAAAAGATATTAACAGATAAAGTTCTGGACAGGTTATGTCTAATTAAAAAAGGCAAGAATAGCTTTATATTAGTGCGTTAACCCAATTGGAGTAGCGATGGATTTATCGGCATTTAAAGCATATGACATCCGGGGCAATTACCCAGATCAGATAAATGAACAATTGGCATATTTAGTTGGTCGGGCGGTAGCCCGGTATTTTGTTGCCAAGACGATTGTAGTCGGCCGAGACATGCGTCATTCTTCGCCATCGCTGTCGTCTGAATTAATTCATGGGCTAACAGATAGTGGCGTGGACGTGGTTGACATTGGATTATGCACAACTCCTATGCTTAATTTTGCTGTTGCCAAATATCATTATGATGGCGGGATTATGATATCGGCGTCGCATAACCCTGGTGGCGACAATGCCTTCAAGATTATAGATAAAAATGTGGTCCAATTGGATGAATCGAGCGGCCTGGGAGATTTAAAAAAGTTAGTTGAGTCAGGGTATGATGCACCGTCGGTTAACCCTGGTACATCTAAGCCCGCTGATATTTTAAGTGATTATATTGATCACTTGACGTCATTGATTGGTCAAATCAAACCATTACAGGTTGTGGTTGATTATGGTAATGGGGTTGGAGCAATATCAGCTAGTCCAGTATTTAAACGATTAGGTTTGCAATGTGAAGAATTATTTGCCGAACCAGACGGTAATTTCCCTAATCATCCCGCTAACCCACATGACAAGGCTAATTTTGATTCATTAATAAAAACGGTGTTGGAGAGTTCCGCAGATTTGGGCATCTTCTTTGATGGTGACGCTGATAGGGCTAACTTTGTTGACGATTTGGGCAGGATTGTACCAATAGATTTATTAACAGTTCTTTTAGCCCGTGCCGAGCTTTGCAAAAAACCGGGCAATGTTTATTATGATTTACGCTTTTCAAAGGCCGTGCCAACATTTATCAAAGCAGCCGGTGGTAATCCAGTCATGATGCGAGTCGGTAACCCTTTTTATAAAAACGTGCTGCGAGACAAAGGTGGTGTGCTGGGGTCCGAATTTGCTGGGCACATTATGTTTCCAGAAAACTATAATATCGATGACGGACTATTTGCGGCTCTAAAAACTATGAAATTATTAAGCGATAGCGAACAAAAATTATCTGCATTAATTGATGAAGTAACGGTTTTTTGTGCATCATCAGAAGAATCTATGGAAGCCAAAAACCCATCAACGGTGTTTGAACGATTGTACTCGGCCTTTCCAGAGGCAAAAAGGGTGGACTTAGACGGGGCCTATATGGATTTTGACGATAACGGTTTTATATCAGTTCGCCAATCGCAAAATGAACCGCAGCTATTTCGCATGAGGGTTGAGGCAAAAACCAGTGATGAAATGGCAAGACGCTTTGAGTTGGTCAAAAAGATTGTCCTTGAAGGATAGTTTATGAGCTTGACAATGCATCTATCAAAAATCAGGGGGGTTGGGCCAAAACTGGCTGAACAGTTTAGCCAAGCCGGAATAGAAAGCGTTAG
>CAYOUQ010000004.1:0-46182 GCA_964407205.1 uncultured Saccharimonas sp. (SeqCode)
CTTACCAGATATTGAAGAATGGATTAATAATCTATAGAACAATCTGAATCCTAGTCCCAATTTCAACCACCACAGACCACCAAATAAAAATCCCAGTCTTCATGACTGGTGTTTTTATTTGGTGCGCGCGAGAAGACTTGAACTTCCACGCTCTTGCGAGCACTAGCACCTCAAGCTAGCCCGGCTACCAATTACGGCACGCGCGCATATCTGTTAGTATAGACATATTATGGTGTTTTGTAAACTTCGCGGGTACCAGCAGACCAATTTAATATGTCGTTATATCGATCGACTGACGATATTAGGACATTAGAGTCATCAAATGCCCCAACTTCGTTTGTGTGAACGTATTGGATTGTTGATTGGTACAGACCAACCGCCGGCACGTCAGCAAGCCATTGACGCGCAAAAGTTAAGTATTTTGCGTTCCTCAAATCAGCTTCAGAACGATCCCGCGCCGAAGACAACGCATCATCACTAATCTGGTTAGAATAATTCGCAAAGTTTAATCCAGATGAGCTAGCTTGCGATGAATGCCAGTATGCATAGACATCAGGGTCTGCGCCTATCGTCAACCTGTACAATAGCACATCATAACTTCTGGGTTGTAAAATAGTTTGAACAACATTTTGGGCAACGTCATTTGGATCAACGACTTTCGTTTCAGCAACTACTCCTACTTGGCGCCACTGGCCAACAATAATTCCCAGGACTTTTTCTAATTCATCGTCTTTTATCGAGACAATGGACAATTTCAATTCTTTGCCACCCTTTTCTCGAATGCCACTGTTATTTAACACCCAGCCATTATCGTTCAAAGTCCTTCTAGCGGCGTCCAAATCAAACGCTTGCGCCTTCGGTATATCGCCAAAAAGTTGGTTATTTGTGAACGGCAGATCCATCCCAGGAGAGCCAACCCCTAAATCATCTCTTATTTTCTGAGTATTCGTTGCCAATTGGAGTGCTCGCCTAATGTTAATATCTTGCAATAGCTGGCCGGTTGTATTAAATATGGCATAAACTCCACTTTGTATGGGTTTTGATTTGATAACGAATTTTTTCTTGTCGATTTTTGCAACATCCAGCGGCGACAAATCGGTTGCTGCATTCACCTCGTTCAAGTTTATTGCCTTTGCAATATCGTCACTCGTTGAATACGCTCGAAGTTGGAACTTGCCTAATTTTAATCGACCACCATAATAATCATCGTTTTTAACTAAATAAACCACTCTTTTGCCAGATTCAGTGTCAACGTCTTGAATGTAATTAATTTTAAACGGTCCACTGCCAATTGGATTGTCGTTAAATTCGTTTTCGCGGATATTAACTGGTTCTATATTACCCAATAAATGCTTTGGCAAAATTGGGAAAGTTAATAAATGTTGGAAAGTAATATTTTTATTAGGCATAGAGAATTCAATCGTATTATCATTAACCGCTTTTACAGTTATATTATCAAACCCAGAAATCGATGACCTAACTATGGGATTTTTTATCAGACCGATTGTAAAAGCAATGTCATCGGCTGTTAATTTTTGGCCATCATGCCATTTAATGTCAGGCCTAATTGTGAGAGTGTATAATGTTTGATCACTATTGACACTAATATTTTTAACAATGTCATAATTTAAATGCCCCGACTTGTCATAATATAGTAGCCTTGAAAACAACAGACTGCTGGCGGATAGCTCGGCACTTGAATCAGCAAATATTGGGTTTAGCGTGTTAATTGGGCCCAAAACCGCTTCCGCATAGGTGCCACTTTCAGCAGCCGCTGTAGTTTGATAGCTTCTTTGATACCAACTTAATTGCAAACCGGTCGCCGCAATTAATACCGCCATTGCCAGTATCCACTTAGCAATATGGCGTTGCGATTCAAGGACGCTACTCCAACGATTTATAATAAATTTATTCGCATGACGAACAGTTACGCCTTGCGCTATTTTTAGCCGTTTTTTTATTTCACGCCTAGTCTCGTTAATTTTTTGTAAACGGTCGCCTTCTTCGCGGTCCTCTTGTGTCATAAAGCCACCCTATTTCGCAGCGGGCAAAATAAGCCCGACCAGTATAGACAAGATAAAGATCACTGCCAATACAATCGTGACGTCAAACAAGCTTTTATCAATTCCTCGTCTAGTTGTGTATAGTTCGCCGGTACTACCAAAACCAGCTCCAAGCGATGCACCACGCTGTTGCAATAATATGGCGATAATCATTAATACTGCCGAAACGAGAGTAATTATCTGTAAGATTCCATCAATTTTCATTATTTATTCCCTTTTTTACTATTAGACCGTGCTATTACTATTGTGTCTAATATATAGTTTATCAGACTTAGTAATAATCCTGTAAATATTGAGTTAATAAACGTCATCGTGATATCAGGAGTAATTTTTAACGATATATAAACCATTAGCCCGTTTATAACAATCATAAATAGGCCTAGGGTTATCGCTATCGCTGGTAACGCTAAAACAACTATCAACGGCTTCAACAAGCTGTTCACTAAAGAAAAAATTAGCCCAGCCAACAAAAAGCCTGCCACCCCAATCCCAATCGGTATATTATCCTGGCCAACACCTAATAAACGCACCGCTCCCCACAAGCCTGCAGAGTTAACCAGCCATCTAATGATGAAAATCATGAAACGTTTTTTCATATAACTGGACTGATTATAGCATGAAACAAAGCTTAAAGGCCATATCGGTCTTTATACTTGTTAAACACGTCCTTAATCTCGTCGGCTGTCAGCGCCTTTGTGTAGGCAATGATTAACGACATACTGCCCTGCCAGTACCCAGCATACCCTTTGCCAATTGATATATTATGTGTATCAACATTTTCTAAAGGGGTAGCATACGTATTCGAATATGTCGATACTAACGAGCCATTAGCATACCATTTCATTGATGCGAAATCTCTGGTTGTACTGTAAATAACCCATGTGTTGTCTACGACAGCTGGGCCGCATATTCCCTTGTATGGAGCTGCGTTTGTTCCAGTTGTGCCAAAATAGTAACGCATCTTGTTTTTACAATCATCATACGTATCTTGGTTAATTGTCCCATATCCCCCATAAGATTGGTTCCACGGATTGCGGCGAATTCTTGTTGGGTCAGTTATAGGTAATAGAGGTTGTTTTAGGGCGATAATCAAGGTCTGTGCTGACCCAAAATCGATTGGTGATGCTGAGGAGTTAGTAATGATACCCTCATCATTACCATCAAACACTAATGCCCCACCAGCGTCTGGGTCAAAACCAATACTGGACAGGCCGGTAACGTTATGACCATTCCCGCTTAAATCATTCCACACAGTACTGCCCGCCCCGCTATAAGACCTTTTATCTGCGGCGTCTAAGTATATGACTGGGGCTGGCCCAATTAATATATCGCCATTATTATTTGTGCTACGTCGCGATTGGCCATCTGAAGATGCTATGTCAATGCTGTAGTTCTCACCATCCTGGCTGCCACCTGATAGTGCTGCCCCCGATTTTGAAGTAAATACTTCATTGATATCCTGAGGATACTCGCCATTAAAGTTGCGATAGTTTTCCATAGCCGCTGCTGCCATAATCAGCTCACTTTTCAGTTGATTTTCAGTAGTAGATTTGCGCCAACCAGTGTAACCAACGACACTTATTGATGCCAAAATACCAATAACCACTATCACAACTATCAGTTCGGTAATTGAAAAACCGTTTTTTAATTGTTTTTTTATTGAAAATACACAAGGCATAGTTATAGTCAATATAACATAAGCGCCATACGACTACAAATTAGCAATAATTTTTTCCGCCTTGGATTTACCAATTAGTTTGACAATCTCGTCTTTCGAAGCTGATTTTAGTGCTTTTACGCTGCCGAACTTTCTTATTAACTTAGATTTGGTTTTTGCTCCTATACCAGCCACGTTATCGATCATACTTTTTGTTTGTCTTCGTCTTTTTAGCGATGTATGGTAACTAATCGCAAAGCGATGCGACTCATCCCTAATGCGCTGTAATAGCTTTACGATATTTGAAGATTTTGGTAAGTTGATTAAGACAAAGCTTTCTGATTTTTCATAACTTCCACCAAGTTTTTCTAGGACCTTTTCGTTTATCGAAATATCCTTAACCACAATTTGCTCTTGCTGTTTAGCTAAACCAATAAAAGGGACTTGAAGATCATAACTATTGCGTATTGTTATAGCTGCATCCAGCTGACCCTTGCCGCCGTCAATTAAAACCAAATCCGGCATACCCCAGGTAGATATATTTTTATTACTAAAACGCCGTTTAATTGTTTCAGCCATATTAAAGTAGTCATCATTTTGATCAGCTTTCATCTTGAATTTGCGATACTGGCTACGATCACTAACACCATTTTTAAAGACAACCATACTAGCAACTACGTCAGTCCCCGACAGATGCGATATGTCAAAGCCCTCAATTCGGCCTGGCACCTTTCCCAGATCTAATAATTCAATCAGGTCGCGTAATGCCTCGTCCTTGCTGATATCCAAAAACTCCTTGTCCCCAAACATTATTTTCTGCTGCAAGCTTTTTAGCGCTAATAATTTATTGCGAATTAACGCCGCCTTCTCAAACTCATGTTTTGCAGCCGCAATTTTCATTTCTTTTGTCAGCTGATTTATTATTTCTTTCCGATCGCCTTTAATGTACCCGATTAATTTCCGAAGATTTAACTTATACTCAGAACTGGTAATGTCAATTGGCGCTAGCCCTAAGTCCTGATCCAAATCTCTCTTTGCAAGGACGAACCTTGCATTCGGCTTTTTTATTGCATAATATGGAAAAATTCGCCTTAGATACCTTAGGGCGTTCTTGATTGCCAGCCCATTATAATATGGCCCAAAATACTCAGCCCCATCATCGCTTGGATTTCGTGTATAGCTGACATATGGCCACTCATTATTCATGTCAATACGAATATATATTAGCGACTTGTCGTCGCGCAATAAGATGTTATATTTTGGCATATACCGCTTTACCATTTCGGCCTCTAGGAACAAGGCGTCTATTTCACTATCGGTTTGGACCCAGTCGGTGTCATAAATATCTGCAACGAGTGTTTTGGTTTTTGCATCCATTGTTTTTGAACTTTGGAAGTATTGGCGAACGCGATTCTTCAGAACAGCCGCTTTGCCAACGTAAATAATATCGCCGTCTTTGTCCTTATGAAAATATACTCCTGGACCAATCGGCAACGATTTCAGCTTATTTTGTAATTTAATATAATAATTTTTGTCTTGCATCAAGTAATATTATACTTTATAATCTTTAATATTATGAAGCGATATTAAATAAACACTATGCGCCCAGGCGGGTCATAATAAACCCAATCCTATACAAATTATTAACACCATAAGGATAAATATGGCAAAAAATCTGTCACCAAGAAGTATCTTTGGATACATGTTTCGACTTTGGAAACTTGCTCCGACCCTGTTAACGATACAGGCAATTTTTCAAGTTGCCTTTACTATGCTGGGTGTCGCAATTGCTCCAATATTTGTATCAAAGCTGTTGTCAAGCATAGCCAATGGCACAGCCACAATTGATAATAGCCTGTGGTTATTATTAGTATATTTTTGCATTCTTTTCATGGCTAGTGTTGTATCGCCAAGGATATCAATCGCAGCAGCATATATTGGTACCTGTCGAATACAAATGAGAGTAGCCGAAGATATATTAGTTCATCTAACAAGAAAAAGCCTTGGTTATCACGCCAATAAAATGAGTGGCGGGACTGTCTCTAATTCAACAAAACTAATTGGAGCTATCGAGCGTTTCTGGGACACAATTATGTGGACCGTGATTCCTACGGTAGTGGCAATTGTGTCAGTTTGTGTTGCCTTGTCTTTCATGATATGGCAATACGCGCTTGTTATCGCAGTGTTGTCGACTATATTCACTGTACTTGCAATCAAAGCTCAGATGTCCATTTCTAAAAAAAGCGAGGAAGTCGCTATTAAATCGAGTAAACTAACTGCCTTTTTGGCTGATGTTGTCACAAACATCTCAGCCGTGAAATCTTTTTCAAGATCTAATTCCGAAATAGAAACCTATAGAAAAAAGAATTTAAGCTGGTTTGATTCAAATAAAAAAGAAATGAAATCGGTGCTATTTTCGACTGGGATGTTTAGTGTAGTCACCACTACATTAAATACATGTGCATTTTTCGCTGCGATTCTTGCAACCGAATACCATATAGCAAATATTGGGGTTATCTATCTGATGGTAAGCTATACGCTGAGTGTGACAATGAGACTTTGGGACATATCTAACGCAACAAGGAACCTTATACGAGTGATAGGAGACGCTTCACCAATGATAAACACACTTGCAGAAGATATCGAAGTAAAGGACCCTGAAAAACCAAATAAGCTAGTGGTGCCCGAGGGAAGAATAACTTTTGAAAACGTATCATTTATACACGATGAGGCTAGCACTCCATTATTCAGCAACTTTTCACTTGAAATTAACCCCGGCGAGCACGTTGGGATTGTTGGGCGTTCCGGGTCGGGTAAAACCAGTCTAACTCGAATATTATTGCGCTTTAGTGATATCCAACATGGCCAAATCACAATTGATGGCCAAGATATCGCCAGCGTAACCCAAGATGATCTGCATCACGCAATTGCTTATGTACCTCAGGACCCTGCATTGTTTCACAGATCACTTAACGAGAATATTTCATATGGCAACCCTAATGCCAGCAAAGAAGAAATAATTGAGGCTGCACAAAAAGCACGAGCATTTGAGTTCATTAATATATTGCCAAAGAAATTCGATACATTAGTTGGCGAGCGTGGCATAAAACTTTCAGGCGGCCAAAGGCAAAGGGTTGCGATTGCCAGGGCAATATTGAAAAATGCACCGATTCTGGTTTTGGACGAAGCCACTTCCGCGCTAGACAGCGAGACAGAATCGCTAATCCAAGAGGCCCTAACAGAACTGATGACGAACCGAACAAGCATCGTTATTGCACACCGTTTATCGACAATCGCCAAACTAGATCGAATAATTGTACTTGATGAAGGAAAAATTGTCGAACAAGGCAGCCACAAAGAATTGATTGAAAAAGATGGCGTATATGCCATGCTATGGAAACATCAGTCTGGTGGCTTTATTGAAGAATAAAAATAAAAACCCCGCCAAATAAACGGGGTTTTTGCATTGGGCTATTACTATTCTTCGGCAGGCTTGTCTTCGCCCTCAGGCGTTTCACCATCGACTGCCGCTTCCCCTTCATCAGGAGCAACTTCAGTATCAACTTCAGCCTCTGGCTCGCCACCTGCAGCTTCGTTTTCTGCCTGCAGGGCGCTTGGTTCATAGACATTTGCTATGACAAGTTCCATATTCTGTTCGGCATCGGCAAATTCAACTCCTTCAGGTAGTTTTATATCTCCAACCGTCAACCTATCGTCTTCTGTAGCCAATTCCGCAATAGACATTTCAATAGATTCTGGCAAATCAGCTGGCTTTGCCTTGACCTCAATATGTTCAATCGCTTGCAATACTACCAACCCAGCTCGCTCTGCAGGGCTTTCGCCAATACCAACCAGAATGATTGGCACCTCTGTGGTGATAACGTCGTTCTGGTTAATCGTATGAAACGCCACATGGCGATAAGTATGTTTGACTGGATCCATATCAATGTCTTTAATAATAGCTAGTTTTTTCTTGCCATCAACTGTAATACTCACAGGCGTATGACGGCCTGCAGATTTGATTACTTTTGTCGTCTCGACTATTGATGATTGCGTTAATTGGGGCTTGTCTTGCCCACCATATACAACACTTGGGATAAGCCCTTTTTCTCGCAGCTGAGCAATTTTTTTACCTTCGGCCGTTCTTTCTTCTAATTTCAGTGTGATTTCGTTCACCTCATTATTCCTATCTGTATAAAATAAGTTATTTGTTATTTTGTGTATACAGTATAACATTTTTTGCGCTCATATGCTAAACTATTTAAGATATAAAGCTTGTGTTTAAAAAGGGACTATAGTTCATGAGCAAATGTCTCCAACCGTTTAATTGGCTAACTAAACGACAGAAAATATTCGTGATTACATGCTTAGTATTTGGTATCGCGATTTTTGCCTTTGCCTACCAAGGCATGCGTTCATTAAGTGGACTTGGTGCATTAAACCAACAGATTCTCGATTGGATGTCATTTCACCGCTATCCATCAATTACCACCCTGATGAGTATTGTAACTACTACTGCCAGCCCTACGTTTTTTATTATTATCGTATCTGTTGGATCTTCATTATGGATTTTCCGCAAAAAAGAAATCTGGCGACCACTTTTAATGATAATCGCCGTTGGTTCATCTGCTATGGTTTCAACTTTGGTTAAAAGCTTAATTGCAAACCCTCGCCCAGACATTGCCAGTATGGTACCGCCAATTGAGACAAGCTATTCTTTCCCCTCTGGCCACACTATCAGCACAATAGTATTTTTATTGACAACTGGCTATTTGTTCTATTCTCGTTACAAAGCAAAAGATAAAAAATTTTGGCTATGCATCTGGGCGCTGGCTACCATAATTGGTACCGGAATAATTGCCATCAGCAGATTGTATCTAGGTTACCACTGGCTAACAGACGTCACAGCTTCAATAGGGCTTGGTCTTATTATTTTCGGCTTGGTGATAATAACCGATAACTATGTTATGCGACGAGGAAGATTAGAAAACTGACTTCAGATACTGACCAGTATATGAATTGGCAATTTTTGCGACTTCTTCTGGTGTGCCAGCCGCTACGACCATACCGCCCTTCATTCCACCTTCAGGACCAAGATCAATAACATAGTCGGCTGATTTAATAACATCCAAATTATGCTCAATAATAATCATACTGTTACCGCCCTCGACAAGTTTTTGAAGTATCGTTAACAGTTTTTTAACGTCGTCACTATGTAAACCAGTCGTTGGTTCATCTAATATGTATAATGTCCTGCCAGTTGCACGACGTGACAACTCTGTAGCAAGTTTTATGCGTTGAGCTTCGCCGCCACTAAAGGTATTAGCTGGCTGACCTAGTTTGATATAACCTAGACCAACTTCAACTAATGTATTAAGTTTTTTAGCGATAACCGGAACATTTTCAAAAAACTTGGCGGCTTGATCAATAGTCATATCCAAGACATCGCTAATTGAAGAACCCTTATATTTAATTTCAAGCGCCTCGTGGTTATATCTTTTACCCTTACACAGGTCACAAGTCACATAGACGTCCGGCAGAAAGTGCATCTCTATTTTTAAAACACCGTCGCCCTGACAAGCCTCGCAACGACCACCCTTGACATTAAAACTAAAACGCCCGACCTTGTAGCCCCGGATATTTGCATCGGGCGTTGATGCAAACAATTCGCGAATTGCCGTAAATACACCGGTATATGTTGCCGGGTTAGAACGTGGCGTACGACCAATTGGCGATTGATCAATGACAATAACCTTATCTAGATGGCTGGCCCCTTCTATGCGATCATGCAAGCCCGGCACAGTGTGTGCTCGATTCAACCTGGCGGCTAAATCTTTTGCCAAGATATCATTAACCAGAGTCGACTTGCCACTACCACTGACCCCACTGACAACCGTCATCAAACCAATCGGGAAAGATACATTGATATTTTTAAGATTATTTTCACGGGCTCCGATAACAGTGATGTTTTTATCTTGCACTATCGATCGACGTTTTTTGGGTGTACTAATTTTTTCGATTCCACTTAGGTACCTGCCGGTTATGCTATTTGGATTATTCGAAACTTCTTCTGGCGTGCCAACTGCCACTACATTGCCACCATGGACACCAGCACCAGGACCGATGTCCAATAAGTAATCTGCCTGACGAATAGTCTCATTATCATGCTCAACGACTATAACAGTATTACCCAAGTCACGAAGATGTTTTAGTGTGCCAATTAACCGATCATTGTCTCTCTGATGTAGACCAATTGATGGTTCATCTAAAACGTACAAAACTCCCTGCAGACCAGAGCCGATTTGTGTCGCCAGGCGGATTCGTTGGGCCTCGCCACCCGAAAGCGTGTTGGCTGCACGTCCTAATTCAATGTATCCTAGACCGACATTTTGCATAAACTGCAACCGTGCAATTATTTCTTTGATTATCTGTTCGGCGATAAACTGTTCTTTATCGTCCAGTTTTAGCTTGTTCAAAAACAGGTCTAGGGCATTATCAATATCCAGAGTACAAACATCTAATATGTTCAGCCCATGAATGGTAACTGCTAAAACAACTGGTTTTAGGCGGGCTCCGCGACAAGCAGTACACTCACTGGTACGCATAAACCGTTCAATATCACGACGCATAAAGTCACTGTCGGTTTCTTTGTAACGTCTTTCTAAATTTGGAATAACACCTTCGTAGGTCGCATCATAGTCTCGACCGTTACCCAGTTGGACGGTGTACTTTTGGTTACCCGTACCATACAGAATTTTACTTATACTGTCATTCGAAAGTTCACCAACAGGCGTTTTGATATCAAAACCATGGGCCTTACCAACCTCAACTAATCTTTTCACATACCAAGCATCAATGTTGACTCGATTATATGGCCTTATTGCGCCTTCAGAAATAGTCAAATTTTTGTTTAATACCAAAGCGGGATCGACCTCAAGACGATTGCCTAGACCGGTACAGACTGGGCAAGCACCTTGTGGGGCGTTAAAACTGAACAATCGTGGTTCAAGTTCAGGGATGTCTTCATTTGGATGATCCAAGCAGGCATAGCGCTGACTGTAAACAGCAACCTCATTTGTATCACTGTTTAATACTTCAACAATGCCATCAGCTAATCCCAGAGCCTGTTCGACTGATTGGCTAATGCGACTGCGAATTTCAGTTGACATAATAACGCGATCAACCACAATTTCGATATTATGCTTGATATTCTTGTCAAGCTCGGGGAATTCATCCAAAGCATAAATAACACCATCAACTCTGGCTCGAGCAAAGCCCTGTCGTATATACTGTTCGGGAATATGCGCAAACTCGCCCTTTTTAGCTTTGACAATTGGCGCCAAAACTATCAGTTTGGTACCTACTGGCATTTTAATAATTTCTTCGATGATTGTGTCTGATGTACGACGAGTTACAGGTTTATTACAGACAGGACAATGTGGCACACCAATCCTGGCAAACAAAAGTCGCAGATAATCATAAATTTCTGTGACTGTTGCCACTGTGCTTCGTGGATTTCGGCTGGTCGATTTTTGGTCGATACTAATTGCAGGGCTAAGACCTTCGATATAATCGACATCAGGCTTTTCCATCATACCCAAAAATTGCCTAGCATAGCTGGACAAGCTTTCGACATAACGACGCTGCCCCTCAGCATAGATCGTATCAAATGCCAGCGATGACTTACCTGAACCAGACAAGCCAGTGATTACAACTAACTTATCGCGTGGTATTTCGACGCTAATATTCTTTAAATTATGCTCCCTGGCACCAACAACTTTAATCACCTCGGACATATCCGAGTATTATACTCTTTTATAACGATTTTTTCCAGTGTTTTACGGAGTAAATTTATATTTCTGCAGGCATAATTGATTCGGCCCACAGCTGCAACTCTTGAAGAATAAACAATTTATTTTCGTCAGTTTCATTTACTACTAGTTTTTGCAGTAACTTCATAAACGCTGGCAGCTCACGCATTATTTTGGCTGCCCGCCACTTTTCCCATTCGCTAGCCTCGGATTCCGACATGCTGTTTGGGAAATTGCGCGCCTTATAATGCAACAGCAGCGGACTCAAACGTTCGTCCGCAAAATCAGGGTGAAAATCAGTTAATTCAGATTCGCTGGCGTTACGCACTTTTTCTATCCGCATCTTGTCGATATCGGGTACAAACCCATCATATAACTGCAGCTCTGGGTCAGTTGATTTGGAATAATCCTCCCTGTTTTCGAAAATCGTACGAATATTTTCAGCGAAACCTGGCTCAGATAATAAAATATCTTTATTTTTCAGAATATCGGACTCTTTTAAGGAGATCTTTTTCCAGCCATTATTGGCAGACAACACCGATATCGGCGCTACTGCCGGAGCATGGTTATATTGTAGCTCCTTGACTGGCAATTTAATAAAATCATCAGCCTGGCGCTCTTCCCAGGTCGCATATAATTTCTTTGCCAGCTCTTTTTGGCTCATGTTTAAATACGTCGTTGGGTTATATCGCAAATCGTAAATCACAACATTGCCGTTTTTACCAGCCGTCAGAGGGAAAGCCACCGTCGCTTTATCAAACTCACTGTCAAATCGCCCAGACACATACACGAATGGCTGTTTGTAGTCCAAATTAACTAATTTTTTCACTTCGTTTTTTTCACGTATCTTGAATAGATAATCAAATAGTTGTGGCTGATTATCACGAATTAATTTCGCAACCGCCATAGTGGCTTGCACATCAGATAAGGCATCGTGGGCCTTGAAGTGATCAACCTTGTTTACTTTTGTGATTAGTTCTAGTCGATTTGTGGCAGCGCCTTTATCATCAACCGGCCATTTAATGCCATCAGGTCGAAGTGCCCGCGTCATCCTTACTGCGTCTAATAAATCCCAGCGACCACGCCCATCTTTCCAGCTCCATTCATATGGATCATAAAAATTTCGCCAAAACAAATGGCGCATAAACTCGTCGTCAAAGCGGATGTTATTATACCCAATTGCGATCGTATCGGGTGTAAAAATATCATTTATGATTATTTTGCAAAAATCGGCCTCATTGTATCCGTCGGCAACCGTTTGTTGTGGAGTTATGCCCGTCACAATTGACGCGTCCGGACTGGGCAAAGTGTCATCTGCTAGCCTGACTAGCATGTTAATTGGATCGCCTATCGGGTTCAAGTCCAAATCAGTTCTTTGCCCGGCGAATTGCATTATTCTATCTGACCGGGGGTTCAAACCACTAGTCTCTAGGTCATAGAAAAAGAAGGTTTTTGGCATATATCCTAGTATAGCACCCTAAAATGCCCAATATGTTTACATAGCACTCACGCTCGCAATATTTTTTGTTTTATGATATATTTTGCTTGATATCTTATCAGAGGTCAGCTGATTAGAATCGTATTATTAAAAAGGGGTGAAAAAAATGAGTCTAGCGCTCGACATGTCATCAATCCAAGCAATTTCAAACCTGTCAGGAGTACCAAAGAAGCATCTTTTCTCGACACTAAGCAATTTCTACAAAACTACCGAAAATTTTTTTACCAACTCTGAGCAAGCTTGTGAAAAGTGGTTCAGGCTCACGTCGCATGATGACGCTGAAGAAGATTATCTGGAAGAAATAACGGTTTATAGCTGTTTCAATCGTCTCTGTGTTCAAGAGGCAAAAACGGCTACCCTAGATCAAGCCAGAAAAATGTCAACTATCCCTGGCAGCCCTGGTAAGATGGCGGTAATAAAACGTATTGACTTTCTGACAGCCACAAGAAACGACGAGATAACAAGACTTAAGACCAACGAGTCTACCGCTACCACACAAAAATATCTTTGTACTGAAGACGCTTTTACGGCATGTCGAAGCCTCCCTTTCGGCTCCACACAATATTACGAGGCAATGACGTATTATTGTGGTCTTTTTCTCGAAGACCTAAAAAAAGTCGAGACAGCAACAGAAGCGCGGAATATGGCATACCAAGCTATAAGAGGGACTTTAGCCGAGAAAACGGCCAAAAAACTCGCGAAATGGTTATCCTCCCTAGAAAGAATCAAGAAAAATCCGAGATCAGTTGCTGACACCGTTTTCTTGTACGAAAATCTAGCCGGCTACAACTGACCACCAAAGCCGCAGACCTGAAATCTGCGGCTTTTTCATTGAAATTGACAAATTTATTTACATGATTTGCAAGGACGAACCTTGTATTCATCGCAAGGACGAACCTTGTATTGTCATTTTTATTTCATAATATGTTTTTAACAGATTGTTATTGTTCAACAAATGTGAATTCTTTGTCTGCAATCCGAATAATACTGTCGCCTTCGGCACCTTGGCGGCGCAATTCGTGCGCAATACCTAATTTCTTTAGGATATCCCTCAAACGATTGACGCTATCATAGTTTTCATAATCGGTACGCTTGGCAAATCGCTCAATTTTCGAACCTGTAACGACGAAAACTGTTAGGCCATTGGATTCAATACGTTCAACGTTCCAAACAGACAGCTTCTCATTATCGCTTAACGAGATAGTTTGGATTTGCTCTTCTACTTCTGTCTCGGTTTCAACTTGACGCGACTTTTCAACCCGGGCATATAAAGCCCGTAGTACCTCGGTCAAGCCAATGTGCGCACTAGATGATATAGCAAAAATCGGTACTTTTTTGGCTACTTTTTTTAGTTCATCAATTTGCATCTGAACAATCTCGCGGTCGAGACCGTCGATCTTGGTGATTGCTATGATTTCAGGCCTATCTGACAGATCAACTGTGTAGTTTGATAGCTCTTGACGAATCGTTTTATAAGCAGATGCAACATCATCTGAATATGCATCTATCATGTGTAATATCACGGCCGTTCGTTCAATATGGCGCAAGAAAGCGTCGCCAAGGCCCTTACCTTCACTGGCTCCCTCAATCAATCCAGGGATATCAGCAATTAACATATTATTCCCATCGACATTTGCGACACCTAAGTTCGGTGTTAAGGTGGTAAAAGCATAGTCGGCAATTTCAGGTTTGGCGTTACTAACAACTGATAAAAAGGTCGACTTACCAGCATTCGGAAAGCCAACCAGACCTACATCGGCTAGTAATTTTAATTCCAATTCGGCTGTAAAAGACTCGCCCTCTTCGCCTTTTTCGGCAATTCGAGGAGCTTGACGTGTTGAACTTTTAAAATGAGCGTTGCCCGCTCCGCCTTCGCCTCCCTTGGCTATGACGACTTCTTGGCCCGCTTTTGTGATGTCAGCAACAATCACGCCATCGCGTCGAACAATTGTACCAACTGGGACCTTGACCCGTAACGATTCACCAGAGGCCCCTGTACGGTCACGTTTTGAACCATTCTCTCCGTTTTTCGCCCGAAGCTCTGGCTTGAATCTAAAATCAATTAAAGTATTTAGCCCGCTATCAGCGACAAAAATAACGTCACCACCATTGCCACCGACACCACCGTCGGGACCACCTTTTGCAACATAAATCTCATGTCTAAAACTGACGGCTCCATCGCCGCCTTTTCCTGCGCAGATAAATACTTTGGCGGTGTCGACAAACATATTAAATAGATTATATCAAAAACAAGCCAAGATTAACAGATGAGATTAGTCATGGCCTAATGAATATACCAATAGTTGCCGATATTTGCACCTGGGATTGTACGTATTGATACATTATAGGGGTATCCGTTATTCATTTCGCTAATAGTGATCGACTCTATATTCCCAGCCGCATTATAATTCACAGACTCAACAACAGTAACGTGTCCATAGCTCTCGGCAACTGCACCTCTAGTTGGGTTCCCATCGTAGCCAAGTTGAGCGCCCCAAGAACCGGCGTTACCAGTCAACCCTGAAGGCAATGGTATGCCCATTGCATATCGACGCTCCCAGGCCCACCATGTGCACTGGCCAGGATACATTAAGTTTCCATAGGTATTTGTATAAAAACTGTTTAGATGAGGCAGGTATGTCCTTACTGCATCGTTAAAATCGCCGCCGGTGCTGATAAATGACGTATCCCCACCATAATAACCATATACTCGAACTACAGGTGCGATATAGCCTGGTCGCTCATTACTTGGTAGCGTTGCGTTTGGCAGTATAATTTTTGCCCCAATCGTCAGGCCACTTATATCTAAGTCGTTATAAAGAATTAACCTGGTTCTATCGACTGAGTATTTCTCAGCTATTGAGTCAATTGTTTCGTCAGACCCAACATCATGGATAACACCATCGATCGGCAATATCTGCAGAACTTGGCCATCATATAATGACTCTGTGCTCATATTGTTAGCCCACATGATAGTCTGTTTAGATATGCCAAACTGCGCCGATAATGAATCCAGGGTGTCTTGTGACTGAACCGTATAACTGATAACCGATCGACCAGCCACTGTCGAGCCAACTACTTGAGGCTTGAACATACCCGTCTGATGAATAATATCATTATTCACTTTAGCCGATACTGCAAAGTTAGCAACCTCGTTGGCAACGGGCAAACTGGCGGCTTTAGCAACATTAGCCGCAATACTGCTGGCAATTACGTCATCGACTGACATTGTTTCCAGTTGCTTTGACTTGTCAACAACACCAGCATTCGCAACCTGTTTATTATCATTTGGGGATTGGTAACTTGTAAAAACAATCGCAAGAATCAACAAAAACACGCTAGCATAAATAGCTATCGTAGAAGGTTTTATCTTTGGTAGCTTGTGGCGACGGCGTGTCGCCAAAGCTTGCTGCTCTATTTCGGCAGCACGCTTTTGGACAAAGCCCATTGTTATGTTGTTACGAATTATCATTCTCCTGCCACTGGCATTGCTGTCGTGGCATTACCGTAATCTGTCTTTTTCACTCGCTATTTTCGAGATAACATTATCGACAAATGTACATCTCGATTGGCATTTCCGGTAAGCTCATTTTTTGATTTCGCTCCCCACTTCTGTTATTTGGCTATTTCAGCCAGTCAGTAGACGAAATTAAAAATGTGCTACTAATAAGTATACCTGGTATTGCAAAATATGTCAATCTATGGTGTAGCACATTTAACAAGGCAGTGATTTACTATATTGGCTTCGTGCTCGGCGCCAGTGCTGGCATAATATACAACCTCGTCGTCACCGCTTAAAAAGAACAGGTAATCATTTTCAGCCGGGTCCGCTACTGCCAGTAATGCTGTTAGGCCCGGTGCCGAAATAGGCCCCGGTGGCAACCCTGGGTATCGCCTGGTGTTATAAGGTGAATCCAAATTATAATCACGTTCCACCCCCAGTTGGTCAGCCGCATATTGATACGTTACGTCTGAACCAAGTAGCATCCCTTGGCTCAGACGATTGTAAAACACCCTAGCGACTTGACGTTGGTCGTCGGGGTTACTTACCTCACGCTGAACAATTGAGGCCAATGTAATACCTTGATATAGATCTAAGCCATGAGCCGCAAATTTGCTAACTAAATCGTTTTGCTGTACCTGTGCATATAGCTCATCAAATGACCTTTGCAATATCTCGTCAGCAGATGCGCCTTCGTTAAATTGGTAGGTTTCACCGTACACATACCCTTCTAGCGATGCCCCTTCTGGCCTTCCTGCAAAAACTGGGCCAGAGTAATCGGCCGCCAGGGCTGCCTCAACCTCGGCCTTGGAATACCCTGCCTTAAGTAAAATTGTAGTAACATCCAACTTGGCAGATTCGGCCTTTTTAGTATTATCTGATAATGTAGCGCCAGGGTAAAAAGTAATACTAAATGTGTTAACTGACCCATTGACTAATTTTTTTACAATCTGCTGAGTCGATTCAGATTTTGAAAAATGATAAGTCCCAGCCTGTAGCTTATTTAAATCACCAGATAACCTAATATACAGGTTAAACGCCATCGCGCTTTTAATAATATTGCCAGATTCCAGATCAGCCGCTATGGTCTTGGGCGTACTTCCCGAAACGATTGTCATTTTTATTGGCTGCCCATCATTAATATCGACTGGCGCCAGCTGAACACTATACCAAATTAAACTGCTAGCAACCGCACCAATTATCACGGCGAAGGTTATTAAAATTGCTATATGCCATTTTTTCAGTTGAAACTTACGTGATTTTTTGAATAGATTGGATTTGTGATTACTGCTTTGCATTTAGATAATCCTGTAATATTATCGCTGCCGCTCTGGAATCAATGTCAGCTTTGGTATAAGGTTTGCGAAAATCAATCAATTGCTGTTCAGCTATAACACTAGTCAGCGATTCATCTTGAAATATTATTTCAATACCCAGGCTTCGAATTTTTTCAGCAAAAGTCTCGACATATCTGGTCTGATCCGTTATTTCGCCAGACTGGTTACGAGGGTAGCCGATTATTATCTTGTCAATTTTATTACTTGCAATCAGCTGCTTGATAATATCAATTTCTTGACCATTTACTTCAATTGTTGTCAGTGGTGAAGCGATTTTTACCATCAAATCACCAATAGCAACGCCAACCCGTCGTTCGCCCACATCCAAACACAGTAGCCTATTTTGATTTACCATCTTTGGAAACAAACTTTATTTCGACTTTAGTTTTATCGGTTGGAACTTTAGATACCCAGAAGTATGAAAATTTTATCTCGACATCTTCGACATCATCAATCTGCATCAAGGTTGATTGTATATCACCAAATTTTTTGCCTTTTACAATGTTGAAAATGTAATTTTCGGTAATGCTTGGACCAATTTTGCCCGTAGCGGCAATGTCAACAGTCGCATTTTGTTCAGTCTTTGAATAGCCAGATAATTTGACGGTGTCATAGCCGTCACTGTAGACTCGCTGGATTTTTTTATTTGTAATCTGTTTTGCGACAGCATCACGCAGATAAGTCTGCAACTCGGCCTTCGCAATAGCCGTTAAAGAATAGGTCGTTGCTGAAGTTAATTTTGCTTTACCAGTTACTTCTTCGCCAACTGCCGGGACAGAAACTGCCGGCAGACGATCGATTTGGAAGCTGTCGGTAATAACCTTTTCGCCGTTAACAAACTGTTTTGTCAGTTGATTTTTTTCGGCCACGCTCTGCATGTCGACCAAGGTCTGGCTGGCTTTTTGAACATCCGCTGCGGTTACGATGGTGACCATATTGGTCGTACCACCACCGATGCCAAGATTTGTACCACAAATAATATCAGGGCTTCCTACGACAGAGCATCCCTCGCCAGGTTTCACATTATATGCCTCGCCATTCGCATTCGCCACAATTGTACCTGAACCGTTACCAACACCACCCTTTGCGCCAGAGATGTCGATATCATTTTGAACTGTATACAACTTATCACCGAATAGTATCTGTTCTCCAGATTCAAGAGTAGACTTTGTAGTCAGCATGACGTTGATGGTAAGACTCACCTCACCCGTTGCTTTTGTGCCGTTATCTTTGCTTCCAGTGCCGTTAAATTCGACGCTTACGTCCTTTTTGATCTGTTTTGTTATACTTTGAATAACATTTTTGGAAAGGTTGGTTGCTTCGCTGCCACCCAATTTTGCAGTCGCACTGATAGGCGCCAGTGTGGTATTAGTCGTTACAATAACCTGTGCTGATGGCGCAAATTTGATTGCCCATACCAAAAATGTAGTCAAACAAATTACAAGCGCAAGTCCAATAAATAACTTTTTTCGGAAACTTCGAAAATCTGGAATTTTTACAGTCGGTTTTACATCTTTTTTATCGATATTTCCTGGTCGATTTGACTCTAATTCATCAATATCAATTGTTTCAATCGCATCCTCGGCGGTTTCTTCATCTTTTACATCCGATATCTTTTCCAATTCGCCAACCGGTAACGATGCGCCGTCAATTACATCATCTGATTCGTCAACTTCAGGTTCTTCTATTTCGGCTAGTTCTGGTTTGCTACTAAGACTTTTGGCAATTGGAATCATAGCTACAGCCGAAAGGGCTGTTAATGCCTTGTTATTGGTTACAATAACTAACTTTTTATTACTAGTTTCCGCCATGCGGGCCAATAGCCGCAAATTAACTGCGCTTTGAAGTATCCCAGTTCGTTTTGGCGGGACCAGGGCAACAATTTTTTCCTTACTGTCCTTTATCTTGCCAATAATGGCCGTTACATCATCGTCTGTGTCTATATAAATAACATCTTTTTTCATACTATATTCTCAGTATTCTATTAAGTTTTTCTTTGATGGAATCGCCACCGCTGTTGCCTAATATTGTATCATAGCCCACGCGCAACAAGCCCATGGCAGTAATAAACGTGTGGTCGCCTGCTAGCCCTGTTGAATCTGTAATGCCAATGACATCAGCTGGTTTAATTAATTGTACCGTTGGTTTGCGAGTAAATGGTAAATCTTTATGCCAGTTTTGATCTTTTAGGGTGTCGACTAATTTTTTCAAACTGGAACCGCCACCACACAGTAAAATTCGACTTGGCAAATGGTCAACAGCATCAAACTCACTTAGTGCCAATCCGACACCCGTAACCCAAACGTCTAGGGTTTTGTCGATAGCAGCCTCTAAGTCCGCAGCAACATCGGGTTTAATATCTTCACTGTCGACATTGATTTTTAACTTTTCTGCATCTTCATATGAAATGTCTAGTTCGCTTGCAATGGTTTTCGTAAAGCTACGACCACCAATCCCAAACATCCTAGTGCCCTCGACACCACCATCGTTAACGACCGCGATATCGGTAGTACCACCGCCTACATCGGCTAAAATGGCCGTGAAATTACTGTCCGCTTCACTACCCAACACGCTACGACTGACAGCAAACGGTTCGGCTGCTACCGCTAATAGCTCCAAGGATAACTCTTCGGCAACTTTTTCCAGCGCTCCGATATGGACCATTGGTGCAAAAGCTGTATAAATTTGGACAGAAACATCACGTCCTTGGAAACCAATAGGGTTAGATACTTTGTAACCGTCAATATGGATACTAACCAGGGCACTATTTACCAGTTTAATCTCGACATCGGGATTGCCGGTTTCAAGTGCAATCTGTTTTTGGGCTTTTACTTGGGCTCGTTCTTGGACTTTGTCGATAATAAATTCGACTTCGTTAGTATCCAACGGGCGCTCTGGTTGCGGACGACGGTACTTGATTGTATTTGTGACGCCTTTGACTAATTCACCAGCAATACCGATGATTACACGTTTTGCTTGCAACCCTGCCTGTGATTCAGCATCTGTTAAAGCCACTTCGCAGTTATGGACAACTCCTGAAATATCAGAAATAGCACCGGCGTACATGTCGCTGATTTGTTGGTGGGCCTTGCCGACACCAACTATTTCCAATTTGTCGCCGTCTAATTTAGCAATTAAAGCCTTAATATATTCTGTACCAATATCAAGCGCCACGATGTAATCATTTGGGTCTTTGTTTTTGCGGCCATTAAGTAATTTTCCAAATACCATAAGTGATTTAATTATACACTAATTTTTTACCCAAATAAACCGTTATTAACTACCAATAACACGGCTTGTTATTCAAACCTACTGTAATTAATTATTGTTTTTGTTATTTGTTTAAGCTGTAATTAACCACCGAGAGTCGTCTGCAAATAATCAAAATATCCATCTACTTTTGATTCGTTTCCACCGATAATTAATGCTACGTACCCTTCATTAGACAAGCCAAATATATCTTCACCATAACTGTAAAATTTGATATCTCGATAAGTGCCATTGCTTAGGTTAGACCCAGAAATCGTTAAGGTGCCATCAGCCTCATTGACAGACCAGCTACCAGTCCCTGCTCTTGGACGATCGTCATTCGGACCAGCGTAATCTAGCCCCCAAGACAGGCTCAGAATACCGCCTGCTTCAAAGACGCCAGTTTCGCCTGAGGCGGCATAATTACGATAAACTTTTCCAATTAAATATGATTCGTCTATTTTTTGGTTAACTTCATTAGCCAATTTGGCTCGATAGTCATCTGTTGCTAAAACCTTGAACGAACCAAGATATGAATAGCATATCGGTGAACCACCAATACCGCCCATAACTTTCCCTACTGATCTAGTAGCCTTAATAGTAACTTGTGAATATCTTGAAGAAGCTAGGAATTTTGCTGTGTCAGTTTCATTAGTATAATTTTGGATATTTTCTTCACCAAACACAGGCATCTGATGTATTTTGGCGTCCTGAAGACATCCAAGTGAGAAGCTGTCACTATTCACATATTCACTATTTTTAAACTTACTTAGAAAATCTTCAAAGTATGAATTGGTATTTTCAGTGATGTGGAATCTTACAATGGAACCAGTTTCCGAGCCATCATAACCACCACTTGCAGATTCAACCGAGGCGTAGCCTTTTATAGTAACCGTACCAATACAGCCGTTATACTCTTCTGAATCATCTTCTTCGGTCACTAATTCACCATTTGATTTATAATATCGCCCATCCGATTCACCACGAAACGAACAGTCTGTCTTGTCACTGTCGCCACCGTTATTACTGGAGGTCAAACCACTTTCAGCCCGTTCTACTACTCTTGACTTATTTACAGCCCAAACTATCAAAAGAGTTGTAATAGCTAAACCGATTGCTGTAAATATGAATCCAATAATTATTCCTGCTGTTGCTAACTTGTTGGTTTTAAAACCAGATTTTTTTGACTTACTTTTACTAATAAAACCTAAGATAATACCTAGAAATGGCACAAAGAAGGAAGATATCAGACTAGCAATAGCTAATCCATTACCCTGGCCTTCAACCGATTTAATCTCTGCCTCTATAGACTGGGAGACACTTGTTGATTTTTCCTGCTCTTTGTTACTTTTATCCTCGTCTTGATTCAGCACTTTTTATCCCCTTTTTAGCTTTGAAACATACTATATTTTATTTTATTATAAACACAAGCGACAAGAACTTGCAAACGACCCCTAATAGAACTGCAAGGACGAACCTTGCAAATCGTTTTTTATGTTATTATATGTTTTTCTAAGACAATACTGCTTTGATTCGGCGGACACCGGCGCTGGAAGATTCTTCTTTGATAATCTTAAATTTACCCAAAACGCCTGTGTTAGAAACGTGTGGGCCACCGCAAATCTCTAGACTATAAGCACTGCCATCAGGATTTGCAATTTTGTACACCTTAACTTTGTCGCCATATTTATCGTTAAATTCACCATGTGCACCAAGTTCTCTAGCTTCATCTAATGGATATTCGGCAAAACTAACAGACAGATTCTCTTTGATTTTATTATTAACAATATCCTGGATTTGCTGCAACTTATCCGACGTCACCTTTTCAGAATATTTGAAGTCAAACCTAAGTCGCTCGGTTGTGATATTTGCTCCACACTGGGAGATACCATCACCCAACACAGTCCGTAAGGCCTGAGCCATCAAATGCGCCGCAGTGTGGTAGCGTTTGTGAACCTCTGACTCGCCCTCCAAGCCACCCTTGAATGCGCCTTTGGCAGCGGTTTGGCTACGCAAACGCTGCTGCGCCATTTTGGCATCAAATTCTTCTCGCCAATTGTTAGACAATTTGATGTTCTGCTTGAAGGCCTCTTCAGTTGATAATTCTACCGGAAAACCAAATGTATCATATAGCGTAAAAATTTCGGCACCAGAGAGCCCATCATTTACAAATTTACCCATTTCGCGAAGCCCCTTCGACAGGGTTTGGCGGAATACTCGTTCCTCCTTGGATAAAACCTCAATAATTTCATCCGTTTTGGTTTTTAATTCTGGGTATTCGTCTGCGAACATTTCAGTAATAACTGGTACAATTTGTTCCAAAAAGTTTTGTCCAATTCCTAAATCAAGTGAAAAACGAATCGAACGGCGCAATAGCCTGCGCATTACATAACCTTGCTCTTTATTACTAGGTACCACGCCGTCTGACGCCAAGAATACCGCGCCACGCAAATGGTCAGCAATAATTCGTATAGCCTGTTGGTTGACCTCGTAGTCCTTACCGCTGACCTGTTGCAACTTTTCAATAATTGGCCAAAATAGACTAATTTTAAATATATCCGGGCTACCTATAGCAGCTGCCGAAATTCGTTCTAGCCCTCCCCCAAAATCAATATTTTTTCTTTCGAGTGACTTAAAACTACCATCTTTAAGCCTTTGGTACTCCATAAACACTTGGTTGCCAATCTCAACAAATCGACCGCTATCGCTGGCTGGGTGAGCCTGACCAAAGTCGGGATTATGATTTTGCTGCCCATAGTCATAAAAGACTTCGCTATCAGGGCCGCATGGATCACCAATCGGTGTAGTATTAATGCCACCATTTCGTGACCACCAGTTTTGATTATCGTCATAATAAAATATATGCTCATTTAGTTTTATACCGCGTCTATCACCATCTTCACTGCTACCGATTTCGGCTATTTCAGCAGTTACACCTTTTTCAGTAAAAACTTTTTGCCAAATCTGTGCAGTTTCAGTGTCACGAGGAATGTTATTTTTTTCATCACCTATAAAGGCTGTCACATACAATTTATTTGGATCAAGCCCAACTTTTTCGGTTAGAAATTCAAAAAACCAACGAATTTGCTGCTCTTTGCCATAATCACCCAAGCTCCAATTACCTAACATTTCAAAAAAACACGTGTGACGATTATTACCAACTGATTCAATGTCTTTTGCCCGAAAACATGGCTGACAATCAACTAATCTATCACCGTAAGGGTGAGCCTGGCCCAATAAATATGGCATCAAAGGTTGCATACCGCTACCCGTAAAAAGAGTCGTCGGGTCGTCACGTAAAACTAATGGCGCACGGATAATTCGTTTATGGCCACGTTCGCTAAAAGATTTAATAAATTCGCTTCTTATTTGCTGCGCGTTCATATAAGATCAATTTTAGCATTTTCTAGTATATTAATCTACATTGCCTCTATCCCAATTATTGAGGAGTCCAGTGGTAATTTCTATTCAACAACCGAAAATGTATCGAAATGAGAATAACATGAAGGCGCGCCCATGCCGCTGGTATATTTTAGTCGCGTTAATTCAATTATGATTGGGTTTTGTTCGGTTGATGCAATTATTTTAGCTGTGTCAGGTTGCGAGATAGTATGGCTCTGCCAACCATTCGCATCAGATACATTTGAATATGATATCACACCGTCCGCCAAGCAGCCCACGCCAACGCTATTTGTGCCGCCAAATGAGTTGCCATTTAAATTGGACAGATATTCTGAAAGAGACTCGTTATTACTTTTTGTGACATGGAATAAAACATAGCTGACAGTATCACACAGCTCGCCATTCTCTCCACAATAACAAACATCTGAACAATCTGGGCGGCTTTCAGTGGTCGCATAACCTTCAACCTGGGAAGTGCCATAGTAAACGTCGTTGGGCTCCTTAGAAAAGTTTCCCTGTTCCAGCTGTGTTTCTGGTTGAACGACAGTATTAGTTTGAGCAGATTCGGTTTTTTCAATCGTCGCAACTTTTTTATTTGCTTGTGATAGGTTCTGGTATAAGATATACCCCAGTGCGCTTAACAGCGCCAAAACCAAAACAATTATTATTACCAGATGACCGCTGCCTGATTGAGATTTGTTTTTCATAAGACATCCTCCTATATACTTTTACTATTAATATTATATACCCTGCAATGAGCTAAAGAATTCATGCATTTTGGACGATGCTTGGATATAAGCAGCATCGATAGTTGTCGACCCGCTTTGATAGCAGCCATTGCTTGCAACGCCATATCCCCATGCATAATAATATTCACCAATTTTTTTATTGCCGCCATATTTTTCACCACTAGATCCATCAGCTCTATCAACAGCGTAATATTCACCTGCGGTCATATCACTATGGACATCACCAACATGATCATCCGCGGAAAACCTAGAAATACTCCCGATCGGAAAATCAGCACACGAAGCAGTCATGTTGTCAGTGGAAAAATCAAAGCTACGAGCAGGAATCGTCCCATTGTAAGTGGAGTTCTTGTATTTAATACCATAATCTTCGTTCCAGACGCCTTTTATGCCCCATTCATCGATGGCAAAGTATTTATCTTCAACAACTATATCTGTCGATGGACTGACGGTTTTGATAGGTTGCATAAATTTTAGCCAGTAAATATATCCGAGTGTGCCACATAATGCAACAACCAAAATAATTATTAATATCAAATGCCTACTTCCAGATTGATTTTGCTTCTTCACGAGATGCCCTTTCGTAAACATTATTATTATTTTCAGTATAGGGTTTTAATAATTAAAACACAAACATATCAAATAATGATTCCACCGCCCAAGCAGACCTGGTCATCATATATTACAACCGATTGGCCTGGGGCTATCGCCCGTTCTGGATTTGACAGCTGTAACCTTACACCATCAGGGATAAACTCCATGTCAGCATCAATTAACGGCGCACGGTGACGAACACGAATTTTATATTTTCCTGCCAATGGCGCCGCATTAATCCAATGGACACTAGTTAAATGTATTTCTTTTTTCCAAAGCGAGTCGTCATTCAAATCGGTAGTAATATATACCTCATTCCTATCCATGTCTTTACCTACAACGTAATAAGGCAACCCTCCACCAATACTCAGTCCGTGGCGCTGGCCAATTGTATAAAAAATTGCACCATCATGTCTTCCAATAGCTTTTCCAGTTTTTTTGTCAATTACATCACCAGGTTTTGTATCAGCATACATCGACAAGAAGTCACGAATCCCCACTTGGCCAATAAAACAGATGCCCTGTGAGTCTTTTTTAGCTGCGGTGGTTAGTTTTAGCTCTGATGCCATCCTTCGAACTTGGGGCTTAGTATATTCGCCAATAGGGAATAGCGTTTTTGTCATCGCCTCACCAGTTACTCGATACAAAAAGTAGGTTTGGTCTTTGTTGTCATCAACTGCCCGCAGTAATTTGCCGTCTTTTACCCTGGCATAATGCCCCATAGCTATTAGATCAGCCCCTTCCGATATTGCTGCGTCCAAAAATAACTTAAATTTAACCTCTTGGTTGCACATAATGTCAGGGTTCGGTGTCAACCCTTTTTTATATGCATCAATCATATAATCAACAACCTTTTGTTTATATTGTTTCTCAAAATCGAAAACCTTAAAATCAATCCCTAGTTGCACTGCTACCCTTTTAGCATCGGCTAAGTCTTCAGCCCAAGGGCATCTTATGCCTGGTAGGTCTTGGCTCCAATTCTTCATAAAAACACCTGTTACATCATAACCTTGTTTCATTAACAAAGCTGCCGCCAGCGACGAATCAACTCCGCCGCTCATACCAACATAGACTTTTTTAGCAGAATTTTTCAAAACAACTCCGAAACATAAAATACGATTATTTTTATTGCTTCACTACCAGCTAACCACCAACCCCTTGGGCTAATCCACCACCAAAAAGACCAATCTTTGTCTTTTTTTATTGGGTGGCTAATGATTTTGACATTTTCGACCCTTTTTTTAAATTCCAAACTTGCTCGACGTTGGTGATAGCCAGAGGTTACCAATATGGCGCTTTTTATATTAAGTTCTTTGAAAATAGTATTGGTATTTTGGGCATTTTGTTTGGTGTTTTCGGAATATTCATCTAGCCAAATTGATAGTGCTGGGACCCCTGCTTTTATTGCTAGGACCCTCATTGCCGCTGCATTACTGGGTCCAGTTTTGTCCTGCGCAGCACCTGATAATATTAATTTACTTGCCCAGCCATTATTAAATAATTTGACTGCCTCATTAACCCTGGCTTGAGTGTCACCACCACTGACTGCCACAATAGCGTCAACAACTTGGCAGCCAGCTTTGTCGCCGGGCACCGCACCACATTCCGACAAATCATCTGGTTGCAAGAAAACGCTAAGCCCGACAATTACCAAGATGGCTGAAAAAATCGCAATAATGATTTTAGCTATCATTTTTTATCCTTTGATATTCTTTTTTAACCTGATCAATAATTATCTTCGTCGCTTTTTTTATATTTTTTTCATTAGACAACCGTCCTAAAGTGATTCTGATACTTCCATCAGCCAACTCTGAGCTGACACCCATAGCTGTCAATACATGTGAGCGGTTACCTTTGTTGGCAGCACAAGCACTGCCGGTTGAAACCAACACGTTTTTGTTCTCTAAAATATACACCAATCGCTCACCGTCAATACCAGGAAATGATACGTGTAGGTGACCCGACAAACGATGCCGATTGTCACCCGTGACCACTAAATCGTGAAAGGTACGAATTAAATCGGCTTGCATTCCATCACGAAGCGCTGCTAAACGTTTTGATTCATATTCTCGGTGCGCCGATGCCAATTCCAGGGCTTTGGCAAAGCCAATTACGCCCGCAACATTTTCGGTTCCACTTCGTAGGCCAAGTTCTTGTCCGCCACCAACGATGATTGGGCTAGGTTTGACATGTGTTGCTATCCACAATAAGCCGACCTGTTTAGGACCATACATTTTGCCAGCATTTAATGTCAACATGTCCACCCCTAAACGAGCAATATTAATATCTATTTGACCGGCCCCCTGCGAAGCATCACAATGAAAATATATTGGCGTTGTATCCCCTTTTCTTTGTCGAGCTTGGCGTTCCGATTTAACAACAGCAGCAATCTCGCTTATCGGTTGGATCGTACCAACCTCATTATTAGCCAGCGCCACACTAACCAGTTGAGTATTTGGTTTAATTGATTTTTTTATATCTGATACATTAACTCGGCCACCTTTATCAACAGGCACTAATGTATAGCTATGACGTTTTGCGGATTCTAGAACCGCTGGGTGCTCAATACTTGGAACAACAACATGCCCAAATACACAGTTAAAGGCCAAGTTGATTGACTCGGTTGCACCAGCTGTAATTATTATCTCGCCGGGTTTTGCACCAATTAAACTTGCTATAGTCTGTTTGGCTTGGTCGTAGTCACGCCTAACAGACACTGCCTGAGCATATGGGCTGGAAGGATTAAAAAACCAGCTCGAATAGTATGGCATCATCGCCGTCAGCACACGTTTATCAATCGGCGTTGCCGCAGCATGGTCCAAATATATGACGCTATTATTATCCATCATATCTAATTATAGCGTTTAAGCTGCTTTTTTGCTGGAAGATTCTAGTCGGCGCTCGTAATCTTTGAGAACTAATTCGTGATATACTCTCGTCGCATCATCAAAATTTTTTAGTTCTTCGCCCGAGATAAACTCATTTGGAACCAACGCATCACTGGAACTTTTTAGAATTGCCATTGGTAATTCTTCATAATGGTAGATATTTTCTTCAGGACCAGATTGAGTTTGTCTGATATGTCGAGTAAACCAGTGCCCGCCTTTGGCTTTATAAAAATAGAAGTCTTCAATATTAAAAATGGTTGCTCCAATATGGCTTTCGTCTTCGATAAGGTCCTTTTCAAGATCATCAAAATCGGGTTCGTATAGAACTTTTTCGACTGCACGAAATAGCCAAACTTTTGGCTTTTTATGATTTAGCTTATGACCATATGGATCATGTTCCATATGACGACGGCGCGCTTCATCAATTTCTTGACCGCGAGTACGTATAGCGTCAATTAAAGATTCGTTTATTTGTTCGTATTCAGGGTATGGTATAAAACTCTCGGCAACTAACTGCCTTGCTTGATAAACAGGGTTGTCATACATCGAGACGACATTCTCGACCTTGTTTTCGGTCGTCGTTTCATGATTAACACCTTCTGAGTATTTTCCATCAGGGATTGCGTATTGATTAGTCTTTTTTTCTGAATCAAACATAAAATAATATAAAGTCCCTCTTTACTATTTTCGATTATCTATCTAGTTATTGTCTAGGTTAAATAATGCCTGAACATTTTGAGTAGTAGCATTTGCAATTTCCTCTTCAGAAATATGACGACTTATCCCACCATAAACAGCAACATTCCTTACAAATGCAGGCTCATTTATCTTACCACGAAACGGCTCTGGGGTCAAGTAGGGTGCATCTGTTTCAAGAATCATTTTATCAAGTGGGATTGTGGCAAACACTTCTTGTTGAATCTTATCCTTGGTGAAAGTGCTTAAGCCGTTAATGCCAATAAACAAACCTCGGCTAATTGCCTTTTCAGCATTTTCACGACTATCAGAAAAACAATGAAGCTCACCACGTATGCCCTGATAGCTGTCAAAAACTTTCCAAAAGTCATCAAACGCTTCACGAACATGAAAGACAATTGGTAAATTATATTTAAGAGCTAGTTCGATTTGCTGCCTAAGTAGCTGAATTTGATCTGATTTTGAACTGTTTTTATAGTGATAATCCAGACCAATTTCGCCAACAGCGACTACCTTTGGGTTGCGTTTTTTTAATAAATCTTCCAAATTGCCAATACCTTTTTTAGCATGATGTGGGTGAATACCAACAGTTGCATATACGTTATCATGGCTGATGGCAAATTTAATTGCTTTTTTTGAATTTTCAACACTGGTACCTATACAAATAATCTTGCCTACGCCATTATTTTTTGCACGTTTTAAAACCTCTTCAGCTGGAAGTGGGTAATCTGACTCATGGATATGACAATGACTATCGACTAACATTACTATGTTTTGGTGGCATTTGGATCAGTGGTATGTAGATAGATTTTTGGGAAGAATACACCTTCAATTAGCACAATTACGCCGGTCCCAAATACGCCCTTTATCTTGGCCGCTGTATCAGGCAAGAATGGCACTAGTAAATCGCTGATTTGCAGTAATGCACCAGCCGCATAGGCTAGCACTTCTGATAAATGGGCTGTGGCTTCGGTATCAGTTTTGATAGTCTTAGCGATTTCCCATGGTTTAACATTTTCAATATATTGATTCAAACTTCGTATCATTAGCCAAGCTTCGTCGATGGCTTTATCAAACTCAAATACCTCCATATTGTGGTGATATGCACCCATATCATGTTCGCCGTCAGGGATTGTACCAATAACACCGGCCTGATATCTGGTAATCATACCTGCGACTCGCTGCACCAGATTACCCAGATCGTTAGCCAGTTCAGTATTATATGCCATTTCGAATTTTTCCCAAGTGAAATCACCGTCATCTAATGTTGGGATATGACGCGAAAAATAATAGCGGAAAGCGTCGATACCATATTTATCAATTACCTCGATAGGGTCGACACCATTGCCTAAAGTCTTGCTTTGCTTGGCACTGTTGACATTAACCCAACCGTGAACCAGCATTTGCTTTGGTAGAGGTAAGCCCAGACCAATTAACATAGCTGGCCAAATCCCAAGATGAAAACGTAGTATGTCCTTGCCCAAAACTTGGACGTCAGCTGGCCAAGATTTTTGCCAGTCATCTTTGTCTGGATACCCCAACACGGTAATATAGTTTGCTAACGCATCCAGCCAGACATACATCACTTGTGTATGATCGCCAGGAACTGGTATTCCCCATGTTAAGTTTTTTTGAGGCCTAGAGATACTGACGTCTTGTAGGCCATTTTTTGTTAATTCTAAGAATTCTTTTTTCCTAAATTCTGGAAAAACCTGTAATTCATTATTTATCAAAGCATTTCGAATCTTTTCTGTGAAGGCACTAGTTTTTAGATAATAATTTTCTTCACTCAGTCGCTGATAAGGAATCTTATGATCAGGACAAATACCACCGTTGGCAGCTGCTTCTTTGTCTGTTATAAAGCCTTCGCAGCCAGTACAATACCAGCCTTCATATTTGCCTTTGTAGATGTATGGCGCTAATTGTTGCCAGATGTACTGCACTGCACCGATATGATGAGAGTCTGTCGTACGAATAAAATCAGTATAGCTGGCGCCCAGCTTTTTCATCAGGTTTTCAAAATTAACATACATCTTGTCGGTGTATGCCTGCGGGGTCATGCCCGCTTCGGCAGCCTTGGAAGCAATCTTGTTACCATGTTCATCCGTTCCAACGCTATAACGAACCTGATGGCCATTTTGTTTTTGGTACCTTGCCCAAATATCTGACAGCAGATAGTCCATAGCATGCCCAATATGCGGTGCGCCATTGACGTACGGTATTGCAGTCGTGATATATAATTTTTTGTCTTCCATTATTTGTTATTATAACAGATTATTTTTGTTAGACGCACCCAGTCAACAATACTTAACTTCTCTGCCCTGTCATTTGAATCGATATTCGCCTTTTTCAGATAAATCTCGATTTGCTGTTTATCCATTGCCAGCCCAGCCGATAAGCTACTGCGAAGCTTTTTTCGTTTGGCCGAAAAACCAGCTTTAACTACCTTAAAGAAGTCTGACTCAATGGCTCCATCAAGCTCGGAAGAACAATATGGCTGCAAAATAACAACTTGGCTGTCGACCTTTGGCGGCGGAATAAAACTGTCAGATTTGACAACTGGCCCCAGTGATACATGTGCAAAAACTTGTGCGCTAATTGCTAAAATACTCATTCTTCCAGGTCTTGCAGCTAAACGTTCGGCTACTTCCTTTTGGACCAATAAGACTATCATTGACGGCTTGTTGGCAGTAGTCATTAATCGTTGAATTATTTCACTAGTGATGTAATAAGGAATGTTAGCTACAACCTTATAGCCAGCCGGAAGAGTCTTTAAATCATAATCTAAAATATCAGAATTTATTACTTTTAGGTTTTTACCAGGAAATTGGCCTGGTAATTTATCAGCTAGATTTTTATCAAACTCGACAGCGATAACTTGGCCTGATCGGCGCAAGAGTTCGCTAGTTAGCGTTCCCAGCCCCGGACCAATTTCAAGCACTGTATCACTTTCAACCAAATCAGCGCAATCAACAATGCCAGACAGTATAGCTCGGTCTTTTAGCCAATGTTGACCAAGTGATTTTTTATTTTTCATGGACATTTAGTGGCTGGCCAAAATATTGCGAGCGTAATCGATACGCTGATTTAGCATGCAATACCTGGGGTTGCACCTTTCAAATTGGTTTTGAAATATTTCAACTGCCGATTCCAGAGAATTTGTCGATTTAATACCATCACGCACATAATAATAGTCACCATTTAGCTCACCCATCAAAAAATCAAGCTGGACATATATATTGTTTGAATTTGGAATTGACATAATTGCCAGACGGCGACCGCCAGTCCACTGAGCAATCCCAAAACCTCCACCTGCGTCGGTTGTTTCAAAGCCGTGCTCTTGCATTAAATTCCCCATTATGCCGGCTGCTTGAATTCGACTAAAACCATTCGAGGTTAAATAATTCCAGGTAATGGTTTCATTTTCAGACGGGGTTGTGTATTGACCTTTAACGCCTACTATTTCGGTTTGTTTTTGTGGCTGTTTGGTAATTACACTGGCAATTTCGGTTCGTGACACCTCAACACCGTCCTGGATAGTAATCTCGTACGAGGCGTTTCTGGAACCTTTTTCGCCAGGTATTGTAACCACCCTGTAACTTACATCTCGGTCGGCGTCTTCTATCTTTTCAATTTCATAGTCCACATCCTCAGTAACAGTAACTACTTGTTTGCCCTCACGCCAGATTCTGAACGAAATGCCAGGAGTGATTAGCGTATTTTTTTCTAGTGATATTCTATCGTCGCGCCCTAACTCGATATTTTTCTCTGTCAACATCTCTGCGACTGTATTGGCGTGAGTTCGCACAGTTGTGTTTTTACCAAATAATAGCAACTCGACAGGTACAGCCCTATTAATAACAACCTTTAATCCGGCACCATCAATAATTGCGTTCTCATTTTGACTAATCACCGCGTTATCTTCATCGTATAACATGATATCGGCGCTTTTTACTATTTGTTCTGCTGTTTGAAATGCGGTTGATACTTTAATACGGACATTATTATCGATGATAATCACTGGCCTAGCTCGATAGATGTTCACCTGGTAGTCAGAAGCAATTAACCTTTCGGTTAGGGCAGGCTCAACAACATCTCTGGGGTCAATATTGATATTGGCAGCCTTCAGTGCATCACCAATCGTTATTTCTTGGGTTATTATTACTTTTTCTGTACCTTGATCGTGAATCGTCAATATTCTACCAACATGAGCAGCATTACTATTGTTGGCATAGGTCGAACTAGAACTGGATAAACTAAGCGCAAAAATAAAGAGCACCAGCAACACAGCCGCAAGTGCTCCAAACGGAATAACCGATTTTTGTATCTTACTCTTCATGTTCTCGCAGTCTTATACCCCACTAATATGGTTGATATTAGTATATCAAACACCCGACCTGTTTAACAATTTATTTACACAAGATATCCTTGCAAGGACGAACCTTGCAAATGAACTTTTTATGTCATAATATTCTTTCTATATCTTATCGAGACGAGCGTATTCGGCATTTAATTTCTTGGTTTTACCGTCACTAAACTTAATAGTAAGAGCTAAGCCATCAACATCCAGGACCTGACCATTACCAAAAGCTGCCGAACGAACCGTGTCACCAATCTCAAATGGGACATCACTAAAAAACTCCTGTTCGACATTTGACAATTTTGACCTTATATACGATGGCTCTGGCTGGCTGCCGGTTTCATAGATAAATCTAGAAATTTCATTATATGATCGCTGCCCGAACTGCATTCGACTTGTTGCATAAGATAGGTGCAACTCCTCACGCGCGCGCGTCATACCGACATACATCAAACGACGTTCTTCTTCTAGCTCGGATTTATCGGCCTCAAAGACCCTAGCATGTGGCAATATTCCTTCTTCTAACCCAACAATAAATACTACTGGGAATTCCAAGCCCTTAGCAGCATGTAGCGTCATTAAAGTAACCTTTTGGTCGTCGCTATCGACATCCGTGCTTGACATTAATGATACCTCTTCTAAAAATCCAGCTAAATCTGTAAAGTTCTGTGAATCAGACAGTAACGAGCCGATGTTAGCCTCACGCTCTTCGGCCTGAGGCGTACCGTCAGATAAGTATTCTCGATAATTTATAAGCTTTAATAGTTTTTCAATCAGCTCATGCGGCCCAGTTTGATCAACTACTGCATGTAGTTTAACTAAAATATTACCCAACTTGGAAAAAGCCGTTCTCGCTCGGGGTGTAAGCACTTTGCATTCATCGATTTTTCCCAGTGCTGAGATGATATCCAAATCGTTTTCGATCTGCCATTGAAAAAATTTTTCCAAACTGGCATCACCAATTCCTCTTACTGGCACGTTGGCGATACGGCCGAAACTAATGCGGTCTTGGGGTTGATAAATCAATTTTAAATATGCAATCACATCTTTTATTTCTTTTCGATCATAAAATCTAACACCACCAACAATTTGATATGGGATATGAAAATGCAAGAAAGCGCGTTCTAAGGTGTAGCTTTGAGCATTGGTTCGATATAAAACCGCAAAATCACCATAAGATCTTGCGTGCAGTCTAACATACGACGCTATTCTTTCGGCTATTAAATGCGCCTCCTCGGTTTCATCAAATAATTCGTGAATCTGGACTGGATTGCCCGCACTACTGGCCGTCCAAAGTTTTTTGTCAGTCCGCTGAGTGTTGTTTTTTATTACATTACTGGCAGCATCAAGGATATTACCAGTGCTACGATAATTTTGCTCTAATTTAACAACTTTGGCATCCTTAAAATCACGTTCAAAATTCAAAATATTGGTAAAATCCGCCCCACGCCAAGAATAAATCGACTGCCAATCGTCACCGACTACACAAATGTTATTGTCACTATTTACCAGTAATTTGATAATTTTGTATTGAGCTAAGTTTGTGTCCTGGTACTCATCAATTAGGATGTACTTAAATATTTTTTGCCACTTTTGTCTGATGTCAGATTTTTCTTGCAGCAACCTGACGGCCTCCAATAATAAATCATCAAAATCCAAGGCGCTAGCTGATTTTCGTAAAGCTTCATACTCTTTGTATATTTTGGCAACCGTTTTTTGAGTTGGATAACTAGCAATAGACTCGTAGTCGTCCGGCCCGATCATTTCATTTTTTGCACTGGATATCATAGCACTAACCGATTTCGGTTTTATGTCACTATCTGTTAAACGAAGTTTTTTCATAGCCTGTTTAACAAGGCTGACTCTGTCATCTTCGTCATAAATGACAAAACTTCTCGCGATACCAATTTGGTCGCCATCGATTTTTAACAGTCTGACACAAATACCATGAAAGGTACCCATCCATGGCATAAATAACCGGTTGTCGCTATTCTGTCCAAGTAATTTCCCCAGTCGTATACGCATCTCTTTGGCAGCTTTATTTGTAAATGTTACAGCCAGTATTTGACTAGGCGATGCATATTTGCCAGCGATTAAATAGGCAATTCGATGTGTTAAGACTTTTGTCTTGCCACTGCCAGCTCCGGCCAAGATCAACAGCGGTCCAGACGTTACCTGTACCGCTTCGGCCTGAGCCGGATTTAGACCTTCCAGTAAATTTTTCACTACACTAATTATAAACTATGACTGGCTAATCAAAGGTAAAACGTAAAAATACGTAATAGCACCAGCTCCGACACCGACAGCTAACAATAAGACAATCCACAATATCCATAACCAGCCCGATTTCTTTTTGCCATCTGGGTTTGGGGCCTTGTGATAAACATTTGTATCATAAATCGGGTTTGGTTTTGTCTCCGGTAAGCTAGGTTGCTCCTTGTACTGCTGAACAATTGATGCCTGTGCAGTCGGTTGCTTTTCAAAAGCCGGGGCCTCGGTCCTAGGAGGTCCATCGACAGTTTGGCTGACGTTGCCAGACTCAATTTTCAAAATATCACCCTGCAATTCCTCTGGCAAAGCTGAGCCTTCCGCTGACAAAGTTGCCTCAACCGGTTCGTCGACTTCTGTATAATCTGTGACTTCACCTGAAGGAGATAACTCAACTTTTGGTTCAGTTGGCTCGGTCGAAAAAGTCCCTAACGGGCGTTTTTCGACTTTTGCACCAGATATAAATGGTGACTCAAGTGGTTTTGGCACCGACGCAGAAATTGGGTTATTTTCGATTGGTGATTCAATATTTGGAGTTGGCGTGGTTGACGCTACAGGCATTGATACGGGCTGGGGTGGAGTTGACACAGTTGGTGCAACTGCAACCGTAGGCATAGCAGGCTGTTGATTAGAAACTTGGCGCATGTCTGATGACGGATGAATAACATCCATAAATCTGCCGGAACTTCGCTGACCAGCCAACGATTGTGTTGGCGTTGCAGCCGATACAGATGAGGCTTGGACTGGTTCAGTTGACGGCGCAGTTGTTGGAACTGGCGAATTTGTTTGTGATGATGATACCGAAGCATCATCTGGGGTTTTTGAAATTAAAGAATTTACCGCTTTATCTAACTCATCAAAATCTATATCGCTCATTTTCCGTTTTACTCCTTGTCTGTTTCTATTGAAATATTATGCGCTTTTTTGACTATTTCACAAAATACGACTGGGTTAATACTGGCCGCACCAATAAATAGACCGTCGACACCTGGTAATGAAAGATAGTCGGCTGCACTGTCTGCTGTTACACTACCACCATAAAGGACTTTAATCGACTGTGAGGCGCGAGCACCAAATAATTCTTTAATCTGACGACGGACTATCTTTACGGCATCTTCAACATCGGCTGGTTTGGCGTTATCGCCAGTCCCGATTGCCCAAACTGGTTCATATGCAATTATTACCTGGTCTAGTTCTTCACTAGTTATGTTTGCCAAGCCGCTGTTAAGTTGATCATTAATAATATCATTTGTTTCGTTACTGGAACGTTCCCAGGCAGTCTCACCGATGCAAAGAATTGGACTGATATTGTTGCGTACCGCAGCAGCAACTTTATTACGAATATCACGTTCTGTCTCATTAAATTTGTAACGTCGTTCAGAATGCCCTACAACACCGTACTGGACAATCCCCCTTAGTTGCGTAGCCGATACTTCGCCGGTAAATGGTCCGTGATCACGCCAAAAAAAGTTTTGTGCTGCCAATTTGAACTGGCGCAGATTGACCTGCAGACTTAGTGATTGAATCGACAAAATAGATGGGGCCAAGATCACTTCGACACTTCGACGTGGTTTTATTATCTGGGACAATTTGTGTAAATACAGGCTAGCTTCCTGAGTATTAAAATTCATCTTCCAGTTGCCAACTATATATTTCTTTTTTTGAGGTTGAGCCATTACGATTCCCCTTATGTTAATAATATTCTACACCACTTATCGCCAACCGTCCAGCAGACCGATTATAGCTCTTGACTCGTTCGCCAACACGTCCGACTTTTCCAATGACAACCCGGCAACAGCTGGGATAATAAGCGGCACGCAACACAGGCTGGCATATTCTTTATCGTAAAGCGTTGGGCTATCATTTATAAAATAGCGTGCACCTGTACTTTTTACCAGACTTTTTGCAAAATCGATATCATTTAGACGCTCACCGGGATGAAAGTACAAGTTTTCTAACATTAGGATACTGCCTTTTGCAGTCCGTTTCGTCGCCTGTTTGACACGATCACCAACAACTGAATCAGCCAACCGAATGTCATGACCCAACAGACTTGCAAGTCGAATTGCTGCTGATTCAAGGCTTTGATTGTCACCGATACCAACACTGTTGGTCGCATGCCCAATCATCACCACACGACAATTCCTGCCAATCAAGTAGTGCAGTGTTGGGACAACAGACTGGATTAAAGAGTCATCTAATATTTCATTTCCAGGGCCTAGTGGCACATCCAAGTCAACCCTAATTATTACCGTCTGATTATCCAGCGGCACGTCACGAACAGTCATTTTTGACCTTTTTGCTCCCACCATTGTTATTTCTATTCTAGCACGCAAGATAAGCCTACACCATACAACTTATGGTAAACTAATCGTATGGACGAGAATTTGCTGCGCGCTATTAGACTTATACCGCCCGAAGAAACGGGAGAGATTAATTTTATATTGAATAGTCCTGATTTTACAGATGATGAAAAAACCCTGTTAATAACTGATATTATAAGTAAAATTGCCCCGAATCTATTACAAGAAGTCGACAACAATGAGTGAAAGAGCGCCTGTATTATCTTATGATAGTGACGAGAGTGACTACGACAGCACGACCGCGCCAGTTTATGAACACTCTATCTCGCCAGGCGCGGACATACAGGAGTCGTATAGACCACCCAAAATCAGCGAAATTGGTAGTTTGCAAGCAAAAACCTATTGCATCGACCGGGCGATATCAAACTTCGCCATAATTAAAGAGAAGGACCCAAAGTTAGCCGGATACTATAGTGAGCTGATGAGATCAAACCCCGAGCTGCGAATGGTTGATATCCAAAAAAATACTTCAAACGACGGCCGAGCATCATTTAATACACTGTATTTTGCCCGCGATCGGAACAGCGAATATCAATATCGACCAGCAGTAATTTTTAATCTGGACAATCCAAGAACATATCTACCAGAATCAAATAACGTTCGAAAACAAGGGATGGAATTTTTGCTGCGTCAGGTTGCTGTGAAGGTCGGCGCCAAAGAAGAAGACGTACTTAGGAATTTGGGGTTATGTAAAACTTTTGTCTTTATGCACGAATTTGGACATGCGCATCATTATTTGAATAATTATCTTTTACCCGAACAGAAAAAAGGCGGACCAATTACAGCAGCATTAAAGAGTGCCGAGACCAGATACCAAAAAGACTCACTAGTTGATTTGATGAAAATGCCAATTCCTCGTGCGATTAATAATGAAGACGTTGTTGATCTGTTTAAAACTTTCAGAAAAAGGCTTGAAGCGATGGATATTTATAGCCCACAAGAGTTAGACATCCGCCTTCACCGTGACTATCGCGAGCAAAAAACAGAAAAACACGCAGACGATTTTGCCGAGCAGTTTATTATGTCACATTATGATGACTTCTTTTTGCGCCCGGGCGCAACAGGAAATGTCCCTGGAAAGATCAAGACCGGTGAAAGAATATTAATGAAAGACGATTTTGCAAGTTTACTTGGCATCAACCCAGGTTCAAACATATCGCTGGAAGTAATTGCCGGAAACTGTTCTCCACAAACTGCCATGAGATACCGACAGCAGCTGTATGTTCGCAGAAGGCTTGGTATCAACCAGCCAATTGTATTAGGAGATGGCGACCCGCATAACACGCCTAGCTTTGCCACACCAGTGGTCAGAAGCGTATGTAGACAGCGAGATGCTAGCGGTAGAAACAAAATCTTGCTGTACTGCGATGACGGGACTGTGTTACGGATGCGTAAAAATAATATCGAGCCACCCGTATTTCAATCAAGTGCCGATATTATGACACGAAATTTGCGTATTGATAAAGGTTCAGAAGTACAGTTATTAATCAAACAAACACCAGAAAGCGGCAGCGGACTAAGTTCAGACGGTTCGATGGTAACTGGTATATTACAAAACTCAATCCGAATTGGCGATAACGTTACTCTACGGAATAGCCGGGGAATAACAACAACTTCCCCAATTGCCAGTATTCGACGTCGCTGGAAAACATATTTGCTGACAACCACACGCGGGTCCACATACGAAGTAATCCCATACAAATAAACTTTGCAAGGACGAACCTTGCAAATCAAGTTTTTATGTTGTAGTAAGTTTCTATTTGCAATCCTGTTAGCACTAGCAAATTATAAACTTTTTTGATACAATCATCTGGAAATTAGCATGGTCTCATCGTCTAACGGTTAGGACACCAGGTTTTCATCCTGGCAATCCGGGTTCGATTCCCGGTGAGATCACCAAAATAAAAAGTTCACCTTGTGGTGAACTTTTTATTTTGATAATACCAGCGAACAACACAGCATTCGAACACTACGTGATTTCTATTACCTTTATTGTGTCTGTTGTCCCCGTCACACACGGCTGCCGACCACTTACTATAACAAAAATTGCTGGCCCATCTCCACATAATCCTTGCTGTTTAATCTCTTTGGCAAGGTCTTCACCGACACTCGGGCCATCCGCCCTGACATAGTTTCGACTTGCATAGCGCAAACACAGCTGTTGAGCAGTCCTGGCGCTGCTGCTGACACTTGCAATCGCCAAGTTTGGTCGATAAGCCGAAATGCTGGCTGCCATTGCCCCAGATTTTGTGTCAACAATAATTGCCGCAGCTCCCATCCTCTCGGCCAAATCGACTGCCGCTCGACCAATTGCTCCTCGAAACTTGTCATTATTTTCTATTTCTATATCCATCTCTTCGACTTGGCTATTATCTTGGGTATACATAATTACCTTTTTCATCGCAGTTACTGTTTCAACTGGATATTCACCCACCGTGGTTTCATCGGAAAGCATAACAACATCAGATCCTTGGATTACCGCTGTGGCAATGTCACTAACTTCTGCCCTTGTCGGGACCGGCTCTTTGCACATACTTACCATCATCTGAGTCGCAACAATACTGAATCGGCCATGCTTTCGACACAAGGATATGATTTTACGCTGGACGATAGGCACCAATTCCGGTCCTATTTCGCTTGATAAATCACCTCTGGCAACCATTGCCCCGTCGCTTGCTTTTATTATTTCTTCTAGTTTCTCATCAGATGCTGCCGAACTGGTTTCAATTTTGGCAATTATTTGTATGTCCGAATTTAAATAGTTCAGTATCTTTCTTAGTTTGTCTATATCATCTGCGCTATGGACAAAACTTAGAGCAATGTAATCAATATCATTTCTTAAACCAAACTGTATATCTTTGATGTCCTTATCTGTTAAAACGTTGCCAACAAAATGTGTGTCAGGGATGTTAATACCCTTATGACTTGATAAAACTCCGTCATTTTTGACTAGAATTTTTATTGACGAATCATCTATTTTTTCAGTCACAACTGTTTGTATCAGACCGTCACAGATAAACAATCGTTCGCCAACTTTCATAATATCCGCCAGGTTATATTGGACAGGAATTGTCGAACTTGTGTGCTGTGCTCCAAAAGAAAGAACTAATTCATCGCCTTTTTTGACCGAAACCTTATCTGTCAAGTCACCAAGCCGTATTTTTGGCCCCTGTAAATCAAGTAGGATAGCAAGAGGTTTATTAAGGCTTTTTGATGCTTGTCTGACCCATTTGATATGGTTGCTGCGCTGATTATCATCACCATGGCTACAATTTAACCGAAAGCTATTAACACCTACCCTTGCTAATTTTTCAATCATTTCATATGAATCAGTCGCCGGACCAAGTGTTGCCAGAATTTTTGTTCTTTTAAAGATAACACTCATAGTTGATTAAATTATAGCATAAGCATGATATTCACCGTATATGAACGTCTTCATCAAAAAACATACTATAACATAAAAACTTCATTTACAAGGTTCGTCCTTGCAAAGAATATAAAGGATATAGCGGTTGTGCTTGCGAAAAGTTTATTATATTATCTATTGACTTTTTTTGGCTTTTGTGATATATTGTAACCATCCGCTATCTGAGGTGTGAGGACCACAGGTAACAGAGGTCGTTAACAAGTCAGATCATTATAGTGCATGTTATTTAAATGCATTATGCTCCATTTTAATCCTTTTAAAAGGAGTGGCACACCGCGGTCGTGAAGTAATATTCATGGCCACAGTGTGCTACTCCTGATGCTCCACAGGACAGCGCAAGCTCCCCTTTGGTAGGGGTATTATAAAAAAAGGAGGTGCTCACAATGTTGAGTACCAAAAAGTTAGACAAGATACACTCGCAAGGCAAAACCATCGGACAATGGCAAAAAACCCGCCGCAAGACTGCGGTATCGGCAATTTCCATTCTTCTGGTAATCGCACTCATGTTCGGCGGCGGGACGTTGTTCCGTAGCCTGCATGGCGTCGACACAAGTTTTTTCGATGACACGACTATGACAGCGACTGTTGCACAGGCGCTGGCGGCAAACCGCTTCATCGAAGCAGTGTCCATCGCAGGATGGCAACCGTCACAACTCGCTATCGGTAACAAGGTAAACCCTGACATCGCCCCAAGTACGGGCGGAGTCGGGTCATTTGATCCGAACGGCGTAAAAAGCGTCGAAGATGAAATCGCCATCCTTAAACGAGGCGAGTTCGAGGCCATGGCTATTTTCAGCCTTGGTCAAGCAGCCACGGGATGCACTGACGAGGAAATGCTAGATCCAGATAACTGGGTCCAAGCACAGCCGCTTTGTGGTTATCACTTCACAAACATGACCGCCTTGGGTAAATCGATTAGGTATTCCGACTTTAGGGTCGGTAGACCGTTCGAAATCTTTTTGGCCTTCGTGGCCCCCCGTAGCGGAAAGATTATATTTATCCGCGGTGGGTGTTCTAACCCCTCGATAATGGTACCGGTCCCGGATGAAATAATTCCCAGGCCCGAACCAACAACAGGCACAACGTCTACGACGGCTCCTGGTACAACTGGTTCCACGACCGTTCCTGGCACGACAGGTGCCACATCTACGACGGCTCCTGGTACAACTGGTTCCACGACCGTTCCTGGCACGACAGGTGCCACATCTACGACGGCTCCTGCAAAGGACCCGTCACTGGACATCCAAAACAATACCTCGGTATCGCGTTTTGCCGTTGACGGTGACGACACGACCAGGAAAACGTCCTGGGACCTGGGTGGATCAACCGGCTATCAGCCGATCCCCCGGGAAGAAGCAGAGGCGATTCTACAAGAAGCCAACAGGCTTCTCCAAGAACGCCTAGCGGCCTGGCAGGCTGCACAATCCACCGCTGCCTCAAGTGGCGGTGGGGTAGTCGACAGCGGAGAGGAGCACTCCGCCGTCGTCTCTGGCCCGGGCTGGTAACAGTCAGGGCCAAAAAACTCCGTGGGGTCGAGCGGGCCGTCAAAAGCCCGCTCCCCCACAAAACCCCATGCATAAATTAACATGCACGTTATAATGATCTGATTTGTTGATACTTAACAATTCGTTAAACGAACCAAATTATGACAATTTTTAACTTAAATTAATTAACACATACCCCGCCGATATTCGCTGTACAGCGAATTTTTGCGGGCAAGAAGGAGAATATCAAATAATGAGTATAATTTCATTAATAAAGCGTGCTCCAAAACGCGCCTTGGCGATGGTTGCGATGGCTGCTGCGGCAGTTATCATACCAGCCACTGTTTTGGCCTGGGGCCCAATTCGCCCAGAGTATACGCTAAAAGACGATAGTCACGCAGAAAACATCCCAACAGATAACGTTTTCAACTCGATAATCAACAACCCTAATTATGGCAACGAGTTTAACTTTGTTACCATCAAAGACGCCGCTAACCAAAATACTGGCGGATGGGTTGACGACATCACAGTCGAAAACGACAAAGAATATTACGTTCGTATGTACGTTCACAATAATGCTGACGCACGTTTGAACAAGGTTGCCGAGAATGTTACTGCTAAATTTAACCTTCCAACTTATACGGCAAAGCGAATTCAAGTTGATGGATACCTTTCCTCAACAAACGCTACGCCAACCGAGATTTGGGACCAGGCAGTATTCAGTAACTCAGGTGATTTTAACCTGACTTACGTTGCAGGTTCAGCCAGCTATACAACTAATGCCTTCCCAGAAGGAAAAACAGTTGCCGATAGCGTAGTTGGATCAGGCGTAAAGCTTGGATATGACCAATATTCAAACGGCAGTTTCGATGGAAACATCCCAGGATGCTTCCAATACACTGGTTTATTGATCTTTAAGGTCAAAGCTACAACTACTGACTTTTCTATTGCAAAAACGGTACGAATCAATGGTTCGACCGACAAAACATTCAAAGAAAGTGTTGACGTGAAACCAGGTGACAAAGTTGACTACCAGATTTATTTCAAAAACACTGGTGGTACACAATTAAAAGATGTTGTTATCAAAGATACCCTACCAGCTGGCATGGTTTATGTAAAAGGTTCTTCAAAGTTATATAACTCTGATGGCCTTAAATCAATTGCCGACGGTATCACAGAAGGTGGCGTTATTATCGGTGGCTACGTGCCAAACGGTGACGCTTACCTAATGTTTACTGCTCAGGTAGATACAATCGACAAGATAGCAAACTGTGGTGCAAACACATTGGTAAATACAGCCAAAGCTACCACAAGTAATGGTGCCAAAGAAGACACGGCTAATGTAGTTGTCCAAAAGACCTGCACTCCAGTGACTCCTCCGGTAACCCCTCCAGTAACACCTCCTGTTACACCTCCAACCCTTCCGGTTACAGGTGCTGGCAGTAATGTTGCTGCATTTATAGGAATCGGTTCAATAGTGACTGCGCTAGGTTATTTCCTAACCAGCCGCCGTGGATCGTTGGTTCGCTAAACGAGTCTGACCACTCTCAACTAGTCTTGAAGTGATTCAGACAGCAAAATCCCCGCTAATTTTAGCGGGGATTTTTGCGTATTAAATACAAAATTATTTTATATGTGAATTTTTTCCAGGTCTATCCCGGCATGATCAGCCAGTACTTGAATATATTTTTCTAGTCGCATAATTTTGTGGTCCATGGCAGCCATTTCTTGAGCATATGTATCAATTTTTGCCGCATAGCCATCAATGATGCTTGTTAATACGTCGAATCGCTTGTCAATTGCCTCAAATTTCTTATTTACTTCATCAAAGCGCTTTTCCATATGATTAAACATTTTTTCAAATGTTTGTTCATGGTTATCTAGCCGTTTATCCACACTGTCCAGTCGTTTATTAACAGACCCGAAACCTTCTCTCATTTCCTTTGTCAGTTTAGAAATCTGATCTTCGCTCATATCAACAATTATAGCACCTGCTATAATTGAATTACTATGGGCAAAAACAAGAAAAAACGCAATAAAAAATACACCGGGGCCGACGCTGCCGTGGCTCAACCAGTAATCACAAAAATCGAGGCAGTTAACCGTAATAAATTAGCACAATGGTGGTTTGACAATAAAAAAATGGCAAAACCAATTATGATTGCAATTGGGATTGGGTTGATGCTAATTGTAATAATTTTCCAAGTCGTTAGTTGGTTTTAAACAAATCTAATCTTTTAGATTTTCAATCTCTTTATCTGCAGATAATTTTAGCTCTTTGATTGGTAATCGGAAACCAAAGGTGCTGCCTTTGCCTTCGATTGTTGAAAACACAATCTTGCCATCATGGGCGGTAATAATCTTTTTCGCCAAATACAACCCAACACCGGTACCATCTGGGCGCTGTTTTTTGGCGTTGCTGGCACGATAGAATTTTGTAAACAGTCCGGCCTGTTCGCTGACTGGCACACCTATGCCAGTGTCTTTGACAGTCAATACCACATCATCGCCGTCAACTGCCAGGCCAATCTTGATCGTGCTGTCTGGGTTGGAATAATAGATGGCATTATCAATATAATTCATCACTACTTGACGAATCTTACCTTCGTCAATATTTAATTCTGGGACGTCCGTTGGTGGGTTGTATTCCAGCGTAATCTGGCGTTTTGTAGCATTTGGCACCAGGTTGTTCACCTCTTCACCAACCAATTTTGGTAAATCAACTGGCACTTTTTCCAGCATAAATTTACCAGTTTGAATACGAGAAACATTCAGAAAGTCATTGACCAGACTGACCATGCGTTCGTTGCTGGAATATGCTTCGTCCAGCAATT
>CAYOUQ010000005.1:0-44118 GCA_964407205.1 uncultured Saccharimonas sp. (SeqCode)
ATATTACATCTATTTCTGATATCAAGCCAGGTAAAATTACGATTAAGGCAAAATGTGAAAAAATTACAACCAGGATTGTTAAACGTGGTTTGCGAATAACGTCTGCGACCCTAGCAGATGAAACAGGCAAGATTCAGGCAGTCTGGTTTAACCAGCCCTATCGTGAGAGCCAACTTAAAAATAATGATGAGTTTTTCTTTTCTGGCGAGTTTGAGTTTAATTATAATCGCTATCAATTAACAAACCCCAGTGCCGAGATAGCAAGCGCGCTACCAATACAAACAGACAGAGTCCTGCCAGTGTATCGCTCGATTAAGGGTTTAAAAACCAATATAGTTCGCAAGATATTGAATGAATTGCGTCCTTATATACGATCTTTACCAGAAACATTGCCTTATGAAATTATTGAAAGTGAATGCTTAATGTCACGGAGCGAGGCAATTAGTGCAATGCATTTTCCGGACAAGATGGAAGAAGTTGATGCAGCTAAGGAACGTCTAGCATTTGAAGAGTTATTTCAATTAATACTGGCCAGCCAATTAAATAAAGCCCAAAACTGTAAATTACAGGGCTGGCCAATCCCATTTAATTTAGATCAAGTTAAACAGTTTGTTGAAAAACTTCCATTTAAACTGACCGATTCACAGCGACTTGCGGCATGGGACGTTATTCAGGATATGCAAAAAGGCGAGCCAATGAATCGGCTTTTGCAGGGTGATGTTGGCTCGGGTAAAACTGTCGTAGCCGGTCTGGCGGCGTGCCAAGCGTCGAGCCACGGATTCCAAACTGCCATAATGGCTCCAACTGAGATATTAGCTAACCAACATGCAGATACCTTAGACAACCTGTTGTCACCACTGGGTATAACAGTTGGTTTACTTACAGGAAATGTAAAGGGCGCAAAAAGAACTGTCATCAATAAAATGATTCAAGAAGGAAAAGTTGATGTTGTTGTTGGGACCCATGCATTAATTCAGAATAATGTTAATTTTCATAAACTGGGCTTTGTAGTTATTGACGAGCAGCACAGATTTGGTGTAGAGCAGCGACAAGCGTTATTAAAAAAATCAGAACGAATGCCGCATCTGTTGACAATGACCGCGACTCCAATCCCGCGCAGTCTTCAATTAACTGTGTTTGGCGAATTGGATGTCAGCATTTTAGACCAGCTGCCAAAGGGACGTTTGCCAATTTTAACAAAAATATGGTCACCGAACAGTCGAGCCCAACTTTATACATTAGTTGAAAAAGAGCTATTAGCAGGCAGACAGGCCTATGTTATATGTAGCCTAATCGAGGATGATATAAATAATGAGCAAAAAAGCGTCAAGGCTGAATATGACAGGCTAAGAAATTCCGTTTTTAAACATCGTGCAATCGGCATGATACACGGTAAGCTAAAATCAGTTGAAAAAGATGCGGTCATGAAAAAGTTTCTGGCTGGCGAATATAAAATTTTAGTATCCACAACTGTCGTAGAGGTTGGAGTGGATGTCCCTAATGCTTCAGTAATAATTATTGAAAATGCTGATCGTTTTGGCTTATCCCAACTTCATCAGCTGCGTGGACGAGTCGGTCGAAGCGTTTATCAAAGCTACTGTTATCTGGTAAATAGTACAAGTTCTAAACCAACTGAGAGATTAAAGCATTTAGAAAAAAGTAACGATGGTTTTTATTTAGCAGAAGTTGACTTAAAACTACGCGGCCCTGGTGAAATCTATGGCAGGGCACAGCATGGGCCGCTAAACCTACAAATAGCATCGCTGGCAGACACAAAGATGATAATGCGTGCTCAGCATCAGGCAAAGAAATTCGTCGAAACCGGCCAAAATCTGCTACAATATAAGCAATTAGCCGATACTGTTCAAAAGTACCAAAGGCTAACAAGACTTAACTAAATCTAACAAAAATCGAGAATAACAACATGTATGCAGGCACTACTTTATTAAAAGGCTCAGGCAAGCGTGTCGGAGTTCACCAACGGATCGACCGTGCGGCCAGGGCGCATGTTGCTAGGTATATACCAAAATCTGTAAAATTTCCGTCAATCAAAGATATTTTATATTTTGAAGGTAATAACGGCCCAGACGGCATTAAAAGAAAAAGCGCTTCTCAGGACGAGCCCTGGCATTTTATTGATCCAGGTAATATTTCTGACACAAAACTGATTGATATGATTAATGACCATATTTATAACTTATCTGATTCAATTAAAAACGGTAATCATGTGAGGGCATCGTTTGAGGCTGCTTGGCTGGCCCATGCTGTAGTAGACGGTCTAACCCCGGCTCACCACTATCCTTTAGGTGATAAAATTGAGGAGCTATGGGGTAAATCTCATAATGATCGTACGTCGTTGAAAAGCAAAGTCGTAATTAAAGGTGATAACTTGAAAGACACAATTTCAAAAAACTGGCAGTACATTGGTGCAGACGGAATCTTAACCGCACATCTGTTGTTTGAGGCAGGGGTTGCGTCTGCCATTTCAACATCAAAATTTCGGCATAGCCCGTTGTCGAAAAAAGATTTTGATCAACTTAAAGATGTTGGTTATGCAAGCCTATATCACGATTCAGTTATGAAAATTCATAAGCTAAAGATGTATGAAGAGTTTGGCGCAACTGGTTGGACATGGCACCTAGCGCGCCAGACAAAAACAATTCTAATGCCAGAAATTATTAAAATGGTTGCGCTAGCCTGGTACCAGGCATTGATAAATATAGAGGAAAAATAAGTTGAAGGTTCGGATTATTGCAGGCAAATATGGCGGTAGATTTATTCAGTCGCCAGGCACTGCATTGACACACCCAATGAGCGAACGAGTTCGTGGATCAATGTTCAATATTATTGGCGATCAGATAAATGATGCAGTAGTATTAGACGCATTTGCTGGTACTGGAGCGATAGGCCTTGAAGCGATTAGTCGTGGTGCAAAGTCGGTTACATTTGTTGAACGTGATCGCCAGGCTTTTGTGATATTAAATGATAATATCAAAGCACTCAGTGCTGAGGCTGGAGCGACGGCCACCCAGATTGGCCTTAGTACATGGATAGAAAAAAATCAAGATAATTTTTACGACATTATTTTCGCCGACCCACCCTTTAACGATCTGCAGTTATCCACAGTTATCAGATTATTAACTATGTTAAAACCCAACGGGCTTATGCTACTATCATACCCAGGTAGTGGTGAGGTGCCGGCCGTTGATGGATTTGTTGTGGTGGACAATCGTAAGTACGGAAATGCGGCCCTTGCGATTTACCATAGAAAATAGCAGCCGTAAGGCTGCTATTTTCGTGGTACGCGAGAGAAGACTCGAACTTCCACATCATTGCTGACACTAGAACCTGAATCTAGCGCGTCTACCATTCCGCCACTCGCGCTCGGGGTTATTATATCAGAGACGCATAACAGTATACAACTTGACATACGGCATGCAGTGTGCTATAATAATAACTGCACTTTGAATCTATTGATAAGGAGGTGATTTCGTGAAGAAATCCCAAAAGAAGTGGCCTTGGTTTGCTATATGTTTTATCCTTGTTGGCGTAATCGGAATGTCGACGTCAATATATTTCGGAACAAAGGATAAAGCCGCTGAGGCAACTGATTACATCCCGCCACAGTCGCAGGTATTGTTTGTCGCATCAACCTACGGCATTCATGTAAAAACGAATGTCTTGGAGGTGCCGATTGACTACAAAAACAGCGATCGCGTTGATCTATGTTATGTGACAGACGGCGGTGCCTTGGTGTTCTACAATCTGCCATCCGAGAACATCGAGGTTCTGGAAGACCCCAGCTATTTTGGCCTCCCAGAGGCTACTATCGGAAAAAATGTCGATATCCGTGTTAGCTCGGAGACATTCGACATGTTGTGGCAAAGATGAGTGCAACGCGCCTCCCTGTAATGGGGAGGCGCAAAACTTTTCTAGTGGTATTTTTATGATTTAGGTGAGTATTTCGCAATATCAGCTAGGTTATAGGATGGGTTTAATTGTGAAATGATAGTTTTTATGTCAATCGGTTGTTTAACACCAGGGTTTAATGTGCCAAATGGATCAAAAGCGGTTTTAATCTCGGAATATAAGTTGGTCAAATCTTTGTCCAGCTGATTATAAGCGGCAAAGGATTTTAATCGGCCCTCGCTAGATTCAGTGGAAATAGCACCGCCAAATTTATTAACTATTTCGAAATAATCAGAAATTAGCTTAAATAATTTTTGTTTGTCACTAATCAAATGTAGCTGCAGTGCCGGCCTGGTATGGACGATGCCGTTTAGCCATTGGATTTGTAACGGCAATTCAATATGATCACGTTTTTCAAGGTCACGGATTGCTTCGATAAAACCGCCCATATATTGGCCAGGGATTGCTGCTCCATCAATTAATGATGGATAAGAAGCGTTGTTTTTATCAGATTGATACAATGTCGAACTGACGTCGCGAATGGCTGTCAATTCCTCGTCGGCATAATCGTTATTCGTAATTATTGAGCACTCATATTTTGATAATATTTTTTGAATCTGTTTTAACTTGTGCTGACGTGCTTTTGCGCCAAAATCATTTAAGCTGACAAATAATACGGCAGCTGGGTCTGGCTGGTCATTCTTGTTAATTAAATATTTTTTACCCAATGATTTAGCATTAGCGAACAGCGTGCCTTCGATATATTCAAGTATTGCTGGCTTTACAGGCACGATTGCGTCAGCTGCATCACGTGCCGCAGATGCATCACTGAACGATAAAACTGCCAGTGTGTTTTCATTGCTGCAAAATTGGGTTTTTACAACCATTTCTGAAATAATACCTAACGTCCCCTGGCTGCCGATAAATAGTGGCGTCAAATCAAATGATCCGTTACCTTGTTTGACGGCTGAAATTCCCGAATAGCCACAATTATCGCATAATTTTTTAGATATCTTGTCGTTTATCAATTGTTGATTATCGTCAATTAGGCCATCAATTTTGCGGTAAATTTCGCCCTCTAGTGTTTGAAGACCTTTCTTTTTTATTAATTCGTGTTTGCTAATTCGACCTGTCTCGATTACATCACCATTTGCTAATATGACTTCAAGACGAGTAACGTAGCTTCCGATATTACCACATATACCAGACAACGGGCCCGCTGCATTGTTTGCAATGGCACCGCCAATGGTGCTGTATTGGTCAGACATCGGTGTGGCAGGAATGCATAAACCATGTGATTTAATTGCCTCATTTAAAGTGCTCATAACAACGCCGGGTTGGACGTGCACGAATTGATCTTTGTCCCTTAGATTGATGAAAATAATCTTGTTTAAGTGCGACAGTGTGTTGATAATTATTCCCTTGCCAATTGCGGCACCGGTTCGGTCTGTACCACCACCCCGGACAGTAATTGGCATAATATGACCTTTTTCGGCTAATTGCCAAGTAAATCTGGCAATCTTACGAATGTCGTTAGTTTGCCTGGGGTGAATGACAAGTTCGGGTTTGATCGTCAAGACACTGGCGTCACGAGAAAACTGTCTTATAACATAATCAGCGCTGGAAACCTCACCCAAAATATGCTCATTCAAGTATTGTGAAATTTTATTCATTAAAACCCCCGTAATTATCTATTTACTATAATAACACAAGCGACATATGTCGTCGAATGTTTATGTCTTTAGTTTGATAGTATGTTTTGGTATAATAAGGATACGCGGATGTGGTGGTTCGCTGTACAGCGAATGGTAGACTCGCTAGCTTTAGGTGAGAGCCGCCAGTGGCGGGTCGCAAGGTGATTTTAAGATTACAGGCTATGCCTGTAGTATTAAAATCACGGGTGAGAAAAGCCAGTGGCTTTTCGGAAGGTAATGTCACAAATGAATTGTATTCATTTGACTGATTTACGGGGTCGCTGGAAGTGACCGCGGAACGTGACCTAGTGCCGTAAATGTTTTACCTTTAACTCTATATAATTTATTGATATAATATATGTGTAAGCGCGAGTGGTGGAATGGTAGACACGCTAGCTTTAGGAGCTAGTGCCGCAAGGTGTGGAAGTTCGAGTCTTCTCTCGCGTACCATAGAAAACAGACGGTTTTATGCCGTCTTTTTTCTATTTATCCTGCCTATGCTTTTACCAAAGTCTTATGTATAATGAATGACATTATCAAACTCACGAAAGGAAAAATGTGATCAAAAAATCAAATCAGTCAGGTAATGCACTAATATTAGGAATTGTGGTAATTATTGTGGTCGCGGTTGTCGGCACGTTCGGTTTTCTGTTTTGGAGATTTTACAATGCCGACAAAGCAATAAATAATGAAATCAAAACCGTCAAGGAAGTTCAAAAAACAGTCACAACTCCAACGACGACAACAACAACTCCAGCAGCCGCATCAACATGTGTGGCCGACAAGGCTGCCGCGTTGGCGCCGCTGAACACTCAACTTGCAGATTTACAAGGTCAGGTGGCAACGTTAACAACTACAATGCAGCAACAAATTATGTCTGGCGCAACTGTTGATATGGCATCTACTCAAGCTGAAATTACTAGAATCAATGGTGAAATCACATCGCTTAGTTCCCAGATCATTACTGTGACAAGCCAGTACGATTGTTAATCTACTACTTTTTCAAAATAGAGGTCATATCGACCTCTATTTTTTAATGATAGTTTATAATATTAGTATGAATGATAAAAACTATATTGAAAATATTGCTCAGCAAATTCGGATTAAAGTACATCCAAATGAGGCTATTGTAAAAGATAAAATGTCTGATTTATATTATGCCTATGCCGTACTGGCACTAGCAAAAGGTAAATCCGTTACCGACGAAGATATCCATAACGCTTGGGCGGCTTGGTCGGCCGAGCACAACCCTAAAAACCAATCGTTGGTGCCGTTTTCTGATTTATCGGCTGAAATTCAGTCATATGACAGTAAATACACCGCCGCCGTTCACGAAGTCGCTGAGTCAATTGAACAAAAATAGTTTTTCTGATTTTAACTAGTTGTCGATGTGCAGACTGGATAATATCGCACACGGTTAGGCTATAATGAGTTAATGACAAAACGAACAATAGGAGTCGGACCGCATCCAAAACCTTGGCCAACAGACGAAAAGTATGACCGTCAATTATTTGAATTTGGTGATAATCGAAATGTGTTGGACAAATATCGATACTGGACGGTTGAGGCCATCAAGGCTGACCTGGCAAAGCATCAGACGCCGCTACATATCGCAATTGAAAACTGGCAAAATGATTTGAATATTGGCACAATTGTTCGCACCGCCAATGCTTTTAACGTTAACACAGTTCATATAATTGGCAAGCACCATTGGAACCGACGCGGAGCAATGGTGACTGACAGGTATATGAATATTATTCAACATGAAAACGTTGCTGGTTTTGTTGAATGCATGAAACATGCGGGCAGACAAGTCATAGCTATAGATATTGTTAGTGGAGCAAAAAAGCTGTCAGATACGATGTTGCCAACTGATTGTGTACTGGTTTTTGGTGGTGAAGGCCCAGGATTGTCTGCAGAAATAAAAAAAGTGGCCGATTCGACTGTCATGATAGAACAATTTGGCTCAACCAGATCTGTAAATGTAGGTGTTGCTGCTGGTATTACGATGTATGTTTGGATGCAACAACATATTTTTTCAAAAAAATAATGCACTTAATTTTTCTAAGAAATTAGGTGGAGATATTGATTATTTGAACAATTTACTTGTTTTGACTTTTGCGACGCCGAACAGGTAATAAAGCTCTAAAATGCCTAAGGTATTAAAGAAAAATAGGATAAAGAACCAAGGTTTGTCATCTTTTTTTGCTGCATTCCAAAGGGCAATTATTTTCCAAAATAACCCCCAAAAAATTGCTATTACAAATATTGGTATGCACCACATAGGTAAAGCATATATATCACTCATACTTTTACTATAGCACTTATGGTAAAATATTAAATTCTAAAACTTGTAATAATCTGTTAACAATGTAAAATATTAATATGAGCTTATCCTCACAACCATATAAGGGAGCCCGAGATTATTATCCCGCTGATAAACGTATCCAAAATTACATTTTTTCAGTGTGGCGAAATGTTTCTGAAAGTTATGGTTATGAAGAATACAGCGCTCCAATACTTGAGCCATTAGAGGTTTACGCTGCAAAAAGTGGCCAAGAGCTTGCCAACGAGCAAACCTATACCTTTACCGACCGAGGCGATAGAGTAGTTGCTATTCGTCCCGAAATGACACCATCGGTTAGCCGTATGGTAGCTGCGAAACGTCAAGAATTGGCTTATCCGGCCAGATTATATTCAATTGCCAACTTTATGCGTTACGAACGCCCTCAAAAGGGCCGAGAACGCGAATTTTGGCAGCTAAACGTCGATATATTTGGCGACGACGGTATATCAGCCGAGGCCGAAATTATCGCCATATCAGATACAATCATGCGCGAATTAGGCGCAAAACCATCAGACTATGTTATCAAAATAAACAATCGCAAATTGATTAACCTGATTATGGCGCAATATCTGGGGCTAGATGCTGTCAAAGCTCAGGCCATGGTTAAGTTGTTTGACCGCAAAAACAAGATTAGTGATAAAGATTTTACCGATCAGGCAATAGAGATACTGGATGGTCAATCGGAAAATGGTATGAAAAAGATTGAAGATCTGATTAATGCTAAAACAATGGCAGATTTGCCGCTTGAAATCCGCGAAAGTGATATTGTGCGCGAGATTCAAGGATTATTCACACTAATCGAACGTGCTGGCGTCACCAGTGTGACATTTGATATCACGTTGATGCGCGGGCTTGATTATTATACCGGTATGGTATTTGAGGTATACGACAGCAATCCAGAAAACAACCGTTCATTATTTGGTGGAGGCCGTTATGACGGATTAGTTGGTTTATTTGGTGCCGAACCGATATCAGCTGTAGGTGTCGCACCTGGTGGTACGACTATGGAAGAATTTTTAAAAGGTCACAATTTGTTACCGGAATTACATTCAACAACCGATGTCTATATTGCGGCATTAGGTGACGTGGTGCGTGAAGCCAGACAGCTTGCAACTGATTTACGTAGCGCTGGAATTAACGTTGAGCTGGACGTATCTGGTCGTAAATTGGACAAACAGATAAAAACTGTGTTAAAAAAGGACATTCGATATATGTTGTTTATCGGTGAAGACGAGGTTAAATCAAATAAATACGCGATCAAAGATATGGTCAAATCAGCCGAATATAAATTAAATGTTGTCGATATTGTGCAATTAATCAAAGAAAGGTAATTCGCTGTACAGCGAAAAAGGAGTTATGATGAAATCATCAGTTAAGTATGAGTCTGATACTAAAGTTAAGGTGTCTGTTGTGGTTGACGCTGAAGAGTTGGCTGCATCTTTGCAAACAACTGCAAAGCGTCTTGCAAAAACTGTTAAAGTCCCCGGATTTCGAAAAGGTAAAGCTCCGATGGCAGTCGCAACCAAAGCTATTGATCCAAATACTCTTCAGGATCAAACAATTGAGGATGCAATCAGTAAGGCTGTAGCTCAGTCGTTTATGTCAAATAAGCTTCAAGCTCTGCAACGACCAACTGTATCGATTACAAAGTTTGTCCCTGACCAAATACTAGAATTTACCGCAGAGGCCGAAATTCTGCCTGAAGTAAAGTTAGGAAATTATAAGAAATTAAAGTACAAAATTGAAAAAGTTTCTGTGTCGGATGACGACATCGACCAGGTTATTGAACGTATTCGAAACGGTCTGGCAGACAAAAAAGACGTAAATCAAACTGCAAAAAATGGCGATGAAGTAATTATTGATTTTGTTGGTAAAAAGGACGGAGTCGCTTTTAGTGGCGGCACAGGTAATGATTACCCGTTATTATTAGGCTCAAAACAATTTATCCCTGGTTTCGAAGCAGGTATTGTTGGTCATAAAGCTGGTGATAATTTTAACCTAGATCTGAAATTCCCTTCAGACTATGGCTCTGCAGAGCTAAAGGGCGCAAAAGTTACATTTTCTGTTACTCTAAAAACAGTCAAAGAAGTGGTTGTGCCTGAGCTAACAGACAAATTAGCCGCAAAAGCAGGTCCATTTAAGACGGTTGCAGAGCTAAAAGCAGATATTAAGCGCGGGCTTTTGTCACAAAAAGAACGTGAGTCTGACGAAAAACAGAAAGACGATTTAATCACTCAGCTCGTTTTAACCAGTAAAGTGCCGGTACCCGAGATACTAGTTAATGATCAAATTACATCAATAGAACAAGACTTTTCAAATAATCTAATGTATCAGGGGCTAAGCCTTGAGCAATACATTGAAAACAAGGGCATCAAATCAAAAGCCGACTGGATTGACACTGAAGTCCGTGACGCGGCTGTTAAACGTGTCAAGGCCGGGTTGGTTTTAGCAGAATTATCAAGAACTGAAAATTTATCCGTAACCGAACAAGAAATTGAGGCCAGGGTAAGTGATTATAAACAGCAGTATGGGAAGAACCCAGAGATGCTGAAGCAGCTTGATCAACCAGAAGTGCGTCGTGATATAGCCAATCGATTATTGACTGAGAAGACTCTTGACCGCTTAGTACTTCTATGCAAATAAGTCGACTATTGCAAAATACTGCTAAGTAGTGTATAATAATACTGTTAACGCAAACACGGGTGCAAGACCGTGTATCTGTTAAAAAAGGGGGTGATATAATAATTATCTTATTTTCTATAGTATTTGCGGCAGGTAACATGTTTACCTGGCTTTGGGCACTGGTTAGTTCGATATTATGATAATTCGTTATAAGAGCCTGACTTGCATCAGGCTTATTTCATATTAAAAAAAACTATTGACTATTATATTTTTGTAGTGCAGAATATAGGCAAGAAGTAGTGTAGCTTTGGTTGTTAATGGCCGTTTGCATAGGTGGCACTTTGCATTAGGTCGACCACTGTTAAGGGAATCTTCGGCGCCAAAGAAAAACCCTAATTACTAAATTAAAACATCTCTGAAGGAGTAGTAACACCGTATGGTAAAAACCAAGCTTAACAAAAAGCGTGTCTTTTTTAATGATGGAGACAATGCACTACCACTACCAAACTTAATTGCACACCAAAAAGATAGTTGGCGAGAATTTGTAGAAAAGGGGTTGGGTGAAATTTTTTCCGAAATAAACCCAATCGATGACTACACTGGCCAGAAACTAGCCCTAAGGTTTAAAGAGTATGCGTTTCAAGCTCCAAAAAATAGCGAGCGTTTTGCAAAAGAAAATAATATTACCTATGATGCGCCACTTCATGCCAATGTCGAGTTGACCAATAAGGTTACTGGCGAGGTAAAAGAGCAGGAAATATATTTGGGTGATTACCCATGGATGACTGATCGAGGCACATTCATTATTAACGGAACCGAACGAGTTGTCGTGTCACAGTTAACTCGTAGTGCTGGTGTCTTTTTTACTACCGAAAAAGGCGTTAACCGAAACTATTATGGCGCAAAACTAATTCCTGGACGTGGCGTCTGGTTAGAAATTGAAACATCATCAAACGGTGCTATGTATGTAAAAATAGACAGACGACGCAAACTTCCAATTACGACGCTGTTGAGGGCTCTTGGTGTCAATAAAACATCCGAGATTAAAAGCTTGTTTGAAGATATCGATAATGGTGAAATAAAATATATTGATTCAACATTGGATAAAGACCCATCTCGTGGTCCAAATGAAGCGTTAATTGAAGTCTATCGCCGCCTAAGACCTGGCGATTTAGCAACCATTGACAACGCTCGCGGCATGATTGAGCGTATGTTCTTTGATTTTAAACGCTATGATTATAGTCGAGTTGGACGCTATAAATTAAACCAACGCTTGGGCGTAGAATTGCCAAATACAACTGAAAACAGAGTTTTCCAGATGAGCGATTTTATCGCTATTATTCGTGAGGTTATCCGCCTAAATAATACTCAAGAAATTGCAGACGACATCGATTCATTGGCTAACCGACGTGTCAAATTAGTTGGCGAGTTAGTTTCTCGCCAATTTAGAGTCGGTATGTTGCGCATGCAGCGAAACGCTATGGATCGTATGAGTATGACTGATATTGAGAATGTAACGCCTGGACAATTAATAAATGCGCGCCCGGTTGTTGCAGCGGTCCGTGAGTTTTTCGCAAGCTCACAACTGTCTCAGTTAATGGATGAAACAAACCCACTATCCGAATTGTCTCATAAGCGACGCCTAAGCTCGATGGGACCTGGCGGTTTATCTCGTGAACGGGCTGGATTTGATGTTCGTGATGCTCACCCAACTCATTATGGTCGTGTCTGTGCAATTGAAACACCGGAAGGAGCCAACATTGGTTTGGTCCTTAACTTTGCGGCATATGCCAGAGTTAATGAATATGGTTTCATTGAAACTCCATACCTAAAAGTTGTTAATAACAAGGTTACAAAGCAAGTCGTATATCTGGACGCTGCCCAAGAATCAACCGAAGTAATTGCCGATGCTAGCGTAAAGCTTAATCCTGACGGCTCATTCGTTGATGAACGAGTTAGTGCCCGAAACGGTATATTGCCAGAACAAGTTGATGCATCTGAAGTGACCTATGTCGATGCTGCAGGTATGCAAATTCTTGGTATATCAGCTGGACTGATTCCGTTTGTCGAAAAAGACTACGTCTACAGATCTCTTACTGGTTCAGCCATGCAAAAGCAGGCAGTCCCATTGCTTATCCCTCAGGCACCGACTGTCGGTACTGGTGCTGAAGCAGATATTGCAAAAAATACCAGCCAATTAGTTGTTGCAAGTGGTGACGGCGAAGTCCTAAGGGCTGACGGCGATATGATTGAGGTTAAGTACAAAGATGGAATAGTTAAATATGAACCAATTCATTTTACAAAAAGCAACGACGATCGATGTATTAACCAAAAAGTATGCGTCAGTCGTGGTCAAACAGTTAAAAAAGGTGACATTCTAATTGAAGGTGCCTCGATTGCTGATGGTGAATTAGCGCTCGGTCAAGATTTGACTGTGGCTTTCATGCCGTGGGGTGGCTACAACATGGACGACGCAATTGTATTATCTAGACGAGTCGTTCAAGATGATTCGCTGTCAAGTATAAATATCAAAGATTATAATATTGAAGTCCGCGAAACAAAGTTAGGTAACGAAATTGTTACTCGTGATATTCCAAATGTCAGCGAAGAGTCATTGCGTCATCTGGACGAAAACGGAATTGTCCAAATTGGTTCAGAGGTAAGAACAGGTGACGTATTGGTCGGCAAAATCACTCCAAAAGGTGAACAAGAGCTATCAAGCGAAGAGCGGCTACTTCGTGCAATATTTGGTGAGAAAGCCAAAGATGTCCGTGACACATCACTCCGCATGAATAATGCTGGTGGTGGAAAAGTGGTCGGTGTAAAAATATTCAGTCGAGAAAATGGCCATGAGCTAAAAGCCGGAGTTTTGATGCAAGTCCAGATATTTGTCGCCGAAATACGCAAAATTGGTGTTGGTGATAAATTGGCCGGACGACACGGAAATAAGGGTGTTGTTGCAAAGATTTTGCCCGTCGAAGATATGCCATATATGGAAGACGGAACTCCAGTAGATGTTGTCTTAAACCCACTTGGCGTGCCATCACGTATGAACATTGGACAATTATTCGAAACCCATCTTGGTATGGCCGCAAAGGCTTTAGGCTATAAAGTAGCTTCACCTCCATTTAATGGAGTAAAAAATGACAAAATTAGCGATGAGCTGGAAAAAGCTGGCTTTGCTCGTGATGGAAAGTTCCAATTGTTTGATGGCCGAACTGGCGACCCGTTTGAAGAACGAACGACCGTTGGTGTGATGCACATGATTAAACTGCATCACATGGTTAGCGACAAGATTCATGCTCGCTCAACTGGTCCATACACAATGGTCACACAGCAGCCACTTGGTGGAAAAGCTCAAAACGGTGGTCAGCGATTTGGGGAAATGGAAGTCTGGGCGCTTGAGGCTTATGGGGCTGCTTCAACCTTGCAAGAGATGATTACTATTAAGTCTGATGATGTATATGGTCGTGCCAAGGCTTATGAATCAATAATCAAGAATGAGCCTATCGTTGGTCCAAAGTTGCCAGAGTCATTTAATGTTCTTGTTAAAGAATTACAAGGTCTTGGCTTAAGAGTCGATCTGTTGGACGAAAAACAAGACGAGATTATTGATGCCGAGCAAATTATTGGTGGACTAAATGAAGATGTTGCAGTCCCGGATATAGATAGTATTGTTTCAAACACTCAAGTGATTGACGATATTGATGAGCTTGAAGGGTTTGGAGAAGTAGATGCCTCATCCATGGACGAAACTGATGGAGAGCTACCAGAAATAGACGACGTAAAGGAGGAGGTGTAATATGTCGCGAATTACTGCAACCACCGGTATAGCTGACTTTAATGCGATTCGCTTAACAGTTGCTAGCGCAGAAGATATATTAAAGTGGAGTAATGGTGAAGTTACTAAACCAGAGACGATTAATTACCGCACACAAAAACCAGAACGAGACGGTCTATTTTGTGAAAGAATATTCGGGCCTGTTAAAGATATTAATCCACACGATAGCAAACTAAAGGGCATCAGGTCACGTGAAGCTGCAGTAGATAAAAATGGCGAATTGATCACAAAATCAATTGTTCGACGTGAGCGGATGGCTCATATCACACTTGCTACACCTGTTGCTCATGTTTGGTTTATGCACGGAACACCAAGTGCTATGAGTTTACTTTTGGGTATTACTGTCCGAAATCTTGAACGAGTCGCTTATTTTGCAACCTATTTAATCTTGAGCGCTGATAATGACAAGCGCGAGCAGTTCCTTGCAGACTTAGAAGCCGAAACTGAAGCTGGACGAGCTGCAATAAAAATTCGTTATGAACGAGAAGCTGCCGACGAAAAAGCAGACGTAAAAGAACTTGCAGCCCAACAGTCTAAAGAGCTAGAAGAACTGAACGAAAAATACTTGGTCAAAAAAGCCCAATTAGAAAGTCTAGTTAAAGGTGCTTTAATAAGCGAGCTTGATTACAGAAACCTTCCAGAGGAATATGAAGAGATTGTTACTGTTGGTATGGGCGGCGCAGCATTAAAGACCTTGCTAGACGAAATCGACTTGAACGTTTTGATTAAGCAGTTATCAGAAGAGGTAGTCGATGCAAAAGGTCAAAGAAAGAAAAAATTACTAAAAAGACTTAAGATGCTGGAAGGGATGCAAGTCGCTGGTATCAAGCCAAACAGTCTTGTGATTACGGTTTTACCTGTTATTCCTCCAGACCTGAGACCAATGGTTCAGCTGACTGGTGGCCGATTTGCTACATCCGACTTAAATGACCTGTACCGACGTGTTATTAACCGTAACAACAGGTTAAAGAAGCTAATTAGCTTAAATGCCCCAGAGGTAATTAGGCGCAATGAGATGCGCATGTTGCAAGAGGCGGTGGATGCGCTTATTGACAATAATGCAGCTAAGGGCAATCGGGCCGTAAATGCAACTGGTGGACGACGCAGACTCAAATCAATTAGCGATATGCTAAAAGGTAAACAGGGTCGATTCCGTCAAAACCTATTAGGTAAACGTGTTGACTACTCAGGGCGTTCGGTTATTGTTGTTGGTCCAAAGTTAAAAATAAATGAATGTGGTTTACCAAAACAAATGGCCCTAGAGTTGTTTAAGCCCTTTATTATAAGCTGGTTAATCCGTAACGAACACGCCTACAATATTCGCTCAGCAACGCGTTTAATCGAGTCTGGAGATGCGCTAGTCTGGGACGCACTGGACGCGGTAATCGAAGGAAAGTATGTATTACTAAACCGTGCTCCAACACTTCACCGCTTGGGTATTCAAGCCTTCCAGCCAGTATTAGTTGAAGGTAAGGCTATTCAATTACATCCATTAGTTGCGACTGGTTTTAATGCTGACTATGATGGTGACCAGATGGCTGTTCACTTGCCAATTTCTGACGCCGCACAACGTGAAGCGCGTGAATTAATGAGTGCTACAAATAATCTTCTAAAGCCGGCCGATGGTGCTCCAGTCTTGAGCATAGGCCAGGATGTTGTCTTAGGAAACTATTATCTAACATATAACAAGCCAAAAGCTCAAACTGAAAATGTTAAATCATTCAGCTCGGTATATGAGGCTGAAATGGCATATGATAACAATAAGCTGTACTTACAAACACCGATTCGAATTATGTATAAAGGTGAATTCCGTGAAACAACCCTGGGTCGTATCTTCTTTAATGATATATTGCCCGAGGATTATCCATTTGATAACTCGATTCAGACCAAAAAGCAGTTGAAAAAAGTACTTGCAAAAATATTTAATCAATACGGTGCTGAAGTAACCGCGTCTACGGCAGATAAAATGAAAGGTTTGGCTTTTCGATTTGCAACCATCGCAGCCGTATCTACTGGTAAGGATGATTACGTTCAATTCCCAGAGATTGATGAATTCGTTGCTGAAGGCGATGCTAAAACTGCATTAATTTCGGAACAATTTGGCGAAGGTTTAATTACTAACGACGAACGTTATTCATTAACAATTGCAGCCTGGCGTTCAGTTGACAAAAAGATTGCCGACTTTTTACAAGAACAGTTGAATAATATTGATACGAGTATCAGTGTTATGGTCAACTCAGCTGCACGTGGTACGATCAGCAATATTAAACATGCCTCTGCCATGATTGGGACTATCGTTGACTCAGGTAATCGCGAGATTGAGCTACCAATTCGCTCAAACTATAAAGACGGACTAAGTTCTTTGGAGCAATTCGTGGCAACACGTGGCGCACGAAAAGGATTGATTGACACAGCTCTTAAGACCGCCGATGCCGGATATCTGACACGGCGACTAGTAGATGTGTCACAGGATGTTTTCACAGTTGAGGATGAATCCAGCGATGATGACGGCTTTGCAATTTATCGTAATGAATCAGAAATCACCATGATTGATTTCCCAAACCGATTAGTCGGTCGCTATACTGCCGAAGCCGTTCCAGGTCATATCGAAGCTGATAAAATGATTACTCGCGAAGTAGCTAACGCTATAAACGATGACGAAAATGTTGAATATGTCAAAATCCAGTCAGTGCTATCAACGAAAAATCTTCGAGGGATTCCACGTAAAAGCTATGGAATTGATATGTCAACCGGTAATTTAGTTGCATTAGACCAACCAGTTGGTGTCATTGCTGCTCAATCTGTTGGTGAGCCTGGAACTCAATTAACACTCAAGACCTTCCACGCTGGTGGTGAGGCTGGTGGTGATATTACCCAAGGTCTGCCTCGTGTTGAGGAGCTATTTGAAGCAAGAACACCTAAGGGTCAAGCTGTTATAACAGAAGTTGCAGGCTTGGTAGATATCTGGGAAGACGGGAAAAAGCATATTGTCCAAGTTACCCCAGAAGCTGGTCATGTCGAAAAAATCGAAATGGAAGGTCGCACACCTGTTGTTAAGTCTGGTAGTAACATTAAGGTTGGTGACGTATTAGCAACTGGCGAGAGTGAATCTAAGCCATTGACTGCTCCTTTTGACGGTGTTGTTGAAATAGTCGATGATACTCTGATCTTGGCCGCAAATGCCAGTTCTCCTGTTAAATATGAAGTACCAGCGAATTATAAGCTGGTTGTTGCAGTAGGCGATACTGTTGAGGCCGGCGATCGATTGTCAACTGGTTCATTGAATCTCCATGATTTGATGCGCCTCAAAGGCACCGAAGCGGCTCAACGATACATCATCAACGATATTTTATGTATTTATGCTGCGCAGGGTCAGGATGTAGCTGATAAGCACCTCGAAATCATCGTCAGGCAAATGTTTAGTCGTGTCCAGATTGAAGACCCAGGTGACAGCATATTCGTAACTGGTGATATTGTGTCTAAGGCTTCTGTTGTCGAGGCAAATGCTGAACTGGCTGAGGCAGGTAAATCACTGATTAGTTACACGCAGTTGCTGTTAGGCATCACAAAAGTGTCGATTTTCTCGGATAGCTTCCTTTCAGCCGCATCGTTCCAGGATACAACTCGTGTCCTCATCAATGCTGCTATTGGTGGCCGAATTGATCGGTTGCATGGCTTGAAAGAAAACGTCATCATTGGCCGCAAGATTCCAGTAGGTACTGGTGCGGTAGGATATGAAATACCTAGCGAAGCAGATGATATTGCATCCGAAATCGCTGAAGACTTAGAATTAGCCTCATAAGATGTAGACGCTAACAATAATACCCTGGTTTTTCCAGGGTATTTTGTTACTAAATCAAATGTGTTAACCATAAAGTTGCTAATATTATTGAAATTTGCTATAATTACTCACGAGCTAAAAACGACCAAAATTTACAAATCTAGGTCGTACAAATCAAATCAATTATGTAGAAGTAAGTGTCGTAACTGCTCTACAAAATTTTTATTATTAATAACAGGAGAATAAATGCCAACTATCAATCAATTAGTTCGCAAACCGCGCCAAATTGCGGTTAAAAAGTCCAAGTCTCCAGCGCTTGGCAAAATTCATAATGCGCTTAAAACTCGCTACTATGATCAAAACTGTCCACTAAAACGTGGCGTCTGTGTTCGTGTTACTACTAAAACACCTAAAAAACCTAACTCAGCACTTCGAAAAGTTGCCAGGGTTCGTTTGACGAATCAGCAAGAAGTCTGGGCCTACATTGGCGGTGAGGGACATAATTTACAGGAACATGCTGTTGTGTTAGTCCGTGGTGGTCGTGTGCCAGACCTACCAGGTGTACGTTATCACGTTGTCCGTGGTGCGCTTGACCTTCAGGGTGTAGCAAAACGCAAAAAAGGCCGTTCGAAATACGGTGCAAAGAAAGAGAGTAAATAATCATGCCACGAAAAACTACTGTTAGCTTACAACGACGACTAAACCCTGACCGAAAATATCAGAGTGTTTTAGTCCAGCGATTAATTAACAAATCAATGTTAAGTGGTAAAAAGCATATTGCTGAAAAGGCTGTATATCTGGCTCTAGAAATTGCCGCCAAAAAATTAAACAGCGAGAATCCACTTGAGGTATTTGAAAAAGCATTGAAGAATATATCGCCCAACTATGAAGTTAAGTCGCGCCGAGTCGGTGGCGCCAATTATCAAATTCCGTTCCCAATTCAAGGGCATCGACAGCTGCATTTTGCTTTTAGTTGGCTAGTTCAGGCTGCTCGAGATCGAAAAGGTATGTCATATGCACAATGTTTAGCGGCTGAGATTATCGATGCCGTTAATGAAACCGGCGGTGCATTCAAAAAGAAGGAAGATACCCACAGAATGGCTGAAGCAAATCGTGCTTTTGCTCATTTTGCTAGGGCATAAATATAGGGGGGGAATATGGCAGAAAAAAAATATGATTTAGAACACTTTAGAAACGTCGGTATTATTGCCCATATTGATGCTGGCAAGACTACAACAACAGAGGCAATTTTATACCGTACTGGGCTGTCTCATAAGATTGGCTTAGTTCATGATGGAGATACAACAACCGACTGGATGGAGCAAGAGCGTGAGCGTGGGATTACGATTACATCTGCTGCAGTCACATCATTCTGGCGAGATCATAAAATTAATATAATTGACACACCGGGCCACATTGATTTTACAGCTGAGGTTGAGCGATCGCTCCGCGTCCTGGACGGTGCAGTTGTTGTTTTTGATGGGAAAATGGGTGTTGAGGCACAATCGGAAACTGTTTGGCGCCAAGCTAATAAATATGACGTTCCTCGTATCTGTTTTATAAATAAGATTAATCAAATTGGTGGTGACTTTTATAAATCACTAGATTCGATACATAGACGTCTTACAAAAAAGGCTTTGCCTATTCATTTGCCAATTGGCTTTGAAAAAGATATTAATGGCATTGTTGACCTAATTGACATGAAGGCTTATACCTACACTGATTATTCAGACCATAAGCTTGTTGAAGGTGATATACCAGCCGGTATGGTCGAGAAAGCAAAGAATGCCAGAAGTTTGCTTATTGAGGCTGCGGTTGAAGCAGATGATGAGTTGTTTGAGAGATTTTTAGATAAGGGCGAAGATTCAATTACTATTGATGAATTTAAATCATCATTGCGTAAACGTGTTCTAGCAGGTGATTTTTACTTAGTCACTGGCGGTGATGGCCGCGGTGTTATTGTCGAGAAAGTTTTGGATTTAGTCGTTGACTATTTACCTTCACCAATCGATGTCGGTGCAGTTAACGGTACTAACCCAAAAACTGGTGACGTCATTGAAAGAAAGCCAGATGAGAAAGAACCTCTAGCAAGTTTGGCATTCAAGGTTGCAACAGATCCTTTTGTTGGAAAATTAATATTTGTTCGTGTTTACAGCGGTAAAATGACAGCTGGATCATATGTATTAAATACAACAACTGGTGAAAAGGAACGCATTGGTCGTATTGTTCGTATGTTTGCTGATAAAAGGGAAGATATTGAAGAGATATGCGCTGGTGACATTGCTGCGGTTGTTGGGCTAAAGGACACCTTTACCGGACATACCTTATCAGACGCTTCAAATCCAGTAGCTCTTGAGTCGATTAGTTTCCCTGAGCCACCTGTCTCAATCGCAGTTGAGCCAAAAACGAAAGCTGATCAAGAAAAAATGGGCATTGCTTTACAAAGGCTAGCCGAAGAAGACCCAACATTCCGTGTTCATACGGATGAGGAAACTGGTCAAACTATTATGTCAGGGATGGGCGAATTGCACCTAGACATATTAATTGATCGTATGCGTCGTGAATTCAATGTCGAGGCGAATATTGGTGAACCACAAGTTGCCTTCCGAGAATCAATTAAAGGAACATCTGATGTCCAAGGTAAACACATTAAACAGTCTGGTGGTCGTGGCCAGTATGGTGATGTTTGGATTAAGTTTGAGCCAAATGAAACGGGCAAAGGCTTCGAATTTATCGATGCAATCAAGGGTGGAGTTGTCCCGTTAGAATACCGCAAACCAGTTGAAGCTGGCGTAAAAGAGACGTTAGCTGGTGGCGTGATTGCCGGTTACCCTGTTGTTGATGTTAAAGCGACACTACATGATGGTAGCTACCACGATGTTGACTCTAGTGAACTTGCCTTTAAATTGGCAGCCAGCATGGCAACACGCGATGGCATTAAAAAAGCCACACCAATATTACTGGAGCCAATAATGCATGTCGAAGTAACTACACCAGAAGATTTCATGGGTGATGTGATTGGTGATCTTAACTCTCGTCGTGGTCGAATTGACGCCATGGAAGATCTAAGCCCTGGTATTAAACTGATACGGGCTCAGGTTCCACTTGCAAACATGTTTGGTTACACTGGTGATTTGCGCTCGATGAGCCAAGGACGTGCAGCTAGCACTATGGAGCTGGCTCAGTATGAGGAAGTGCCACCTAATGTCGCTCAAGAGATAATCGAGAAACGTTCAAGTAAATAAACACTTTACTTAACGCTTAAACTTGCGTATAATGTCATCCATACGTCGTAAGTCAATAAACTTACGCCTATAAAATAATTTAAGAGGAGAATTTAGAAAATGGCAAATTTCGATCGAAGCAAGCCTCATGTAAACGTTGGCACAATGGGCCACGTCGATCATGGTAAAACAACTTTAACTGCTGCAATTACTGCCGTGTTGGCAAAACGAGTACCAAGTGAGGTCAACAAGCCAATAACTTATGCACAAATTGACAATGCCCCAGAAGAACGAGCACGTGGTATTACAATCGCCTCATCTCACCAAGAGTATGAATCAACTAAACGCCACTATGCGCACGTTGATATGCCAGGCCATGCCGACTATATCAAGAACATGATCACCGGTGCTGCACAAATCGACGGTGCAATCTTAGTGGTTGCCGCTAATGATGGTCCATTACCACAGACACGAGAACCCGTTCTGTTAGCTCACCAGGTTGGTGTGCCAAAGATTCTTGTTTATCTAAACAAGATGGACTTGGCTGATCCAGAACTGGTTGAACTAGTTGAAATGGATATTCGTGAACTATTAAAGAAAAATGGTTTTGATGAGGATGCCCCAATCATTAAAGGCTCAGCCACCAAAGCCTTGGAAGGCGATAAAGAATCGGAAGATTCAATTATGGCTCTTGTTGAAGCTATGGATGAATATATTCCAGAACCAAAACGAGATCTTGATAAGCCATTCTTGATGCCAATTGAAGACGTCTTCAGTATAAAAGGTCGTGGTACAGTTGCTACTGGCCGTATTGAACAAGGTGTTATAAAACTGAATGATCCAGTCGAGATTGTTGGTATTCACCCAACTCAAAGTTCTGTTGTCACCGGCATTGAGGCTTTCAAAAAAAGCTTAGATCAAGGTCAAGCAGGTGATAATGCCGGTCTGTTGCTTCGAGGTATCGAGCGCGAACAAATTGAACGCGGTCAGGTTGTTGTAAAGCCAGGAAGCCTAACTCCACACACTGAATTTGAAGCTGAAGTCTATATCCTTAAAAAGGAAGAAGGCGGACGTCACACTCCATTTGCAAAGGGCTACAAGCCACAATTCTACTTCCGTACAACGGATGTAACTGGCGAAGTTGAACTTCCAGCCGACAAAGAATTAGTAATACCTGGCGACACTGTAACCTTCAAGGTTAAGTTGCTAGCTCCAATTGCTATGGAAAAAGGCCTAACATTTGCTATCCGTGAAGGTGGTAAAACTGTTGGTGCCGGTGTTGTTACAAATATCAGCAAATAATTATTACTTTAATTACAAAATACTCCCGTTATTGGGAGTATTTTTGTTTATTGACCAACAGCACCATCTCTTATAAGACTTGATTAATATTCACTCTATGCTATAATTTCAGAGTATTATTTAATCATATCGAGAACTACGCTGTGACAGAAACCAACTGGTTCATAGCATGAACAAATGTTCAACCGCATTGTATGATACGGTGTAGGTTACGATATAGCATATCGCTACTCAAGCGAGAAAGAGAATAGATATGGCAGAAGCCAAAGAACAGGTACCACATATTCGTATCAGATTAAAAGCATACGACTATAAAGTTATCGATCAATCAGCAAAACAAATTATTGACACCGCGTTGCGAACCGGTGCGTCTGTAGCAGGCCCAGTACCGCTTCCAACGCGTCGTAGCACCTTTACGGTGGTAAAAAGCCCACATGTTTACAAAAAAGGCGGAGAAGCTTTTGAAATGCGTGTTCACAAGCGCTTAATTGATATAAACAACGCTACTCCAAAAACAATTGATAATCTGCAAAACCTCAGCCTGCCAGCTGGTGTTGATGCCGAAATCCGAATGTGATTATCGATATTTATAAATAAAATTCACCACCTGATATATTGAAAAACTCTTCTAGAGTCTGATTTGGCTGCTTGTTTATTTCAGCTGCCAAATCCGTGCCTACATAACGATAATGCCAAGGCTCGTATTTATAGCCAGTGGATGATGTTTTCCCATAAGGGTATCTTAAGATAAAACCAAAGTTTTTTGAATTTGCTGTCAGCCACTGTCCTTCTGCGGTGTCCGCAAAACAAACATCCAAGTTACAATTTGGGTTTGAGGTACTACCGAAATCAATTGTCAGACCAGTTTGATGTTCGCTATATCCAGGCCTGGCACTGAATGTATCGGTTAATTCTTGGCCATATTCAGAAACGTAATTATTGTAGATACTAGTCTGTGACCAGTAAGAACGGTAGCTGCTTACGATTGTTAGTCCAATATTTTGGTTATTCGCAGCGTACATTAAATTTTCAAAATGAGATTGAGCAACTGATCGAATCGTCGCGCCATAAGACGTGGTCAAGTCCTCAGGCGTGTAATTAATCGGCGAAAGCGGGTGTTGTTTGTTGGCAACAACCCAGATACTGTTAGGGTTTGTGTTTGAAAGTTCTGATTTATTAAAAGCAGGCTCCTGAACCAGTTCTATGTTTCGTTCGGGTGTCGTGACTGGCTGATTATTGTCAGTAATCTGTGTGACCTGTTTTGTAGGCAAACCCAAATCCTTCAGTGTAATAGCTAAATATGCACCAATAAACAAACTAATAATTATTCCAAGTAATATTAAAAAATGTTGAACTTTTGTTTTACGCATCGTTTTTGCCATTAATCTATTATACGCCTCAAAATTAATTGACTATTAACAGATAGTATGATAGACTTAAACGGTAACTTATAGAAAATATTAAATAATTCTTGGTGAATTGGTTAGTCCAACAGATAGGATACTGCCAGCCACCAAGAATTTTAAGTGGGAGCAAAAGCGCTATGAAAGCACTTCTCGGTACCAAAATTGGTATGACCCAAATCATCGGCAAGGACGGTGTTGCAGTTCCTGTAACACTAATTCAAGCCGGCCCCGTTACTGTGACTCAGGTTAAGTCTGTCGAATCCGACGGCTATACCGCAGTACAGGTGGCATATGGTGAGGGTAAGAACCTGAGCAAGGCCGTGGCTGGTCATACAAAACCAGCTGGAAGTACACCGAAGTATATTCGGGAATTTCGTGTTAGTGAACTACCAGAAGGCCTCTCGGTAGGAAGCACGATCGATGTAACAGCATTTGAACTAGGCGACATCGTCGATGTCACTGGTACAAGCAAAGGTAAGGGTTTTGCTGGTACGGTGAAGCGCCACAACTTTATAACCTCTAGGCATACCCATGGTGGTTTTGGAGATGTTAGAAAGGTTGGTTCAATCGGGTCAATGTATCCACAAAAAGTGTTCAAAGGTAAGAGAATGGCTGGTCGAATGGGTCACGATCAGGTTACAGTCAAAAATCTAGTAGTTTCATATATTGACCTAGCTGACAACTTAATCGGGGTTCGTGGTGCCGTTCCTGGTCCCAAAAAAGGCCTGATTGTTATTGGAGGAAAATTATAATGACAGAAGTTAAAAAAACAGCCTCGACAACTACCAATCTTCCAAAAGAGGTCTTTTCAGTTGATGTTAAAAATCATGAATTACTAAAACTAGCTTATAATGCCTATCTGGCCAAAGCTCGTAATGCTCATCCAAATTCAAAAAATCGTGGTGACGTTAGTGGCGGTGGTCGTAAACCATGGCGCCAAAAAGGTACAGGCCGTGCTAGGTTTGGTTCATCTCGAAACCCAATTTGGCGAGGCGGTGGTGTAGCGTTTGGACCACAAGGTAATGAAAATCATATAATTCGCATTTCTTTAACCAGCAAAATAGTCGCGATAAAGCAAGCTTTAACGCTTGCTAACCAGGCACAAAAAATTGTAACGATTGACTCATTTGCATCTAGTGATGGTCGTGTTAAAGACACGATGTCATTATTTACAAAGTATAAAATTGATAACAATATGAATATTTTGCTTGTCGTTTCAAACAAGGATCAAATGGTGTTAAGGGCAACTAATAACGTCCAAAACTTGAAAGTAGTTAAACCTACATTTTTGAATGTATTTGACATCCTAAACTCTGACAAGATATTAATTGATAAAAAATCATTGCCGATAATTACCGAGTGGCTTTCCAGGAGGAGCAAATAATGAAACCAATGATTAATGTTTATCCAATAGCTACAGAAAAAGCCTATGCGTTATCAAAATCAAACGTATTTCTATTTACTGCCCCTACTAACGCAAACAAGGATCAAATTAAGCAGGCGATTCAGACGCAGTTTAGTGTTAAGGTCGTATCAATAAGGTCGTCAGTTCGAACTGGTAAGGCAATAAGTGTCAGACTTGGCAAGCGGAATCGTCCAGGTACGACAAAGCATTCAGATGTTAAGAAAATCTTTGTAACCTTGGCAAAAGGTGATAGTATTAAAATCTTTGAGGAAAAAGCTGAAGATGCAAAAAAGGCTACTAAATCGATTAAGGAGAAAAAGTAATGGCTATTAAACAATATAACCCTACTACTCCAGCTCAGCGTGGCATGACGACTCAAGATCTGTCTGAAATTACGACAAAAAAACCACTAAAATCTTTACTAAAAAGTAAAAAGCAAAACGCTGGCCGTAACAATACTGGCCGAATTACTGTCCGCCACAGAGGTGGTGGCGTAAAACGTCACTACAGACTAGTTAATCATAACCTAGTTAGCGGTACATCTGCAAAGATTGAGCAAATTGAGTACGACCCAAATCGTAGTGCAAGAATTGCTCGTATCAAAGACCAAGATGGTTTATACCATTACATTATTGCTGACACATCGATGATAGTTGGCAAGGAGATAATTAGTGGACCAGACGCTCCAATTGAGTCAGGCAATCGTATTTGTTTATCTAATATACCTGTTGGTTCACAAATATATTCAATCGAAATCACTCCAGGTAAGGGTGCACAATTAGTTAGATCGGCCGGAGCAAAAGCCCAATTAATGGCTAAAGAAGGTGATTATGTTCAGGTCCGACTACCAAGTGGAGAAGTTCGTAGATTCAGAAAAGAAGCTACGGCTGTTATTGGTATGGTTGGTAATTTACAGCACCAAAATGTCAAAATTGGTTCTGCTGGACGAAAACGACACAAAAGCATTCGACCAACAGTGCGCGGTGTTGTCATGAACGCATGCGACCACCCTCATGGCGGTGGTGACGGTGGCCGTCACGGCGCAGGTCGTGCACCTGTGTCACCATGGGGCCAATTAGCATTAGGATACCGTACTCGCCGTCGTAAAGACGTCGCGAAGTTGATAATTAAGACTCGCCACGATGCGAAGAGGAAGAAATAATCATGAGTCGCTCACTTAAAAAAGGACCATTTGTTGATTTCAAGCTAGCTAAAAAAGTTGCAGCACTTGGCCCAGATGACAGAACAATAATTAACACCTGGGCTCGCGCCAGCTCTATTAGTCCTGAAATGGTTGGGCGCACAATTGCTGTCCACAACGGCAAAGTTCACATCCCAGTCTTTATCACTGATAATATGGTTGGCCATAAATTGGGTGAATTTAGTCCAACTCGTAAGTTCCGTAAACATGGCGGTAAGGAGAATAAATAATGAGCGTACAATTATTTAGTCGTTCATATATCAAGGGAGTCGACATGGCGCCACGTAAAGTTTCGTTAGTGGCTAGCCTTGTTAGGCACCGAACTGTTGCAGATGCATTAGTCATTCTATCTCACGTGCCAAGACGTGCAGCCTTACCAGTATCAAAAGCAATAGACAGTGCTAAAGCTAACGCGATAAATAACCTTGGCCTAGACACTAAAAGTTTAGTCATTAAAGCCATATCAGTAACTTCTGGTGACCGTCTTCGAAGATTCAAACCGGCAAGTCGTGGACGTGCTTTGCCATTCGAGAAAAAAACATCGAATATTCTAGTTGAAATTGCTGGTAATGAAAAACCAAAGAAGTTAGCTACGGAAAAGTCAGAATCATCTGCGGCTAAAAAGGAGAAGAAATAATGGGACAAAAAGTTAATCCAATAAGCTTCCGTCTTCAAGTTACCAAAAGCTGGAACTCCAGGTGGTTTGCTGGTAAAAAAGATTTTTCAAAATGGCTAATCGAAGACGTAAGAATTCGTGAGCTAATCGAGAAAAGATTTGCATCTCGTCCTACTATAGATCATATCGAGATTGAACGCTCGGCAAACTTGATTACAATTACTATTCATACTGCCAAAGCCGGTGTAGTAATTGGTCGAGGCGGTGTTGGTGTAACCGAACTAAAGACATTACTTGAAAAGATTGTTAGCTTACCAATTAGGCTCAATATTGAGGAAGTAAAACGCCCTGAATTGTCAGCAAAGCTAGTTGCTGAAAATATTGCTCGTCAGTTAGAACGTAGAATAAACTTTCGACGTGCAATAAAAATGGCCGCTCAAACAACCATGAATGCTGGCGCCAAAGGTGTTCGTATTCAGGTTGCGGGACGCCTTAATAATGCCGAGATGGCTAGAACAGAAAAAGTAATCGAAGGGTCTGTGCCATTACATACACTACGTGCAGATATAGATTTTCATAGTGCCCGAGCCCAAGCCCCATCGGCTGGTATTATCGGTGTAAAGGTCTGGATTTATAAAGGCGAAAGGGTATAGATATGTTGATTCCTAAGAAAACAGCACATCGCAAAGTACGCAAGGGTAAAAACAACGGTGTTGCCACTCGTGGTCAATACGTAGCTTTTGGTGACTATGGACTTCAAGCTCAAGAAAATAAATGCTTGACTGGACGCCAAATCGAAGCTGCTCGACAAGCGATAACTCACCATGTGCAACGTGGTGGTAAGATCTGGATCCGGATTTTCCCTCATACGCCAGTTACTAGAAAGCCACTTGACGTCAAGATGGGTAGCGGTAAAGGTAATCCTGAGTTTTTTGTAGCAAAAGTTAAAGCCGGTACAGTATTATTCGAGATGAAAGGCGTTGATGAGGCTACAGCACGCGAGTCAATGCGTCTGGCGTCTCACAAGCTGCCAGTTAAGACCAGGTTTGTCACAAAGGAGCAGATATAATGGTAGGCAAAAAGAAATTAGAAAAAACGACTAAAGCCCAAATAGTTAAATCTGTAGATGATTTAAAGGTTGAACTAGCTAAAAAACAACAGGATTTACTTGAAGCTAAAAAAGGCCATAGACAGGGTGAGCTGGTTAACACATGTGTCCTCAGGTCTACCCGTAAGGAAATTGCTCGATTAAAAACCTTGATTCGTACTGATCAATTATTGAAAGAAAAGGAGAACAAATAATATGGCCAAGACATTGACTGGTGTCGTCACATCGGACGTCGCAAACAAAACTATTACCGTCACTGTTACTAGTCGTGAAACGCATCCTTTGTATGGTAAACAATACACCGTAACTCGCAAGTATTTAGCTCATGATGAGAATAATGAGGCTAACAAAGGCGACAAGGTTATTATTAGTGAAGTAAGAAAGGTATCTAAGAGAAAGGCCTTTAAACTGATATCTGTTATTGAAAAAGCTCGTGGAACTGTTGAACTAAAGACCGATGTTATTGAGGTGGAGGCATAATATGATACAGCAAGAGTCTAAATTAAAAGTTGCTGATAACTCGGGCGCAAAAGAGTTGTTATGTATTCGTGTTCTTGGTGGAACTGGGCGACGCTATGCCCATATTGGTGATATGATTATCGCTACTGTTAAACAGGCATCCCCAACTGGTCTTGTAAAACGAAAATCTGTCGTGAAGGCAGTCGTTGTTAGAACAGTTGATCAAATCAATCGCAAAGATGGATCATCTATTGCTTTTGACGAAAATGCAGCTGTAATTATTGGTGACGACAAGCTACCAAGAGGAACTCGTGTTTTCGGACCTGTGCCTCGTGAACTTCGTGATATGGGCTTCGCAAAGATTATTAGCTTAGCTCCGGAGGTGCTTTAATATGTCAACGATTAAAAAGATTATTAAAAACGATATGGTCAAAATCATTAGCGGTGCTAATAAAGGAGTCACTGGTAAGGTATTAACTGTCCTACCTAAGAAGAACGCTGTGCTAATTGAAAATGTCGGGAATATCCATCGTAAAGTAAAACCTTCAATACAAAATCCTCGGGGCGGCGTTAAAGACATCCAGGTACCTGTGTCGATTCATAAAGTCGCTCTGGTTATTGATGAAAAAACCTCAAAAACCAGTCGGGTTGGGCTTAGCAAGAACAGTGATGGTAAAAAAATACGACTGGCACGACAAATTAATAATAAGGAGATAAAATAATGGTTAAAAACAATTTTGCCAAAACCTCTCCTCGCCTGAAAGCCTTGTACGACACAAAAATCGCCAAGGAACTACAAGCCGAATTGAATTTGGATAATATTTATCAAGTTCCAAAGCTTGAAAAAATTGTAGTCAGTGTTGGGATTGGTAAGAATAAAGATGATAAACATTACTATGAAGTCGTAAGAAACACTATAGCAAAAATTACAGGTCAATCGCCAATTGACCGAATGGCCAAAAAGTCAATTGCGACGTTTAAAATCCGTGCTGGATTAAATCGCATAGGTCTTTGTGTAACGCTCCGTCGATCAAGGATGTATGAGTTCTTAGACAGATTTATTAACGTTTCGCTTCCACGGACCAAAGACTTCCATGGTGTTAGCCAAAAATCATTTGATAAATCTGGCAATTTAAGCTACGGCATTGTTGAGCAATCAATTTTTCCAGAGCTAAGTTTTGAAGAAACGCAGACACCGCACGGCTTGCAGATAACTTTTGTTATATCCGGTGGTAATGCTGAATACAGCAAGGCATTACTGCAAAAGTTTGGTATGCCGTTTGAAAAAGATGGAGGAGTAAAGTAATGGCTAAAAGATCAGCAGTAGTACGAGACGAAAAGCGCAAGAAGATGATTATTAAATATGCTGCCAAAAGAGCTGAACTTAAGGCAATGGGAGACCAAGAAGGTTTGGCAAAATTGCCACGCAATAGCTCGATAACCAGATGGAAAAATCGCGATACTTTATGTGGACGACCTCGCGGATATATGCGTCGATTTGGTCTTAGCCGTATAAATTTCCGTGAAAAAGCCTCAAAGGGTGAAATCCCAGGCGTAATAAAGAGTAGTTGGTAGGAAGGGAGTAAATATATGTCAATTCAATCAACTGATCCAATTGCCGACCTATTAACTCGCATCCGAAACGCGGGAATGGTTGGTAAAAATGAAATTCGTGTACCAACTAGTAAATTAAAGTTTGCTGTTGCTAAAGAACTAAAAAAAGCTAATTATTTAAGTGATGTTAAAGTTGAGGCCACTAAACCTCGCGATACATTAGTAATCGAGATTAACAAGCCGGGCGAGAACTGTGCAATTACAGAAATAGTTAGACTTTCGAAGCCTGGTCGTAGAGTATACGTAGGCGTCAATGAAATTCCAAAAGTAAAAAATGGCCGCGGAATTGTTCTAATCAGCACCAGCAAGGGAGTCGTGTCTGGCAATGATGCAATTAAGCAGCGTCTTGGTGGCGAGCTGTTGTTAAAGGTTTACTAAAGAAAGGATAATTATGAGTCGAATCGGAAAACTACCAATAAACATACCGACCGGTGTGACAATCACGGTTGATTCAAGTACAATCAACGTAAAAGGGCCAAAGGGGGAGTTAACAGTCCCACACCTGAGTGACGTGACAGTATCTATCAATGAGCAACAGGCTGTTGTGGAGCGCAAGGACGATGAGTTCATCGCAAAATCTCAACATGGCCTGCAACGTGCCCTGCTAAATAATGCAGTTATTGGTGTTACAAAGGGCTACGAGAAAAAACTAGAAATCAATGGTGTTGGGTTTAGGGTAAATGGTGGCGGTAAAGAGATTGAAATGTCATTGGGCCTATCACACAGTGTAAAATACAAAGCGCCAGAAGGCATTAATTTAGTCGTAGACAAGATGAATATTACAGTTAGTGGTATTGATAAGCAATCGGTTGGGCAGTCAGCCGCTGAAATACGCTCACTGAAAAAACCGGAACCATATAAAGGTAAGGGTATTAAATATGTTGATGAAACGCTACGCCATAAGGCTGGAAAGGCTGGTAAATAATATGTTAAACCTACAAAAAAAATTGCTAAATAAGTCACTACGTAAGTTACGAGTGAGGTCAAAGATTATTGGGACACCTGATAGGCCTCGCTTAAGTGTATCAATTAGTAACACTCACGTTAGTGCTCAGCTTATTGATGATATTAAAGGCAAAACGTTGGCTTATAGTACAACAGTAGGCTCAAAGATTAATGGGACGATATCTGAAAAAGCTGCTGCAATTGGTAGTGATATTGCAAAAAAAGCCAAAAAGATGAAAATAGAATCAGTAGTTTTTGATCGGAATGGTCGAAGATACGCTGGACGATTGAGTGCGTTCGCAGATGCTGCACGCAAGGAAGGACTGGTTTTTTAATATGAGTGAAGAAAAAATGTCAGCATATTCATCTGACAGGCGTTCACCACGTACGGCCACTAATAGGCACGACAAAGCCGCCGCAGAACCAAAATTATACGACGAGCAGGTTATTAATATTGATCGCGTAGCTCGTGTCGTTAAGGGTGGTCGTCGTTTTCGATTCAAGGCGCTTGTAGTTGTTGGTGATAATAAAAATAAAGTTGGTGTTGGCGTAGCAAAGGGAGCAGATGTCCAGACGTCAATTGCTAAGGCCACAGAAGTGGCAAAAAAACATATGATTACTATTGCGATAAGTAACGATACAATTCCTCATGATGCCGAAGTTAAATATTCAGGTTCTCGAGTCTTGATAAAACCAGCTGCTCCAGGAACAGGTATTATCGCTGGTGGTGCAGTACGTACGATAATTGGTGTAACGGGTATTAAAAATCTTTTAACTAAATCGCTTGGGTCAACTAATAAGGTTAATATCGCATACGCGACCTTAGCTGCGCTAAAAAGCTTAGCTGCAAAAGATGAATGGCTAAACGCAGACACCTCCGAAGCAAAAACTGTTAAAAGTGAGGATAAATAATATGACAAAATTTAACGAATTATCTGTTAAGTCAAATAAATCAGCAAAACGTGTTGGTAGAGGCATTTCTGCTGGTCAAGGTATGACAGCGGGTCGAGGCACTAAAGGACAAAAATCTCGAACTGGACACAAAAAAATGCGCCCAACGTTTATGGGCGGTCAGTTGCCTTTTGTTAAGGGAGCTCACAAATTGCACGGTTTTAAATCGTTGCGAGCACCAGCTCAAATAGTGTATCTTGATCATTTGAATTCATTTGCAGGAAAAGTCGCCGACAATTTTACATTGTTTGATGCCGGTTTAATTGTAACGCCATACCAGGCTGTAAAAGTTATTGCACGAGGAGAATTAACCGAAAAAATTACGTTAAATGTATCTGGTGCAAGTTCAAGTGTAAAAGCTGCAATAGAAAAGGCTGGTGGAACTTTTACAAAAACTGCTGTACCATTGAAGGTGGCAGATAAAAAGTTGACCAAATCTGACAAGTAGTAAATTACAATATTAGTGTTGACCTATAGGAAGTTTAAGGGAATCCATGAATTGGAAAACGATATTAAAATCATTTAAAAATAAGGACATGCGTAAGCGTATTCTTATCCTATTTGGTATTATTGTCGCATATCGATTCTTAGCTCACATCCCGGTACCTTTGGCTGAACCGACCCAACTTAAAGAAGTAATCAATAGTGTTATATCGTCATCTGACTTTGGTGGTTTTTTGAATCTCTTATCCGGCGGGGCGTTAACTAGTATGTCGATTATGCTAGTTGGTATGAGCCCATTTATTACGGCCTCGATAGTAACTCAATTAATGACAAAAGCAATTCCAAAGCTTGAAGAACTTCACAAAGATGGTGAGTCTGGTAGACGTAAAATTAATCAATGGACACGCATTATTGCAGTACCGCTTGCGATTGTTCAATCAGGGGCGTTTATATATATATTGCGCCAAACAGTTCTGGCAGGTAATACTACAATTGCAACAGATACGTCTTTGATGAGCTGGGCTATAGCAATTTCTGCTATGAGCGCAGGATCAATTTTGCTGATGTGGCTGGGCGAGTTAATGACCGAACAGGGAATCGGTAATGGCATCAGCTTAATTATTTTTGCTGGTATTGTTAGTCAGCTGCCAAAAATGATAGCTACAATTTCCTCTTCACTTTTTGACACCACGAGCGGGTCCCTAAGTGTTTTTGGTTGGTTTTCGATACCTGTTAACCCTGCATCATTTTGGATTGCAGTATCGATAGGCCTTGTGTCGTTAATAGTTTTGTATGTATTGGTAAAAATAAATGAAGCCCAACGAATCATCGTTATTAATTATGCCAAAAGAGTACAAGGCAACAGTAGTTATGGCGGTATAAAAAGCATCTTGCCCGTAAAGCTAATAACAGCTAACGTTATACCAATTATTTTTGCGGTAGCCTTTTTGTCATTACCTGCATTTGCTGGCCAAATTTTAAAAGCAACAGGTAATGAATCGTTTCTACCTATCGCAAATAATTTGATTTCATGGTTCCAGGCGCCAAATCCAGGTTCGTTTACTGGCTCGTCTGCTCAGGCGTTCATATATCCTGCTATGTACTTTGTGCTGGTAATATTATTTACATTTTTTTACACCGGAATTATTTTTAACTCTAATGAGATTGCCGAGAACATGCAGAAACAAGGCGGCTTTATTGACGGTGTCAGACCTGGCATGCAGACCGAGAAGTATTTAAACAGAACCATGAACAGATTGACGCTATTTGGTTCATTTGCTTTAGGTTCTATTGCTATCTTGCCGTTTGTGGCAGAGTATTTAATGTACAATATCGCCGGAGTAACCGGTACAAAATTATCTATTGGTGGCACAGGGCTTTTAATTGTTGTCTCCGTTGCACTTGAGTCGCTGCGTCAACTAAATTCTCGTGCCTTAATGGTCACATACGACGACTATAAGTAAAATACCGCTTGTGCTACAATTAATCTGTAATTATGAAAATTCGTTCAATTCTAATATTATTGTTGTTCTCATTATTTGCTCTGTTTGTAGTTAGCGGCGTTGTATCAGCTGAACCAATAATTCTATCTTCTGACAATACATTATCAAGTCTTAGTTTGACAAACAGTAGTATTAACCCGGTTTTTTCACCTGAAGTTCTCAATTATACTGCAACTGTTGATTCGGCAAGTACCGTAATTAATGCTACGCCAACAGACCAAAAAGCAATAATTGTAAGCGGAATTGGTCTACTGAATTTAACATATGGCGAAAATACAGCATCTATTATTGTTAAAAGTGAAAGCAATGTAACAAAAACCTACACGATTAAGATAACAAGGCCCGATAATCGTAGTACAAATAATAATTTAAAAAATATCACAATTAGTCATGGCACTATAGCCTTTAACCAGAACACAACAATTTATAGTGTCACTGTTGATCAGGCTGTAAATAGTATTTCACTAACTGCCGAGTTAGCCGATTCTAAAGCTAATTTCCTTGATGGTTTTGGCTCACCAAGGAATGTCGACGGATTAGTGTATGGAAATAACACTGTTCAGTTTAAGGTATCGGCAGAAAACGGCACAGTTAAAACCTACACAGTAAATATTAATCGAAATGATGGTCGTAGCGCAAATAATTATTTAAGCGCAATCGAACTTAGCAATGGAAAGGTGCCATTTGTTAAAGACGTACTAAACTACAGCCTAAAAGTGCCATATTCTGTCACTTCGCTTGAAATTTTCGCAACTCCTGAGGACCCAAAATCAATCGTATCGCTTAATGGTGGTGGCCAGCTCCAGGTTGGCGAAAATATTATCACCGTGACAGTAGTTGCCGAGAACAATGCTGAACGTCCGTATGTATTTACTGTCACAAGATTAGCTGAAGGCGTTTTGCTTTCCAATGATAACTATCTTAAAAGTTTGCAAATTGGTAGATATAATGTGCAAATTAACAAGACAAAGTTAGTTTATACTGTTGTAGTTGACGATAAGAGCCAACTAGAGGTAGTACCAGTCCCAAATGATCCAGAGGCATATGTTGCAATCTCGACAGATTCTAAGGCAATTGCTGGTGGCACGGTCAAGATACGCGTAACAGCTCAGGATAGCTCTGTGCGCGACTATGTAATCAATATTCGTCAACGTCCTAACTCATATGTAATGTATTCTTTAATTATTATAACTAACCTAAGCTTTATTTTGGCAGCAATTGTATTATTCCGACACCTAAAAGAGGCGAAATTGCAACGGGCTATGGCGCATAATTCCGACCAATACCCAAAAATTGTATCCTCAGATCCTACTAATGTAGACAAAAAGGTCTAAGTTTCGGGTTTGACAGCACTATTCATGGTGGCTATAATTAAGTTACACACTTAGCAAAAATGTGCTAATTTTCTTGGTTATACCCCTTTACTTATCTATCTCTTTGATGTATAATTACGCACTGTAGCCTATGACTAGTCAAAAAGAAGTAATTAAATTGCAGGGTGTGGTAGTTGAATCACTGCCAAATACTCAATTTAAAGTCGAATTGGCTAATGGTCATAGTATTATCGCCCACATCTCTGGCAAAATGCGTAAGCATTATATCAGACTTGTGCCAGGTGATAAGGTAGAAGTAGAGTTGACCCCTTACGATCTTAGTAAGGGAAGAATCAGCTTCCGCCTAAAAGATTAATATTAACTTAATGGCATAATAATGCCGCAGGAATAACAAGCGATGAAAGTACGCGCCAGTGTAAAGTTAATCGATAAAAAGAATGACATTATTGTCCGTCGTAAGGGCATTCTGCGTATTATTAATAAATTAAAGCCAAAAAATAAGCAAAGGCAGGGTTAAGAATGGCTCGAATTTCTGGGGTAACAATCCCATCAGAAAAGCAGGTCGGTACCGCCCTAACGTACATTTACGGTATCGGTCCAACATATGCTAGTAGCATCCTTGCGGCGGCTAAAGTAGAGCCGACCACTCGGGTCAAGGATTTGACCGAGGCTGAGGAACAGCGCATCCGTGATATAATTGACGCCAATTATACCGTTGAGGGCGACATGCAGCGTATCGTGTCAAATAATATTAAACGTCTAAAAGACATTAATTCTTATCGCGGAATACGTCACAAGGCAGGATTGCCGGTGCGTGGTCAGCGAACACGAACTAATGCTAAAACTCGTAAAGGTAAGGGCATCGCCGTAGGTGGTGCACAAAAGAAAGCGGCGTCAAAGACGTAAAAAATATTATGGCAGAAGAAGAAAATATCCAAACAATCGAACAACCATCTGTACCTGTTGCGGCTGTTGTTGCACGTAAAAAGCAACGACGCTCAGTGCCAGCTGGTCAATTGCACATTCAAGCAACTTTTAATAACACAATAGTTTCTTTTACAGATAAAAAAGGTAACATACTTTGTGCATCAAGTGCTGGTGCCTGCGGTTTTCGTGGCAGCAAAAAGGGCACAGCCTATGCTTCACAAATCGCGACCGAAAAAGCAGCAGAAATTGCAAAAAGCCAGTTTGGCATAAAGTCCGTTGATGTCTTTGTTAAAGGCGTTGGTCTCGGACGAGATGCAGCAATTCGCGCAATGAGTAGCTTTGATATTGTTGTTGACAGTATAAAAGACGTAACAGGTATCCCACATGGCGGAGTCCGCCCACGAAAGGCAAGAAGGGCATAAATTATGTCAAGAGATAATTCACCAATAGTTAAACAAAGTCGACGTGAAGGTTACGCTCTTCACCCGAAAGCCATTAAGGTTATGGCCAAAAAAACAGGTATTCCTGGAGTCCATGCTGGTGGTAGGCAGGGTAAATCAGGTTTGTATCTGACCCAATTAAGAGAAAAACAGAAGGTTCGTCGTATTTATGGATTACAAGAAAAGCAATTTGCAAACTTAATGGATGAAGCTACACGCACAAGTGGGCACAAGCAACTTCCAGGCGAATTGTTATTACAATTTTTAGAACGACGAATTGACAATGCAGTATATCGTGCTGGCTTTGCGGTTAGTAGACGGGCTGCGAGACAGTTAGTCGGTCATGGCCACTTTATGTTAAATGGTCGTCGTGTTGATATCCCATCAATTCGTCTCAAGGTCGGTGACGAACTTGTAGTCAGGCCAAAAAGCACTAAATCAGGTTATTTTAGTCAGATGGATGAGATTGAAAAGAACACCTACCAACAACCACTTAGTTGGCTAAAAAGTGATCTAAATAAGTTCAAGATTGTAATTACTGGGCTACCAACTCGAGATGAGGCAGAGCCAGAGATTAAAGAACAATTAATCGTTGAGTATTACTCTCGTTAAGCAATAAAAAGGTAAATATAAAGGAGTAAAATATGACAAGAATCATTCATAATCCAGCATTAGCAAGTATCGATGACCAAAGTGCGACATGTGCAACATTTAACATCGAGCCACTTCATGCAGGATATGGTAATACGCTTGGTAACAGTTTAAGACGAGTTCTATTGTCAAGTATCGAAGGTGGGGCAATTGTTGCTTTTAGAATTGAGGGTGCAAGCCACGAATTTACAACTGTTGCTGGAGTAAAAGAAGATGTCATTGACATTATGCTTAACTTAAAAAATGTTAGATTACGCGTTTTCACAGACGAGCCAGTTGAACTACGACTTGAGAAAAAAGGCGCCGGTGTAGTAACCGCTGCTGACATCAAAACAATTTCAGATGTTGAGATTGTCAACCCAGACCAGGTGATTTGTACAATTGATGACCCAAAGAAGTCTGTATTAATGGATATTGTTGCGGAATCTGGTCGAGGTTATCAAACGATTGATGATTCAAGTGCAAAACGCCTTCATAGTGATATGATTGCAGTCGATGCAATGTTCAGCCCGGTGCTAAGAGTCCGATACAAGGTTGACGGCACACGTGTTGGTCGCGAAACAAACCTTGATAAGCTATCAATTACTGTTGAAACTGATGGCACATTGTCACCACGTGATGCATTTGAGCAGGCTGCTGCGATATTAGTTAATCAATATACAGCACTAGCCGGGTCTACTGTTGTCGCAAGTGCTCCTGCCTTAGGCCAAGAAATTGACGATGAGTCTAGCGAGCTTAATACTCCAATTGAAGAGCTAAATCTTAGCGCAAGGACTGCTAACGCATTAGTAAATAATGATATTCGAACGGTTCATGACTTAGTAACACTTAGCGAGCAAGACCTACGTGAGCTAAAGGGCTTTGGATCAAAAGCTCTTGAAGAAGTAAAAGATAAATTGGCAGAGTTGGAACTATAAATATGCACAGACACGGATATGTAGGACGAAAATTTGGTAGAGACTGCGATCAACGCGACGCATTAATTAAGGGTCTGATGACTAGCTTAATTATTCGTGGCAAAATCGAAACTACTTTGCCAAAAGCCAAAGAGCTTATTCGCCCTATTGAAAAACTGATTACTAAGGCGAAAAAGGGAGGTCTACACAATCGTAGGCTAATTATTGCCTCATTAGACACAATTGATGCTGCTAATAAATTAATTGACGTAATCGCTCCAAAATTAATGTCCAGAACAAGTGGGCATGTACGCCTTGAGCAGACCACACTTCGAGTTGGTGATGGTACACAAATGGCTACTGTTTCATTTGTTGATGACTTACAGGAAGCTGTTAAGGACATAAGTACTGACACTAAGGAGAAAAAATAATGGCTGTAAATTCAAAAACTTTTTCACAAAAACCAGCCGATATCTCAAGACGCTGGATATTAATTGATGCTTCAACTGCCCCATTAGGGCGTGTAGCAACTTGTGCAGCAAAATATTTGATTGGTAAATACAAAACAACCTACACTCCGCATGTTGATGCTGGTGATTATGTTGTCGTAACTAATGCTAAAAACCTAATAGTTACAGGCGCAAAAGAAACAGACAAGAAATATTATCGCCATTCGAACTATGTAGGTAATTTACACGAAGCGTCATTAGGTGAACTTCGTGCCAAAAAGCCTGAATTAATAATTTTTGAGGCTGTTAAGGGTATGATACCACGTAATAAACTTGCTGCTGACAGATTAGAAAGACTACGAATATTTGCTGGCGCTGATCATTCACATACAGCACAAACACCAGAGAAAGTTGAGGTTATGTAGTATGGCAACTGTTAAATATCTATATGGTTTGGGGCGTCGCAAAAGTGCAACAGCCTCAGCCAGATTATTGCCAGGAAAAGGGAAAGTAACAATTAATGGCAAATCGGCCACTGACTATTTAAATGGCAACAAGACCCAACTAGCGGAAATTACTGATCCGCTGGCTTTAGTTAACAAACAGTCTGATTTTGATATTACTGTGCTAGTTAAGGGCGGTGGAGTTGCTGGCCAAGTTGACGCAATCAAGCTGGCAATTGCCAAGGCAATTACTACTGGGTTTTCGGATTTGCGAACAGTATTGAAAAAAGCTGAATTTTTGAAACGAGACTCTCGTGAAAAAGAAAGCAAAAAATATGGTTTGCGATCTGCACGTAAGCGCGAACAATTTTCTAAGCGTTAAATTAATGTTTGTATAAAAAACTATGGGCGGACACGAAAGTGTCCGCCCTGGTTGTGCCGTTACGGGAATTGATTTGACTCTGCCAGCAACTCAGACGGGTTCAGGCCCGCTTCGTTGATTGCCATCACCTCATCCGCAACAAACTTGCGAAAACAAGGAATGGCATCAGTGATCTGCTCTGCTGTCTGTTCGTAATCCTTTTTTAGCTTAGAAACCAGATTTTCGAACGATTTTCCTGGAACTCTGTGATTTGTCCCATCAAAAACTACAGCAAAAAGCTGACCACAGGGCGATGGCAATTTCAATACACCGAACCCAATGATCGTATACAATCGATCACCTCCTCTATAAACGTACTAGCCAACCAAAATTAGATTATAAGAAATCGTGCCATATGTCAATAATCTAACCGCTTAGAAAAAAATAATGTATAATAGAGGCAACTATGGATAAATCAATAATATTAACTGGAATTAGATCAAACGAAGAGCCAACAATTGGAAATTATTTAGGCGCAATATTACCAATTGTAAAAATGCAAAAAAACTATGCGGGAAAATATCAAATTAATATGTTCGTACCTGACCTTCATAGCTTTACTACACCAATTGATTATGACAATCTATACGATAATACAGTCCAAAATTTGAAATATTTTATTGCTGCTGGACTAAATATTAATGATCCAAACACCTACATATATCGCCAAAGCTACATACCTGCCCATAGCGAATTAACCTGGATTCTAGATTGTTTTACTGGCTTCGGTGAGATGAGTCGTATGACACAATTCAAGGAAAGGATTGCTGAAAATCCTAATTCTATTAGCGTTGGCTTATTCAATTACCCAGTTTTAATGGCGGCTGATATCTTACTTTATGGCGCAAAATACGTTCCGGTTGGCGATGATCAATTTCAGCATATTGAAATTACACGAGACATAGCAGTGCGGTTTAATAATAAATTTGGCGATATCTTTATTGTTCCAGAACCAACCAAGTCTCAATCCGAGTTTATAAAACGCGATTCTGGCCTACGTGTCCGAAGTTTATCTGAGCCAGAAAAAAAGATGAGCAAAAGTGACCCAGACGAAAAATCAAAGATATTATTAATTGATTCTCCAGAGCTAGCAGCTAAAAAGATAATGTCTGCAACAACTGACAGTGTTGGTGTTATTAATTGGGATTGGGACAAGCAACCTGGTATTACCAGTTTGTTGCAAGTAATGGCGTTAATGACAGACCGAAATCAAGACGAGGTAAATGCTGAATGGTTAGGAAAAACAAGTTACGGCGAGTTTAAAAAAGCTGTTGCCGATGTTATATCAAACTTTTTGTCCGATTTTCAAAGTAGGCTAAAAAATATCGACAACTCAAAGCTATTTGCAAAATTAGAAGAATCTGAACGTGCACTAACCCCAATAGCAAATGCAACGCTCTTAAGGGCCCAAAAGGCCGTAGGATTGCGCCCAAAGGACTAAATGGTAAAAGTAGCCAGTCGTGATATCCTTGACATTCTGCGCCGTTATGAACTGGCAGGGGACGATAACGTACCCAGAAACGTCGAGAATATTTATATTAGTCACACGACAACGACAAATACTTTAGTTCAATTTATTTTTAACAAAAAATTGTATTTCTTACTATTTGATGACACCGCAGCAGATGATGTTAGTCTAATTTTGCCTCAAATTAAGACGTCTCAAGGTGTAATTAAAGGTGATCTATTACTTAACCCACGCGACGAAAATCAATCATATGCTATGCCATTTAGGAGTAAAGATTGTTATTTATTTCAGGCAGGAAATAATAAACAACGCCTTGATGCATACTTAGCACACAATTATCCTAATATTTCTCGTAGTACATGGCAAAAATTTATTAAAAATGGTACCGTAAGGGTCAATAGCCAATCTAAAACGTCGGTTAAATATGAAATATCTAATTCGGATATTATTGATTTTGATACACCATCTGAACCAGATTATAGTGATAAAAAGCTACCAATTATCTACCTTGATGATGATGTCATTGTAGTTGACAAACCAGCAGGCGTTTTGTCTCACTCCAAGGGTTCAATTAATAATGAGTTTACAGTTGCGGACTTTTTTAAAAAATATTCAACATATAACGCAAATACAAATCGACCCGGTATTGTCCACCGACTTGACCGAGACACTAGTGGTGTAATAGTAGGAGCAAGAAATCAAAAATCGGCTGAGTTTTTGCAAAAACAATTTAGTCAACATAAGGTAGAGAAAATATACTATGCGGTTCTTGATGGATGCCCAAAGTTAAAGACAGCTAATATCGATCTACCGATCGCCAGAAGTCCATCAGCGCCAAGCACTTTTCGAGTAGACCCAAAAGGCAAGCAGTCGACAACATACTATGAGGTTATTTCTGAAAATGGCCACTATTCACTTGTAAAATTAATGCCCAATACTGGAAGGACGCATCAGTTGCGCGTTCATATGGCATATTTAAATACACCTATCTTAGGTGATAGAATCTATGGTCATGAATCCGATAGGCTGTATCTACATGCTAACACTGTTCAAATCATCCTACTTGATGGTAAGAAACATATATTTGAGTCCAAGCTTCCTGATAGTTTTACATCTAAATTTCCAAAGCTTCGTGAGTTATGAAACCAATTATTAATCCAGTAACTGAAAATATTCTAATAAAGACAATTAGTAACATGCCACAATCATTGGTATTTCACGGTGAAAATGGGGTTGGTTTAAAAACAATAGCCGACTATGTGTGCAAAGAGCTAAGTGTTATTCCATACACAGTTTTGCCTGACAAATTAGGAAAAATTGACCTAGAAAATGGAGTTATTAGCATAAATAGTATTAGAAGCATTTATGATTATGTCAAAACCAAAGACGTTAATAAAAAGGTGATTATTATTGACTATGCCGAACGAATGACGACTCAATCACAAAATGCTTTCTTGAAACTGCTTGAGGAGCCTAATCCTACTACACACTTTATTTTGCTGACCCATTTGATAAACACTTTACTTCCGACAATATTATCGCGTGTTGAACAAATTGAAATAAGAAATATAACAAATAATCAAACTACAAAATTTTTAGATGAGCTAGGTGTTATTGACAATATGAAGCGAACGCAGCTATTATTTATAGCCGACGGTAGGCCAGCAGAAATCACTAGACTTATTTCAGATGAATCTTATTTTAGGGACAGAGTGAATGTTATTAAAGATGCCAAGGCTTTTTTGCAAAAATCATCATATTCAAAACTTTTAATAGCATATCGATATAAGGATGATCGTCAAAAAGCGCTACTTTTACTGGATGACGCATTAGTTATATTAAATCAATCGATATCAGAAAAGCACGATAATAATATGCTTTTAACTGTTGATAAAATACTTGAATCATATCAATCTATCAACTCAAACTGCAACATACGGCTGTCTTTAGCTAAGCTAGCGCTTAAAATCTGATATAATAGACATATGTTAGGATTACTGCTAATTATTGCTTTTGGTGCTTGGACTATTTACCATCAGCAAACGGTTCAGGAAGTAAAATCAGACATTCCGACTAAATTATCTGATAAGCTTGATCAACTTTGGACAATAGCCCAGGATTCATTGCAAACAAAAAAATATTTACGTGCAGAAAAAGCACTGCTTACAATCTTGCGCATAGACGAACGAAATACCAGTGCTTATAATCGTTTGGGGATTTTATATGCTAAACAACGACAATTAAATGAAGCAATTGAGTGTTTTGAGATTGCTCAATCGCTGGAGCCGAGCGCTAGCAGCCTTCATAACGTTGGTTTAATATATTATGAAACTAAAAACTACGAAAAGGCCGCTCTGGCATTTGAACAGGCTATTGCCATGGATAGCAGTCTTGCTGCAAGACACATTGCTTATGCAAAAGTTCAAGAAAAGTTAGGTAATGATAAAAAAATGATTGAATCACTTGAAAAAGCTGTTGAATTGGAGCCGATACCTCAAACTCTAAACATTCTTGCTGACGCATATGAACGAACAGGCTCGCCAGAAATAGCCTTTAATCTGCGAGAGCGTGCTGCAAAATTAATTATTCCTCAAGGTACACCAAAGCGAATTCATCAGCCAAGAAAAGTCATGTAAAAAATAACACCCCAGTTTTGGGGTATTATTTTTGGTGCTGGAGGTAGGACTCGAACCTACGAACTCTTGCGAGGGGAGATTT
>CAYOUQ010000006.1:0-29751 GCA_964407205.1 uncultured Saccharimonas sp. (SeqCode)
CTGGCACCTGTTTGTTTGATTATTACTATAAATCAAACGCGCTTATGGTGCAAGTATATTTTTTAAAAAACTATTTCTTCTTTGATACTGTCAAGAAACCGTTTCGTGGGTTTTCTTTGACAATTCGGCCAGCTGGTAGATCTACTGGTTGACCTTTTGCATTCTTTTCTACTTTTGCAAAAAAGTAGATTGTCTGCTTTTTACCACCGCGAAGAGTAACCTCTGTGCTGTGTAGATAATATGTAATACCTTTTGAGTTTACGTGCTTGTAAGCCATAAAACCTTGTACCTCCTATTAGTTGTATACGAAGTCAAGATTACACGGTGTTGAATGCGATGTCAACAACTAAATGCTCTTGTAGCGATAATGAACGATGGTTTTAAGGATAATAACACCTATCAAGCGTAAAATAATTATTATCAAAATTACTACAGATAGCAGCACCGACCACCCCGCAAAATCGGGTGACCACAGTGGCGACACAAAGCTATGCAGGTACATGTCCGCCTTCGGTAACTGAACTGAACTTATCAAATCACTGCTAGATGAATATTTGTTCAATTCGTCAACAGTGCATTGGATATAAGCATACGACCAGCCCGAAAACTGTGGCTCACAAACGTCCTGAGCTAAACGATAGACATTGCCATTTAGATTGAGCGCAGCAGCTTCATAGGCCGCTTGCACATCTTTTTTATAGGAAGTTTCTAAATACACACCCTTGCCCATGTTAGTGTTCATATGCGACGAAACATACCGCTGCAAATCATATAATCTGTCTCGTGTAACATTAGTATCGCCAGAGCTATCGGCTGCCAGCACCGCCTTACGGCGCTCGACCATTCCAATATTATTCAGTCGAAGTAGCGATGCCGACACAAAAGCCGACAAGACAAAAACAATCAGCAGCTGCCAAGTTTTTACTTTTTGCAACCTTTTTAAGTCATATCTTGCCTGTTTTTTGTTAGCCAAACCAGCCTCCCACCTTGATCTATGGTATTAGTATACCACGAGGTTTATCTATTATAAATTTTGAAACGACACAAAAACACCGTAGAGCAAATCAAGGCCGTTATAGCGTAGAACATCTGGAACCCGGAGTGGTCACCAACCAAATTAATACAAATCACCATAGCAATACAGGCTAAAACTGATCCAATATTTTTAACCATGTCTAACACCACAATGTATAGCACTCTATAACCAGAGGTGTCAGCGATATCAAACATGCCGCGCATAAAAGACATGCCTAATGCTGTTGAGGCCACCTCATTAGTTACGTTAACGCCAATCGCGCCGGCAACTGACGAGACTAAAACTCTAGACATATGAACAATAACATTAATACCAACCCCTACTCGCATTAATAACCCGCCTTTATCACTATCAATTAGTTTCCCAAAAATCGAGGAGGTAATCATGGCGACTACCACCGCTGCTGATGACAAAAATCCTAAAGCGGCGTATATATCATTACCAGTCGACGGTAATAACACGACAGCTATGAACAGCCCCCAAGCCATTGAAGATGCCACTACATCAAAACCCATCGGTACCCCGGCAAGTATACTTGACAAAGCCAATCGCCATGGAAATCCCCGCCACAAATAGCGATGTTTCTTTTCAACTTGTTTTTTTAATTTAAACAGAGGAATCCCTGCCAGTGATAGTATAAACCCTGCCAACCACATAGTAATCTGAACATTAAATCTTAAAGCAATAATTCCCCCAAGAACTGGGCTGATAGTGATAACAATCTTTGTGAGTATATTCATATAGCCAATTTCTTTTCCAGCATGCGCTATGCTTTTTACTCTTGAAAAATCGATATAATAACACAATTCATGCAGTGTCGCTGATACAGTTAAACATAGCCCATAGATGATTAACCCTGGCAGTTTTATCTGATGAACCAAACTGAGCGCTACAATTGCTGGGATATAAACGATATTGCTAATTATTGTACTGACTGCTGTACCAGTTTTTGATATAACCATCCCCATCAGTGGTGAAATCAACGACTTGAGACAAAAATATACCGCCCAAAAACTCATGATAAACACCAAACTATAGCCTTGTCGATATAAATATACCGATGAAAAACCCGAAACCAGTGAAATTGCTGCCATTCGAAGCGTTTGGGCGGCATAAAGATCGGCTATTTCACCCAGGCTAGCTTGACGCCAAAAATGACGTTTTTCGATTATACGATATAAAAATGATCTAATCATAGTATTTAAGCGTTAGCTCTATTACAGCACAGATTGACGTAATTATGAAGTGTTATACTGGTAATATGAATATATATTTTTCTGGTCCTGGCGGTGTCGGCATCGGGCCACTTGCTGAAATGGCAATGGACGCTGGCTATGATGTCATTGGTTCAGACATCGAAGCTGGATTGATGACCAAAGAACTTCAAGCCCGAGGAATGAAAATAAATATTGGCCCCCAAGATGGTAAATTTTTGCAGGCCTGTCATGATAAAAAACCAATCGATTGGTTTGTTTATACTGCTGCCTTGCGTGATGATCACCCAGAGTTGCTACTCGCAAAAAAATTAGGTATTCGTGTTTCCAAGCGAGACGGTTTCTTGAATCATATCATAACCGACAAAAAACTAAAGTTGGTTGCCATCGCAGGCACACATGGTAAAACTACCACGACTGGCATGATGGTTTGGACCATGCAACAGCTGGGTATCCCAATCAGTTATTTTATTGGTTCGACAATTACTTTTGGACCAACCGGCAAATATGACCCAGCCAGTAAGTATCTAGTGATTGAATGTGACGAATTTAACAAAAACTTTTTAAACTTCAACCCACATTTGGCATTAATAACGGCTGTTGACCATGATCATTTTGATACTTATCCAACTGAAAAAGAATATTTAGACGCATTTTCTGAATTTATTTCCCGAAGCGAACATGTTATCGGCTGGAGTGATCAACACGGAGAGCTACTGGAAAGTGCTTTGCAAGCTCAAATCTTGCAACCAGAAGACGTCAATAATTCGCTAAAAATCGCCGGTGAACGCAATCGCCGTAATGCAACATTAGCTCAAGTCGGATTAAGATGGCTCGGTTACACTGTGAACACGGACAAAATTATTTCAACTTTTCCAGGTACGAATCGACGCTTTGAACGACTAGCTGATAATTTATACAGTGATTACGCCCACCACCCAGCTGAAATAGAAGCAACCTTGCAACTTGCCCACGAAATATCTGATAACATCGTTCTAGTGTACCAACCACACCAAAATGTTCGTCAACACGAAATCCGTGGCAAATACACCGACGAATTTGAAAAAGCCGAGGAGATCTATTGGCTACCGACCTACGAACCTGCTGGCAACCGTGAAGACTCAAATCTACCTATTCTTACACCTGATGATTTGATAGTGAATATTACAAACAAACAAGACGTTCATGTTGCTGAATTTGGTGATAAACTGTGGGAAATAATTCAACAAAGACGAGCCGATGGCAAATTGGTCATCTGCATGGGCGCCGGTAGTATCGATGGCTGGGTGCGCTCTAAATTGTCAGAAACAAAATAATTGATTATTCATTGATAGTTTGAGCAGGCGGCCATAAAGCATTTGGGTCAAGCGGGTCGCTACCAAATGCATCAAACTCTTTAGCTTTTTTTGCTTGTTGATCAAACAGGGTTTTAAAGTCGTTAATTACTGTTTCATTGACTGTCCCAATATTCGAGAAATTCGAAAAAGTTTCGTCCTTGTTTATAACTTGCGACCGGACCTCTTTGTAGCCAGGGCGGCTCAGATCCAGCTGGGCTGCACCACTGCTGTGGTAGATAGCCATACTAACTGATATCAAAGCAAATGCGATAAAAATCGATGTAACAATCATTGCTAAAAACCGATGGTCGCCATAAAAAGGTAAATCGTTTTCAGTTTCTTCTGACGAGTTATTCATTCAGTTCAACTCCTTGTGATCTGTTATACTCTTGTGAAAACTGATCCAACGCTAACTGATACTGATCGATGTACAGGTTCAATTTTAGGATGTCCGCATGAACTAGCTCGCGTTTCGTTCTTGCCGATGCAACATATTCATAAAACTGCGCTGGATGATTTGAACAATCTACATTTATGGTTTTAGTCAGCTGCTCTTCATAATTTTGATAGTCGGTCCTGAACCCTTCTAGCATCGTTTTATATTGATCAGCAGTGCTAACCAAGGTCGAGTTATCTAATTTATTGTAAAATAATCGGTCATTAAATTTGTCCATAAGTTTTGTATACATAGACTCATAGGTCTGGCCACGATTAACTCGCAACAAGGCATCGCTAATATGCAGCTGGTTCAAGGTATTTTTTGTCGACAAACACTCACTTTTAATTTGTTCTAGTTGTTGGTCTGACAAGTTATTATTTTGAGCAAAAACTGAAAAGCCTACCAATAAACTAGATACAACTACTGTTGATGCCATAATAATTGCTGTTTGGCTTTTTCTTGTCTTCATGTTTGTTATGGCGCTAAACGATTAATATCTCGAGGGAACAGACAGGCCTCTTTAACATTAGCTAGTCCAATTGTTTTTTGAGCTAAGCGTTCAATCCCAAGTCCACAACCACCATGTCGTGGCAGCCCATATTTGAAAGCTTGTAGGTAATATTTTAAGCCTTCGGCATTTACATCTAGACCTGCATTGGTCATTTGTTGAATCATTGTTTCGTACTTATTTTCACGCAACGGCACAGTCGCCAGCTCGACACCCCTAAATATTAGATCTCCCCAGATAACAGTTTTATCTTCGTGGTCAAATTTATGATAAAACTTTCCAGCTTCGATTGGGAAACGTGTTGCAAAAACCAAATCTGTACCCAATTGTTTTTTCGCATATTCACTAATCCAACGTTCTTCGTCTGGCATTAGGTCTTTTTCTTTGGTGGTATCGGTTTTTGTGGCCTTTGTATACATGTCGTGGATTTCGGCTATTTTGAACCTTGGGATTTTGCCATCTTCGGGCAACTTCAGATCTGGCGCATTCAATGACTTCAAATCATCCGCGTGTTTTTCGTAAGTATTTTTAAGTGCGTATTGCACCATGTCACCAACCATATCCATGACTTCTTCGTGGTCCTGCACAAACCCCATTTCTATGTCTAACATTAATATTTCCGTTAAATGACGAGTCGTAGCACTTGGCTCAGCCCGATAAGCATGCCCTATTTCGTATACTCGCTCGAACGCTCCAACCATAATTTGTTTATAAAATTGCGGGCTTTGCGCCAATGTTGCAACTTTGCCAAAATAATCTAATTTAAATACTTCTGCCCCGCCTTCGGTTGCGCCCGCCAATAGCTTTGGCGTGTCCATTTCGATAAACTCGTTTTTCTCAAGGAACTCTCGGATATAATGCACCAGACTGGACTTAATCTTGAATATCTTTTGTTCTTGGATGTTGCGAATATTGAGGATCCGATTCTCAAATAGACTGTCCAGATGTTCGGGCCTGTGCAAAATCGGCTTATCAATTTCGATTGGCGGTTCGTCTGTAACAGGTGCTTCAACCTCGATCGATACGTCATGTAACTCTGCTCCACCAGGTGCACGTTCATCAGCACATACCTTGCCGGTCATAGACAAAACCGTGCCAATCTGTAACCCACGTAATTTTTCTAGTTCGTTTTTCTTTTCAACTAACGTTTGTGTCAATCCGCTTCGGTCACGAACAGTGATAAAGTTTAGGCCTCCCATAAGGCGTTTTTTATGTAGCCAACCCTGAATAGTGACAGTTTGGTCAATATGTTTTGATAAATCTCTTGCTAGTGTTCTTGTCATAATTACTGTTTATTGTAGCATCTTTACCTCTAATGGGCTAGACGTTTTCACCTTTTTCTGGACTATTGTTATCGCGTGGATTTCGTAGCGCGACAGCCCGTAAATCCTCATAAGCATCAAATTCATCAATTATCTTTCGGCCCAGCAATGCTTCAATTACATCCTCAAGCGCCAGCAGCCCAACCGTTTCACGAAATTCATTAACCACTACAAACAGATGGTGTTTCGTGCGTAAAAATGCCGCCAAAGCATGTTGCAAAGTCTGGTCAGCCCGAATGTAATAAACTTTTGGATCCATGGCTTTTTCAGCTGTTGTCGAGCGTTTTATATCGAGTGCTAACAAATTTTTTAGATTCAATATGCCGACAATATGGTCGATATCGCCAGCAAAAACAGGCAATTTGGAATGACCGGTTTTATGCAATTCGTCCAAAGTTAGTGGGCCCAAAAATTCTGACTTTTTTATGCTATCAATCATGGATCGAGGCGTCATAATCGATTCAACCGTTTGACTATTGAACGATAGACTGTGAACAATCAGCTTTTTTTCGTCATCCGTCAAGATATTGCCAGATTCAGAAACTAAATATTGTAATTCTTCGCGCGAATCGATTTTTTGTTCGACCTGACAATCGCCTGCCGAAACACTTCGCAATAGTTTAAAGATGACTGGAACTTTTTTGACAAATTTCATTAACGAATTATCCACCTTGGCATAAATTAGCTGAGCAAACTTACGAATAAATTTGATCCGAGCAATGGCCCCATATTCAAGTGCCACAAATAATCCAACTAATATCCCAAATAACCAACCGAAAGTCGTCACACTAAGCAACACAAAAATTATCAGCAATAGTGAAGTGATGACCTGTTGCATCGAAATAATATCCGCTAGCAACCTTTCGCGCTCTAATGCACGCTTGGCGCTTACGTCTTCGTTATCTGCTCGACGCTGCAACTCAAACAGACTCAACTGACTGTGAATCGGCCGCATAGCCGCCACAATAACAAGCAGTATAAACAAAACAATGGTCAAGATTAGTAGAAATGTTGGCATAACAATATTATATCGCATAATCGTCATGAACATGCTGTCAACGGCGTAGGTTTTTTGGTACAATAATTACTAATCGTAATAAGGAGAGTTATTTTGAGTAAACTACGTTGGATTATATTTTTAACTTTAACCGTTGGCTTTATCGCCGCGTTGGTAATTTTTTCAAAAAGCACTGAAATCGATTTGTCAAAAGTCGATATTAACGCTATTCAAGTCGCCGGCAAAGATAATGGCAGCATTGGCGACAACGTTTTTGGCGACAAAAATAGCAAAGTCACATTAATCAATTATGGCAATTTTCAATGTAGTGCCTGCGCCACTTATTACCCAATTGTTAAGTCTGTTGTTGAAAAATATCAAGACAAAATTCGATTCGTTTTTCGTTATCGATACCTTCCTGGGCACCCAAATGGTAAAGCCGCCCAAGGCACAGCTGAAGCCGCTGGTTTGCAAGGCAAGTTTTGGGAAATGCACGACTTGCTATTCGAATCTCAGGACAGTTGGACGAATTTATCAGGGACCGAACGGACCACATATTTCGAAAATCTTGCAAAAAGACTTGGACTTGATAGCAAAAAGTTCCTAGCCGATCTAGAATCTGACGCTGTTAATGATAAAATCGCCTATGATAATGCGATTGCCGATAAAGCGGCGGTTGACGCGACACCAATGTTCTTTTTGAACGGAACAAAGCTTGAGGGTTCGGTAACTGCCGATGCCGCCAAATTTGGCGCAGCAATTGATGCCGAGTTGGAAAAAGTCGGCACGAATACTCAAAATAACTAGTTTCGAATATTACGGGTGACGCGAGGCGGGGCAACACCCAAGCTGAGAGAATTGGTAATCCAATTTCGAAATTTAGGGGTGGACCGAGCGGCAGGACCCGCAAAAAAGCCAATATGACAAAAACACCCCGGTGCCTTGGGGTGTTCTTGGCCCTAAATAAATCATAGGGTTTACTTTTTTTGTTCTCATATTGCTATGAGAGGATTTGTTGGACAAACGTCCTTACTGTTGCAAATACAGTTGCCATTCGGCAGGCACCACATCCACTGCTATCTTTTTGCGCCTAGTTGGCACAAATTCGACGGCTATTGGCATGTGATTTTACTCCCTTTACTATGTGCAGCCTCACGCGCTTCGACCTTTAATTAATATTAGTTTTGGCGCAAGACGTACTATTTAGAATAACAAAACAATGCACACACGTCAAGACAGGCATAATTAAAATGCTTATGTGAGTACTATACCACACTTCGCCAAAAAGCACAAGCTTTTTTAATTATTTATATAATACTTATCTTTAAAAAGATACATAATCTGTTCTTTCTTTTGGTAAAGAACCAAAGACCAACTATTTTTTGGGCTGCAAAAAGTAGCCAAAAACTCTTGGGGCGGCTTCAAATCCGCGGATTGGATTATATCGTTCATTGTCTTGGGCAGCTGCGAAACTCGCGCCTTTTCATTATCAAAGGGCTCAGACAGTCCTCGCTGCACCAGGACAATGAATTCATAACCATCCGGTATCTTCCAGAGGCCCCAAACCCCTGGGCCGCAAAGCTCAATTTCAAATTACTGAGATTATACTAAAATCCAAAATCCAAAATCTATCTTCTACTGAGATTGTGCCAACCCTGCTATAATTAATTACATCAAATTGGAGAAATCATGGTAAAAAATAAACCGAAACGACCCGTTATCGAAATTAATCACTTTCGCATGGACTTTGGCGACAAAACTGTAATACGCGACCTATCGTTTGAAGTGTTCAAGGGCGAAGTATTTGGATTTTTGGGCAGTAATGGATCAGGGAAAACCACAACAATTCGTGCCCTATTGGGGCTATATGAACCAACTGGCGGGCAGCTACTGATAAACGGTCAGCCATTTTCAGTTTCATCCGATATCAAGCTAGGTTATTTGCCAGAAGAGCGTGGATTATATAAAAAAGAATTTGTTATTGATGTGATGATATATTTCGGACAGCTAAAGGGCATGTCCAAATCCGAGGCGAAAGAATGGTCTGAAAAATACTTATCACGAGTTAACCTTAGCGACAAAGCCAAACTGCGATTAGATAAATTATCTGGTGGTGAGCAACAAAAGATTCAACTGGGTATAACAATTATGAACAATCCACAGATTCTAATCTTGGATGAACCAACAAAAGGTTTTGACCCGGTTAATCGCCGGCTGTTACTAGACATTGTGGAAGAACACCGCAAAAATGGCGCGACCGTCATATATGTTACTCACCAGATGGAAGAAGTCGAGAAACTGTGTGATCGAATTATTTTGTTAAAAAATGGCACAGCCTATGCCTATGGGACTGTGGCAGAGGTTAAAAAACGTTTTGGTAATAAATCGCTTGATGATATATTTTTGCAGGTTTATGGCGACGAAAATGTTGAAACGGAAGGAGCAAAAAATGTATAACCTGGGCACCGTATTTCGTTTCGAATTTATTAGGACACTGAAAAAGAAGTCATTTTGGATTATGGCGCTTTCGCTCCCAATGATAATATGTGTAGTTTTTGGTATCAGCTACCTGTCAGGCCAAGCGACCGAAAAAGCTGCAAATGAAACCAAAAATCAGAAGTTTTCGATTCAGGTCACTGACGAAAGCGGCTTAATTAATCCGCAAATAATCACTGCTGTTGGCGCAACTATAGCTGACAGTAAACCGGCTGCTGTCGAACAAGCTACGACCGGCAAACTGGATGCATATTTTTATTACCCTAACGATTTGTCAAAAAATAAAGTCGAAATATATGCCAAAGATGTTGGCTTGTTCGATAATGGGCGCTACCAAGCCGTGGCAAAGTTGCTGCTGGAACAGTCTGTTAGCCCAACAGTTGGCTCGGGCGTCACCACTGTACTACAAGACAAACTGCAGATTGATTCCAAGATTTTCAAAGACGGCAAACAGTTTGACGGTATCAAAGAATTAATCGCACCTGGTATATTTTTGGTGTTGTTTTACTTTTTGATTGCAATGTTTGGCAATCAGATGTTAACCAGCACGACCGAAGAAAAAGAGAACCGCGTCACCGAGATGATACTAACCACTATCGAAGCCAGAACATTGATTATTGGCAAGATATTGTCTTTAATACTGCTGGCAATTGTTCAAATCGCCCTGATGCTGGTGCCGGTTATCATCGCTTACCTATTTTTCCGTGGACAGGTATCATTGCCCAACATTGACCTTAGTAGTATCCCATTAAATGCCATGCGAATTGGTCTGGCAGCTGGCATATTTACCTTTAGTTTTTTGTTTTTTACAGGTATATTGGTCGCTGTTGGCGCTGTTGCGCCAACAGCCAAAGAAGCTGGTGGGTTCTTTAGTGTTGTTATGATATTTTTGTTCGGACCACTTTATGCTATTTCATTATTTATATCAGCGCCAAATTCATTGATTGTACGAATTCTGACATTTTTCCCACTGTCAGCGCCGATACCACTTCTGCTACGTAACGCAGTTGGCAACCTGGCACCACTTGATGCGATTATCGGGGTTGGTGTATTAATTATCAGCGCTGGCATATCGCTCACGGTCGCTATTCGATTATTCAGATATGGTGTATTAAAATATTCCAGCCGTGTCAAATTAAATGTTGTTTTTCACAAAAAGTAATTTTGCAGACTAATTATGACGACTGTTATAATATTAGTTCATGAGTAAAATTATTAAAGTAGTAAGACATATTCATAAGCACAAAAAGAAAACTGCTTTATTGTTTGTAATCATTGTTGCCTTAATTACAGCTACATCCTTATGTATTATAATACCTAAAAATAAAACTCAAAATAAGAAAACAGTTTCAACAAACAAACAATTAATTTATAAAAAAACAGAAAATAATAGTGTTGAAAATTTGTCTTTAAATGCACCAACATCAGGCGACCTACAATATGAGTTGGTAAAAACATATTATGCAGGTGGCAGTAAGGCCCCAAGATTTATTTACTACACACCAGAATTTTTAGATGATAGATTAATTGAACTAAATGATTTAATAATTGCCGATTTAAAACAACAGGGCTTAATTGACGAAAACACCAAGTCATACAATATTGATTACTTTAATGATAAAAAAGTTGCAACAATCTATTTTGAAAAAATTAATGATTCAAAAACCTCTGCTTCTGAAAAACTAAAACTAGTTGGCAGTTACATTGCATTCATGAGTTTTTCAAAATCACCAAACGTCAACCAACTCTTTAAAATTTCCGAAACACAGATTATTAAAAAATATTAATACATACTACCATATTATTTATTATAAGTATAAGCATGGTATAATTAATTTGATATATGTTAAGTTACGGGAGTAGGAGTAACAATTAGACGATGAAAACTTATAAGAAGAAACAAATATTATCTACAAAAAGGCGTAATATTAATTCGTCTATTAATATTATTGGCCATAGAAACAAAAAATTCTTATTATTTTTTAGTTTAAATGACTTAAAACCTAAAATTAAATATATTGTAGTTGTATTATTACTTCTAATTGCAATTCCAACAGTATATTTTTTCAAAGTAAGTGCTGCATTTGAACATTTAGGTCAAACAACATGGAGCGGTACTGAAAACGACCCATTAAATGAACGATTTGAAAGTAAAACAAATATAGATACTTCAACTGCTGGGCAAATTACAGCAGGTCCAGAAATTAACGAAGATTGGTGCGACAATGCGCCAACCTGCGACGACAGTTGGCTAAATCGTAAACTCGTAACTATCACTAATTCAGGCGATGCGATCGAGACAGCGACAAATATTGAGATTAGTGTCCTATATAACAGTTCAATGCAGTCTGATTTTGATGATATTAGATTTACGGATATGGATGGCAATAATTTAGGTTATTACATTAGTGAAAAAACAGACAACTTGTCGGCTGGTATCATTTTAGCAATCCCAAACATACCAAGTGGCGATTCAACTATATTTATGTACTTCAATAATAATAATGCAAGCTCCACTAGTTCAATAAGTAATATTAATTCAGTTATCGAGGATAGTTTTGAAACCGGCGAGATACAAGATTCGAAGTGGTTTTCTAGTGATAAAGACCCGTCACATTTTGAATTCGCAGATGACAATAATAGCCTGATATTACACTCTCCAGGTTATAACTATCTTTATTTAATAAATCCCGATAATGGTTCTACAAAATTTGACAGGAGTATCACAAGAGTAAATGAATATAGCTTTAAGATTGACGCTCTAAATTGGCATTCTTGTAGCACCAGTTACTCCGGAACATACAATTTAGCAAATATTACGTTTAATAACACTTACGCAAACTTTAACGGTGTAAGTAAAAATAATGGTATATGTAATGACGCAGATGAGCCGATATTTTTTGCAACACATTTCCAAGCAACCAATCTTGGGCTAAATTACTCGGATGATATCAGAACACCAGTGTTCAAATATGGCGAAGAATATCGTATAAAAGTTGTTGTATATGAAGATGGCGGTGCATCAAATTGGTATAAATCGGCAAGTGACAATAATTGGCAACCATTTTATGACACTGACACAAATCATGGCAGTGAGTCAACTGATGTATATTATTATTTTGCCGTATCAAATAATACAAATGACCTTAGCGATATAACATTAAGTGATGTATATTTATATGGTATCGAGAACCCTGAATTCAATTTTGGCTTCACACAATTTAATTCTGGTGCAAACGGTTCATTAGTTTCAAATATATTTGATGTTTCAACAAGACCCTTTTTTGGTAAAATGTCATTTGATAAAAGCGGGCTTGGTAGTGTAGATGTCCAGATTCGAACTGACTCAGACCCTACTATGACAACTGCGACTGCCTGGGAAGAATGTAATTATTTAACAAATGACGAAAATATTTATAATTCAACCTGCGTTAATCTAGGACAAAGATATTTACAATATCGAGTAATTTTGGCTAGCACCTCGTCTGCTGAACCATCAGATATATTAACATTTAAATCAATTGATTTCGAATTTTTAAATGATGATGTTGCGCCAGAAACCGGTGAAATTATTGGTAAAAAAGATGCGACAAATCTAATCACTGAAGGCGGATGGTCCAATGCACAATCACCAAACTTTTCTTGGCCAAATGCCGTCGACCCAGACCCAGGTTCAGGTACTGTTGGATATTGTTTATATTTTGGAACGGATGATGACCCAGACTTGATAACTACTTCTGGCCTATTACAGGGTTTTGATAGTCAAATTAATACTGAAACCTGTCAATTTGCAATACATGGTACAAGTTTTGATTTTAAGACACTTGTTGGGTTAGAACATAATATTAAATGGCAATCATATGATGATGAACCACATAATGGACGAATTACAGGTTATACTTGGAGCGAAAATATTAACGGTAATTGGGTTTATCATAATGTACAAGGAGCGAATAATGGAGATACTTTATATTTTATAGTAAAACCATATGATAATGTAGGTAATATATCACAAAATGGCAGTCAGTTTAGTTATAAGTTAGATTATTATGGACCAGAAGGTTTCTCACTCGTTGAAAGAGAAAGTAGTTTAGTAAAGAATACTCCAGCAGAAACAATTACATGGATGTATAACGCTGATGCTGGGCTTGGTTGGGCTGATGAAGATTCAGGTTTAGCAGGAATGAAATATTGTATTGTTGACGTATTATCTGGAGGAGAATTTAGTCCTTGTGAACCAGATGAACATCCTGAAAATTGGGTCGGTCCTAATCTAGCCGCATATGGGACAGCTGATTATATGTCTGATGTTTGGCAACAAGGAGATTTAAGGCTTACAACTAATCCTGATGACCCAAGATACGCAGCAAGTGTATTGGGCGAAGGCAATGGTGCTTTCTTTGTATTTATTGGCGCTATGGATAATGCTGGAAATATTAATGTAAGTGATGGTCAGAATATATTACAAAAATATACTACCATCCCATCAGGTGCACCACAAAACTTAACAGTTGATCCAGCTGAACCAAATTCAGTAAATAGTTTTAGTTTTGACTGGGATGCACCGGAAGTAACAGATAATCCCTTTTATTCTGAAGACCCTAGCTTTTTTCTCCAAATACTTGAAGGATCGCGTGAAAACTTCTCATATTGTTGGAGCGTAAATGAGCCAATAAATGAAGCTGGAACAAACTGTACCAGAACTGCCAAGGGTGTAACTGAACTACCAGTTGGACCTTATGCTACCGAACAAGGTGTAAATACACTATATATCATGACAATTAATGAAGCCGGTAACTTTATGAGTACCTATACCTACACTGATGAAGAAACTCAGGAAGAAGTTACTTTTAGTAACATGGCTGAAATTGAATTTACGGCTGATACAATTGCCCCAGGAATACCACAAAACGTTGAGGTAATTGACGTTTCTACATTACTTGACCCAATTGAAACATCAATTTGGCGATTGGCTCTGTCTTGGACTGAACCAACTAGTGGAGTTACAACCGTTTATTCATATCGTATTTTGCGATCGAATGATGGTGTAAACTTTACAGAGATTATGTCTGTACCTGCTGATAGCCTAAGTTATATTGACCTTGGACTCAGCCAAATAGAATACTCATACAAGATTTTGGCTTGTGATAACGCCGGAAGTTGTGGTGTTGCAAGTTCAGTTGTTAGTGCAATTCCAACAGGTAGATTTACAAGTCCTGCATTGTTATCTGATGGACCAGCAGTTGACCCAATTAGCACTCAAAAAGCCACAATATCTTGGAAAACTAATCGAGAGAGTGATAGTAAAATATTCCTAAGTACAAACCCTGGAATTGATACTGAAATCGGTAAATATGATGGTGGTGATGCAACCCAAAGAACTGAGCATAACGTTCAACTTAATAACCTCCAAGCAGGCACGAAGTATTATTACGTTGCAACATGGACAGACGGTGACGGGAACATTGGTAAAACCGAAGAATTATCATTTACTACTCTACCTGCCCCAAATATTGCTGAGGTTGATATTAAAAACATTTCAATCGACGGTAGTACTGTTAATTTATCTATCGAAAATTCTACCAAACTGAATGCATATTATGGAAAAACTGAAAACTTTGGTGGAGTATTCTCAATAAACACATCGATGGCAAAGAGTAGTTATTCAATATCACTATCTGGACTTGATGATGACTCTAAATATTATTTGCGCCTAAATGGTTTTGATGCTGATGGGCATGAATACAAAGGAAACATTTATTCCTTTACTACCCTACCTAGACCTAGAATCTCTAATCTAAGGTTCCAGCCAATTACTGATGCTTCATCTAACACCACCAAGGTAACTTGGAATACTAATGTACCAGCCAGTAGTGAGTTAAGTTATGGGGCGGTTGGAGCAGCTCAGACAGAAGTTATTGATAGTAAGATGACAGTTGATCATGAAGTCACTATATCTGGATTAATTGATAATACGGATTACTCACTGGTTGCCAGGTCACGTGACGCGGCTGGTAACTTGGCTGTATCAGATGCTCAAACCTTCAAGACAGCCCTAGATACTAGACCACCAAAAGTATCTAATATAACTGTTGATACAACGATAAAAGGCAGTGGGGCTGAGGCTAGAGGCCAAGTAGTAGTATCATGGACAACTGATGAACTAGCTACCAGCCAAGTAGCTTATGGACAAGGTGCACCGGGTAACTATAATAACAAGACAGCTGAAGATAGCCGATTAACCCTAGAACATGTCGTCATAATATCTGACTTATCCACATCCAGTATCTATCAGTTGCAACCAATTTCAAAAGATAAGGCAAATAATAGTGCTAATGGTACAAATCAATCTGCTATAATAGGACGTGGTAGTGAAGATGTATTTACTATAATCTTTAACTCGTTGAGGAAGATATTTGGGATAGGAAAATAATATGAAAGAAAACGCTTTAATAGAGTTTAAAAACGTTAGCAAAGAGTTCACCAGCCAGGGTGGAGTATCCCGCGTACTGGACAATCTGAATTTTACCATCGAACGAAATAGCTTCACAATTATCTATGGGCCATCTGGTAGCGGTAAGTCGACTATCTTGAATATTTTACTAGGATTATTGCCCCCAACTTCTGGGAAGGTACTGGCAAATGGTATCGATATTTATGGGCTCAGTAACAACCAACGTGCCTTATTCAGAGCCCAAAATTATGGCGTAATCAGTCAAAACAATAATTGGGTCAATAGTTTGAACACTTTAGAAAATATCGCTCTACCACTATTTTTGAAGGGCGAAAGTTATGGCGAAGGTATAAAAAAGGCAAAAGAAAGCCTGGACAAAATTGGTCTTATCGAGTTCAGTGATTATCATCCATCTGTTATGTCAGTTGGTCAGCAACAGCGCGTATCGGTTGCCCGTGCAACCGTTGAAACACCAATGTTAATAGTCGCTGATGAGCCAACTGGAAGCTTGGATAGTAAAAACGGTGATTTAATAATGAAAATTATCACAAAATATAAAAACGAGCATAACTCAACGATTGTCCTGGTCACTCATAATATGGACTATTTGACACTAAGCGATCACCGTATTTTCATCAAAGATGGCGCTATCGAACAGTACAGTGGTGGTTATTTCGTAAAATCAACTGAAGCAAAACGCGTTTCGCAAGGTTCAATTGGGGGTAGTGCGTCATGAATAGTGTAAATCAATCATCTAGTTACAATTCCAAAAAACATTATGCCTCAATGAAAACCGATATTATCTTTAGAGTTGCATTAAAGAATTTATTTTCTAGAAAACTACGTACATTCTTAACAGTACTTGGAGTTGTCATTGGTGTTGGGGCTGTCATCTTCTTGGTCTCCTTCGGAGTTGGCCTACAAAGGTTAGTTCAAAACCAGGTTGTCGGATCAAATTCCATAAAAACCATTGATGTAACCAGTACCCAGGCAAAAAATCTCAAGCTTGACTCCTACGCAGTACAAAGGATAACAGACATATCTGGTGTTGAAAAAGTCGGAAAAGTTTATACTGTCGCTGGAAAAATAAAATCAAACGAATCGGAAGCATCCGCAGTCGTGTATGCCAGCGATAAAAACTATCTGGACCTTAGCTCATTTAATGTCGTATCTGGGCAAATGATTAGCCCGTCAGATATTGCCACCGCTACCGTCAATACCTCTTTCCTCAAATCTCAAGGTATGACGGATAATGATAAGGCTGTTGGACAGAAAATAACATTGACATTTGAAGTACCTGCTGCCGATGGTAAAACTTTTAATCAAGTCGACAAGAATCTGATAATTTACGGTGTTATTGAAAGTGGAAGTGGTTCAGAAATATTTATTTCAAAGAATGTTGTTGAAGATGAGGGGATGTCTAGTGCCTCACAATTAAAGGTGCTTGCCTCGGATCGTGACAACACACCAAAAATCCGCGCTAACATCGATAGCCTTGGGTTTGACACTGCCTCGCCGCTTGATACATTAAACGAAATCGATAGGATATTCCAACTGCTACAAGTGATATTAGTTGGTTTTGGTGGTATTGGTATGGTGATTGCCATACTAGGTATGTTCAACACATTAACAATAACCTTACTGGAAAGAACTCGCGAGATTGGTCTGATTGTAACATTGGGTGGTCAACAAAAGGATATAAAAAGGTTGTTTACAGTCGAAGCATTAATCTTGTCGGTTGTTGGTGGTGTAGTTGGCATATTTAGCGCCTTCGTTATTGGTAAGGTTGGCGATATCGTCTTGAATATTTATGCCCACAGTAATGGTATAAAAGAGAGTTTGACCGCTTTCTATATTTCGCCTCTCCTTATTTTAGTCAGTCTAGTAATAACTGCAATTATCGGTTTAGTTGTGGTCTATTTCCCTGCCCGTCGCGCATCCAGAATCAGCCCACTTGACGCAATGCGAGAGTAATAAAAATATAAAAGTGAGATTTTTATACTGGCTCAGTGTAAACTATTAATCTATGATCAAGCGTATTCTGGTTTTCTATCCAAGTACCAGTACATGTAATAATGTTTAGCCCCTGTTTTACACCGTTATAGGTGTTAATTGCTTTGTTCATATCAATATTTTCAAGTGGGACCTTTTCGATAAATACAACTCGATATGATAATTGGGAATTGTCGCCCATTTGAATTATTACTAAGTCACCCGTTGTAAGTTGGCCCAGGTTGTCAAAAACCGCATTGATGGCCGTACTGGCACTAGTGTGGCCATCTAACAGCACTGCGCCATCCTGACCTGGTTTCGAGCTTCCCGAATACCAACCAACGTCATAGGCAGATTCAGGCGCTTGAAGTGTAAGGTCATCGTTCACCCCCATCGGTACTATTCTGGCTGCTACGCCAATTTTATTAATAAATATGGCTTTAGGCGAATCTGCTGCAACTTCATAGCCGTTCAAAAAACTTGTGTCATTATTTGATTGTATATCAACTTGAGCCGGCGCTGGCTGTTGCTGATTAGTTATCTGATTTTCATTGATTGCCCCAAGGACTGAGGATGACGTCTTTGATTTAAGTGCTGCCTTAATTTGATTATTTGTCTGCCACGAGTCGTAGCTGACGTAGCCAGTTGTTCCAAGAATAGCTAAAATTACAATTGCTAAAGGCACTTGTCTTAAAACAGGCTTATTATGGCGTACTATTTTGTGCTTTTTATCATCGGCGCTATTGGTGGTTGGAATCGTTGCCGGTTCACTATCGAACTCTCTGATAATTTGATCTGTTACCTGAGCTTCTGTAACTTCTTCGTCTAATACATCATCATTTTGCTTTGACTTGACGAAATCATCCATCAGCTTGCGCTTATTCTTACTTATAACGTTCTGGGGGGGATCAACTTCGACAGGCTTAACTGAAACATATTTCATGATTGGGATAGTCGGCAGCGGCATCGGTAGTGGCGGTGTTTCAATTACGGATAACTCTGACTCTGGCTGAACAGATGGTAGGTCTGACTGTTGTGGGATAATGGCGCTATTAATCACCATAGGCCTTAAAGCCGAGCGTTGTGGTATTCTTAGCCTGCCACGGTTAGCATAAGTTTTATCCATATATTTAATTATACCCCATCTTTGATAATGGTGCGGGTACAGAGGATCGAACTCTGGACCTCTTCCTTGGGAAGGAAGCATTCTACCACTGAACTACACCCGCATATATCTATTATAATTCAACGGGTAAAAGATTTGTTTACTTTTTTCGTGTGGAATATCTTTTTACAAGTAACAACGCGACTATGGATGATATGCCAATTACAATAATTGAATATGGGTTAACTTTTTCAAGCGCCGGTCTTGACGTGTTTGGTGGTTTGATTGCCGGCGTCTCAGGTACTGGGCATGCATCTGGTGTGTAAATAAAGTTAGCTAAAATGGGGTCGTCAGTTAAGGTAAATGGGGACTCTTCATTTTCTTCATCAACTAGTACGAAACGCAGCGTGTCGCATGACTCTTGATCAATCTCATAATCATACAACTTTATTCCATTAATATTCGTTTTGGGAGCATCATCAATATTGGTACCAGACGTGAGGAAGAAGGCGTAACCGAACAGGCTAATACTTGGCACAGTGAAGGTCGGTGAACCGCTAGCAAGAAATCCAAGCGCCTGCCCTATGCCAACATCAAAGCCTCCTGTCGAATGAGGCTCCAAATCGTCAAGCGAATCCGCCCCATAGACAACTATTTCATTGTCTATTGTCAGATCCTCGTTGCTTATAAACATCATCGATCCATCATCGCCTTCGCCATTAAACACAAACACCATTGATTCGCCAAAGAAATTCGGAATACCGCCTGGCAATTCTTCAGCGGGGATAATTATATTATCAGAAAGGATCGTCCCCCTATAAACATACGTGAACCCAGTATATGTATTTAACCCTGTCAGCAAAATGACTCCATCGACATTATCTATCTCTACGATACCTTCACCGAAGACAGCCCCATATAAGAATAAGTGCTCTGACTGATTAGGTGGCGGAACTACATTGGCGCTTGTTATAAGACTAAGCTTATGCCCATTAAGGTCAACTATACTGTCACTAGAAGCAGACTCCCCCAATAGCCACAATGGCGAATCAGTTTGGACGCTCACATCACCGCCTAAGGTTATTAGCCCGTATATATGTACAATATCATTGGAGCTACTGCCGCTTCCACCCGTATGATTAATAATGGCACTTGTTATTACTATTGGCTCATCTAATTGAATATCGAATTCATTATACGCATAATCAGATTCCGAGAAAGTTATCGTGTTAATTGACAGCCCAGGAATATCATTTACCACATCGGGCATATTTGCAGCCGTAAATGGGAAAACTATCGAATCACCATCAACTGGTGCCACGCCGCCGACCCAGTTGTCGCCCGTACTCCAGTTACAGTCTGCGGTCGCCAAGCATTCCGACCCGTCCCACGTTTTTGTGCTGGCGGCAAATGCATTTGGGCTAATAGTCGTAGACGCGACAAATATAAAAACGATTCCTAATAATAATTTCGCGTAATTTTTCATTTTTTTGTTTTTCCTTTTTGTTTTTGGTTAAGCTTAGTTCTAGTATATGCACATAATGTTGCCAAGTCAACATCAATCAAACAGATAGTAGTACTGCAAAATTGCTTGATCAGTCAACTTGCCAGCAACTGTCCGGCTCTTAACATCGATAAGATTCCCTGTTTCGTTTAAACATACTGATTTATTACAGGATGTTGCTCCTAACATTTTACTGTCCAAAAATGAAAAATACTCGCTCATCGTAATCCCAGCTCTTTTTAGCATAACTGGCACAAGATAATTGGCATTAATAGTACCGACATCTTGGCTGGATGTGTCGGTATTACTCCACATAATGAACGGCACCTGGTGAAGCTTGATGGTGTCTGTAGCCGTTAAGTCGCCCTGACTTACATAACCAGTTTTGCGATAAGTCAAGTAATTCCAACCAAGTGTAGGCAAATGATCGCCAAAGAATATTATCTCGGTTGGCTCGTTAATCTTTTTGAAAAAATCAACTAATCTATAAATACTATCACTGGCGTCTTTTACCCCCTGTGAATACGTGTTCAGCTCTTGGATAGCCTTATCGTCCAGTTGGCCAGAACTGGCGTGGACCGTTTGATTATCGCCATAACGACCGGTTTCATACCAGCCATGGTTCTGCATTGTTACTGCGTGCACGAAAAATGGTTTGCCAGAGGATATATTAGCTTCATATTGACTGATAATCTTGTCACCGACCGCCATATCTGAGATATATTTTCCCTTTGTCTCAGTGTCATTAAATGATTCGATTCCCAAAAAATCATCCATCCCCAGCAGAGGATAGGCAACTTTTCGATTCCAAAACCATTTGTGATACGGGTGTATTGCCTGCGTTGAGTAGCCTTGTGCTTTTAATAGCGAAGGCAGTGATGGCACTGGCTTCTTTAGATATTGTTGATAGGCAACCCCGCCCGGTAAGGTGTTCATTGAGAAACCAGTCAAAACCTCAAACTCAGTGTTGGCTGTATTACCACCGAACGGTTCAACTAATAAATTGCCGTATGTTGACTCAGCCTTAACCTTGTCAAATCCTTCCATCGGGTTAACATCAAATTTTACGCCCGGCAGACGGGTTGGGTCCCAAAATGATTCTGTCATAATTACTATCACATTTGGGGTATTGCCAATCAAGTTGGAAGTTTTTTCAGACGCAAGTAGCTCTTGTGCCTTCTTTTTGCTATAGCCTTTTGGCTTGTCAACAATTAGATACCTCGTCTGCATAAAAAAGGCATTATACATGCCATTTTTCAGATAATTATGCCGTTGATTCCAGATGGCGTCTTCAATCCCAATAATTTTTTGCCCAGTAGTATTCGTGAAAAATAGCAGGAATGCTAGTAACCAAACCGCCAAAATAGACAATATGCACCCCATCCTTTTTTTAATATTTACTTTTGGTGATTTTACAAAGAAAGCAGCTACCACTAACACAACGACTACCGCCAAAAAGGCGAAAACACTGGACGGAACAATTAGTTTTGTCGCCCCAATAATGTTCGTGATCTCACCTTGAAATAACAAGTCACCGGGGTATACTGGTTCTCCACGAATTGTTAATTTAAAATAGTTTGCCAGACAAAAAATAACCGACACAGCCCCAACCACAAGAACCGATATCCATGCTCTGCGACATAACAACCAAACAAATGCCGAAAACGTGAAGACAAATAAGCAGTTTATTAAGAATGCAACTGGATAATGAATAACCCACTCAAGTGAAGATATGATTGGATTATCAAAATCATAGCGCTGGACGTACTGCATAAACAAGTTGATTACAGCACAATACAAGACGATGATTAGCGCAATAATCAGATCTTTTTTATGCGATTTTAACCATCTAAAAAGTGAGAATTTCGGGTTTTTTGCTTCTTTTAATTGCATTGCTATTATTATACTACCCTTGAAAAATTTAAGCTCATTCCATAACATAAGCAAAAAATGTTATAATTACTGTAAATTTGGAGGTATAAATGATAGAAAATATCCTGATCGAACTTGCAATATTGGTAGGTATCGGGTTGTTACTGTCCGGAGTTGCGGCATTATTGAAACAGCCCTTAACCATCGGTTATATCGCAACCGGAATTATCCTGGGACCAAGCCTGCTCAACATCGTTAAAACTACTGACTTCCTAGGAACGTTCGCGCAGTTTGGAATCGTAGTGCTACTTTTCACTGTTGGATTAGGACTAAGCCCGAAAGTATTTAGGCAGGTTGGTAAGGCCTCACTTTTAACTGGGCTGGGTCAGATATTATTTACAGCATTAATTGGGTTCGGAATTAGTAAACTATTTGGCTATAGCCTGGTCAGTTCAACCTATATCGCGCTGGCACTAACATTTAGCAGCACAATTATAGTGATGAAATTCTTGTCCGACAGTGGTAATGGTGATGCCTTGTTCGGCAGGATGTCTGTGGGTATACTACTTGTTCAAGACGTGGCAGTTATGATTATTCTGGCGATTATATCCTCGATATCTGCCAAGTCCGGCGTCAGTCCATTATCAATCCAAAACCTATTAATAATCGGCGGCATTCTGATGTTATTGGTTCCAGCTTCGATTTATGTTTTACCCCGACTGATGAAGCATATAGCTAAGTCTCAGGAATACCTGCTGCTGTTCTCGCTGGGCTGGTGTTTACTTATCGCTATGTCATTTCATTGGTTAAAATTTTCGATGGAAATTGGAGCACTGCTGGCTGGTATATCTCTATCATTATCCCCTTATAGGCACGAGATTACCTCAAGAGTCCGACCTTTACGCGATTTCTTTATTTTCCTATTTTTCGTTACATTGGGCTCCCAACTAACAATTACTAATGTTGGTAGCAATATCGTGCCAATTATTATACTGTCACTGTTCGTACTGGTTGGAAAACCATTAGTAGTGTTTCTTGTGATGAATATATTAGGTTATTCCAAAAAAAGTTCTTTTATGACAGGTATGACTTTGTCGCAAATTAGTGAATTTTCTCTAATACTACTTGCTATGGCCGCCAGCCTAGGACACATTTCACCTAATATCACTTCAATTATTACGTTAGTGGCTCTAGTTTCTATCGGCGGCTCAGCTTATTTGATGGCATATTCAGAAAAAATATATTCCGCTATTTCGACCGTCTTACCGAATTTAAGTAAAAAACGTGACGTAAAATTGGGCAGTCATAACAAACCAGATAATAACGAAGTGATACTGTTTGGGTACGATAAGATAGGTTTTAGTTTAGTCAGATTATTTAAAAAACTTCAAAAGAAATATTTGGTAATCGATTTTAATCCGGAAGTAATAAAGTATCTCGAATCTATTCACACAAATTGTATGTATGGCGATGCTGATGACACAAACTTACTTGAAGAACTTGGTTTGTCACGAAAAAAGATGGTTATTTCCACTATACCTGTATTTGAAACAAACTTGCTGATACTGAAAAAAATACGCGAATTTAGTGATAAAACAATAGTAATTTTAGTTTCTAACAGTATCGAGGATTCATTAAAACTATATGATGAAGGCGCAAGTTATGTAATTATCCCCCGTTTCCTTGGCGGCGAACATGCTTCTAACTTGATCGAAAAAAACGATTATAATCTGGAAAAATTCACAAAAGACAGATTGGCCCACATAGAACATCTGGGCGATCGAAGCGCAATCAAGCATTTCCTATAATCTAACATTAAAATCGTCTAAATACTTCGGCTTTACATCTATTAGATATGTGGAAAAAATATAGTAATTAAAAACCACTTATGTTATGATATTGGCAGATAAAGTAATCAATTATTAAATGTAATGATTTGGAGACAAAAAATGCAACAAGATGAGGATCAATTACTAGTATTAGCCAGGCAATTTGTCGAGGCAAAGGTACCATATGCCGACGACAAGTACAAAGACGAGCTGGCCGTAGGTACACGGGAAAAAATTGATGAAACGATCCGTATGGAATTAATTGCTGCAATGACTCCAGAGCAACTTGAATCTTATACTAATTTGCTTGAAAAAGATGATGTTACAGATGATCAGATAGTTGGTTTTATGAACGAAAATGGTATTAATATTAACGAGATTACGCAGGTGGCACTAACAAAATTCCGCATTGCGTATCTGGGAGCGTAAAATGGGTGAGATAAAAGTTATGGCAGTCGAAGGCGGCAATCCAGGGATACATGAAGCAACTGATTCTACAAGCCCATCTGAACAAGAAGAGAAAGCCAAAACTGCAGCCGAGCTGGCCGCAGCCCTACAGGCAGTTGCAGACGGCAAAGCAACGCCCGAACAAGAAACTATTGCTAATGTCGCAGAAGTGGTAGCTGATAGGTCAATTGCAAGCGTAAATGGAGGAACAAATAATATGGAGCCAACACCTAGTGGTTCGCCTGAAGGCGGCCCGGCTACTGTAAAGTTGCATACAGGGTTTGACGAGAATAACAACCCTATTTATGAGGATTATCCGTATAATACAGCTGCTGTCACACCAGGTGAAAAACCTGCCGAACAATTAGATTACAAAAAAATGTCTATGGACAGCCTAACGACCGAACTAGCCAAGGCTCTTGATGATAAAGACGTTCCAACTGGCAACAAAGTCCAAGACGAAATTTTGCGACGCATGACAGACGAAATAGTTGCAACTGATGACCAAAAACAAAAATTGTTGGATCATATCACCGCTGAGGCCGATAAAAAACGCAAGGGTGCAAATAATCCTGAGAAGCCAAGCACTGAAGAAGAGAAACCAACTTCAGATGAAGAAAAGCCAATAACTGAGGAAGAGAAACCGGCTACTGAAGAGGAGAAACCTTCAACGGAAGAAGAGAAACCAAGCACTGAGGAAGAAAAGCCTACTGACGAGGAAGAAAAGCCAAGTACTGAAGAAGAGAAACCAACGACTGAAGAGGAAAAACCTTCTACAGAGGAAGAAAAGCCGACAACTGAGGAGGAGAAACCTTCAACGGAAGAAGAGAAACCTACAGATGATACCGAAAAAGATTTCAATGAGATGCCAATTAGGCAACTTGTTTCTGAATTAGTAAAAGCTATCAAAAACGACGACTCGGAAACTGGCTCAAAAATCCGTAGCGCAATACATGACAGGGTGTTTAATAAAATGCCAAATGTCCAAGACGGACGGAATGATCAGGACAAAGAAGAGTTAGTCGGTTGGATAACCAAAAAAGCTGAAAAAACGGCAGCGGCAACAGAAGTTTCTGGTGGCACCATTGAGCCAGCAAAGCCTGAGGAAGAGGCCAAGGGTGAAAAAGTTCGTGGCGACTGGTATGAAATCACCAAACGAGATTTGCAATCTGTTGAAGATAAATTAAATACTCGCGAGATGGATGGATTGACCGAACAACAGATTAGTGACCTACGTGGTAGACAAAAGACTCTTAAAGAAACTTTGGAATACCTAGAAAGCCGACCAGAGTCAGGTGATTCATCCGCCACTGGAACTGATAGCAAATGGAATTCCCTTCCAGACGAAGCAAATTTCCATGACAAAGCTTACGAAGAGATGACAATGGACGAATTACAAGCAAAACGTAAGGAGGCACTGGAAAACAAGGATTCGACAACAGATCATAATATCGTTGCCGAGATTATCCGCCGCGAAGCCGCTGGCGAGAACCCTGCGCCTACGGACGAGGAAGAGAAACCAACGACTGAAGAGGAAAAACCTTCTACAGAGGAAGAAAAGCCTACGGACGAGGAAGAGAAGCCTACAACTGAGGAAGAAAAGCCTACGGACGATGAAGAAATACCTACGGACGATGAAGAAAAGCCTATTCCACCTGTCCCTCCGATGCCACCAAAGAAACCAACTGGTGATGAGCCAGGTCTATATGGCTCATCCGAAGGTGTTAACCCAACTGAAACTGATATGGGCCGCGGGGCCACTCCGGATGACACTTACGAGCCCGTAGTAGTAGATGATACGTTTCATACTGATGAAGAACATTTTCCAGAAATGGACGGTAAAGAAGCAGCCCCGAGCGAAAAAGTCCGTGGCGACTGGTATGAAATCACCAAACGTGATTTACAGTCTGTTGAAGATAAATTGAACACTCGTGAAATGGACGGGTTGACTGAACAACAGATTAGTGACCTACGCGATAGACAAAAAACACTGAAAGAAACTTTAGACTATCTTGAAGGCCGACCAACGTCTGGTGATGCTGAGTCAACAACGACTGAAAGCAGCTGGAATTCCCTTCCCGACGAAGCCGACTTTCATGACAAGGCTTACGAAGATATGACCATGGATGAACTGCAAACTCTGCGCAAGGAAGCGTTGGAACATAAAGATTCGACAACCGACTACAATATTGTCCAAGAAATCATTCGACGTCAAGAAAAGGGAGACCTCGAACCTACCGGTGAGGAAGAAACACCTACCGGTGAAGAGGAGACTCCAACCGGTGAGGAAGAAACACCAACTGACGACGAAAAACAGCAGGACTGGGATGGTACAATTAAGGGCGCTAAATCAACTGATCTCGTTCCAGAATTTGTTAGGTATTCAATGGAAGTCGACGCCGCTAACCAAAAGGCTAGCCGATTAAAAGAGTGCCATAACATTATTACTTGGGCAAAAAACCGAATTAAACATAATGCCCTGTTTAAACGCGATACACAGACGATGATAGCAAAACATATGACCGATGACCTACGAGCCGAAGCGTCAAAGAATGGCAAGGTAACTTTTGAAGCTTATAAACGAATAATGAAAGAAAAGTATGGGCTTGATCTACCAGAAGACGCTGAAGAGAAGTTCAGGCTGCTAGCCGAGGTTGCGTCAAATGCTGGTGGCCCAGTCAGTTCTGAGACAATCTCGACCGAACACCAAGATAGACTTCGTGCTATTGCACTTGAATACGCTTCCAAAGTCAGTGTTCCAGGCTTGACTGCTGAAGATCGTGACAAACTAACCGCCGAATATTCAGAAAAAGCTACAGCCGTCAATATGGAATACACAGGCAAGAACCCAGACAGCAACAAGATTGGTCTGGAAGCTTATGCTGACAACTCAAGAGAGATGCTACTTAGTATTACGGCCACCCTCGAACATGAAAATGGCATGGCAAAAGTTGACGAGATGCTTGCCCAAACCAAGATGGATGTATATGAAGGCCGAATGGGCGCTTACGACAATGTTGACACATCATACCTTGAAAAGGTTGATAAACTTAGCAAGAACAGGAATATTGCCAGAATCTTCGGCAAGGCTGGTTTCGTTGTCGGAACCTGGATTGTTACTGGTGGGTTGACTGTTGCAGCTACTCAAATCATACGAACTAGCGGTAGTATCGGTTTAGGCTTATTAACTGGGCCTCTGGGACCAGTCATCGTAACAGGTTCTGCCTTAGTCTTTGGTACAACTGCCTCGGGGCTATACGGTAGATACCTTGGCCGTTCCCGTATGGGCGAAATGGCCGATATGTATTCGGCAGATGTTAATGAAAATAATGGTATGGCACTTAGTCGTAAAGGACGAAGGCAGCTTAAGCCATATATTGATAAAAAGACTGGTGAATTCCGAGCTGGCTTGACAGATGTTGAAATTGCTGAAGCCCAAAAGATTATCGCTGATAATACAGTTGAGACCATGGCTGAAAAGATGAAGCCAAAGCAAGAATCAATGATGACTGCTGTTAACAGCATGAAGCTATTTATGAAGCCAAAAGAGGGTTTACCTGAGAACTGGAATATAAATGATGTTACCAACTACGAGATGCGAACCGACCTGACCCCAGAAGAAAAGGCCGCCTTTATCCAACTTGTAAAAGCCCACTCAACTTTGGTGGCACTTGAAAAAGGATATAACGATGCCGCTTCAAAGGCCTCTGGTATTGCTGGCAACGCAATCAACTTGTACAGTGCTAGTAATCAAGAAGCCTACAATGGCGAGCGCTTGTTAATGTTACAATTCTTGGAACTAGGCGAATCAATACTAAGCACCGACGAATATCAATCCTTTAAATACGTCACTGCCGACGGCAAAACTGTTGGGTTTAAGGATATTGCGGACTGCACAGCTGCCAAGATTAAGACCGAGGCTGATGCTAATGTCAAAGACCATTTGAAAAAAGTCCAGAAAGAAATCAGCAAAGCTGGCACAAAGACAGGGCTCATCAGCGCGGGTGTAACAGCTCTATTTACCTTGGGATCTGCAGTTGGTGGTGCTTTAGTCGCTGAACATAAGACTGGTGGAGCTGCAAACACAATATTGGATATCTTTGAAAAGAAAGCAGCCCCAACTCCAACGAGCCTGACGGTCACTATGAACAGCAACAATACCGCAACTATTGACACGCCAACCGGTAAAATTAACGTACCAACCGACCCAGTTACGCACGAAATCCCTCAAAATGTTGTTACTGACTTGAAAAACAATATGGGTATTGACGTCGTCCAGAATCCCGGCTCTACAATAAATGCCACAACCACAAATGAGCTACTCAAAGGGCTAGGTGGTAAAGAGGTGCCAGCCGATACAGGCTTCCGATGGTTCGGTAACGGAACGCCAGAGTCTAATGGCACAGAACTCGGGCTCCAATATCGACCAACGGCCGATGGTGGATTCGACATTGTTCACATTGGTGGCCGTGCGACAGGTGCAACTGGCTTATCGCCAATTAATATTATTAACGAAGGCAAAAACGGCAATGTATTCATGCGCTTCGTTGATCATGTCGCTGGCAGTGAAACTGATACTGTGTTTGTAGACTTGAAAACTCCAATGATGGTGAATTCAACCGGACGTGAATTGTTCTATCATGTATCCCCTGACAGCCCATTGATGAAGTTCTTCACTTCCATGATTGGTAAAAATGGGGATAAATCAATTCAGCAGTTGATTGAGAATGTTGGAGCTACTTTTGTTCAACCCGGGTCAGGCATAATGGGATCACTTGCTACTGAAGTTGCCAAAGGCGGTTCACAGATTACCACAGAAATTTTCACAAACTCTATCACCGCCTCGACCTTTGTTGAGGAAGCTCTCAAGAATGCCGTCACCGTAGCGACAGGTTTACATGCACCGTATATGAAAGGTGCACGAGATGATCAGATGAAGCGACCAACCGTTCCTGGACGAGGCCCTGCGCCAACTCCTGAACCGACTCCAACACCAACACCGGGACCTGAGCCAACACCAGAGCCAGAACCCGAACCTGAACCAACTCCAACACCTGAGCCAGAGCCAGAACCAGGACCTGTTCCACCAATGCCTCCAAAGAAGCCAACTGATGGCGACCCTGAACCAGAGCCTGTCCCACCTGTTCCACCAATGCCTCCAAAGAAGCCAACTGATGGCGACCCTGAACCAGAGCCTGT
>CAYOUQ010000006.1:29851-43216 GCA_964407205.1 uncultured Saccharimonas sp. (SeqCode)
GCCAACTGATGGCGACCCTGAACCAGAGCCTGTTCCACCTGTACCACCAATGCCTCCAAAGAAGCCAACTGATGGCGACCCTGAACCAGAGCCTGTTCCACCTGTACCACCAATGCCTAAAAAACCTGGTCAAGAAACAAAGCCAGGTCCAGTTGGTGCTAAAACACCAGAAACCAAAGGAACAGATGATCTTTCAACTGACGAAGGTTTCATCAAGTTTCTAGAGGATTCTGCCAAGATTGCTGATAACTATAGCCCAAAAGAAGTCCAAAAACTCCGAGACAGGGCTCAGCGAATACGCGAAAAGGTTGAAGGTAAAAAAAAGACGACTACAGAACCTACTCTCGGTACAACAAACCCACCGACAAACCCGACACCAACAAATAACCCAGAAAAAAAACCAACCGAGCCTGATGGGCTATCCGAGATGAGCAATGGTTTTGTTTTAGCTCAGTATAAATCGCTTCGCCGCAATCCAACAATCGAAGGCGCCGCGCAAATTAAAAAATATCGTGACGAATTAATAAAAAGAGGTATTACTCCCCCAACCCAGTTAGAGCTAAAAAATGAGACTGCCATTGATAACACTGCAGCCATATCTGATTTAACCCGTCAACGAAATGATTTGTTTGCACATCCTGAAGGAATCGAGCCAGAGGAGTTTTCTAGAAGAATCCAAAGCATCGACAGACGTATCCGAGAACTGGGCGAATATGATCCAGTAAAGGGCAGTCCAGTGCCTAAGAATGCTGTTAAATATGGAGCAAGGGTTGAAGCGGCTGAAAATGGTCAGCCAGAACAGGCCGAAGAAACCCAGCCAGAAGTTCCACTTCACAGGCTAAGTGATACCGACCTTTGGGGACAGTATATCCATGCCCTGTCAAATGATCCAAACCCTGATGCACCAGAAACAAGGCGTGTTAGAGTTGAACTAGACAAACGTGGCTTGCGTCAACAACCTAAACCATACTCACAGCAGCCTATTCAGCCATTGCCACCACAACCAGTTAGTGACGGCGAAACATCAGCATCAAAAAGCAACAAAACTGCAAGTTTTTGGGATGTCATGAGACGAAATAGAGAAGACCGAAAAAACAGACGTAAATAATCATATCAATAATAGCTATTCAACTAACGTAGGGCTTGCATATCGAAGCCTCTTGCCGCCAGTCCTTCGATAATACATGGCACTGCATTCGCCGTTTTTTGCTTGGTTGAATGCATTAATATGCTTGCACCAGAGAATGCGCCATTAACGACATTACTACATATTGCCTGCGGTCCAAATTCTGCCACGGTATCAGCCGATGACACATTCCAAAGAATTAATGATACACCGTTGGCACTAGCTGCGTCATACGTAGCCGCTGTTTTATTGCCACCAGGCGGTCTGAAATACGTTGGGCGCACACCTGACACACTGGTTATTGAACTGATCGATGATGCTATGTCATTGTATTGCCAAGTGTAGTCATGGCCAGTCCCGTAATTTGTTGCCGCATGTTCAAAACCATGCGCCTGGACAGAATGCCCTTCAGATATGGCACGTTTTATGGCAGTGGCATCTGTCCAAACCATAGAACCCAACTCAAAAAACGTTACTTTTACCCCATAACATGACGCGTAGTTCATTATTTGATCAGCGTAAGTTAACCCGTCATCAAAAGTTAAATATACCGTTCCATTACTGCCCTGCCCAACCGGCGAACGCGTTCCTATCTGCGGCTCATGGTGGGCTATCGGCAACGTAAAAGACCGTATTTCTTCATTAGAGTCAATCAGTATCTCCTTTGAAGTGTCCTTATCTAACCAATCACCACCCGCATTAATAACATATTGGCACGATCCAAGACCGCTTGGGTCGTCGGCGTTGGTATCGACTTTTTGTGCAATACCGTCAATTAGTACATCAATTTTTGTTGACGACCAACTTAGCTCAATCTTATTACCAGTTTTTGATATTTGTAATAAATCGACTAATTGCTGAGTGTTCAAGGTAGTTTTGTAGCCACCAGCCTGGATATCAATTGGCGCATTTACCTTATTTAGTACTTTCGTCCAAACACTTTTTATATCTTGCTCTGAAATTTTTGGTTGAATCTTGTCAATCGACAAATCTATTATTGTTTTATTATCCGCTAAGTTATCGGCCAATTTGGCACAAGTTGCGGCTGAATTATACCGAAGGCCTTGTTTACTCTCCCTTATCTTTAAACCGTTATCATAATAGACAATAGCGTCCGTTGCTGGCTGTTCAGTAATAGGAATCATTGATAGTGTTTTATTGCATTTCTCAGTTGATACAGAAATGATTGGCCTAATAACATTCTGCTTGGCGTGAAATAGCTTCAGCTTTCCGACCAGCCCAAGCTTATTAAGATCCCACGCTTTTTGTTGAGTTTTATCAATATCAAACTCCGCCCCAAGTTGTTCCATACTGTAAGACCAGGTGTCTTTGTTATTGCGAAAAGTTATTTGTCTTTTATAAAAACTCTTATTGATTTCAAGCAGCTTGCTGTTTAGTTGCTTCTGGCTCAGATTACCAACTTTATTATCAAATATCGATGTAAATGGGTATGTCTTTGCCTCGCGAAAATTTGACCTAATTGACCAGCTAACACATGCCCATGATACATTACAGGCAAGATAAATTATTGTTACGATAACTACGATGACAACAAAAGCTACCATGATACGTTTTTTATGTTTTATTTGTTGGATTCGATTAAAAACTCTTGTAAAAAACCGAATAGATTTTTTTGTTTTTGGTCTTGTAGTCTTTTTGGGTCTTTCTTTTGTTTTTTGCGCTTGAACTTTGTCAGCAGCAGGCTGATTGTCACTCAATTTTTTTTCTTCTAATTTTGACATGTTATGCCTATATTATACTCTAGGTTAAAAATTATTTTTTTAGGAATTAATAAATATGTGATATTCTATTCTTATTACAGACAAGGGGGAATATGATCGTAAGTAACAAAGTTATTCTAGTCACAGGTGCGGGTGGCGGTATAGGTAAAGAGTTAGTCCTAGGGCTACTAATTAAAGGCGCAAAAATCGCTGCCGTAGATTTACGCCAAGAAAGTCTAAAGGAGCTTGAGCTGGCAGCAGGCAAAAAATCAAAAAACATTTGCTCATATATTGTCGACATTACTGATCGAAAAGCTGTCGAGAAATTGCCTGAAAAGATCGTCAAAAATCAAGGTAAAATCGATGGAATTATTAATGTCGCTGGTATTATTCAGCCGTTTGTAAAAATAAACGACTTAAACTACGACTCTATTGAACGAGTTATGAATATAAATTTCTTTGGGACATTGTATGTTATTAAATCATTTTTACCATATCTTCTAAAACGTCCGTCAGCGCATATCGTGAATGTGTCCAGTATGGGTGGTTTTCTGCCAGTGCCTGGTCAAAGTATTTATGGAGCTTCAAAAGCGGCTGTCAAGTTAATGAGTGAAGCTTTGTATGCCGAATTAAAGGGCACAAACGTAAAAGTATCAGTTGTATTCCCTGGCGCAACTGCAACCAATATCACCGCCAATTCTGGCATAAAGATGCCGACTGGACCGGAGAAGAATGCTGGCAAGCAGGCAAAAATATCAATGTTGTCACCAGACAAAGCCGCTCAAATAATTATTGCTGGAATCGAAAAAGATAAGCTGCAAATTTTTACTGGTAGCGATTCAAAATTGATGAACAAGCTATATCGAATTAACCCGGTGTTTGCCACAAATATGATAGCAAAACGGATGAAATCATTGTTAAGCTAATTATTCTCACAGCGTTGAATAGCCAGCTTTAAAGCCCTTTTAGAATCATCTAGTGTTAGTTTATTAAATGCATCATCAATTCTTAACCACAAATTTTCAAAATTCTCACCTGCCTCACGTTTTGGACACGGCGATTTATTATCTGTTAAGCTCATCAAATAATAATCAACTGTTTTCTCGCATAAACCCGAGCCATCATCATACCTGTATGACATAGCCTCAAGAAATTTATTAATTTTCACATGATACCCAGTTTCTTCAAATACTTCCCTAATCGCTGCTTCTTCACTGGATTCGCCTTTATTAATTCCACCCTTAGGAAAGGCAATGTAGTTTTGATTTGTCCAAGATATTGTTAATACTCTGCCTTTATTAATTAATATACCGCCTGCGGCGTGTTTGTGCTTCATTCAGTTTTGCCACCCATTTTCACCCATGCATCCAGGCTTTTTATACTAATTACATTGATAAAGCCCGCCTTATTTAACAACACCTTTGCAACAGCCGCCCTTGCGCCACTGTGACAATATACGTAAATAACGTCCGATTCATCAACCTGTGGGAATACCTTTAATTGGATTGAGCTCAGCGGAGCATTAACTGCCCCAACGGCATGTTCGGCTGCATACTCCTGTTCAGTTCTAACATCGACAAGTATTGCCTTTTTGCTTTTTACTTCGCTTGTAATCGATTCAGATGTAAATTTTGTGCTATTATTCATTGTATCTAAATTATCCCCTTTATTTTTCGATAATATAACATATCCAACTCCACATATCGCTATAATGCCCATAATAATAACAATTTTTTTCATACGTATTAATTATATACTATCATTACTGTTAAGATGTATTATTTGTATATGACATTTAATCATTATGCAAAAATGAAGCAGCTACTATTAAATAAACCCGCTGGTTGGTATATCAAACGGATTAATCAGCCCACCAAGGCTAAAACCTTTAGCGGACAAACCAGAACGTTTGATCATTACTACAGGGTTTTTGACAAAAATGGAAACCATATCCCATACTGCAAATTCCAGCAAATTGATCGGTTTGCGACAATTATGGGTATTCCGATCGATAAATTAGTGATAATAAACGACGTATAAAAACGTCCTACATGTCAAAGCCCCCTAACTACGTAGGGGGCTGAGTCGAGGTTACAGCACGTTTAGCTGTCAAGTTTTGCCTCGAATGATAACAAATTTTTGATTCATAAATATATTATAGCAGACAAATAGTTGACAAAACATACGGTTAATTATACTGTATTAGTATTATGGATAAAAATCCAAAATTACCAGATATTCCTCCTGATGATATCGAGCAAATAGAAGACGAGGAACCGACAGAACAAGATCTGATTGACCTTGAGTTAGAACTAATGGACGAAAATGAAGAAGTTGAAGATGATGGTATTATGGTTGATGACATTACCAAGCAGTATCTTAATGAAATTGGAAAAATTCCATTGCTGACAAGCTCTGAGGAATACGAGATTGCCGTTTTGTCGAGACAAGGAGATAATGCTGCAGCGAAAAGATTTGCTGAAGCAAACCTTAGGCTTGTTGTGTCCGTTGCTAAACATTATCTTGGCAGAGGGCTAGAACTACTGGATTTAATTCAGGAAGGTAATATTGGTCTTTTAAAAGCTGTCGACAAATTTGACCCCACAAGAGGAGTAAAATTTTCGACTTATGCCCACTGGTGGATTAGACAGACCGTCGGAAGAAGTTTGACCGACAAGGGTATGACAATTCGACAGCCTGTTAGCGCATTCATTGCATCAAACAAATTATCAAAAGTAAGAAATGAGTTTTACAAAGACAATCAAAGACAAGCTAACTATGAAGAGCTGGCAGAGTTGACCGGTTTCTCAATTGAAAAAATATTATTCATTGAAGAAAATACCCACGACGTAGTGTCATTAAATGCAATAGTAGGGTCAGAGGATGGAGACGATAGTGAGTTGGGTGATTTTATACCTGACCCTGATGCTACAGTAGAGGAACGGGCTGATAGAGAGATACTACGTGAGTACGTACAACAATTACTTGATCAGATGAAGGAAAGTGGCCGAATTAACGATCGAGATATCTATGTTCTAAAAAGACGATTCGGCATTATTGGTGAAAGAGCTACACTGGAAGTAATAAGCCAAGAGCTAGATAGTGTGGTTACAAGGGAAAGAGTCAGACAAATTGAATTGAAAATTTTTCGACGAATAAGAAAATTTATTGCAACAAGTCAGAAAAGCAAGGAGCTTGGTAGCCAATTGGCAAAAGATTTTTGGCATTTACAATAATTAGTAGCATTACGAATTTGTATTAAATCTTATTCACAAGAATTAAGCAACTTATCTGATATACTAAGCGTATATGAATAAGTTAAATGAAAAAAGCTGCGAAATGGTTCCAAAGAATAAATATTCTTTTGCCAAGAGCGTCGAGAGGTTAATCGATCCAATAAACGTTGGTACGATACATTTTGTACAGCAGTTAAACAGTATATTGCCAACAAGAGTCCAAAAAGTTATCATGAAATCATCATCAAAGAAAACTCCCAGTATGGGCTTTGTGGTTGAACCATATTCATCTTTTTTATGCTACGAGATAAAAGATATCAAGAAAGCAAAAGAGTTATTGCCTAGTAGTTTTAAGTTGGTTAAAACCAGTATTTTCGACGACGACATTCCAAAATATTATTGCATACTCAGCTCTTTCAAGGCCCACACTAGTGCCTTCTGGGGCGCCAGGACTGAGTTCTACGTAATTGCCGAAGATACAAGGACAAACCTGTTGTCCTGGGTTATTATCGATTATGATACCAACACAATCAGCTATGATTCAAAAAGAGGGCTCGCCTCACCAAATAGTAACTCGACAATTACTATTAATCACCGTGGTGAGCTATTTGTAGATATTGAAAATATTAAAAAGGACAGAAAATGCTCTTACAGTTTCAATGTTGAAAAAGGCAAGATGAAAAATCTTGACCAAAGATTATGGTTGGAGGGCAATTTATCAATCGGTTATGGCAAAGAATTATCAGACGAACAAGATTCCGTTTTTTCGTTGAAATTCGAACCTTGTGAAGTCGAAAAAGCTTTATTAATTAATCCGCTGGACTTAAAAGACCTTAATAACACATGGTTTCAAGACATAATAGAAGAAAAACCAACCATTGTCGCCTGTTTCCCTTATGCCCAGCATTTTATATCAGATAGCCCGGGTTATAGTAGCAATCTTAAAAATAAGCAGGAGCTGATTCAAGCAATAAATTCAATTGAGTTTGAAAAAATCAAAGTCTTTTCAACAAAATCACTAAAAACAATGATGATAGTAGGACCCATCATTTCTGCAACGGTAACTCTAATATTGTTACTATTGTTATTGACTAAGTAAAAATTTGAAGTATAAAATAGAGGCCGTTTAACCTCTATTTTATTTTTTAAAATGACTATCTGTCTGAGCGATGAATTTGCATGCCACCACGATTTGCGCTATTGGTCTCGTGGCCAGCAGCTTGTCGCTCTTTCATAGTTTGCATGCGGCTATCTATTTCAGCCTGAGTTAGACCCTTAGATGCCCATCTTGCTTGTGCGGCATTTTGCATCGCAGCGTGAAACTGGTCCTCGCTAATACCCTTCTCCCCGGCGATTTGAAGCATCGTCTTGGTTTCAAGCTGAGTTTTCAATTCAGCTTCTGTCATACCAAGTATATCTGCCTTTGACTTAATGGCCTGTTGGTAGCCATAGGCCTCGCCATTACCATTTGTGCTTACTCGTCCCTGTGCTTGTGCAAAAACCGGTACAGCCACAATTCCTGCGACCGCCATCCCTACAACTCCTAGACTTAGTTTTGTTATTCTTTTCATATTGCCTCCTTTCGGCATATGTAATACAAATCAGCAGGTATATTTATTTCATTATCGATTATAATGATAGCCTTTGACAGACGAGTTGTTGACACTAGGGTGTCGATTGCCGATATTTGGCAACGAGCTAAATGATAGCAAAAGCCCAATTAAAAGAATTCCGACAACAACTATCGGCACCAAGTATCTTAGCCGGATTTTGTACATCTTGCCGGACTTAATTATTAGATATATGGTCGTGGCGATAAACAAGAGCCCAAACAACAAGGCCTGCCATGGAAACGTTTGTAGTAAAGAGGCCAGGTTTCGCTGGATACCGTAAGCCGGTACCTGCGCGATCTGCAACCTTATGAATAGTGATAAAACGCTGATGAAATATGTCGCCAGCACAACTGCTAAAATAATAGCTATGATGCTGACAATTCCTAAAATCACAAAGTACGACTTTGAGTGCATATGCAGGCGTTTGTCGCTTACCTTCAGCATAACTTCATTCTCTATCTCATTATTTTCTTTCAATGGCTTCTTACTCATAATCAACCCCTTCCTTTTGACAAATATTCTTCAATAGACTTTTTGCCCGACGGATTCTTACCCCAACAGTTGAAGTCGGTATATGCAAGATATCACTAATTTCTTCATATTTTAGTCTCTCAAAAAAGTAGAGCTCTAATATTTCCTGATATTTGATACCGATTTTGCCCAGGCATTTCCTGACTTTTACATCTAACAATTTTTTGTCTAGGACTTTGTCCGTTTCGAATTTCTTTATAAAATCGTCACCAATCTCGTCTATCGCACCAATTGAACAGGTTTTCTTATTTGATTTAATAGCGTTCATAGCATTGTTATGCAATATCCGATATATCCACGGTGAAAATGACCCACTTGGCCGAAAACTCCGCAAATTAATATATGATTTAATAAAAGTTTCTTGCACCACATCCGAGGCAATGTCGTAATCTTTTATTAAATATTGCGAATAGCGCATTAATTTAGGCTCATATCTCTCTACGATCAAGCGAAAAGCATCACCATCGCCTTTTGTTACTTTGGCGACAACATCAGAGTCTGAAAGGCTATCATTTTTGATATCCATGGTCACACATATTATACAACTGATGACCAGATATTATTTCATTGGTATGCAAATTACGCGGTTATCTTTTACCAACTACCACTTGAGCCACCGCCACCAGAGCTACCGCCACCAAAACTACCACCTCCACCTCCGCCTGAACTCCCGCCGCTCGAAATACCACCAGCCCACCAACTTGGTTTTTTACCAGCTTTCTTTCTGTTTTGATAATTTTTTGATACAACTTTGTCTAAAAGTAAACCAAATATAATGAAAACAACATAGATAACAATACTGATATATTTTGTATTAAAGAAGTTACAGACAATAAACCCTATCACGCCACCAATTACACCACCCGGCCACCATCTTTCTGATCTTGCTAGTCTTGGTACAATCAGAACAAAGAAATTTATGCCAAAAACAAAGAAAAATAACACAACTCCAATCCATTCTTCAAAGATATCGGTACCGCTAGTCTTATATTCGCCGTGGATTGTCAGAATAATACTAGTTATCCCAGCTTGAATTCCTTCATAATATGAACCATTTTTAAATTTTGGTGTTATATCATTTCTAATAATTCTACCTGAAATTGCATCAGTCAAAGCCCCTTCAAGACCATAACCAACTTCGATTCTCAATTCTCTATCATTTATTGCGACAAATAATAATACGCCATTATTTTTGTCTTTTGTACCTATACCCCATTCTCTAAAAACATGATTTGAATAATCTTCAATTGATTCATCTTCTAAAGAATTAATTATTAAAATAGCAATCTGATTACTTGACTCAAGACGTTCTTTATTTATTTGCTCAGCTAATGAATTTATTTGATCAGTTGTAAGTGTATTAGTTTGGTCCAAAATAGGCAATTCTAGAGTTGGAGCAGCAGGAATGTTTAAAGCCGATGCGAAATTGAATACAGCAAAGGAGATTAATACACTAAAGCTAGCTATTGCCAGACCAATCCTTGTAGTCTTCATACTTATCCCGGCTATTCGAAGTCTACAACTGGAGCAGCCCCAGTGGAATCAACAGCTTCAAAGTATGGGTATTCGTCAAAACCAAACATCCCGGCCAGGATATTTGTTGGAAAGGTTTTTACCTTTGTGTTATATGTCCGGGCAACACCGTTCAGGTCGTTACGAGCCACAGCAATTCGATTTTCGGTTCCTTCTAATTGTATCTGCAGGTCTGTAAACGCTGTAACCGCCTGTAGCTCTGGATAACTTTCAGTTACCGCTAATAAACGACCTAGCGCTTGGCTTAACTCATTCTGTGATTCCTGATATTGAGTTAACTGCTCTGGGGTAGACTTGCTAGGATCAATCGTAATGCTTGTCGCTTTAGCACGGGCATCAGTCACCGCCGTTAGAGTGGATTGCTCAAAATTTGCAGCCCCCTGAACGGTACTTACCAGGTTAGGCACCAAATCAGCCCGACGTTGATATTGTGATTGAAGGTTGGCAAATGTGCTATTGACAGTCTCGCGTTGAGCAACCAGGCCGTTATAGCTTCCTATGAACCACAGCACGACAAGGACTAATACTCCGACAATGATTCCGGGGATTAACCATTTATTCTTTTTCAAACTTATTGCTTTGTTCGCCATATATTCTCCTAAGTTTATTAAAACTGCTTATAGTAATAAGTATACTAGACCCTCGGCCCTAGAACAACAAAGAATAGACCTATAGGCCCCATGCATGTTAGCATTAGGACGATTGTTGCTTGGCCAAGGTTTCGATTAGGGTAATCGGTCAGATAATATCGCAAACGTTTTTGGCTGCCTGGCTAGGCTTCGTCCACAAACCACGGACAAACACTACATAATCAGCTATAATTTAGATGAGATGAAAAATGAAATTGATATAATAGAAAAATTAATCAATAAAGAATACAAAGAGATAAAGATTGATGACACTGGCGGAAACAGCCGAGCATATATTATTGATGGCGGCAAGATTATCTTTAAATTTCCTAGAAATAACAAGGTTACATATGATAACGAAGCAAAAATCTTAACAATAATAAATACTATAAAGACAGACGTAAAAATTCAAAAAGTTGGTTGGCGGTCAAAAGATAATACATATTTTGGATTACATGGTGTAACTGGAGCATCAATTTGTAATGCCGATTTAAACCCAAGACAAAAAAGACAGGTTGGCAAAAAAGTGGGTAAGTTTTTAAAAAAACTTCATAATATCAATACTGACTGCGTTCCTAGCCTTTCTCTCTCACAAGAAATAAAAGCTTGGCAAGAACGGTTTCTTAGCTATAAGGAGATTATTGATACACATCTTAATTTAAATATGCAAAAAAAGCTAAACAAGTTGATGTTTGAAGATATGCCAAAAGAATTGAATAATCTTGGTGAAGATATAGTCTTTTGCCACGGTGATCTTGGTGATAATAACATTCTTATTGATAAAGATAATGTTGGTATAATCGACTTTAATGAATCAGGATATTTCGACAGGGCTGCAGATTTTATGGATATATGCGATGACGAGATACTCCGTTATATATTAGACTCGTACGGGGCTAGTGATGTATTGCGCAAAAAAATACAAATGCGGCGAAGAATAAGACCAGTAATTGCATTGCTTTTTCATATTAATAAGAATGACAAAAAAGGCATTGAAGATAGTCTTAACCAAATAATTGCCAGCTTATCTTAGATATATTTGAAAAAACTAATAATAACTCTTTCAGATTCAGATGATGGAACATATAAAAGCCGAGATCTTTGAAAGATTTTTCGGCTTTTTCTATGGCTCAGCATAACGATCACGGACTGACTGCGAAACAATCTCAACTTTCGGTTATTTATTCAAGTTATCTAGAGCACCAAACGCGATATCCAAAATCGTGTCGCTAATTAACCCACCATAAACGTCTCGATGTTTGTGGTCTTTATCAAGGTTATCGAAAGATATCATGAATTGGGCAAATTTGATGTTTCTAAATTTACAAATTGCAATTAATGCCGAGCATTCCATATCAACACAAATACATCCTCGAGCCTTCATTTCTTCGACTTTGCCTTGAGTCTCACGAAAAAATGCATCCGTTGTCCAAGTCTTGCCCACTAGATACCCCAAACCATGCTTCTGAATTTCACTTTTCAATATATTGATAGATGCCTCATCTTGCTCGATATCTTCAGATTCTGGCATATAATGATAACTTGTTCCTTCTTCCCTTATGGCCGCCGCAGGAATTATTATCTCATGCGGTAATACCTCGCCGTCTAATGACCCAGCAGTGCCAAATGCGACCACAGACCTTACGCCAGACGCTATAGCCATTTCCAGCATAATAGCCGAAATCGGAGCACCTTCATTAGGGCTTATAATCAGATATTCATTATTTAAAATAGCAAAGTTATCTTTTTTGCTGCCACTAGAGTCAATAACGTCTACAAGTTTGTGTTTTGAATTTAGCCTTGCAAAATAATCATCATCATAAATTATCAAAGCCTTGCTGGGGAAATTATCTAGACCGAAACTCTTGGGTTTAAAGATAGCATTTTTGTCTGGGTCAAACCTAATCATGGTTCGTATTATAACATTAGGAAGCTGCCCAAACCACGACCCGAATGGAGACAAACTCAGATCAAAAAATAAAAAAATCCAGTAGTGTAAACGCTTACTGGATAGCCTGTAAAATATATAATCTTGGCTCAGCATACAGGTCTTGATTGTTATATCAATCAGGCAACTCTAGTTTGATATTTTGCCAATTCAGACCATTGTCATCAATGTATGGCTCGCCGTTATTCTCAAATCCAAGCGCCTTAGTTAAATTTGTAATCGCCTGATTATTAACTAAATGTCTTGAATATATTATCTTTTGATTAAGAGATTGGCGTACGTAATCAACCGCAGCCCTCATAACCGAAGCTCCAATGCCTTTTCCTCTGTATTCTGGATCTCCAATAATAATATGGATACTCGGCGGTTTAACGTTATGATTTTCAAATAATTCAATCCACACCGCACCGATCGTTTTATCATCCACTACAATCATTCGAGTTATTTGTTTACCCACTTTTTCAAAATCAATAAACTCTGCAATTGTATGCTTTTCATCTTCAAGTGTTGATGGTTTTATCTCATGTTCAGCATTACCCATACTTAACAGTGTTTGTTTACCCCCGGGCCTAGTAAACCAATTCAATGCAAATTGAGCATCTCTTTCTATATTGGGTTCCAGGAGTTGGATATCACTGCGATTTGACTGCATATAGTGATTATAACAAATAGGGGGAATGGTCTCGAACCAAAGCCTATTATTGATAACGGGGCGCACCGGTCTAGAACCAATTATTTAAAGAGATAATTTACAGTATCAAGCATGAAGGACAAATACGATAAGGATCTGCGGTTAATTAAATAGCAACTTAACAGAGACAAATAAAAACCAGTCACTAGAACCGGTTGATATTTTTGGAATGATAATTTTGGCTCAGCATGTAGGTCACAGACAAAAGACTAGCTTTTTAGAATACCGACAGCAGCTTCAAGTTCTTTAATCTTTTTCGATATTTTAGTGATACTTTCTTCATCAAGCTTTTCGCCATATTTCTCAATAAAACGCTCAATCCTAGCAAGCGCCTCAA
>CAYOUQ010000007.1:0-6965 GCA_964407205.1 uncultured Saccharimonas sp. (SeqCode)
CCAAGAGTTTTTCGTACCTTTTTGCGGCTCAAAAAGGTACTGGTCTTTGGTTCTTTACCAAAAGAAAGAACAATAATTATTATCTCGGTAGGCCAATACCTTAACAGTAGGGTATAATTATTTACGTGATATCTTATAAAAATCGCTTCCATGGCTACAACAGCCTTGACTACGTTTACAGAAACAGCCGAGTTGTCAGATCGCACCTGGCAAACGTCAGAAGCATTCCGAACAAAAAACGAACAGAGTCGAGGGTGGCGATTGTGGTTAGTAAAAAGATAATAAAAAGTGCAGTCAAGCGAAATATAATTCGTCGTCGAGTTTATGAATATATTAGGCCAATAATTCCAAAATTTGATCGGATTTATGATGTTGTAATAATTATTGGTTCAAGTGAGATTTTGGGATTATCGCACACTGATATGACCAATCAAATTAACACGTTGCTAAAAGAAGCTGGTTTAATAAAATAGTCACTACATCTAACAAATCCTTTAAAAAACTGGTATAATAACACCCAGACAAAATTTTGATGGAGTTTTTGATTATTTATGTTTAATACGATTGTCGTAAAACCAATTTTTAACCTGTTGTTTGCTTTGTACAGTATAATTCCTGGTGGCGATTTTGGTGTCGCCATTATTATCTTTACGATATTTATTAGATTATTAATGTGGCCATTGGTAAAAAAGCAACTTCATCAGGCTCGGGCCATGCAAAAGCTGCAGCCAGAACTAGCAAAAATAAAAGCCCAAGCCAAGGGCAACAAACAGGTTGAAGGCGTCATGATGATGGAGCTGTATAAGAGACACGACGTCAGCCCATTCCGCTCGATAGGAATATTAATTATTCAATTGCCAATATTTATTGCCCTGTACTCGGTGATTCGAGTTTTTACTATGCAGCGCGATCAGATTGCTACTTACACTTATGGATTTTTGAAAAACCTAGGCCCAATCAAAGAAATTTTATCTCATCCAGAGCAATTTAATGATCACCTTCTGGGCATCCTAGATTTAACAAAGGTCGCGGTTACGTCTAAGCCGTTCGCTGTTAATATTTTACTATTGATATTGGCGATTGGAGCTGCCGTCACGCAGTATATTATGTCCAAACAGACTATGCCGCAGCAAAAAACCAACAAAAAATTTCGTGATATATTAAACGAGACCGCCGACGGTAAAAAGTCCAACCAGGCCGAAATGAATGCGATGATGATGGGGAAAATGGCAAAATTTATGCCAATTATGATGTTCTTTATTATGATTAAACTACCTGGTGCTTTGGCTTTGTATTACACGACCTCGAACTTGGTCGCCGTCTTGCAACAGCACTACATATTAAAGGGTGATGCCAAGGAAATGATTGAAATTGCTGATGAAGCACCTGATGTTAATGTGACTGGTAAAAAAGCTACAGCCAAGGCGCGCGCCAAACTATCGCAAGAGGCAACCATTGTTCATATAACCGCCAAGGATGACAAACCTCGGAACCGTAAGTAAAAATTAACAATTCGCTGCACAGCGAAGGAGATAACCATGGATAAGGAAGAATCAATACAATTTGCGCAAAAATACCTAGAAGATATTTTGTCGTTTTTTGGTGCTAATCTGGCGGTGTCATCTACTTGTGAGGATGATGTTATTGAACTATCTGTGCCATCTAACGAAATGAACAGTTTGTTAATCGGGCGGAATGCCGAGACGTTGCGCAGCCTGCAATATATTGTTTCGACAGTTTTGCGCAATAAAGAGGCAGAACTAACCAGGGTTAACATAGACATTGCCGACTATAAACGCCAAAGAGCTAACCGAATTGCCGAGCAAGCAAAACAGTGGGTTGAAGAAGTTCAGCGCACAGGTGTGTCAAAGGTTTTGGGATTAAATCCCGCCGACAGGCGAATAGTTCACCAAGTTGCCAGCGAATATGGTGGAATCAAGACTTTTTCTGAAGGTGAAGGTATGGATCGTAAAATCACAATCGCCAAAGATGACACCGCCGACGCTCCTGAAACCTCTGAAGAAGAATAAATTACTCGCCTTTTTTAAAGACGTATTTTTTATACATTAAATAATTCCAAACAAGGGTAAAGCAGCTGGCAAATAGCTTGCCGATTAGCAGTTTTATATTATTGTCCAGGCTGGAGTAATACAGAACACTATGTGACAATGTTATAACAATAGGCTGCATGATCCATAAACCAAACAGTGTAATTATCAAAAATCTCATCAGTTGAGACCGGGCGTTTTTACTGTTGTCGCGAAAAGTAAATTTTTTGTTTGCAAAAAAACTAAAGGTCAGCGCAGCCGAGGTCGAGATAATGTTGCTGTAAAAAATTGGAATATGAAAACCGTCGACCAGTGCAAACAGCAGACCAAAATCGATAGCGGTGTTAATGCCACCAATAACTGCAAAACGCAGTTTTTCAGCGTGTTTTTTTATCAACTCTACTAACATTAGACTCCTGTATTAAATATAGTGGCCTTTGTTTTACCTCGACAAATATTCGTCCGATATATTCACCAATAACACCTAACGACAACAGCTGCACGCCACCCAAAAACAGGATGACAGCCATCATCGACGGATAGCCCGCTACGGGATCTCCAAATATTGCTGCCTTAACAACAACTACAATTATGTACAAAAAAGCAGCAAAGGATATAAAACACCCTAAAATTGATGAAATTCGAAGCGGGGCAGTCGTAAATGACGTGATTCCATCAATGGCAAAGTTGAATAATCGTGAATAATTCCATTTGGTTTTGCCAGCAATGCGTTCGTCTGGGCTGTACATGATTTCTTTCTTTTTAAAACCAATCCAACTAAACATACCTTTGGTATAACGTTGTGATTCGCGAATCTGTTTCAGCGCTTCAACACAGCGACGATCCAACAGGCGAAAATCGCCAGTGTCGATTTGGATAGGAATGTTTGTTGATTTTTGAAGGATATTATAAAACCATCTGGCGCCAGTCTTTTTCAGCCAACTCTCGCCTTTTCGGTGTTCTCGTTTAGCGTAGACATCTTCGTAACCTTGTTCCCAGAATTTTATCATTTCGGGGATTAGTTCTGGCGGGTGCTGCAGGTCGGCATCAATTATTACCGTGGCATCACCAGTGACATTGTCCAGGCCAGCAATCATGGCAGTCTCCTTACCAAAGTTGCGCGACAAACTGATATATTTGATGCGTTCATCAGTCGCAGCGTGTTCTTTGATAATATCGATGGTTTTGTCACGGCTGCCATCGTCGACGAACAAAAACTCGAAATTGTAGCCCTTGTTGTCGTTGGCTAATTTGCCCAACCTGCTAAAAAGCGGCCCTAGAACCTCTTGTTCATTATAGGCGGGGATTAGGATGCTGACTTCTTTCATGCCTAATATGTTACCATTTTATATCAACTTTGAGAGCCCCAATCATAAATCGGTAGAAGGCAAGAAAAGCCCTGAAACAGCGTAATTTGTAGATGGCGTTTATTAACCCCATCTTGATATTTGGGGTTTTATTAGAAACGATATACCCAAACTTAAAAAACTGGCTTTTTCTCCAACTAGGAAAATTCTTGTCTAAATATATCTCGTTATTTTTTATGACTTCTTTGAAGTTGCAGGTCTTGTCGTAAGACATTCTGAACATCAAGGAAACGCCAAAATGAAGATAAGCCATTGCGTCGATTAACGGCATAAATATTTGACTGCGACGGTCTTTTTTGTAGATATTTTTTACTTCTAGCATCGCGGCATAAGTGGATTCCAATTGTTCCTTTTTTACTGTGTTGATAATCGAGGTGCCTCTGACCATATAGCATATTAGGTTGTCAGCGATGAACGTGATCTTGTTGGTATTCAGATATGCCAGTAACAAGAACATCATATCATCTAGCACTCGAGGGGGGTTCTTTAGGTCGGATATGTTTTTTAATATCTCGGATTTATATATTTTGTTCCATGGTGCGCCATTAATTGCCAATAGGTCGCTGGTATTTATCCCAATCTGTATATCACGCTTTTTTGTGCACATTTCGTTTGAATAGACCTTTCCCGTCTCGAGGTCTATCCTGCTGAATCCACAGACAACAATGTCGGAGCCGGACTTACGTGCAGCATCGTATAGTTTTTTTGCAAAGCCGGGCCTTACGTAGTCGTCAGAGTCCAAAAACCCGATGTATTCGCCCTGGGCTTTTTTTATTCCATCATAACGGCCACGCCATACCCCTTCATTTTCTTTGTCAATAATTACAATTTTGTTGCCATATTTTTTGCGATATTGTTTTAATATTGCCAAGCAGTTGTCGGGCGACCCGTCATTAACGCATATTAACTCTATATCCTTCAAGGATTGAGAAACAAGTGAGTCTAGGCATCTTGGCAAATATTCCTCGACTTTATAGACGGGTATGATAATACTTAACTTAATCTGACTCATTTTATCTCCTTTACTATCTCTAATGCCCTAATAATAACCTGGTCCATATTGTAATATTTATACTCGGCGAGTCGACCACATAGGTATAGCCCCTTAATTTTTTCCGCTTCTTTCCTATATTTATCATACAGATTATTGTTCTCGTCATTTGATATTGCATAATATGGAACATTTTTGCCGTCATATTCCTGAGGATATTCTTCTAGAATTGTTGTCGACTTGCTCTGTTGGTTGGTCAGATATTTGAACTCGGTTATACGGGTAAATTTATGATCATTAGGATAATTCACAACCGAATTTGGCTGAAAATAGTTCATCTTGTAGTTTTTAAATTTAAACAGTAGGGATCTGTAGGGGAGCCGTCCGAATTTGTTATGAAACAGCTCATCGATTTGGCCAGTATAGACTAACTTACCGTTATACAGATTGCCGTCCAGTAGGATTTTACCCTTAGATATTTGTATACGATCTTTGGAGTCACAGCTAAGCACTATGTCTATGTTGGGGCTGTCTAGTAAACTAGTAAAGATCTCGTTGTAGCCATTCTTTGGCATAAACTGATATTTGTCCTGGAAGTAACGATTATCATACCCAAGAACGACTGGCACTCGGTTGATTACAGACTTGTCTATGTCTTTTATGTCTATATTCCACTGTTTTGCGGTGTAATTAGCAAAAACCTTTTCATATACATAATCACCAAATTTTTTAATCGTCTTATCTTTGTGATTGATAAGGTCCAGTATGGAAACTTTAATTTCATTTGGGAAAAAGCCCTTTAGCTTGCTCTTTATTTTTTCGGCTTCTGTCTTTTCAAATATTAGCTCGATCGATTTAAAATTGAACGGGATAGGTACGAGACGGCCGTCGATACTGCCGACAACAGTGTGTTCATAAAAGAACAACTCGCAGTGGTTGGCCAAGTAGTTATAAGCCTCAACAAAATTAGTGTGAAAGATGTGTGGTCCATATTTATGGACTCTTATACCGTTTCCGTCGACCATTTCGTACATATTACCACCGACTTCAGGTCGCTTCTCTAGCAACAATATCTTTTTACCCTTTTTTCCGAGCTCACATGCAACTACTGACCCAGCAAAACCAGACCCAACTATGATAACGTCATACATATTAGTCGATACTCCTTTTCCACTATTGTTATAATTATAGCGCAAAGAATGCTTGGAATATAGAGACGCCCTGTGTCTCTGTGGTTTGTTGAGACACCTTATTTTTGTTATAATATCCAGTAGATGAAGTATTTTAGTTCACGCAACAGAGCTATTTTGGGAGAACTAGTAAGGGCTGACTTTAAGGTCCGCTACCAGAACTCGGTGCTAGGGTATGCTTGGTCGGTACTTAGACCATTGTTCTTATTCGCCACCCTATATGTGATATTTGTTTATGTCTTTCCTATTGGAAAAAGTGTCGAACATTTCCCCGTGTACCTGTTAACAGGTATAATGCTTTGGAACTTCTTCGGTGAGTCAACAAATATGGGGTTGACATCAGTTGTTGCAAGGGGCGACTTAATACGTAAGATCAACCTACCGAAGTACTTGTTGGTGGTATCCAGCTCATGCTCTGCTTTAATTAATCTTTGCTTTGGTATGTTAGTTTTGGTTATATTTGCACTTTTGAATGGCATTGCGCCATCGGTTCGTTGGCTGTTAATTATTCCCGTAGTGTTTGAACTATTTGCGTTCTCGGTAGGTATTTCTATGTTGCTATCGTCTTTGTATGTAAAATATCGTGACATTTCGTATATTTGGGAGGTGCTTTTGCAGATTGGTTTTTATGCCAGTATGATTATTTTTCCTATTTCCTCTGTCGCGGAAAATTTAAGGAAATGGTTTTTCATAAACCCGATTACCCAGATTGCCCAAGACGCTAGGTGGGTGTTGCAAATCAGCGTCAATTATTACAGTGGCGTCACCACTGACATTGTCCAGGCCAGCAATCATGGCAGTCTCCTTACCAAAGTTGCGCGACAAGCTGATATATTTGATGCGTTCATCAGTCGCAGCGTGTTCTTTAATAATATCGATGGTCTTGTCACGGCTGCCATCGTCGATAAATAAAAATTCGAAATTATAACCTTTGTTATTATTGGCTAACTTTTCCAGCCGACTAAAAAGCGGCCCTAGAACCTCTTGTTCATTATAGGCGGGGATGAGGATGCTGACTTTTTTCATCACTATATAGTATATCACTTTCAATGGGCACGAGCTTGTTTAATCGCACAAACTATGAGCTTGCTGAACACAACCTGTCTACTGAATTTTGTCACAGTCACTTAACCTTAGTCTAATATGTAGATAAATGCTCTTGTGGAGATTGCGCAATAAGCTGATATAATATTATTAATACTAATTGATTTGGAGGGGTATTTGATGAAGGGAATTATTTTAGCGGGTGGGATTGGGTCGAGGCTCTTTCCGATGACAACAGCTATATCAAAGCAGCTGTTGCCTATCTGGGAGAAGCGAATGATGTATTATCCGATGTCAATGTTGATGTTGGCTTGTATAAAAGATA
>CAYOUQ010000007.1:6975-11128 GCA_964407205.1 uncultured Saccharimonas sp. (SeqCode)
TATCAATTGTTGCTTTATTGACAGCATTATTTTTGAAATATACCGAAATTAAATCAGATTATGTTGAGAAAACGAGGGAACAAAAGTTTCAAATCAGTGACTATTTTGAGAAAAGTGCTTATCCGATTTCAATTTTAATGTTGGCAAGTATAAAAGATATATTAATAATATCAACACCAAGGGACTTGCCTATGTACAAATCTTTATTGGGCGATGGCTCAAGGCTTGGAATGAAGTTTTCATATATTGAGCAATCTCAACCAAGGGGCCTTGCTGACGCTTTTATTCTTGGAGAAAAATTTATTGGTAAGGATAGGGTATGTCTCGTCCTTGGTGATAATATATTCCACGGAGGTGGCATTACACTCGCGCTGGAAGATGCTCTTAATAATGAAAAAGGAGCAACGATATTTGGGTATCCCGTAAAAGACCCAAGGTCTTTCGGTGTTGTTGAGTTTGACTCAAAAAAGAACGTGATATCAATTGAAGAAAAGCCACTCGAGCCAAAATCTAATTTTGCAGTACCAGGTCTATACTTCTATGATAATGACGTTATCGAGATTGCAAAGAGCGTCAAGCCGTCGGCTAGAGGTGAAATCGAGATCACATCAGTTAATAATGAATATCTTCGCAGGAAAAAGCTTAAGGTAAGTTTACTTGGGAGAGGTATGGCGTGGCTCGATACTGGTACCGTGGAGAACATGAGACAAGCCTCCAGTTTTATCCAAGCGGTTCAACAGCAACAGGGTTACTATATTGCATGCCTCGAGGAAATAGCTTATAGACGGGGTTTTATCGATATAATGCAGTTAGATAAGCTTGGAGAAGAGCTAAAATCTTCTGAATATGGCCAGTACATATCATCGATCTGTGATGAAGAAAGAAAAGCAAAGGAGAGTAGCAAATGAAACTATTAATTACTGGTGGAGCAGGCTTTATTGGCAGCAATTTCCTGCATTATATGATAAATAAATATCCAAAATACGAATTTGTTTGTGTGGATTCATTAACATACGCTGGGAACTATAATAATATTAAATCACTTGAGAAAAAGAAGAACTTTAAATTTATTAAAGAGGATATCACAAACAGGGAAGGTATCTTTAATATCTTTAAAAAGGAAAAGTTTGACACAGTGATTAATTTTGCGGCAGAAAGCCATGTTGATAATTCAATAAAAAATCCTGGCATATTTTTGACAACCAACATCCTTGGAACACAGGTATTGATGGATGCATCGAGAGAATTTGGAGTGAGCAGATATCACCAAGTATCAACAGATGAGGTCTATGGCGACTTGCCTGTTGATAGAAAAGACCTTTTGTTTACCGAAGAGACACCTATCCACACGTCAAGCCCATACTCAGCTTCTAAGGCTAGCGCTGACCTGTTAGTCCAGGCATATAGCAGGACGTTCAAATTACCGATAACAATTTCAAGATGTTCAAATAACTACGGCCCCTACCAATTTCCAGAAAAGTTAATCCCAGTTGTAATATCAAAGGCACTAAATGACGAACCAGTGCCGGTATATGGCAAGGGAGAAAACGTAAGAGATTGGATACACGTATATGACCATAATGTTGGTGTCGACAGCATTATCCATAATGGTAGAGTAGGTGAAGTCTATAATTTAGGCGGTCGTTCGGAAAAGACCAACTTGGAGGTTGTAAAAACGATACTTAAACAACTTTGCAAACCGGAGAGCCTAATCGAGTATGTAACAGATAGGCCTGGTCACGATTTAAGATACGCTATTGATTCAAGTAAGTCCGAGAATGAGCTTGGCTGGAAGAGAAAATATACCTTCGAAAAAGGTATAAAAGAGACAGTTGACTGGTATGTTAATAACCAGAAGTGGATAAAGGATATTAAGACTGGTGAATATAAAGATAGCTATCACCCTGCAAAAGCGAAAAAGGCATAAAAATGATATTTGTTACACAAAGTTTTTTACCTCCAATTGAAGAGTATGTCCAATATTTAGGCAGAATTTGGGACAGTTGCATATTAACGAATCAAGGCCCTCTGTTGAAAGAACTTGAGAGTAAGTTGGAGGGGTATCTTCGAGTTGATAATCTCCAGATTGTTACAAATGGTACTATTGCGCTTGATCTTGCAATAAACGCATTGGGCATTACGAGTGGCGAAATAATAACCACCCCGTTCTCATTTGTTGCCACAACGTCGTCAATATTATGGGAAAGGTGTACCCCCGTTTTTGTCGATATCAAGGAAGAGAACTTTTGTATTGATGCAAGTAAGATTGAAGAAATGATTACAAAAGACACAAAGGCAATAATGGCGGTTCATGTGTTTGGTTATCCTTGTGATGTTGAATTAATCGAGAAGATCGCTAAAAGCCATAGACTGAAAGTCATATATGACGGGGCGCATGCATTTGGATCAGTATATAAAGGCAGATCACTGTTAGATTATGGAGATATTACTACCTGTAGTTTCCATGCCACAAAGCTATTTCATACTGTTGAAGGTGGTGCTTGCGTTGTGAATGATAACAAAGTAAGTGAAAAGTTGGATCTAATAAAAAGATTTGGGTATGATAAAGACGTCTACAAATACCTAGGAATTAATGCAAAAAACTCCGAAGTTCATTGTGCTATGGGGTTAGCAAACCTTGATCATATTGATGAGATTATCAAAGACAGAAAACGAGTCTGCGAGTTGTACGATAAGTTGTTGACAGGAGTAATTAGGCCAATTAAAAATAATGATCTAGAGTATAACTATGCTTATTACCCAGTAGTGTTTAATAGTGAACAGGAGTTACTGGATGTATTTACAGCACTTTCTAAAGAGGAGATATTTCCTAGGAGGTATTTTTACCCATCACTAAACACTCTCCCTTACCTAAATGTAAGCAACAGTTGTCCAGTTTCAGAAGATATCTCAAAAAGGGTTGCCTGCCTGCCGTTGTATGTGGGGCTTGACCCGGGTGACATTGAAAGAATATGTGACATCATTAAGAATAGTTTGCACAGTCGAGATCTACCGAGAAGATAAATGGTTGATACAAATAAATCAAAAAATAGAGTCGTTATTCCAGTAATGTTTTGTTTTGACAATAACTATTCAATTCCAGCATCTGTAGCCTTTTATTCTCTATTAGAAAATGCGAACAACAAATACTACTATAGGCTGTACGTACTGCATTCCGACATCAATATCGATAACCAACATAAACTGAAAGAGTCTATAGCTACATTTTCGAGCTTCTCTTCCTTGGAGTTTATTAATATGACTAACAAGTTTAAGAAGTTATGGAACTCGGTTAAGACAAAGGGGCATTTTTCAAAAGAAGTTATGTATAAGGTATTAGTAGCTTCATTATTTCCTGAGTATAAAAAGATAATCGTCTCTGATGTAGATGTTGTTTTCCTCGGCGATATATCAGGAAGCTATGTAGACTTTGATACTAATGAAGACTATTACCTAGAGGGTGTTAGGCCAGTGGGAAAAGTATTGCATTATATGGACAGTTATAAAGATAAATTCAGTAGCAGGGAGATTGAGATATTAAGTGGCTTTTGTGGAGGGTATATTGTTTTTAATCTTGAGAAATTAAGAGCAGATAAAATGGAAGAAAAATTTATTAAATGTTTTGAGGAAAACTCTGATCGACTAAATCAGATGGAGCAAGATGTTCTGAACTTATGTTGTTATCCAAAAACAAAATTTATTCACTTGAAATACGTGGCTTGCTCGTATTTATGGGATTATTATAAAAACGACTCAGACTTTGATAACGACATGGTATATTCAAAAAACGAACTAATTGAGGCCATGGATGGGCCGGTACAACTACATTATGCAACTAGTACCAAACCATGGAAGAATGTTGACTGTGCAAAATCAAGTGAATGGTTCAAATATATTGTTAAAACTCCGTTCCTAGAGCAATATCTAAATGAGCTCCCTAAGAAGCTAATAGTGACAAAGGATAATTTTGAAGAAGAGGTCGTCAATTCGCAGGTTCCGGTGCTTCTGGATTTTTGGGCGGCGTGGTGCGGCCCCTGCCGCATGGTCTCGCCCATCGTCGACGAGATCGCCGAAGAGGCGGAAAGCGTCAAGGTCTGCAAGATAAACGTGGACGAGGAGCCGGAGCTTGCCGAGAGCTTCGGCATTATGAGCA
>CAYOUQ010000007.1:11138-12628 GCA_964407205.1 uncultured Saccharimonas sp. (SeqCode)
AAAGAAGAAGAGAAAAAAATGAAAGATGGATTGAGTTATCAAGAGATGCAAAAAGGCTTATTAAGGATAAATATTTGTCCTTGTTCGGGCAAATAGTTAAGGTGCTAAAAAATATAAAAACGTACCAGGTCAAAAACTATTACATAAACAGTTTAACAAAAGTATTCTCATACATCGCACATCACCCGTTATTTTTTATTAAGATGACTTTTTACACAAAGACTATGGCTAGATTACGCCTAAAGTATGAGTTTCTAAGAAAAAAGCAAATATTATATATCTTCGATGATGTTTTCCCTTCAGAGATGTCGCCCTTTAGGTACGAAGAGTATTCTGCCTATTTAAAATTTTTTAAGAATGTTAGATGTCTTACTTCGGGGAATAGTCTCATTGGTCTAGATGGGAATAATGATATTGACGAAACAATAAATAACTTTACTCTAAAGAATCCTAGGTATAAAAAAATATTTCATACCATTCCTTTTAGGAGTAAATATGAGCAACAATCTTTTTTTGAAGAAATTAATGCATATAAAAGGCGACTGGCTGTCATATCTTTCGTTAATAATGTCCAGTCAGACTATATAGATAATCTATCACTTTTAAATAAGCTTGAGATCCCTTTCGTTTTCACGCTATATCCGGGCGGCGGTTTTGACATTAGTGATGATGCCTGTTCTAAGAAGCTTCATAGAATATTTTCTTCAAATATGTTTAGAAAAGTGATTGTAACTCAGACGATTACGAAGAAATTTTTAGTTGAAAATGAATACTGCAAACAAGATAACATTTGTTTTATCCCAGGGATAGTTACTCCGAAAAAATTATTAAATATTAATACGGAGAATAAGAAATATTTTGGGATTAGTAAGAAAAGGCTTGATATTTGTTTTGTAGCTCATAAATATATGAAAAATGGTGTTGATAAAGGCTACGATAAATTTATAGATTTAGCGAAGAAGATCACGAAGCAACACACCAACATATACTTTCATGTCGTTGGGTCCTTTGACGAAAATGATATTGATATTGAAGAAATCAAAGATAAAATTAAATTCTATGGTATAAGGCAAACGAGTTGGTTTATCGACTTTTATAGAGACAAAGACATTATATTGTCTCCAAATGTTCCGTTTATGCTCGGGAGTGGAGCGTTCGATGGCTTCCCAACGGGTTCATGCACTGAAGCTATGTTGAATGGGGTGGCCTTATTTGCTACTGATGAGCTAAAACAGAATATATATTTTCAAGATGGCAAAAATTTTGTGCTGATAAAACCCACACTAGATGATATATATGAAAAAGTTATTTACTATTATAACAGCCCCAACAAACTAAAGAATATTGCTGTAAGTGGTTATAAAATAGTTAATGAGAACTATTCATTTGAAAAGCAGGTAGGTGAAAGAATCAGGCTCATAAAAGGAGAGTTTAAACATGGGACAAGCGTCAAATTTAGTGAATATAATAACAGAATAAATAATCGGAAG
>CAYOUQ010000007.1:12638-37260 GCA_964407205.1 uncultured Saccharimonas sp. (SeqCode)
CACATATAATCAGGAGAGATATGTTGCTGATGCTCTTGAAAGTTTTGTAAATCAAAATACGAACTTCCCATTTGAGGCTATAATTAGCGATGACTGCTCGACAGACTCGACAGTAGATATTTTAAGGGACTATGCCGAAAGATATCCTAAAATTATCAAACCAGTTTTCAATAAAAAAAACGTCGGGCCAATGGAAAACTTTATTAATACCCTCTCAGCTGTAAGCACTGAGTATGTTGCACTTTGTGACGGTGACGATTATTGGACCGACAACAATAAGCTCCAAAAACAAGTTGACTTTTTAGATAAACATAAGGATTATTCAATTTGTTTTCATAAAACAAGAATATTTTTTGAAGACGGTAGCAGACCAGATTTAATATATCCAGAGGCTTTTAAAAGGACAAGTGCCTTTAACGATTTAGTTAAAGAGTCGTACATACCTGCAAACACGGTTGTTTACAGATGGTGTTTTAATAAAAAGAAACAGTTGAAGGATATTTTTCCGAAAGACATTGTTCCAGGAGACTACTTTGTTCATTTATTACATGCTGAAAAAGGTAAAATTGGTTTTATTAATGAAGTAATGTCTAGTTATAGACGGCACGATAAGGGCATGTGGTGGCTAACATCTCAAGTAAACAGACAAGATGATTTTACTTTAAAGTATGGTGCTCAATATGTTAATTTCTTTACATCAGTTGAAAAGCATTTTGGGCTAAGTGACGACACATATAAAATGCAAAAAGAATATATAACAAACAATATTATTAGATGCTATATCGAGAACAATTTGTTTGATAAACTCTTTGATTTTAAAGTTAATAATGAAGACCTGTTTAATAAATGCATAAACAGTTTTAATTACAGGAACCCAATATACGAGACGCTATCAAAACCTAAAAGGCTATTATACCTATTAGCAGTTAACCCTAAAATGGTAAGGGAAAAAGCGAAGAAGAGATTAGTGATGGCAAAAGATTACCTAAAACAAAAAGTAATAAAAAATAAGTAATGTATATATTATCAAAGCTACTAACCACCTTTATAAATGCCATAGTTTTTGCTATAATAAAGCGAACATGAAGTATTTGAGTGTTCGAAATCGTGCAATTTTAGGTGAGTTGGTAAGGGCAGATTTCAAGGTTCGTTACCAGAACTCAGTCCTGGGCTATGCTTGGTCCGTTTTAAGACCGCTGTTCTTATTTGCCACCTTATATGTGATATTCGTCTATGTCTTTCCATTAGGCAATAGTATCGAACACTTCCCCGTATACTTATTGACCGGGATAATACTATGGAACTTTTTTGTTGAAGCGACAAACATGGGGCTTACTTCTGTAGTTGCTAGAGGAGACCTGATTCGTAAGATTAATTTACCAAAATATCTATTGGTTGTATCCAGTTCTGTCTCTGCACTAATAAATCTCTGTTTTGGCATGTTGGTGTTGGTTATTTTTGCACTATTGAACGGTGTTATGCCATCAGTACGCTGGCTACTAATAATTCCAATAGTCTTTGAGTTGTTTGCGTTTTCAGTAGGCATTTCCATGTTGTTATCGTCCTTGTATGTAAAATACCGTGACATTTCGTATATATGGGAAGTGTTTGTCCAAATTGGTTTTTATGCCAGCATGATTATATTTCCTATTTCCTCTGTCGCCGAAGGCCTAAGGAAATGGTTTTTCTTAAACCCAATAACTCAGATTGTCCAGGATGCCAGGTGGGTATTAGCGACAAAAACTAGCATCACGATGTGGGGTACGGTTGGCTGGCTGCGGAGCATGGTTCCTTTTATAATAATATTCAGCTTTTTGGTAATCGGAGGCTTGGTGTTTAAGTCACGTTCAAAGAGCTTTGCGGAGGATATATAGATATGGTAGATGGTAAAGAGATCGTAATTGAAGTTAAAAATGTCCGTAAAGACTTTGTGATGCATCAAAACAAGAACAGTACGCTTAAGCAAGCCGCTGTTAACATATTCAAAAAGAACAAAAAAACTGTCTTTCGGGCGCTAGATGACGTCAGCTTTAACGTGTATAAGGGTGACTTTTTGGGCATCATTGGTCGCAACGGCAGTGGCAAAAGCACACTGCTGAAATTAATTGCAGGCGTGTATGAGCCTACGGCTGGCAACATTTATGTGCACGGTGGGTTAACTCCATTTATCGAGCTAGGAGTGGGCTTTAACCCTGAACTGTCTGGTCGCGACAATGTATTTTTAAATGGGGCCATATTAGGGTTTACTCGCAAGCAAATGGCTGCAATGTATGACGAGATTGTTGAATTTGCAGAACTCGGTCCATTTATGGGTCAGAAGCTAAAAAATTATAGTAGTGGTATGCAAGTGCGCTTAGCGTTTTCGATAGCAATAAAAGCTGATAATGACATACTGATGTTTGATGAAGTCTTGGCAGTCGGTGACGCGAATTTTCAAAAAAAATGTATTGAACAATTTATTCGAATTAAAGAAGAGGGTAAGACCATTGTCTTGGTTACTCATTCAATGGATTACGTAAAGAGATTTTGTAATCGGGCGTTATTATTAGATTCAGGTGGAGTAGAATATGTTGGTAGTCCTGAAGTAGCAATAAAAAAATATAATGATATCAATTTAATAAACAGAGAAAATTAATAAAACTGATAATTTTCAAAACATATAAATTTATTAGCACATAAGGCCTTCTTTTAAGTGATTCTCTGGATGAGAGATCAACATGGCATAGACTTTATAAGTTTTACATAATATAATGTAATATTATTAGGCCAAGTAAATGCCAACAAGGGAGTGATTATGGGAAGCATGTATGACGAAAGGGAGCTTCAGAAAATTGGCTTTATTAGTGTTGGAGCCAATGTTAATATAAGCAAGAAGGCTAGTATCTATTCTCCTGAGACAATTAGAATCGGGAACAATGTCAGGATTGATGACTTCACAATACTATCAGGAAGAATAGATATTGGAAATTATGTGCATATTTCTGCATATACGGGACTATATGGAGGAGGTGGGATAAAGATTGGAGATTTTTGTGGTTGCTCACCTAAGACTATTATTTTTAGCGCTAGTGACGATTTTTCTGGAGAGTATATGATTAGTCCATTAGCTCCTAAAGATTTATGTAATGTTGAAAGGGCTGAAGTTGTTCTCGAGAATTTTACACAGCTTGGTGCTGGTACAATTGTATTCCCCGGTGTTCATATAGGTGAAGGCTCCGTTACTGGTGCAATGACCTTAGTTAATAAGAGCTTAGACCCTTGGGGTGTTTATATAGGCGTTCCTTCGAAATATTTGAAGCCACGAAGTAAAAAAATAAAAGAGCTTTCAAAAAATGTCAAATAGAAATATTCGTAGATTGATATATTTACCTGAGAGTGATAATGAGACTATTAAGCTAGCTTATAGAAAATGCAAATCACTGGGTATTAATGTGTTAATGCCAGATAAGCCCGAGAATATAGATGATGCTCTTCACAAACTATCAAAAGGTATCGTAGATGCTGTTATTTGTGGTATAACTATGCCCACAGCGGTAGTTATACGTAGTGCCCTTAGGCTAATTGGGTGTGAAGACGGAGTGTTAAGTAGCTATTTCATTATGGTCAAAGAAAACGAAAGACTACTATTTGCGGATTGTGCAGTGATCCCAAATCCGACACCCGAGCAACTCTCAAAAATAGCCATTCAGACGGCAGATTCTGCGACAAAACTTGGTATTAACCCTAGGATTGCTTTTTTGTCATATTCTACAAACGGTAGCGCTTACACAAAGGACACTGATAAAATACTTAGAGCGATGAAATTATTACCGAATAACTCTGGTTTATGTGTTGCTGGCGAGTGGCAGTTTGACACCGCCTATAACCCAGTGGTTAGGGAGCGAAAGCATGTAAAAAGCCCATTTGGGGCCGACAAAGCAAATGTATATATATTTCCAGACCTTAACTCGGGTAATATTGGTTATAAAATTGCTCAACAGCTTGGAGGTTATGTCGCAGTTGGTCCAATTTTCCAAGGACTAAAGAAGCCGGTATGTGATCTAAGCAGGGGGGCTACAGTTGAAGATGTTATACAAATTATCAAAACAATAGATTTAATCCAACAGAAGGCTCGATGAAGAGCATGAATAATATTAGAAAAATTCACTTCGAGATGGATGAACTTCTTTGCAGGGTCCCTATAGATTTTGGCGGAGGGTGCAGTATATCAAAGGCGACTGTATTGGCCTATATAATTAAAAGCCAAAAGATTGCCAGGTCAATAGATATTGGTATCTACCGTGGCAGGTCATTCTTCCCCCAGGCTTATGCGCACTCAAAGCATACTGGTGGTATGGTCATTGGTATTGACCCGTATCTTGGCTCAGAGGCAGTTGAGCATGATCATGCAGAGCTTTCAAGCGAAATTGATAATTTCGTTAAACATACAGACTTCGAAAAACTATTTGTTACAGTGAGTACACAATGTAAACAGTTTGGGCTGAAATCGAACGCAAAGATAATACGAAAGACTTCAAATGATGCGGCTGTTTCGATACTGAAGAGTGGAGAGGTATTCGGGCTAATACACATAGACGGCAATCATGATACGAAAGCAGTAAATGATGATATAAATAACTATCTGCCGTTGCTTGATAAGAAAAATGGGTTTATTGTGCTTGATGACATATCATGGAGCTCAATTAAGCCTGCAACCGATCGTCTGATGCAGGACTTTACTTTGATATATTCTAGAGTAGATACCCAGAATGACTATGCAATTTTTTGGAATGGTGAGTCAAAAATAAAGAAATCACGCTTAAGGCATTGCATTGCAATTGCGGCTGAGGGTTAATGGAAACGACGAACGGCTTAGCCCAAGTGTTATTACCGTGATAGAAATATATCAGCTAACATCATAATTGTTTGCATTCCTGAGCATCATCAATATTTAATCTTTCGGTAATGTCTTGTAGGTTATAATAACAACCTCTAATAACGCAAGATTATTAACCGAAGACAACGTTTCTTCTCGGTATCGGTTTGGTTAATTTTGGTGATCTTTTGTATGATGTGTAGTCTAAAGACAAAAGGGAAACAGTTATTTAATTAGTATACTTCCTCGTCTTATAATGTTCTCACTAGAACTCTTCGGATAATTTACGTTCCAATTATTACCACCGCCATAATTCGAGATAAAGAAGCTATGATTACCAGCCAGATTAAAAACACGTGTTTTTGAATATGTGTAGGTAGAGTTGGCTGGTATTGTAGTTATGGCATCTACGCCAAAATCAACATTATTCCCGACAGGGTCTCGCATAATTAAGGCCGGCTGGTTGACATTAACTGGACTTGAGCCGTAATTAGTTATTGCAAATGTAGCCGTGACCGGTTGGCCGACGCTTGGACTAATGGGGCTAAAAGATACACCAGTTGTTATTAGAGGGTTGTCTTTAATCTGCAATATGCCATTTCTAACTATATTATCACCTACGCTCTTCGGATAATTTACGTTCCAATTATTACCACCGCCATAATTCGAGATAAAGAAGCTATGATTACCAGCCAGATTAAAAACACGTGTTTTTGAATATGTGTAGGTAGAGTTGGCTGGTATTGTAGTTATGGCATCTACGCCAAAATCAACATTATTCCCGACAGGGTCTCGCATAATTAAGGCCGGCTGGTTGACATTAACTGGACTTGAGCCGTAATTAGTTATTGCAAATGTAGCCGTGACCGGTTGGCCGACGCTTGGACTAATGGGGCTAAAAGATACACCAGTTGTTATTAGAGGGTTGTCTTTAACTGACAGGGCTATTGTTCTATTTATGTTGGATGTGCTATATGGATATGTCGAGTTTGACCATCCTCCAAGTAAATTATTATATGAACAGATGAAGATGTTTAAACTACCCGATTGATTAATTAGTCTAGACTTTGAAATAGTTATCTTCCCGTTTGCAGAAATGGTATTTTGGGCTGTCATACCGAAATCATACCAATTGCCGTTTAGTCTTGCACACACGCCTAGGCTACCAGCTTGTGACTCGAAATTTGAAGAGTTTGATACCTCATATGTCGCAGTAATTGTATCTCCGATATGGACCTCTTGCTTGTCTAGCGTAAGCCCTTTCGACAAGATGATATTCCCATTTATTGCCATGGTCGATCCAAACCAATCTGTGAAATATAAATAAAAGTTTCGATTTCCATATGAACTGCAATAATCGCCAGATCCGTAGCCGGCATTTAATGACGCTTGGTTTGGTTGATATGGGGTGTAATTATATAACCCTTGGGTTGCGCGATTCTGAATGTTGACCCATGTGCCACCGCAGCCCGGGTCAGGCGAGAATTGAACATAATTATTCCCTAATACATATGGCGTATACCAGTAAGGCGAGGCATCTAATATCCGACGAAACATCTTTGCCGCATTGCGTATTTGGTTGGTAAACCCGTAATATAGGCTATCGCAGACTGCGGTATCTGGGCAGCCATAACCGGTTGCGGATCGATACTGAGTCGGGTCAGGCCAGTCGTCAGTTACTAAGCCTTGCTCCTTTTGTAACAACACGATTAACACCTGTGGGTTTATCGTGTATTCTTGAGCGGCATCATAGATAATCTGGGCCGACGATTTGCCGTTTTCGGTATAATCTTTCAGACATGTTAGTGGTATTGGCCAACCACGGCTATTGAAATAATCACGGCGTGAGGTTGGGGTTGACCCATTTGTCCCCCAATTGTCACAAACTGGTACTTTACTGTTCAAAAAAGCTTGAATTTGACTAACATTCATTGATTGGCTATTTGCCATAACTGCGTCGTCGATAATTCGGCCAGCCTCAAAACCTGTGGCGGAAGCTGATGGTGTGCAAAACACAGTCATATACAGCGTAGCTGCGAGTGCTAGAATTCCGAGACCTTTTGTCGATAATATCTTCATATTCATCTACTCCAACGTTACCTGACCGACCGCGCTTGCTGCCTGGCCATTTACCGTAACAGTCAGGTTAATATCCCATGTACCAGTTGATAATTCACTGCGGTTAATATCAAAACCTTGACAGGTTGATGATACAGGCAGGGCATAAGTAGGTGCCGTCTTTTGGACGGAAACGCCAGCCTGTGAAAGTGTTAAATCGCATGTGCCATCATTGCTAACAAGGCCGCTGATCATTCCTCGAATTTGAATAATATCGCCGTTTACGTTTGCGGCCGATATTATTACGCCAAAATCAGCCGAAGCTGCTGACTGGCTGACAGATGTCTTGATATCCTCGCCAGATTGCTTTTGCTCATCTGTTGGCGGGCCATAATCTATTTTTTCAGAAGAATCCGTTATTTGACTTTCTGGTTGTTGGCTACGCCGCCATAATACTATGCCAAATACAGAGCCACAGATAATAAATAGGGCAATGCCTAATATGATATATATTTTTTTATTTTTTTGATATTTATTTGTTTTCATATGTGCCCTCGTGCTGACAATTCCTAGTACATATTTAATTATATCATAAGGACAAGCGGGTTCAATACATACAAGGTATTTTATGTGGTACGACGATTAATGGTAAAATAGATTGGATGAAAGAAATACCAAGGCGTGTTATTAGTCGACTGGCGAACAAGACTGGAATTATAAGGCTGGCAAGGACTAGATGCATTAATAATGTAAATAACCAAACCCCTGATATTATTTCTATTGTCTCGCCTTATTTCCGTGGGGTAAAATCTGCTACCAAGGAAATGGTGCCAGATATGATCGAAATTTCTAACATCTATAACCGTTACACTGCGGCCAAGCTGGCAAAGAAGATTAACCAATATTCACCAAAGAAGGTTTTGATTAGCGGATATGCGAAAGGCCACGATATGTTAGCAGTCGAGTTAAAAAAACAGAACCCGAATTTGCGGATATTTGTACTAATTCATTCGGCATTTATCTGGTTCGATGCCTACCCAGCCGAGAATGTGGTGTTTGAAAACTTTATGAAGTTGGCAAAACAGGGGATAGTCGAAAAGATCGGTTTTTGCAAACGCGACCTGGCAGAATTTTTTGGGCAGCAGGGTATAAATACGTATTTTGTAATGAACAAATTCTATCCGGAAAAATACGTGGCAAAAGAAATTAAAAGGGGCGGCCCAATTAATATTGGTATTTTTGGACAAAACCAATGGCATCGTAATATCACAAACCAAGTCGTTGGAGCGTTGATGATAAAGAACACAAAGATTCATGTTAATGAGATATCAAGCCATTTCTTTATTGATAAAAATCGCGTCAAAATTCATGGTATTTTACCAAAAGACCAATTCGTAAAATTATATGACCAGATGGACATTAACTTGTATATCAGTATGACTGATTGCTTCCCTATGGTTGTGATTGAAAGTATGCAGCATGGAATACCATGTTTAGTTAGTGACACATCGGATGTTTATTCGTTCAGCCCACAACTCAAAAAGTGGTTAACGGTATCAACCATAGACGGCCCAATCGGTATAAGTAATAAAGTCAGAGAAGTTGTTGAAAACTACAATTTAATTCAAACCGAGATTGAAAAATATCTGCCAATACTAAAAAACAAAGTCGAAGCGTCAATCAAGGAATTTTTGAAATAATGGCAAAAAAAATTAGGATATTGCATATCATTAATAACCTAGAGATCGGTGGGGCCGAAAGGATGCTTGTATTACTTGCAAACGAATTATCCAAAAATGATGACGTGAAAGTGTACATTGTCTCGCTAGAGGGTCATGGCCCGTTATCTAAATCGCTGTCGGGCAAGGTCGTGTTAAAAGAATTTAAATATCACCTGTTTTTGCCTGTGTTGGGTCGAATTGACCCATGTTTTCGTTTGGGGTTACTCAATTATGCGCAAAAAATAAAACCTGATATTATTCACGGCCACTTATTCATGGGCGAGGACTTTGCAAAAGTATTAGGGGCGTTACTCCACAAGCCTGTCGTTATAACGATGCACGATACTATGGCGGTGCCAGGTCGTAAGGTAAGACTAATGAACCGATATGTCACAAAAGCAATCGCAGTGTCGAAACCAGTCGCTAATCATTTAGCCGAGGTCTATGGTATTGGTAAAACAAGAATATCATTGATACCAAATGCCATTGACGCAAAGGATTTTGAAGTCGGTGTAAAAAAATATAATCCGGAAAAACCAGTATTTCTGTATATTGGTCGGCTACTTGAAAGTAAGGGTGTTGATGATGCTATCGTCGGCTTGTCAAAGCTGTTAGATAAGTATCCGAAAATGGAATTTTTGATTTATGGTAAGGAAGTCCACGCATCGTATAAAAAATATCTGGATGAATTGGTACAAAAAAATAACTGGGATTTTGTAAAGTTTATGGGACGTACCGATAATGTGCCTGCGGCACTGGCAACCGGGGACGTGTTCATATCCCCTTCGCAGACCGAAGGTTTTGGGATTAGTGTCTTGGAGGCTGCTGCAGCTGGTAAGCCGGTAATTGCAACCCGGGTTGGTGCAATACCTGAGATAGTGAAAAATGGCAAATCTGGTATCTTGGTTGATTGGCATAAACCAGAACAGATATATGACGCAGCAAAAAAGATTATCGTAGGTAATCAAGTTGAAGCATATGGAAAAAATGCCCAACAGATTGCACAAAATAAGTATGATATCAAAACGGTGTCAGATATGCACCGCTGTCTATATTTGTCGGTACTAGGCGGTGAGTCGATAAATAGACAGGTTAGTTCACATTATATAGTGTAATGGTTTATAATGTTAGGTAACAGTTTTTATGGGTCTGATGACGTAAAGTATGCCAAATATATCGAAAAAGAACATTTTTGAACCGAATAATAGAAAACTAATAATTCTGGTATCTATTATTATATTAATCCTGGGCTTTTTTTATCTTTCTTGTTTACCTGTTATAACACCTGACTCAACAGAATATTACAGGATTAGCCATGTTATCAGAGGGAATTTACCTTTTTCGGAATGGTGGGAGCTTAGAGGCCCAACCTTCCCTATTGTCATTGTTCTCATGGTTAGCATTTTTGGCGATAGCCCAGTCGGGTTTTTGGTCGGGACATTTGTATTTTTCGCCATTACTTTATTGGTGTTATTTTTTGTTGTTAAGAAATTAATAAGTCTAATTAATGACAGACTTGCCAAGCTGATAACAGTTTTTCTTGTTGTTATGCTAGTTGTTTTCAACCCAATAACAATTGGATATTATCATGCAATGCTAACTGAGTTCGTAGGGGTTTTTATTGCACTTGCTGCGACATGTCTTTCTATCAGCTGGGCATCGTACAGGCCTTCAAAACGAAGCGTGACTAGACTAATTCTTATGCCTGCCCTATTCAGCCTGTGCTTTGTTGCTGCTTGGCTGTTAAAACAACCCTATCTGACATTAGCTGCGGTGCCGATGCTGCTAGCTACGATTATTAGCATTTTCAGGGTCGGCGGTTATAAGAATAATATTTATAAAACAGCGAGCTTTATACTCTGCTGTATTGTGTTGGTGATTGTCGCGAATTATTGGAGTGGGTTTCTTTGCAGTAAAAGGGAATGCCTGAAAGCATCCTCTCCAAACAGCTACTTTTCGTCGGGGTTAGTAAAAGGAGCCTCGGCTTTTTGGTTAACGGATTATAGTCACGTAACCATTGCATACAGTGACAAAATAAACGAAAGGGCTCAACCCGGGAACATAGAGAGCGCAATTGTAAACGGAAATATTGAATATGAAAGGTATGATTTTTATACAGTACATGACCGTAATAACAAAGAGTTCGACTATATTATCATAGACAGGAACAAAAACAGAGAGGATGTAGGCGTTCTTGACTCAGCCTCGACATTGTTTAATTTTGCGATAAAACATCCAGTGACTCTTGCTAGGTCGTATGTGTACAACTATCTATCATTAATCGACTTCATGTCATTCCAGATAACAGAGAAAGGTCAATGGGTGCCACTCGCGAGGAATATATTTAAAACTGGTGGAGAAAATTATAATCTTAGCTACAGTGTCTTTGTCGATAGAAATATTTATTGGTGGCAAAAAGGTGACCGACCCGAAGTAGCAGACGTCCTTGATAGCTATGAGGTGTATCGCGACAATAACATAGTTGTAGAAACAGCCTTTGGCCTGATAGGCGGGCCACACCAGATGTTATTTGTGATGACTTTTCTGATGTTACCTATTGTTTTTATTATTTCTATTGCGAGGTTTATAAAAAGCTTGAGAAATAAAATCAATAAAAATAATAAACACATCCAGCTAAATGATATGGTCCTGTTGCTTTCGGGCGTATCGTTTATCCATGCATTAACCAATGTATTCACTGGCGCTATTATCGACCGTTACATATCCGTGGTCTATCCGTTGGCCCTGTTGGCTCTAATTGTTTTTGTTGTGAGCTACATAAAGAAGAAAAAGGGTGTTGATGCTGTATATTCTCAAAATAATGATAAGCTGTTGTTTGTCGTCCCTGCATACAACGAGTCAGCAAACATAGGCGGGGTTATAAATGACATAAGAGATAATTTGCCTGATGCTGATATTGTCGTTGTTAATGATTGTTCAAAAGATAATACTAAAGAAATAGCCGAATCTATGGGTGTTGTTTGTCTAGATATGCCGTTTAACGTCCGCTATGCTATGGCCGTCCAGGCCGGAATTAAATATGCCAAGGACAAAAATTATGGCTATGTTATACAGTTTGATGCCGACGGGCAACACCTAGCTAACGAAGCAAAAAAACTGTATGAAGAGATAAAGAGTTCAAATGTCGATATAGTTATTGGGTCGAGGTTTGCAAAGAAAACTGACTACAAACACCCGCTAGCTAGAGTAATCGGTACGAAATTAAATTCCATGATAGTAGAATTGTTTTGCGGTAAAAAGATTACAGACCCGACCTCTGGGCTCCAATGTCTAAATCGGAGAGTTATTGAAAAATATTCACAAATAGGCGGATACCCAGAATACCCGGACGCCAACCTGTTGGTAGAAATGTTATTAGCTGGTTACCAAGTTAATGAAGTACCGGTTGTTATGAAATTACGAGAAAATGGCGAGGGTATGCATAGCGGTGTCATCAAACCAATCAAATATACCGTGAAGGTTACTTATTCCATCTTTATTAATGTGCTAAAGAGTTTAGAAATTAGGAGGAGAGAATAATGGAGTTCAATTATCTATTTATTTTAGCGGCTCTGTTTTTTGTTGTTATTATTCTGAGGACAGTAATAAAAGGAAGCCTATCTATTAACGAAAGCTTTTTTTGGCTATTTGGATCATTGGTTGTGCTTGGTCTTTCTGTTTATCCAAAAATTATTGACAAAATAGCAGTAAGAGTTGGGGTAGATTACCCGCCTTCACTACTTTTCGTTGGGTGTATTTTATTCTTGTTATTAATCAATCTAAGACTGAATAAGAAGATTGCCAGCATCCAAGATAAATTAACGAGGGCGGGCCAAGAGCTGGCGATACTTCGGTCAAAGAAAGAAGGCAGAAAATAATATGAAAGATGTCATATTATTTATATCTTATTTTTTGTTTACATGTTCAGGGTTAGTGCTAATTAAGTTCGGTTCTATAGTCAAAAATGGTCTATTACTCAAAATGCCAATTGTTGATATTAGTCTGTCGATATACTCTTTGCTAGGCATAATATGTTATGGTATTAGCTTTTTATTGTATATCGTCTTAGTCAGCCGCCATGACCTATCGTTCTTGAATCCGTTTACCGTTGGGGTCACGTCGGTTCTAATATTCACGTCAGCTGTTTTATTCTTCCACGAATCTGTGACGGTTGCCAAATTAGTTGGCCTGCTAGTTGTAATTATTGGCGTGGTTATACTAAATATCGGTAAATAGAATATACTTATTGATCACAAAAATCTATTAGCTAGTATATCCTTCTGGGTTGTTTGATTGCCAACGCCAAGAATCAGCACAGGCGTCACCAATAGTCTTTTCGGCCTTCCAGCCAAGCTCACGTTCGGCCTTTTCGGCCGAGGCATAACACGATGCCGTGTCACCGTCACGTCGAGCGACAATTTGATATGGGATTTCTTTTCCGGCAGCTTTACCAAACGCCGCAATCAGCTGTAGGACGGATACCCCATTACCAGTTCCTAGATTAAATACATCACAGCCAGGTTTTATGCGCTGCAGAGCTGCGACATGACCTCGGGCTAGGTCCACGACATGAATATAATCACGGACTCCTGTGCCGTCGGGGGTGTCGTAGTCATTACCATATACATTAACTTTTTCTAATTTACCAACTGCCACCTGGGCAATGTATGGCATTAAATTATTTGGGATATCATTTGGATCTTCGCCAATCATCCCGCTTTCGTGGGCGCCAATTGGGTTGAAATATCGAAGCAGTGTTATCTCGAATGTTTTGTCGGAGACCGACAGGTCACGAAGAATTTCTTCGATCATGTATTTTGTACGGCCGTAAGGGTTAGTTATACCAACTCCAATCTGGCTAGTCTCTTTCAGTGGTAGTTCGGAAGGTTCACCATAAACAGTGGCCGACGAGCTGAAGACAAGCTTTTTCACACCATATTTATTCATTACATTGACTAACGACAAGGTTGAGCCTATATTATTTTGATAATATTCAATCGGTTTTTTGATCGATTCCCCGACAGCTTTTAAGCCTGCAAAGTGAATTACTGCATCAAAGCTGTTCTCAGAAAAAACTTTGTCCATAGCCGCGTTATCACAGACATCGATTTGATAAAAAGGTATTTTTGTGCCCGTAATCTTCTCAACCCTGGTTAATGACTCTTGGCTACTGTTGGACAGATTGTCAACAACAACGACGGTATGATTATTTTTGTATAGTTCTATTATTGTGTGTGTGCCGATATAGCCAGCTCCACCAGTTACAAGTATATTCATGGTTAATATTATATCATTTTGTGTCTGTCAAAAGGTATAATAGGATTATGGATAAAAAAATACGGCAAGCTAGCATGTTTGTCCTAAGGCTAAAATTAGACGCTTGTACAATGAGTCAGTTCCGAGGGTATATCAAACAAAGCTTACAAAGCGATAAATTATTAAAAGTCGTAAAGATTAACACTGAATTTTTACAGCGTTCACTTTGTGACGACAATTATACAAAGGTATTAAATTCATTTGATTTGCACATTGCAGATGGACGTGGGGTTCAATGGGCGGCCAGGTATTTGACGCTACCAATAAGTAATAATAAAATCTGGCGAAGGATACAAGCAATTTATCAAATGATTTACAGTGGAGCGGCAATCGTTCTGCACCCAAAATTTTTAACTTACCCGTTACCGGAAGTTCTACCTGGTGTCGAAGCTTTTCAGGCAGTATTGGACGTGGCGACTGACGAACAGGCAAAGTTTTTCTTGTTCGGTAGTCCACAGGCTACATTAGAGCCAGCTTTGATAAACATTAAAAAAGATTATCCAAAACTAAACATAGTCGGGGCATTAAATGGCTATGACTTCTGGAATGATAAATCTATAAAACCTGTCGAAATTATTAATAAATCTGGTGCTGCGATCCTACCAGTTGCAATGGGGTCACCAAAACAGGAATATTGGATTAATGACAATAAGGATAAATTGAAAAATGTGAAATTTGCAGTCGGCGAGGGCGGAACTTACACGCGGATTGCCTTTCCTGCTCAAAAAGCACCAAAGCTTATTAACCGAATTGGGTGTGAATGGATATGGCGATTTTTATTTAACAAAAGCGAGACAGCCAGCCGAAATCGTTTTCAAAGGGTATGGAATGCAGTCCCGTTATTTATTTTTCAAGTAGTAAAATGGAAAATACAACATGGCCAAACGAAAATATAAGTTAAATTTTTTTGACATAATTGTGCTGACGATCATATTGTTAGGTGCAGTCGTTATTGCTGTTGCATACGACAATAAACCATATTTGGGATCAAAAATGGTTAATGTCCAAGTCGTTGTAACCGATCAGCCAACAATTGAAAATATAAAAAGTAAGCTAGATGGCTCCAAGAATTTATTTATCGACAGCGACCATTATCCAGTCGAGCAGGTATCGTATGAGTTAATTACTGGGGCAGATGGAGCCTTAAGATTATTTATTAAACTGAGGGCGCTTGGCGACATACGCCAGGACAAGTCAATTTTATTAGGTCAGCGTATTTACGCAAACCAAAAGGTTATACTTAAAGGTGACTATAGCGCGACCGGCTACATTACTGATTACTCGTATGAAGATTAAGTTGAATATAAATGAGTCTATAGTGGCACAACTTGTTAATTGGCTGTATGTCGATAGGCAATCGGAATTCTTTGGCGAATCAAGGATATTGAAGTTGTTAAACCATGCTTCGAAACCATATGTTTCAGTATTATGTTATGCGCTATCTATCATAATTGTTTTATACCAGTCTATATTAGTTGGCACCATTGTTGATACATATCAAGTTTGGTTTTTATTGTTGATAATGTCTGCGCTGTTTTGTGATAAAAGAAAGCTAGCGTCATCACGCGCAAATACATATTTAGTTTTATTTGTTGTAGTTGCAATTATCAGTTCATTGATTAGCGCAATTAATGGGACGCCTTTGGCAATAATAGCAAATGGGATATATATTGTGTCGATCTTCCCATTGTATATGATAGTGGCCAGCACTTACGATAAGCGTATTGTGAAATATTTATTGGTCGTGATATTTGTTGCGGTATTACCATTATTACTGGCTGGTTTAATCCAGTCGTTTGCAGGGATGGCAACTCCGGCCTATTGGGTGTCTAGCCAGGAGAGATTAATCACGATTCGAATATTTGGATGGAGCCAAAATCCAAACAACCTTGGGGCTTTGGCAATGGTTATTAGTCTAGCTGCGATGTTTTTGTCATGGTTTTATAAAAAATGGTATCTGTTTGTCTATTCAATATTAGCCGGAATAGTTTTAATCCTAACATTCTCGCGTGCGAGTTGGCTTGGCTTGATGAGCGCAATTATTACATTTGTTCTAATAAAAAACTGGCGTTATATTTGGCTGTCATTTATTGGTCTGACTGCACTATTGATCCCAAGTATTAGGCAGAGATTGGGTGTGGTTTTCACTGGTCAATTTATATCGGATTCTATTATCGATGGCAGAATATGGTCGTTTAGAAGTATTTTAGACTTATTTAAATCAAGCCCAATAATAGGCATAGGGCCTGGAGCTTATGGAAACAACATTGCAAGAAATTATGTCAGCCCGGTGTATGGGCTGTTATCACAAGATGGTCTGGTTGCTTCATTTATGGTTGACATGCAGTGGCCGCAAATCTTATGTCAGACAGGATTGGTCGGGTTTTTGCTCACCTTATCATTTTTTATAAGCTATTTTGTAAATGCGGTCCGTGATTTTAAACAGAGGGGCAATATTGTTAGCCTAGCATCGGTTTCGTTGTTGGTGTCGATGTTTGTTGTCGGGTGTTTTGAGAACGTATGGTATTTTGCGCCAATGGCGGCTATATTTGGTGTATTCTTAGGTATAGGAAAGGGGCACTTATATGAAAGCAGATGATATGAAAAAGATTGCGATATTATACAGTGGCGGACAGTCGCTGGGCGGCATAGAGAACTACCTAATCAACTTGTTCGAAAATACTAAAAAAGCTGATATACAGATTGAACTGCTGTCATTAGGCGAGTGGGCGCTGACTGAAAGATTGGTCGTTCTGGGGCATAATGTTAAGATTTTCAGTAAAGACCGAATTAACTTTGGGTCTGTTAAAGAAATCGGAAAATATTGCACCGAAAATGGTATAGGCTTAATAGTATCGCAAGGTACGGTAGCTAACGCTTATGCCAGATTGGTTGCAAAATTCTATCATATTCCTAACCTTGTCACAGTCCATTCCGACCCATCGGCCGATTATCAAAATGTCGTTATTAGAAATATTTATCGGTTAGTTGACCTGATTGGCAGGAAACAGACCAGACGTTATATCGCGGTCTCAGAATATTTAAAGTCAGTATTGATCAAATCCGGCGTATCCGCCCGTATGATTGATGTTGTTTACAATGGCGCTGACTATCCTGCCCCGAAGCCACGAGCACATAAACGGTTAGTGATTGGCAGTATTGGCAGACTGCATCACGTTAAAGGCTACGATTTATTAATAAGGGCATTCGCACAGTTAGAAAATAAAAGACTACGATTGAAAATTGCTGGCGAAGGTGACGAGTTGAGCAGTTTGCGCAAATTGGCGAATGATTTAGGTATTAGAAGCCGCGTTGAGTTTGTGGGTTATAAATCTGATATATATAAATTTCTGGACCTTGTTGATATCTACGTTCAGCCGTCACGATGTGAAGGATTCGGACTCGCATTGGTTCAAGCAATGTCACAAAGTTTGCCAGTAGTTGTAACGCCAGTTGGTAGCATGACCGAGATTGTGGCTGATAAAAAAACTGGGTATATCAGCACCGACTTGACCCCACAATCTATCGCAAATACTATTGCAAAGGCAGTCGAGGACATTGATGGGTCGACAGTAGTCGGTAAGAATGCACGAGAATATGTAATTAACAATTTCTTAACGAAACAATGGGTTGATAAAACAGTGGAAGCCTATCAGAAAGTGATAAAATAATAACATATGACAACAATTAAGTTGATCTTGTTGCCGTTACTTGCCGCATCTATTACAGCTGCAATTATGCCGTTCATTCGTAAAATTTCAATCAAGGTCGGGAATATTGATGCTCCCAAACAAGAAGTGCGAAAATTAACCACCTTTGCAATACCAAATGGCGCCGGTGTAGCGATTTTTATCGGGTTTTTGGCTACAACAGTTTTTGTAGGTGATTTTTCAAGCCAAACTATTGGGCTGTTGGTGGCAGGGTTGTTGCTGGTTATCGTTGGCTTGATGGATGAACTGTATGACATCCCTTCGATTTATCAACTAATCGGTCAGATATTAGCTGCCGTAATTGTAATTATTGCTGGTGTCAGAATTGATTTTATTGGTAACTTTGGCAGTGGCAATGATGGTCTATTTTTTCTTAGGTCGCTATCCATACCATTTACCTTGCTCTGGATAGTTGGCGTCACAAATGCCATCAGGATACTGGACGGGATTGATGGGTTGTGCGCAGGTGTGGTGGCAATCGTGGCATGGACAATGGGAGTTGTATCACTGATGATTAACCTGCCTGGGACAGCAGTGTTAAGCTTTATTCTGGGCGCAGTTGCCTTTGCATATCTGCCCTACAACTTCTCAAAGAACAAAGAAAAAAAGATATTTATGGCCGAATCAGGGTCGTCATTCTTGGGTTTTGGTTTGGCGGTTCTGGCAATAATGGGTTCGGTCAAAACGGCCGCAACTTTTTCGATGCTGGTGCCAATTATTGCATTGATTTATCCTATATTTGATACAGTTTTTGCAGTTGCGCGCAGATTAGCTGCCGGCAAAAGCCCGTTCAAGCCAGATGGTCGACACTTGCACCATCGATTATTGGGGATGGGGTTAAGTCACAAACAGGCGACATTCGTTTTTTACGCAGCCAGCTTAGTTTTAGGCGGACTTGCGATAGCTTCGACCAGACTGGATGGTCGTAGTGTTGTCTATCTGTTTCTGTCCACAATGTTGGTATTTGTTTTGCTACTGTGGAAATTTGGCTTAATTAGCTTTCGTATTAGGAAAAAGTAATTATTAGCTAGTTTAAGGTTTAAGCCTTATAATTATAAGGTAATGTTAGGGTGTATTTAAGGTGAGTAAGTCAAAGAAAATATCTTCTGTTCAATTGAACGTCAAGCATTGGCTGTGGCTTATTTTATTATTGGCTATTTTGCAGTTGATGACAATTACGCAGATATTTTATCCAGTTAATCGCCTGCTGCCTTTTGTAAAAATCGACGGATTATCTTTTGGCGGGTGGACAAAAACAGATACTTCCGTACGTTTGAATAAACTGTACAAGGATGCAAAGTTAAATATTTATTTAGGCAGGAAATCAGAAAAACCTTATCTTGAGCCGTCACTTGATGATATAGGTATGGCGGCGATTAACGGGTCCAGGATGCATGAATATAGGTATCCTTGGTATCTGCGTTTGGTGCCAACTTCAATTTTGTGGGGACAATATATTTTTGGCTATAACTCACAGCCGACATATTCGCGTAGCCCAGAAATACAAAGCGCTTACATTGCCAACCATTTTGGCAATAATTGCACTATGGCCGCTAAAGATGCGTCGCTAGAGTATTTAGGCGGCGAATTTAAGGTTGTGCCATCACAGACTGGTGGCAGTTGTGATATCAATAATGTCCGGCAATTATTATCTGCTGCAACTCCCCGGCTGGACTTGGCCGATGTTGTTATCCCAGCTCAGCAGACTAAACCGGCAATTAGTGACAGTGACGCTGTGCAGTATGGAAACTATTTGATAGATAAGGTTGGGCCCAGCGTCACCATATCTGTAAATGGTAATGATCAATTAATTAATAGTAGTGACATATTAGGGTGGATGGATTTTGGTAACGTAAACAACAAAATAACATACAGCCTTAGCTCGCTAAAAGCGGCTGATTATTTGGAAAATAATATTGCATCAAAGGTAAGGGTCGAAGCAGGTACGACGACCGTTACGACATACGATTTTTATGAGACATCGCGTATTGATGGGGTTAGTGGTGTTGATTTAAATGTTACTGAAACGCTGAAAAGCATCGAAAACGCCATTGATAATGGTGGATCGGCAACGGCTGTCACAATTACAGTTCCGCCAAGGGTTGTGTATAATCGCGGTTATAGTCCGACAGATTCGGGTATTTCAGCACTACTGGAACAGTATGCAAATTCTGGGACAGGTATTTCAAGCGTTTCGTTTATAGAGCTGTCGGGTAAGCACAGGCGCGCGTCTTATAATAGTGATGATGTTTTGGTTTCGGCCAGCACGTACAAACTATTTACTGCCTATAGCGTCCTCAAACGAATCGAAAACGGATATTGGAGCTGGGCCGATCAAATACTAGACGATGGGCGCGATTTAGCAGCCTGTTTTAATGACATGATTGTATATTCTGATAACGATTGTGCCGAGGCGATATCGGAAAAAGCTGGTTGGCAAAATGTTACTGATGAGGCGCATGATATTGGCTGTATCGGTACAAGCTTGTCGACAGACGATGGCTATGCCAGAACGACAGCCGCTGATTTATCCCTGTTTTTGGCGCAGCTGCAAACTGGCCAAATATTAAACTTACAATCCAGCCGAGACACACTGATAAATGCAATGAAGAGTAATGTTTATCGTGATGGTATACCGTCTGGGGTTAGTGGAGAGGTCGCGGATAAGGTTGGGTTTATTGACGGGGTATTAAACGATGCGGCAATCGTCTACTCACCAACTGGTACATACGTTTTGGTCATTATGAGTGATGGTAGCAGTTGGGCAACAATTGCCGACCTGGCAAACAAAGTCGGAACATTGCAGGCACAATAACTTAGGAACAACAATCTGTGGATAACTTTTAATATAATGTTGAATTTTATGACCAATAGGTGTTTAATATAAGCATAAGTTTAAAAAAACAAAAAGGGGAAAAAATGAAAATTAAAAACATATTCAATCGAAAGCTATTTGCTGTTGGGTTTATGGTCTTTGCAATATAAGTTATCGCAAACGTTTGGCTAGGCCATCAAACGTTCGCTGCAACAAAGACTTGGGCTGGTGACGCTTGTACTACAAATTGTAATTGGAGTAATACTGCCAACTGGGCTGGCGGAGTAGCACCAGTCAACGGAGATGATTTAATTTTTCCAAACTTCGCTTCAACAATAGGCAACCCAACGAATGACATAAGTAATTTATCAATTAGAACAATTACTTTTTCTGAGAGTAACGCTAGCAATACTGGTGTTGTTGTTGAGCTTATTCAACCAACCACTATTACAACAGGGATATATAATAATACAACAGCCTTCACGACGTTATGGGGTGACATCATTTTAGGCGGCAATGTCGAGGTGTCGGCTGCATATAATTTCTATCTAGGTACAACTGGTGATACCTTAACACTAGGCGGCTATACGCTTTCATTTATCCATAATGTGGCAGCCGATGAATTCACAATGATTTACGTTGATTCTAACATAACAGGTAGTGGTGGAATATCTGCAGGCTCTTCGGTAAAGTTTAGGGGTACAAATACCTATTCTGGGACTACTCAAGTCCTATCTACTGGTAAATTGTACAACGATGACGGTAATAGCGCCTTTGGTTCTTCAAGTATCAACATAGATCTTGGAGGATCAATTGTTTTATCATATTCAACTAGCGGTCTATTTACGAACCCAATTTCTGTCGATGGTATCACAACTGGAAGTCTTCCAGCCTCATTTACTTATGGAGAAGAAAACCCATCGATAACTTTTATGATAGACAGTGGCACCTTGACAATCAGCGATATGTCTCTTAACGGTTCGACATACTTTATTAATAATTACCAAGCCCTTCTTCCAGAGACCTATACAGGAAATGTATCAATAGTAGGCCTCAATAGTAATGGTTATGATTTAAAATTTGTACAATTTCAAGTCAATGGTGAAGAAATAACCGCGATTTTAAGCGACAATGCTGGCCAGAGTGGTTTTCTTGTCACCCGTGATGGAATTGACGGTCAAGATGGTGCAGATGGTGCGGATGGTGCAGATGGTGCAGATGGTGCTGATGGAAAGAATGGAACGGATGGCACTGTAAAGGCTCCAAATACTGCACTTTTTAAGACTTTGCAAACAAATCCTATGTTTTCTATAAGCCTTGGTTTAATCGCTGTTGTAATGTTAGTAATAGTATCTAGGAAACAAAGTCGTAAAAATAGTAAATAACCATTGTTATTTGTAAGTAATAGGCAAGTGACAAAAAAATGGTTTGAATAAACTGTGTCTGTGTTGTTGCTGAATGTGCGAACAAGTTTGGAACATTGCAGGAATAATAGTTTATAATATTGTCATGGGAATAAAGCGATCCAGTAAAAAACAACGTGAGCTGCTGAATTTTGTTGATGTATTTATTCAGGGCCATGGCTATGGTCCAAGTTATCGTGAAATTATGCGTGGGCTGGGCTATAAATCAGTTTCGACAGTAGCTGTGCATATCGATGGTTTGATAGCTAAGGGCTATTTAAACAAGCGTGACCATTCGGCTAGGTCGTTAGAGGTCGTAACAACGCATTTGGATGATGCGCCAATTCGTAAAACGCCAACTCCTGCACAAGAAAAGTGGTTAATTAATAATGTTACTGAGAAATTTGACCAGTTGGATGAATCAAATGATCCTGATGTATTAGACGAATTATATGTGTTGGTTGGTGCACTAAAAGTCTTGGGGCTGGAAGGTGCACATATGGCTATGAAAACCAGACTAGCCAATTATTTACGAGATAACAAGCGTTCCTAGCTATTGACTATAAGAGGTGAAAACGGGTATAATACCGTAAGTTCCGCTGTTCGCTGTACAGCGAAAGCGGACTGGAGTAGCTCTTCGCTGTACAGCGAAGGTGGAGCAATAAGATGTCAACATGATGTATACTGTTTACGTAATATACAACAGACAGGCTAACAAATATTATATTGGACAGACATATAATATTGAAATTAGGCTGAGGCAACATAACGATCACACGTATAGTTCATACACATCTAGGTTTCCTGGTGAATGGAAATTGATTTATAAAGAATCAGTTGCCACTCGTTCGGAAGCGCTGGCTAGAGAAAAAGGTCTCAAGTCGGGTAATGGGCGAGAGTTCATAAAAACAATTATTCTGGAGTAGCTCAATGGTGGAGCAAGAAGCTGTTAACTTCGAGGTTGCCGGTTCGAGTCCGGCCTCCAGAGCCAAGCCAAACAGTCAAAAACGGTGACTGGGTTCCCTGACCAGTCGCCCGATTTAACTCCTTAGCTTAGCGAATATTTTACAAAACTTCAGATATGTAGTTTTGTGGCTGGAACCGTCCGAAAGGGCGGTTTTTTCTATTTTGCCTCTGTTGTTTGGTTCTAACGGCGACCAGTCTCCCTGCAGAGACTGAGCAAGCGAAATGGTGACCGAGTTCCCTGACCTTTTTATTGTTATTAATTTTCTGTATAATAACCTTAGGAGAATATATGAAAAAGGTTATCATTATTTGCTCAATCGCAATCTTATTAGTTGTAGGATTGGTATTTTATAAAAACTCACAAAATAAGGTTGTCTCAAAAGTTGATACTGCGGTATTATCTGCGCAAATAAAATCGGTCAGAGGTCAGATTATTGATGTCCGAGAGCCAGAAGAGTATTCAGAAAGTCATGCTGATGGGGCAATAAATATACCGTTAGGGGATATTTTAAATGGGGACTATTCTAAAATCGATAAAACAAAACCTATCTATGTTTATTGTAAAAGCGGAGTTAGGGCTGGTAAAGCCAAGGTTGCCCTAGAAAACGCAGGCTATAAGAACGTAACTAGTCTTGGTGGTTTAGGTGATTGGATTGCAAAACAGGGCAAAGTTTGTAGTTCGATTAAACCATCTTGCTAAAATACTTGACGCAGTATTAGTTATGGGTATATACTCATAATGTAGTTATAACAATACGAAAGGAGTAGTATTATGCCAGCATTAGATGGGACAGGACCAAACGGACAAGGGCCAAGGACAGGTCGAGGATTAGGAGTTTGCCCTGGTTGTGGCGGCGTTTTGCCAAGATTATCAAGACAAGGACTTGGTCTTGGTTTAGGGCGAGGTCTAGGACTTGGTCGAAATAGAAACAATGTTGTTTGTTGCCCATTATGTCCACTTTGCCAACAGAAACAGGATTTAGTTGAAAAAGAAAGCAAGAAAGACAAAAAGGATACAGTTAAAAAAGAAATTTAGGAGATTTATAACAGCTCATTATTTTATTATGGGCTGTTATAATAATTATTGAAATATATTATGCCAAGACCTAGATTATATCGAAACATATGTCATAATCCCAATGTGACGTATTTTAAGCCCCAAGGCGTGCCTATGAGCACTCTTGAAATTATTGAATTGACACTTGAAGAGACTGAGGCCTTACGACTTAAGAATATTGTTGGGCTTGATCAAAATGAATGTGCAAAAGAGATGAAAACGAGTCAAAGTACGTTCCAAAGAATATTAGCAAGCGCCTATAATAAGATTAGCGATGCTGTTGTGAATGGTAAAGCTATAGAAATTATTAATTAATAAGGAGGAATATGGAAAATAACACAAATCAAGTAATGATGCCAAGAATTGGAGATAATGCGCCAAGTTTTAAGGCGGTTACAACTCAGGGGGAAATTAATTTTCCAAAAGACTACTCAGGAAAATGGATAATTTTATTTAGCCATCCAGCGGACTTTACACCCGTATGTACGTCTGAATTTATGACTTTTGCAAGCATGGAAAAAGATTTTTGCAAAGCAAATTGTCAACTAGTTGGTTTGTCTGTTGACGGTTTATATAGTCACATTGCATGGCTTCGAACTATCAAAGAAAAAATTGAATATAAAGGAATGAAAGACGTCGAGGTTAAGTTTCCGTTAATTGAAGATATCAAGATGGATGTTGCAAAAGCTTATGGGATGATTCAGCCCGGAGAGAGTAATAC
>CAYOUQ010000008.1:0-34420 GCA_964407205.1 uncultured Saccharimonas sp. (SeqCode)
AGCATATGCAAGCAATTTGATAATACAAAAAGAAAATTATTTAGTTATTTGAATAAAATTACGGAAGATAGCCAGGACTCATTAACGTATTATCTTGAAAATGTATATCCAAGCTTGAGCCTAATCGAGAAAAAAATTAATAATAAATCATTTATTAATTTGATAAGCAAGAATCTATTACTTACTGATCAGCAAGCAAATGAGCTGATGATTAGTCTAGTCAATACGCGCTTGTCTGATATTAAAAATAATTATATTAATCAAATTATATTAGAAAATCGCTTCCCCAAGTCGTATGCTAAAAAAATAAGTGAAATTATTAATCTACCCTTTGGGGAGTTAAATCAATTAAACGACTTACACATAGATTTCCTATTGTTTAATGAGATCGCCAATGAGAATAATGTCACAATTTACGATCCATATTCCCCATTATCAACAAGACTTAATTCAATGTTTCATATTAAATTCGAAAACAGTAGAGTTGGACATTTAAGGTGTAAAAGACTTAAGTCAGTCGAAAAAAGAATTTCAGAAATAAACTCGATGGGTAATGGAATCGTTTCTGAGATAATTAAAAGTAATTTAGAATTAATGGAAATTATTGCCCTCAGAAATTTGTTTGATAAAAAGCTTAGGTTATTGCCAGAAAAGGACAGGTGCAATTCAATTAAGCGTCTCAAGATCTTTGATGATGTCGCGTTAGACTATAAGAACAAAGTGCTCAGTAATATTTCTTATAATACAAGTCAAAATGACTTGAGTATAACAAGAGAGAAAGTCAAACAAATTGACTCGTTATTATTACATATATTTGATTTGTCGAATATGCAAAAAAACCAGTTAGTTTTACTTGTAAGGGAATATAAAGATTTGATTGCTGAAAAAAACGAGCTATTAACTGGATGTTATTAGCTATTTACAACTAATCTTGGTATTTAATATATTACTGACAATAAATTCGACTCTATTTAGTCGTATTTTCAAATCTTAATAAAAATAAATATTAACCAAGCAGGTTTTCGCCGACACATCACATCCCAAGTGATATAATTAGATAACAATGATACGACGATTTATTTGGCGAGTTATTCGGTTTTGTTATATATATTTGGCCAAGCCAATACTGTTTTTAATCCCGCCTGACAAAACACATGCTGACATGATTACTTTTGCAAGTGTATTTAGCCGAGTCGGGATGTTGCGTGGACTAACCAAGTTAATATTTAGTCGCAAGATTGATAAATCATTACAACAGAATCTGTTTGGTATTCAGTTTAATAATCCTGTTGGATTGGCAGCGGGGCTAGATAAAAATGCCGAAATCATACCAGTAGTTGACAAACTGGGTTTTGGCTTTAGTACGGCTGGATCAATTACTGCTCTACCCTGTGCTGGCAACCCCAGGCCGTGGTTTTATCGACTGCCAAAAACGAAGTCATTAGTTGTAAATGCCGGTTTGGGCAATCAAGGTTCCATTAAGAATTTACAAAGGGTAAGCGAATACAATACAATTGCAGGTTACCCAGTTATCGTTTCGGTTGCCAAAACTAATTCCCAAAACGTGATTAGTGTAAATGCTGGCATCAACGATTATATTGCAACCCTAAAGCAAGCAAAAGACTGCCAAAACGTGACAATGATAGAATTGAACATATCTTGTCCAAATGCTTTTGGCGGTGAGCCCTTCACTACTCCAGCCAGATTAGAAAAATTGCTAAAAGCCGTTGATAAAATCGGCGTAAAGCAGCCAATTGCTGTCAAGATGCCAGTTGACTTACCGTGGAGCGCGTTTAGCCAAATATTAGATGTGATTATAAAACACTCTGCTGTCCAAGCCGTTACAATAGCCAATCTGTTTAAAGACCGTTCAAACGTTGATTTGAAAGACAAGTTTCCTGATAGTGTTAAGGGCAATTTGAGCGGCAAGCCGACGTGGGATGCCAGTAACGAACTAATCCGTCAAACTTACAAGAAATATGGAGATAAGCTAAAGATTATAGGTGTGGGCGGTATTTTCTCAGCTGAGGATGCCTACAAAAAGATTAAACTGGGCGCCAGTCTAGTGGAATTAGTCACAGGAATGATTTTTTTGGGTCCACAAATAGCAGCTGAAATAAATTATGACTTATCTAGGTTATTAAAGCGTGATGGCTACGAAAATATTAGTCAGGCAATTGGTTCGGCAATAACTAAAAAGTAACGCATTTATTACCAAACATTGATCCGTCTCGGAAAAATGGCTTGGCCGCGCTGCTTTTGCTTTCGATTAAGTCCAGCCCGTTTTGGATATTAGCACTTGGCATACAGTCAATTCCTTTTGACAAAAAGGTTGGACGTCCAAACACATTCCATGACACAACAGCATAAATTAATATAATGAGTGCAAATGCCATAAGTGTTTCAATTAATCTAATTACTACTTTTATCATATTAATATTGTATCAGACTTTAACATAAACACATTGTAAATATTACTGTTGACGAGTTCAATATAACGCGATGTATACTAATAGCAGTCATGTGGGTACTGGGCAAAACCTTTCCACTCACAGGCTTATAAAGCCATCACAAGTCGTTATCGCACTACACATGTAGTTCACCGATTAACGTTAAATACACCAGTAAATTGGTTAACGAGATAAAACTGAACGGTATTTTATCTTTATCCGATTTACTTGCAACAATAATCCGTTCGCTGGTAAAATATCAAATTTTTAACCGGTCTGTATTAATGTGCATTTAACTAATCGGAGGTGAGCTATGAATAAGGTTAATATAAACGAACAAGTTATTGTGACCGCCCTAGGCTTTAAGAAAAATTTAACTGCTTATCCAAAACGTATGGAATTTAGAGGTGTGACATATAGTTTTATCGATGCTGGGCTTCGGTGTTTATTGCGATGCGGTGAGCATATCGCTGAGTTTTTTACCCTATCCGACGGAACAACAAATTATCATCTAAAATATGACCAAAATAATAATGGCTGGACGTTAATAAGCATCTGGTCATAGCTATTTATTGTTTTTATCTTTATAATAAATTCTAAGATGAAAGATGTGATGGCGATATTAAAACGAAACTTTTTATCACCAATTGTGATTGCGATTTTTGTATTAGCATCGGTATTGTTAATACTTGGCGAGGGACGAGACGCCTGGTTTATATCATCGGTTGTTTTACTTAATACCACGCTGGCAATTGTGCAAGAATATCGAGCCAGACGTGAGCTTTTAAAACTAGAACTAATGAACAGACCACATGCTCGACGATACGATCAGAACGGAAAACTACACGAAGTGTTGTTTGACCAGCTTGTAGTTGGTGATGAAGTAGAACTACAAATCGGCGACGAAGTACCAGCCGACGGAATAATTATTAATAGTCAAGGGCTAGAACTAGACGAGAGCATATTAACTGGAGAATCAGCCCCTATTGAAAAAATTAAAAACTCATATGCCTATGCGGCCAGCGCTGCTGTTGCTGGTAGTGCCAGAATGAAAGTAATGTCTGTTGGGGCTGATACAAAAGCCGGCAAAATGTCAAATGCGCTAAAGCGATATGAACCGGAAGTAACGCCACTTCAGCACTCAATCGCAAAGGCTATTACCTTTTTAACATTTGGAGCATTAGGACTAGCTCTTCTAATATTTGTCGTCTATATTCTGTCAGGCCAGGATGCGATTAAGATATTCAAGACAATTGCATCAGGGGCAATCACGGTTGTACCAGAGGGCTTACTATTAGCTAGTACCCTGTTTTTGGCTTATGGATCGATAAGGCTCGCTCAGGCAAAAGTATTACCACAAAAACTGTCTGCCATTGAAGCAATGGCTGTGACTGAATTATTGTGTGTTGATAAAACAGGCACACTTACTAGTGAGAAGATAATCTTTGAACAATTTGAACGGATGGGAGCTGCCAATGTCCCGTCTGCTGAACTAGTTGGAATTATTGCAAAAGAAACAAGTGGCGGTAGCAAGACAGGCACTGCCGTAATGCAAGGCTTACCTGCCCCTAGTGATTATAAAATTATTCAAAATCTAGCTTTTTCATCCAGTCGAAAGCTTAGCGGCGTAAGGGTTGAGTATAATAACAAAACCTTCAGCGTGATAATGGGAGCTCCCGAATATGTATCAAAATGCGCATTACTGAACGATAATCAATCGTCGCATATAAAGAAGCTTACTAGTAAAGGTATGAGAGTTTTGCTAGTTGCGATGATAAATGATGCGAACAACTCATTAAATAATTTAAAGGAAAACTCTGGCACCGTTATTGGACTTGTGACTTTATCAAATGAGTTAAGGGATGGAGTTATAGACACCGTTACCTATCTTCAAGAAAATGGCGTAAGTATCAGAGTAATCAGTGGTGATAATCCAGATACCGTTAAATATGTCGCGCATAAAGTTGGTATAAAAGAAAGCCATAACGTGTTGTCTGGGGATCAACTGGCGAAAATACCTGATGATAAGTGGGATGACACTGTTAAAAATACGGTTATTTTTGCTCGAATATTACCTGAACAGAAAGAGCGTATAGTAGAGACCTACAAGAAATTGGGTTATTTCTCCGGTATGGTTGGTGATGGCGTTAATGATGCATTAGCAATAAAGAAGTCTGATTTGGGGATTGCCATGTATGCCGGGGCATTCGCGACAAGACGTGTGGCCGATATAGTTCTTTTAAATAATTCATTTACTTCATTACCCATTGGCATGAAACTTGGCAATAGGATAATGCAATCAATTGAATTTATCGCGACATTATTCTTTCATAAAATCACATACGGCGTGGTATTGCTACTTTCAACATTAGCGCTTGGTATAGTCTATCCATTTCAGCCACGACACATTACTTTTATGAACATGTTTTTGGTTAGTATGCCGACCGTGATGTGGACAATCTTTTCGCCAGTTCCAACAAAACGCATTTCACCAAAGTTTTTTTGGAAAGACACATTGTTAGCCATAACACCAATTGCAGTTTTGTCTGGTATCGTTGTGACAATTTCTTATACCTACCTGTACATGATTCATCCGGGTGACTTTTCAGGTGTCATTACAACTACCGTAATAATCGCTACCTTCTTTGGTGTGTATCTAGTATTTTTAGTACCAAAAATGTTTAGTATTGTTATCAATCGAGACGCTCTTTTAGCGCGAGTATTATACATATTGTCAGTGATATTTGTTGTTTCTATTAGCTTTGGTTTTGGGTTTATGCGAGACTTTTTCGATTTTACTGCCCCAGCATGGCGTGATACGTTGCCTTTAGCGTTACTAATTACGTGTGTGGCAATAATACAGTGGAGAATTGCATCTGCCGCTGGTAATCGAATTAAACTACGTAAGAAATAAATATCGCTGCAATCAATACCAATCGGTGTATAATAAAGATATGAATGTAAGAATAGAAATAGACACAAAGACGTTTGTTAGATTTTGGTTAGTGGTCATTGGATTCATTGCAGTAGCGTTAATAATCTATAGTGCACGTACGGCATTAATTATAGTTGGCGCCGCGGCTTTCTTTGCAATCGCATTAAGCTCGCCGGTTAATAGACTAGTAAAAATACTACCAAGTAAGAGTCGGCTTTTAAGTACAGCGTTGGCCTATGTTGCAGTGGTACTGGCCCTTGGAGCTTTTGTGTTTTTAGCAGTGCCTCCAATTATCCAACAAACAGCCAAGTTCGCTCAGACGGTTCCATCACTGGTTGATACAGCGACAGAGCAATACTCTGGCCTTAATAGGTTCGTAGAAAAATACAAACTAGAGCCACAGTTTAACGATGTCGTGTCGTCTATTAAAGACAACGCGGTTAACTTTGCTCAAAGGCTTGGCTCTAATGTTATCGGTGGAATAGGCTCTATTCTATCCGTAATCACTTCTGGTATTATGATATTTGTTTTGGCGTTTCTGATGCTAGTAGAGGGTCCAGTTTGGCTGGATAGATTATGGGCATCATTCCATAACGAAGAAAAAATGGAATCAATTCGATCGATTGTAACAAAAATGTACAATGTCGTTACAAGTTATGTATCGGGCCAGTTAATTGTATCGGCTATTGCCGGTGCCTTCTCGGCGGTACTAGTATTAGTGCTTAGCTTATTATTTGACATACCAATGAACCTAACTATACCAACCGCTGCTGTAATCTTTGTGTTTTCGTTAATTCCAATGTTTGGGTCAACTATTGGCGCGGTTATTATTACCAGCTTGTTGGTGTTGAATGACTATCGAGCTGCCCTAATATTCTTGGGCATATATGTCATTTACCAGCAAATTGAAGGCAATATTATCTCGCCAAAAATTCAATCAAAAAAGCTTGAACTGTCGGCATTGGCTATATTAGTTGCTGTAATTATTGGGATTTATCTATTTGGTATTGCTGGTGGTATTATATCAATCCCAATTGCCGGCTGTGTTAAGGTTCTGGCTGATGATTATTTTGCAAGAGTAAAAAAGAACCGCCAAAAAGAACTGGCATCCTAGAAGAACTCAAATTAATCCTTGTATTCCCAGATACAGCTGTCTGACTGGTCGCGTAAAACGATACCACCGCCAAGTAGCGTCTGCCTTAGCTTATCAGATTTTGCCCAATCCTTTTTACTTCTAGCTAAGTTCCGCTCGATAATAACCTGTTTCATATCCTCGGAAATATCGGGTGTGGTTTCTAAGAGCCTTAAGCCCAACAAAGAGTCAATCGTTTCAAGCAGCTGCACAAAGGACTCTCGATTAATTAATGACGGTTTAGTTATCGCAATTGTTGAAAAAATCTGGTCAATTATCGTAAGTGCGCTTGGTGTGTCTAAGTCGGTGTCGATTGCATCAATTATCGCTTGTGACGCTGCCAATAAAGAAACTGGTTTTTCAGTATTTTCGTTGTCATCAGCAACAAAAGTGCTATGAATTTGGTGCCGGATTGCTGCAATGTTGCGCCAATTTCGTAAACGATTTTTTGCAGATTTTAGATTATCAAAAGTAAAATTACCTTCATTTCTGTAATGCCCCTGAAGGATTAGCATACGAAAGTCCATAGCAAAGTAGCCATTTTTTTCTATATCGTCTAACGTAAATACATTGCCTAATGATTTACTAATTTTTGTGCCATTAGATTTAATAAAGTTATTGTGTAACCAGTAATTGCTGAATCGAACGCCGTTTGCCGCCTCTGACTGCGCGATTTCATTTGTATGGTGGATTGGCAAATGATCGATGCCGCCACAATGTATATCCAGCGTGTCGCCAAGGAAATTCTTTGCGATAGCAGAACACTCAATGTGCCAACCTGGAAAGCCCATCTTGTTGCCGGTGCTATCAGATGCATCTAGTAGGTCATCTGGGGTTGGCCATTCCATGTCACGTTTTTCATTTTCAGGAGTAAATTTCCACAGGGCAAAATCGCTTACATTTCGTTTTTCCTTATTGTATTCTACTCTTGCCCCTGCTTTGAGACCTTTTAAATCGAGGTGTGCAAAGTCTGCATAGGTCGGAAATTTTGAAGTGTCAAAATAAATACCGTCTGATGTTTGATACGTATATCCTTTTTTCTTCAATACACGTATCATGTCCAGCTGCCTTGGTATAAAATCGGTAGCCCTAGCGATGAATTTTGGCATAATTAAATTGAGTCGTTTCATACCAGTAAGAAAGTCATCGGTATAGAATTTGGCAATCTGCCAGGCTGTTTTACCTTCGCGTTTTGCGCCCTTTTCCAATTTGTCCTCGCCTTCGTCAGCGTCACTTGTCAGATGTCCGACATCGGTAATATTCATAGCACGAATAACCTCTATATCATGAACCGTCAATAAACGTACCAGGGTGTCCCAGTAAATATACGCTGCCCAGTTTCCAATATGTGGGTAATAATACACTGTTGGACCGCATGTATAAATCAACGCTTTGTCTTTATTTTGTGGGACAAATTCGTCTAAATGACCGGTAAGTGTGTTAAATAGTTTTATCATATTTATCCTTTATCAAGCGCCTTGGTAGTTGCTTCAAGTAATTCCGGAACTATTTTATCAATTGTTTCGTAAACACGAAAACCAGCAGCGTACTCATGGCCACCACCTCCAAAATAGCCAGCTATCTCGGCTGAGATTGGTTTATTGCTACGCAGCTTGCCAGTCAAGCGACCGTCCGGATAGGTTTTTATGGCAGCTCCGACCTCAACGCCCTCAACCAGTCTCATCTCGTCCAAGACTAACATGCTGGGGTTGTATTTGTCGCTATAAGTTTGAATTTCTTCAAATGGGATTTTTATTAGTGCTAATCGACCATCTAAGTAATATTCGATGCGTTGGATTAACTCCCCCTTGTATTTCAGTATCTCGGGTGATTTTTTCATGTATTCACGACGTCGAATCTCGGACTCATAATTGCTAGCACCTAACTCAGTAAGCTTGCCAGCTATAAAAAATGTCTCGGGTGATACGCTTTGCACTGTTAGCCCAAGGCTGTCGCTCATAATTGCTATCAGTAAATTTTCGGCAGCTGATTTATTTATTGTCCATTTATTCAATGATGCTAGTTTGTAAATTATTTCACCAGTCGCAACTGCGCTATTATCTGTAAGCAATATGTGATCGAAGCTAAGGTTTGATTTACTAATATGATGATCAATCGCAATCACTTTGGTTGTTTCAAGAAAATGACGTACACCAGGTGCATCAAGGACTTTCGTTAATAGTACGTCAGCTGTTGTATCGACAATAATTGCCATATCGGCGGATGAATCAAACCTACTATCGACCCTATCCCAGCCTTTTATGTAGCGCATATATTTAGGGATTTCGACTGGGCAATATAATATAACTTTCTTGCCAAGATCACTCAGAATTTCTTCTAGTGCCAGTGCCCCGCCTAATGAGTCACCGTCAGGATTTTCGGCTTGGATAATAATAATTTTATTTGCAGATATAATGTGTTCTGAAGCTTCCTCGTACATTAAAAGTCTCTCCTGCCCTCTAGGGCGTGTGTTAGTGTAATTTGACTTGCATACTCTAAGTCTACTCCAACAGGAATGCCCCTAGCTAGTCTAGTAATCTTTGTTTTTATTCCAGCTTCATTGATTAAATGATGTAAAAATATCGCAGTTGATTCGCCTTCAACACTAGAATTTGTAGCAATAATAACTTCTTTGACTTTGTCGCGTTTGATTCGGTCGATTAGCTCGGGTATATGAAGTTGCTCTGGACCGATGCCATCAATTGGGCTGATTGCACCACCAAGAACGTGATAGGTGCCAATATACTGCCCAGTACGTTCAATTGAGATGATATCAAGCGGCTCTTCTACAACCGCAACAGTCGTCTTATCGCGCGATTTATCGCTATACAGCCTGGACACATCTTCGGTTTTGTCAATTAATGCAAATGTTTTTGGACATGATTTTACATTATCATGAAGTTTTGCGATTGAGTCAGACAATTTTTTACAATAATTTGAATCAGACCTTAATAAATAATAAGCATATCTTTCTGCCGTACGCTCACCAACTCCGGGCAGTCTGCCTAAATCATCAATCGCGTTAATTAACGCCGAAGGGAGTAGCTGCTGCAAAATATTACCCTACAATCCTAGTTTGCCTAGGCCGCCCATTAATGGTTTCATCTTTTCGGCTGCGATTTCTTGCGCTTTTGCTAGACCATCTCGGATTGCAATTTCAATCCAGTGTTCAAGCTCTTCGATGTCTTTTAAATCGACTTGATTTGGATCGATTTTAATTTTTTTAATCTTGAGTTCGCCAGTCACCTGAACGACAACCGCGCCATCGCCAGCCTCAACTTCTACGATTTCTTTTTTAAGTTCATTCTGAGTTTTGCGCAAATCGTTCATCATTTTAATTTGGTCAAATGCCATTTTGTTGCTCCTTATCTGATATTTATTACGTATATTATACTTTATTTAGCAGATTTTTTGTATAAATAGAACCGATCGCTGTTATATGTGTTCGCAGATGTCACGATTTTGTCGATTTGGTATCCAGGGTAATTTTGCTTTGCCTTCCGCGTTGTCCAAAAATGCTCTGTATTTGGCGACGTAGACACAGAAATATTATTGTTGTATTTTGCCACGGTGCTATAAAAACTATATTCGTGCTGGGAAACGACCAATATGCCCATATCTTTTGAAATATCTAAATCTTTAGAAAAACTGTTAACAAGATTCGGGTTGTAGCTATAACCAAATATATGCCGGTCAAGCCCTGAGAATACCAAAACTGAGACAAGAATAATAGTCGGGACTAAGCCGGCTACTCGGGCATATGGGTTCTTCGGGAACAGGCTGTACCAGTGCGAAAGAAGCATATTGATGCCAGAGGCTAATAGCAAAACGATTGGCAAAAAGGTCACGCTTGTATAGCTTGGGTTTATTAACAAAATCGGGATTAGGCAGATTATCCAAAAAATAATCATATAATTTTTTGATGTATAGCGTTCGGCGATAACCTGAACAAGCCCGATTGATACAATCATCATCGAGCCAAGCTCAAAGAATGGCGTCATTAATACCGCACCACCTGGACGATAAAAACCGAAATACTGCGATCCTAATACCTTGATGTTTTCAATTAGGTTGGGCCAGGTTGATGGAACACCAAGCAGGTCAAGCCCAAGTCGTGGCGAATTAATCGAAAAGACAATTAATGGTGATACTAAAATAATTCCTAGAAATATACCAAGCGCAACCTTTGGTTTTGGCATGTTTTTTATAAGGAATCGTAAGTGTGGATGCAATATGATTGATATTACTAGTGCAGCCATAGCATAGATACTAAGTGGAGTATAAAGACTAAGTGCGGCAGTTATGTAAAAAGCCGCTATGTAGAATAGTCGATATTTATTGCGTCTAATCACAAGGCTGGCCAGAAGCATCAGCCATACGGCCCAGAAGATATACATAATACCCGGCGTCCCGTCTTGAGCAAAAAATATAAATTGGCTAGTTGATATAGCAATAAGTGAAGCAAGGATTCCAATAGTTGGTTTGAACCACCTTCTAAGTAAAAATATAATTCCAACAGCTGACAAAAATGCGAACATGATTGACGGAAGTTTAATACTGAAGTTGCTAACCCCAAAAATAATAAAACTTAATTTTTGTATCAAGTGATAGGGAAGGTTGACAATACTCCATGAGTTTAGGTCAGTTAAGCTAATATTACCGCTGATAATAGCAGATTGAGTTTCAGTGTTCGAGATGGCACCTGGCAAAAAAAGTCCTGCGAAAATAAGAATAGACAATAAGCATATACTCATCAATCCATAACCTAATATATAACGGTGACGGTATAAAAATGACTCATTAAAATTGAAGCTACTCATGCTTTTATCTAATTATAGCATTAATTTATTCGTCGTGCTTGCGATCAATCGACATAAAACGCAGTCGCTCTGGGTGGAAGTATAGTTCTACCTTGCCGGTCGGCCCGTTACGGTGTTTAGCGATAATCAAATCGGTAATGTTTTCTCGTTCAGTCTCGGGATTATAGTATGCTTCACGATAAATAAACATGACGATATCGGCATCTTGCTCGATTGACCCTGACTCACGCAAATCGGCTAGCTGGGGAATTTGTGGGCTGCGCGATTCAACTGAACGCGACAGCTGGCTAAGCGCAATAACCGGTACGTTCAATTCTCGAGCAATCAACTTTAAGCCTCGAGATATCTCGCTGACGGCCTGAACACGATTATTGTAATCATTATCGCCACTACTTTGCATTAACTGTAAATAGTCAATGATAATTAAACCCAAGGGGTGCTCGTGCATGGCACGACGGGCTTTCGTGCGCATTTCAAGCACTGATAATCCAGGGGTATCGTCAATGTATATCGGCGCCTCGGCCAGTTCGCCCATAGCCTCACTGATTTTACCAAAGTCATCGTCGGACAGATTACCTGTACGAATATTCCAAGCATCAACGCCAGAAGCGTCAGCTAACATACGATCGACTAGCTGCTCTTTACTCATCTCGAGGCTGAAAAACAGAACTGGTAGCTTCGCAATAGTTGCGACATTGTATGCGAAATTTGTTACAAGTGTCGTTTTACCCATAGCAGGTCTGGCTGCTAATATAATTAAATCGCTTTTCTGAAAACCTGCAGTCATCTGGTCCAGGTCATGATAGCCTGTTCGGACACCGCGCAGAGACCCTTTATTTCGATGCAGTTCTTCCATACGGTCGAAGCTGTCCGTCAATATACTTTCTATACTGACTAGATCTTGTTTTAATGACTGATCACTAACAGAAAACAATTCTGCCTCTGCTTTGCCCAGTATCTCGTCTGTCGAAGTGTCTTCGTCATAACCTAATTCCGATATCTCACCGCTTGCCTTGATTAATCTACGCCTGATGGCTTTTTGCGACACCAACTCGGCATATGCTTCGGCATGAGCTGCTGTAGGCACATAGTTGGTCAATTCTGTTAAATATGCCGAGCCACCCACAGTATCCAGTTCTTTTTTACGTTTCAGCTCATCGGTAAGTGTTAGTAGATCGACTGGTTTATGTTTTTCATATAAACGCATCATGGCACCGTATATTATCCCATGGCGTTTTTCATAGAAATCTTTTGCGCTGACATGCTCTGTGATGTCGGCTAATGTTTCTTCGTCAATCAAAACAGCACCCAGCAAGCTCTTCTCGGCGTCTAGGTTCTGTGGTGGTACTTTTCCTACTGTAACCTCTTTTGTGGACGGCATTTCTCTATGCGGACTCTAACGAGACCTCTTCTCCTCCACCCATAATAGCAACAACCGCGGCTGCTTGGCTATCCCTTGGCGGTGGAGCTGTGGCTATCGTGTGGACATTCAGTCCATAAGCGCCAGTTGCTTCTAGTGATTTACTGATCAATGGTCGATATTTACTGTCATCCAGTTTTTTCTTGTAGAATTTGTTACCTGTATAGATTGTCAATTCCGTGTCGTCAAGCTGATAGTGGCATTTAGACAATACACTGTAGATGGCTATGTAATTTTTCTGTGTAAAATCAATGAATCGATTCCAATCAAAGCCCTGTTGTTTTTGTAAGTCGTCTTTGTTATCGTCTGACTTGTCAGCAGCGCCCGAAACTGTCGTGGTCCAAAGTGATGACTCAGATGGATTGTCCATGCTTGCTTTTGCTTCCAACTCGGCAATAGAGGCGCTCACTTCAGCCGTAGGTACAGATAAAGCAATTGTTTTTACGGTTTGTTTATTATTTGCAGCCTGGCCTAGCACGCTTAACAGTTTCAGCTGAGGATGCGAGCTTCTGTCAACGTCAATCAATGAGTCCAATAAATCTAATAGGTCTGGTTTTTCGACTATCTGTTGACGTATATGATTAGCCAACTGAGTTGCCAGCACGCTAGGGCTAACGCCTTCGTCAATTGACTTGTTGTATATTTGTACGACTTTTCCAACATCATGGTCCTCAACTGCATCAAGTATGTCGTTGATAAGTTGAGACGGAGCCAATCCTAAGGTTTGTTCGATTAAATCTGAAGTAATTGACTGTTTACTACCTGCTTCGACAAGGCCTGATAGTTGATCAAGCAGGCTGATACTGTCCCGAAAACTGCCGTCACTATGTCGTGCAATCAAGCTTAGGGCATCATCTTCAATCTTGATATTTTCTTTGTCTGCAATATTTCGCAAATGCTTAACAGAATCTTCAACCCCAATTGGGCGGAAGCTAAAACGTTGAGCACGACTAATAATCGTAGCCGGCAACTTTTCGACATTAGTTGTCGCCAAAATAAATACAATGTGCTCTGGTGGCTCCTCAAGGGTCTTTAACAGCGCATTAAAGGCCGGTTTGGACAACATGTGGACTTCATCAATAATGTAAACCTTCTTTTTGGCCGAAACAGGCGCAATTTGGACTTTTTCACGTAAATCACGGACGTCTTCAACGCCGTTATTACTGGCGGCATCAATCTCGATTATATCCAGATTAGTTTTCTCTTCATCGTAAGGCAAACCGTTAATAGCATAAGCCAATATTCGTGCAACTGATGTCTTACCTACTCCACGCGGTCCAGTCAGTAGATATGCGTGCGATATATTACCCGAAGCAACCGCTCTGGATAGTATGTCAGTAATATGTTTTTGACCAATTATTTCGTCCAGTGATTTTGAACGGTATTTTCGATACAAAGCCTTTGACACGCCTATAGCCCCCATTCCCTCAGTATTTCTACAGTCAATTATAAACACTATGTGTGTTAAATATTGCCGTAATTTTTACTTATTTTTGTTTTCACCTCTTAGTGATGCTAATAGTATAGCGCTTTTGTTTATAAATGCAAGAATTTAAGTATTATTTATAAAACTATTCACACAGGATACATAAAATACTGATTTATTTTATCATCGTATTATTTTCATCAAAGAAACGAAGGTTATCGATATCAGTTTTATCAATATCCCCCCATGAATATGACCTATCCTTGCCGAATGGACTGTAGTCAAAATTATAATACTCTACCTCTTTTCCAAACATGTTTCTCTTATAGAATCGTTTCAGTGTAATCGTAGTATCATACTTTTTTTTACTATTATCATTGTCATCTTTAATGTTTGCCCAAGACATGTCATTTGGAAGATTGCTATCATACACCTTTATATACAAAATGTCGGGGTTATTTTTATCTTGAGCTATTTTGTATGCATTAATTGCGTGGCCCCCTGGCCCCCCTTTCATACTTACAGTGACAATCTTTCCAGATTTAAATATTTCAACAACCTTATTGATTGTATCACCCGGTATCGGAGTCTTTATTCCATTTTTTAGGTCCATTTTTCTCTTGAACCCAGATACAAATCTGCCATTATTCTCTTTTGTATAATAGAAATTTAACAACTTAACAACTTGGTTGTCAAAGACGGGCATTTTTGATGAATCAAGTTTTACATTGCCCTTTATATCATCGCTGTATGTTATAAGCCCTTCCGATGTAGGCTCGTATTTATAAAGGAGCTTATTAAATATGTCATCGTATTCACCTGGTGTTAGATCATAGCTTGTTGTGGTATAAGTAAAATTATCGTTTTCATCGGCTCGACCAATTGGGCTATTATTAAATATTTTGGTAGTTACACCTGCGAAACCAGCACAGACACCACCTTCACTTTCCTCAGTAGACAGGTTCTCAAACCTAAAGGCATTTTCAGAGACCGAGAATCCACTGTCTGCATATATCTCACCACTTGTGTTTTGATATTTGTCATCATTTATAATTGCTTGCGGAATATCTTGTTTGCCTTCTTTGTCACTGTATCCAAAGAAAAAGTTAAATAGATTTTGCTTGCCATGCAAATGTCTATACAAGAAGATAAGGTTTGTCCAAGACGAAGAAGTTGAATCGCTTTCGTTACTTGATTGACCGAATATTTTATTAAAGATTATATCTAACATCTTAATCGCGAAGCCATGTACATGTACATGCTTAATCAGTGGTTTATAACTTGAGGTTTTATTATTTTCTTTATTATATTTTATGCTTTCTTCGTCAATTTTTGTGTTTATCTCATTTACTAGTGCTTTGTTTTCTGTTTTAAGACCAGTATTGTCGGACTCAAATATATAGATTGGGACATTTGATAGCACATTTAATATTGGGAATGCTATGACTATATAGTCGCTGTCAATATTATAGCTACCTGCGGCGTCGGATTGTGCAATCGATGCATTATCAAATAAACGTTTAATTGCGGATTTTGTGTAAACAATCAGTAATGGGTTGTCGTTTTGTATCTCAATGCTAATTGATGATTTTTCTCTTTTATATTTAGCCTTGCTGGCAACCTTGTTTATATTGTCATAACTTATGACCTCGTAATCATTTGGTTCGCTAATATTTATTTTTGCATTGCCGCCAAATGAATATACTCGAAATGGCTTGATGGACTCAGCAAGAACATAACCCGATGGTATGCTTCCGTCATATAGCTTATAGACAGCTTCCATGTCTTGGGCTCTCTTAACAAACAGTGTTATGTTCTCGTTTTCTGTCTTTATTACAAGATCTTCTTTATATACTGAACCTATGTCTATGTTATTCTGTATTTTGTAGCCATCTCCAAAGATATCACCCGAAGTTGAATACTTTTTAGGGTCAGAATGATGAACATTTATCTCGTCAATATCATTTAGTCCGTCGCCATCAGTATCAGGGTCAATAAGATCAAGCCCAAGCTCTAGTTCCTTGCTGTTTATTATTCCATCTTCGTCAGTGTCTTGGGAGAGCTCTTCGCTAGTAAGTTTGATATCAACATCTGGCTCTAACTTTACAAGCTCTAATAGGTTTTTGTTATATGTGTAATTATCATATATATTTATAACTTTTAATATGCCAACAACTATTAAACAAAAAACACATACGAAGATTAAAAATTTAATAAATCTATGTTTCTTTTTTGGCGGTTTGGGCGTATTTTGTTGTAACGGAGGCGAAACATTGGTATTAACAGTAGCTGCTGCTGGGCTAAAGGCTGTTTCGGCGGCGTTCGAGGTAACTGGTGCATTTTGGCCTGGAGCTAAACCCGGGTCGGTAGTTGCTTGAGGATTGGAATCAATAATTTGTTTTGTTTTTAGTCTCGTTGGGTCGTCTTGCGATTCTTCTGTGGCCATTTATTTATGCCTTTGCTAGTTTATAATACTTCTAGCATAACCTTTTTATCATCATCAGCAATACTTGACATATTATGACGATTATGCTACAATGTCGTTTGTATCTTATTTTTTTAAATAATCTGATACGAAATTTAAAAGTCAAATTATTACAGTGCATATCCAAGCCTTCAGATTTGGAGTAATGCATTAAACAATTTATTGCTATTAGATTGGTTAATGCGTTACTCCATAGCAATACCCAGAAATGGAGTCGCTAATATTATTTGGAGGTAAGTTTATGCCCAGGTTCGGATCAGACCCACGCGACGTAGTCCTCGCACTTATCGCCAGCGGAATGCTGGATGATGTCGAGAACGACAGTATCATTGTCGTCACAATGGGAAAATCGGACAGCCTTCCCTGCATCCACGGAGTTAAGGAATTCGCTGACGCAGTCGACGCTCTCGCCGAAAAGCAAAGCGTCGGATTTCGGCTTACAAAGGTGTCGGAAGATGCCAATGCAGCCAACAATCAACTTTCCACTATAACAGGTGGAAAGCCGGTCAAGGAATTCATCGAAGCCTCTCGTGAATCTAAATGCTCCAATTGCATTGCAAGACTTGAGGAAGCGGCTGAGCTGCTTGCAACGGTCGAGTCGATGCTTGCGGCAAAAAAGTGAACAGCCTTACTTTTAGGGGGCGGACATGTGTCCGTCGCCCTGTGACTAGATGGATATGCACTTATGTAATAATTTGATTTTAAATTAAAAGAGCTCTAGTTTTACCAGAGCTCTTTTATTTAGTATCGTTATAATGCAGCTTCAACTGCTGCCCACATAGCGTCAGGGTTATCGGCAGGAACAATAATTGTAACCTGATCGCCAATGTTTATCTTGAAGTACGTAACACTGGCTAATAATATTTTGTATTCGTGGCCATTAGCCTCGACATAATACTGACCATCATGTTGCACTAGTGTACCAATAATTTGCTTGCGTTCAACAGGGCTGATTTGTTTATAAATAAAACCACCGTCATCTGTTATGGTTAATTTTAATATATCGCCTTCAACCAGTTTCGATTTGCTGGCGTAATTTGTTGGTACTGGGTATTCTTTGCCGTCTGGTCCAATCATTTTTTGGCCATCAAAGACGCCCTCGACTACTTTACCTGTGACGTCTTCTAGGTTAGCCGATTTAGGTGTAATTACAGCGCCATCATCGCCTAGAATGCTAATTAATAATTCTTTGGCTGCAGCCAAATTTGTCTCAGCCTCTTGAATCAGGCTGTGAAGTCTTTTTACTTGTTTTTCTGGTAACTCAGACATAGTAACTCGCAATTCCTTTGTCTATTTTTGTAGTAATATCACTCATAGATATACCAATTTTGGCTACAATTGTCAATATTTGGGGCATTTTTTAGGCTGGCCCATGTCTGAGCCAGCCTAATTTGTCAAGATCCTAGTTTATCAACCGCTTTCTGATAGATACACATATACTCCTTGATGATGTTAATCATATCTGGGAGAACTGTACAGCCGTCGTGGTGTAAACATTCAAGGCATTCTTCTTCAACAAAGTTGTCGATTTTGTAATCACCAACAGCTTCAAGAATTTTGCCACCGATTGTAGAAAGCAGCGCGAACAGCAATTCTTTTTTCTTTGCCGACATGTGCTTGTGAATACGAATTGGTCGGACGTAAATGAATAGCATCTGGATATCGGTTACGATATTATTAATGCAGTAATCGTCGGTATCGTTCAGATACTCATCCAAGCCAAGGTCATAGTCGTCATCGATTTGACACATGTTCATACCTCCCTATTTGTGTATTTTTCCACAAGGATTTATTCGCTGAACTCGCAAACGTTGTAATAAATACTTTTCGGAGCTAGTATCTGCAGAGCTCCATGTAATACTTTGATGTTGATAGTCCCCTCATGATGATACTCTTCACCGTCGATATTAATGAAACCGTCTTCAAAAAAGTTAAGCTTAACTGTCTGGGATTGGTGTTTTTGTGTCAGCTTGTTGTTAAAAACTTTGCCGCGCAAAGTGTCGTAGTATAGACTCAGGTAACCTAAAAAACCTAATTTTGGCTGTTTGGCGATAAAAAATTCATTCTTGCCGTCGACCAAATCGCCGGGCTTAATTTGCATCTTAAGTAGTCCACCGCCAATTGTCATAGAATTGGTAAATCCCCAAAATATGCATTGTCCAAAATTGTATCGATAGTTTCCAATGTCTGCAATAACGTTGATTGCTTTTTGCTTGTGATGAGTCAGACCGTACATAACATATGCCAACTGGCCAAATATATTTTTGGCACGCTGGCTTGCACCATACGTTGCGTTGGTAAATTTGCCGGCTGCAACGGAGTAAATTGCGACTCTTTCGTCATTAACGACAGATATATCACAATTCATCTTGTGATTGTCTTTAATTACGTTCAAGAAGTTGCGTTCATTGATTCCGTATTGGTTGGCGAACTCGTTGGTTGTTCCAGCTGGAATTAGACCGATTGGCGGAAGTTTTTTCCTGTGGTAGGCTGACAAAAACATAGATATTGTTCCGTCACCACCGGCGATAACAACAAGCTTGAACGTACTTGGATCAGGTTCGTATATTATCTGGCCGTTTTTTGTTGACGACACGATAACCACCTGATTTCCCAGTAACGCCAGTTCGTTGGCGACCAATACTGCTCGTTTTATCGCGACATTACGTCGTGACTTCGGATTAACGATTATGAGCACTTTCTGTCTACATCTCCATAATGTGTCACCTACGGATAGGCTGCCCTGATTTTTGACGACAGTCGCCATTACGTCATTAAACGTTGTTAAATGGAACACATATTTCACCTCTTTTTATAGAATGTTAAAGGACTCTTGACGATATAAATATAAAACAGAATACAAAAATTAAAAAGCATAAATAGATTACAAACACTTATAATATTGAAGACTTGCGTCGACTGATATAAAATAAATTAAACATCTTAATGACAATATCGCTTCAAAAAACAGTATTTATAAGAAATGGTAGAATATCGCCAATCGTATTATTAGTGTTGTCGGTATTTTTTTGGGGTTTATTTGATGCCATATTGTCGTATGTAACGCCATTACTAATGGAAGAGACTGGTTTAACTATTACAAAAATCGGCATCATTATTGGAATGTCGTCAGTTATCGGTGCAATTTTTGACTATATTTTTTGCCGAGTATTTAAAAATCACGACTTTCGATTTGTTTTTTTGGTCATGTATTGTATCTGCTTGATATACCCTCTGCTACTTATGAAATCAAAGTCCATCTGGCTGTTTTTATTAGCAATGGGGCTGTGGGGAATCTATTATGATTTGTCAGCTTTTGGCGTTTTTAATTACGTTGGGCAGCATCTGCGAAAAGAAAAACATGTTGAAACCTTTGGCTTAATATCGGTTATTAAGTCGTTAGCTTACCTGATTGGTCCATTTATAGGAGGACTATTGATTGTTGGGCTAGTAAATTGGAAGGTTTTTGCATCGAGCTGGATTTTTATTGTTATTAGTATAGTGTTTTATTTTGCGTTAGTATTTTCTGTCAGGAATAAAAGCCTGTTTAGCTTAGACAACCGAAACGTCTCACATAAACGCAGCTCGATATTAGAAATAAGAATTTGGAAAAAGCTAGCAAAATCAATGAATTTGGCATTATTTATGACATTTTTCATTGTTTTTATCGATTCGTTTTTTTGGACATTATCGCCAGTCTTTGTTGAACATGCAAAATTCGGTTGGTTTGGGGGTCTGTTTCTGACAGCCTACATCTTACCATCGTTGTTTATGGGTATATTTGCAAAACCCGTAACCGATAGGTTTGGCTTGAAACGTACGGCACTAATCGGCTTGCTTGCTAGTTCTCTGATATTATCCTTATTTGTTCTGTTTAAAAACCCTATCGTTTTAATATTACTAGTATTCTTATCATCTTGTTTTACCAGCTTGATAACTCCAGCAATTCAAGCTTCTTATGCGGATAGAATTTCGGATTCACCACAATATGACGGTGAGATTGAAAGCCTAGAGGATTTCCAGGTAAATCTGGGTTACATATTTGGGCCAATCTGTGCTGGCATACTTGCAGGGATAATGAACATCTCGTACGTTTTTTCGTTGCTTGGCTGCCTAGGTGTTATTATCTCAGTTTTTGCAATTATTAAGGCAGTACGCAAGAAAGCTCAGATAATATAAAACACCACTGAAGACAGCGGTGTTTTATAAATTGTGATTCACTTGGTTGAATATAATGTGTTTGCTCTAATTAAGCAAGTTCGACAGTTGCGCCGGCTTCTTCTAGAAGCTTTTTAGCGTTTTCTGCTTCTTCTTTGGTGGCTTTTTCTTTAACTACTGATGGTGCGCTGTCGATGATAGCTTTTGCTTCACCTAGACCTAGGCCAGTGATTTCTTTTACTGCCTTGATAGCAGCAACTTTTTGATCACCTGCTTCTTTTAGCTTGATAGTGTACTCAGTTTTTTCATCATTTGCAGCAGCTGGTGCACCAGTCTCTGCTGGAGCAGCAGCGACGGCTGCAGCTGTAGCAGCAGCACTTACGCCCCACTCGTTTTCAAGATGTTTTACAATTTGACTCAATTCAAGAGCCGATAGTTTGTTGAGTTCATCAACGATTTTACTTTGTGCAGCAGATAGCTTAATTTCTGTATCAGCCATAATATTTTCTCCTTAAATTAATTTAAATTATTGATTACAAAATTAGATTTGTTCAGCATGTTGTGACAGAGCTTGCACAAAACCTCGCTGTGACCCATTGGCAACAGATAGGAATTGCGAAAGTGGGGCTGCCAGTACGCTTACCAGTTGACCACGAAGTTGGTCTTTTGTTGGCAGTGATGCTAGTGCTGTTACGGTCGCTGTGTCAAGTGACGTGCCACTGTCATCAAATCCTATAACCAGTTTTAATTCTGGATGAGATTTGGAAAATTTTGCGATTACTTGAGCTGGGGCAGCCTCGTCTGTACTTGAAAAAGCATAGACTAACTGTCCCGTTAACAGTGAGGTATCAGCTTTATTGAACTTGTCGCTATCAGATAATGTAACGCGTACAAGTCGATTTTTTGCAACTTTTATTACTACGTTATTTTCTCTTGCTAACGAACGAAGCTCTTGCATATTAGCGACACTCAGGCCTGTATATGCAGCACCAACAATACATTTTGAACTTGCGAACAATTCAGTTAATTCTGCAATCAAAGTATTCTTTTTATCGCGTGAAATTGCCATAAAAATCCTTTCTTTGATTGATATTTATCATTATATTCGAACCAGATTGTGAAAGTTCTAGACTTCGCTGTGCAGCGAAGCGTGACCAAATAAAAAGTCTTTGGTTCTCGCACTGCCAAAGACTATAAATCGAATATGTGTTTAACAAATTCCTCGGTAGCTTCGCTTTCGCTGAATAGCGAACGGCGAATTAAGTGTCATATAACAGCTACTGTCTTTGGTTATGTCTGTTCGTGATTATAGCAAATCAATTTAGCGCTGTCAATCTTGGGGCACAATAAACGCCCAAGTTAAATGGGCGTAAATTTGTAATTTAAAAAAAATTATGAAACAATGTTTTCAACTTTGATTCCAGGACCCATTGTGGTGCTGATTGACGTTGATTTTACGTATACACCCTTTAGGCTAGTTGGCTTTTGGCTTTTCAAGCTGTCAAAGAATGCCATCGCATTAATTTTTAGACTGTCTGAGCCAAAAGAGACTTTTCCGATGGCTAAATGGACGATTGATTGTTTATCAACCCTGTATTCGACTTTTCCGGCCTTAGCCTCTGAGACGGCCTTAGGGACGTTCACAGCAACGGTTCCAGCCTTAGGATTTGGCATTAAGCCTTTTGGGCCAAGAACGCGGGCATACTTACCAAGCTTTGGCATATATTGTGGAGTTGAAATTAAGACGTCAAAGTTAATTTCACCTTTTTCAAGTTGCTGTAACAAAGAATCATCTCCTACAACGTCGGCGCCAGCATTTGTGGCTGCGGCATGTTCAGACTCAGGTGCAAATACGGCAACTCTGATTGTCTTGCCCGTACCTTTTGGTAATAGAACTGTGGAACGAATGTTTTGGTCGGCTTGTCGTGGGTCGACACCTAATCTAACGTGAACCTCAACGCTTGCATCAAATTTTGATGGGTTTGTTTTTACAGCCAAATCAAGCGCCTCATCCAGCGGATATGTCTTTGTTTTATCGACTAATTCAGCTACCTTGCGATATGCTTTACCGCGGCGCTCAATTAACGGTCGAGTAATAGGTTTTGGGCCTTTTTTGGAATGTTCTTTATCTTGTGTGTCGTTAGTATCAGATGCAGTTTCGCTCTTTTCTTTTCGTTCTTCTTTGGCAATCTTTTCTTCAACTTCTTTTATATGTTTTTCGCTTCGTTTGCCGGCTTTTGCCATTTTTTCATCAGTATCATCTGTTTGTATAACGCCTTCGATTTTTGCAATCTTTTTTGCAACCTTTGGTTTGACATCTGCTGATTTAATCGCAGCCTCAATCTCGGCGATTGTGCTTTGCGCAGTAACGTCTAATTTGAGCTTCTTAGCTTGTTCTAGTAACTCGGCTTTTTTAGCCATAGTAAATCCTTTCTGTGGTAATAGCGGCCTTATCGACCTCCCAACATTGATTATTATAGATATATTGTAGCATTATTATTTGATTTGTTCAAGATACAAAAAATCCGTGGCATTTACCACGGATTTTTTGTAAATAAACGATATCAATTAGCCTTCAATTTCAACACCCATCGAACGAGCAGTACCGGCGATTACCTTAAATCGGCCTTCGGCGTCAATAGCATTAAGCTGGTCCTTTTTGATTTCGGCAATTTCTTCAACCTGTTTTCTCGAAATCTTTCCAACCTTTTCATTGTGTGGCTTACCACTTCCCTTTTCTATGCCAATTTTTTCACGAATTAAATCATCAACGGGTTGACCTAGGCAAACCCAGTCAAAAGTGCGATTTTCGTATACGCGTAGATGCACAATAACGTTTTTACCCATCAATCCTTTGGTAGCTTCGTTGAATGGATTGATAAAGTCCATCATGTTTAGCCCCCATTGACCTAATGTTGAACCAACTGGAGGTCCAGCAGTTGCTCGACCGGCAGGTATTCGTAACTTTAAATTTCCAATAATTTTTGCCATGTGTTATTTCCTTAAATATATTTTATGCAATAGTTAGAAGCAGATTGCGTAACTGGGGTATTATACCTTACGTACCTGCAAAGCGTCAAGCTCAACTGAAGTGTCTCGGCCAAACATGCTGACCATTACTTTAATTTTACCTTTTTGTGAATCAATTTCGGACACAGAGCCGTCAAAGCCCTTAAATGGCCCATCGGTAATACTAACAACTTCACCCGGCTTGAAATCAATAAAGTGTTTTGGATCCTCAACGCCCATGCGTCGCTTTATCTTTGCCATTTCGTTTTCGGATACCGGTGTTGGTTCAGAGCCGGTGCCGACAAAGCCAGTAACTCCAGGGGTATTTCGAATTATGTACCAAGTTTCATCTGTTAATTTCATTTCAACCAGAACATAACCTTGGAAAATTTTCTTCTCGACTACCTTTCGTTTGCCGTTTTTAATTTCGATTTGTTTTTCTTTTGGAACGACAGCATCAAAAATTTTATCAGCCATATCGACTGCTTTGATGCGCTGTAAAATACTGTCAGCAACTTTATCCTCGTAGCCGCTATATGTATGAATGGCATACCATTGTCGTGTTGAATCGTATCTGTTGTTTGTCATATCGTTTCCTTATTTTATTATTACCTTAAATAACATTTCGAATAAATAATCTAACAGTATAATCAGTACGACGAATAGACCCGTGAACAGAATAACGGCAACCGTCATTGACCATGCCGATTTTCTATCAGGCCACCTGACTTGCCTTAATTCAATCCAAGCGTTCTTAAAATAGCCAAAAATACCGAACACTAACTTGACGATGCCCTTACGTTGTTTCTCGGGCTTGATAGCTTTTTGTTTAAGTTTTAGTGGCGTGGCCCGACCTACTTTTTTCGTAATTGGGCTACTTTCACTTGCTTTAATTTTTGTTATACCCATTTCGTCTCCTAATTAAATAGCCTGCTGTTGCAGACTGTCAATGGCTATTATAACTGGTGTTAGTTAATTAATCAAGATGTCTTGTTGGTCTCACCATTCTGTGCGTTAACAGTCGAAGCTATTGGAAGAGTGAAACTAAAGGTTGACCCAAAATTTAGTCGGCTTTCAATCTCAATTTTAGTACCTAGCTTTTTTGCTAGTTTTGCTGACACATATAACCCTAGCCCGGTGCCTGATTTTTCGCGTGTTCGAAAATCGTCGCTTCGATAGAACTTACTAAATATCTTTTGCTGGTCAGATTTACTGATACCGATCCCAGTATCTTTAACAGCGAAAAGTATTTTATTTCTTCCTTGTTTAATAATTAGCGTTACTTTACCTTCTTTGGTGTATTTTATAGCATTTGTCATAAAGTTTTGCAGTAACTCTTCTAGATATAGCCGACTTACGTGCACATGCGACAAAGATGGAGAAGTATCTAAATCAAGAGCTAAACCTGCTTTTTGAGCCTCTTCTGAATAACGACTAATGAGATTGTGAGCAATATTGATAACGTCTATATCTTCGGCCTCGTCAGACTTACTCTTTTCGGCTCGTGACAGAGTGCTTAGGTCATTAACCATGTTGGCCAAAAACACAATTTGGTCATGGGCTAATTGTACAGCAGACTTTATCATGATTAGTGTCATGTCTGGGCGTTTTAGCATCAGCTCAAGATTAGATAACGTTCCTTCGGCGATAGTAATTGGTGTCCGAAGTTCGTGGCTTGCTACGCTAATAAATTCATCACGTTCGATTTCTAAGCTTTTTTCTTTGGTAATATCTCGCAAAATTATAATATAGCCATCATGTAGTTCTGATTTTCGTGTGTTGCTGTAGCCACGCCGAATAGGAGTATATGTGGCAGAAAGTCGAACTTTTTCGTCATGTTTTAATAACAGACAAACATCATCACGAGTTCTAACAGTTTTAACATTATTTAGTTCAGACAGGACATTAACTGGGTTGCCGTCTAGGTCCTCGATACGTAAGATGTTTTCTACATTGTGCCCATTTAACGAGATGTTTGTATCCAGTAGATCAAGCGAAGCTGCATTATAAACACGAATAATCCCCTTGCGATCTGTACTTATAATTGCGTCTGTAAGGTTGTTAACTATAGCTGCGGTACGGTCACGTTGCATAGATTCATTTAATCTGCTTCTATATATTTTTTCCTGATTAATTTCATGTGAACGACTTACGATAATAACCGCAATCCCGGTTATTGTAATCGTCAGAGCCGTCATAGATGCGGTAATTATGTAAGAAGGATTATTTAGATTTAGAGCAATATCCAAGCATGTAATAATTATGTATGCGATAATGTTGTATCGCATACCGATTTTTCCAAAATAAATGTACGTAGCCATCATCAAGATTGGCCAAAGAATTAGAACCGATTCGGATATAAAAATACACGACAATGCCGCTAAAATATGGTCGGCGCTTAAACGAATAATCGACATTGTGGCGGATTTACTAGGTGCCGAGAATTGAATTATACCTAAAATCAACCATCCAACTACAATTAGCCCAAACCACAATGGACCCTTAAAGTTTATTGAAGAAATATACCCATATTGAGCCAGTAGGCCATAGGCGACGACAATAAAAGGTATTGACATACCGAATTTACGGATAATGTCATCCGCAGTTGCTGTGTATCCACTTTCGTTTTTGTACATTTCAATCAGTCCTCTTCTTCGTATAGGCTGGCAAAATAAAACTGAAGTTAGAGCCTTTATCGATTTGACTTTCTAGGTTAATTTTTGTACCAAGTCTAGATGCGATCGTAGCCGCAACATATAAACCAAGTCCTGTACCACCAGTTTCACGTGTTCGATAATCTTCGCTGCGATAGAATTTATCAAATATGTGTACTTGATCGGTTTTTGATATGCCTATACCAGTGTCTTTTATAGAGAATGTTATATCTCCGTCGTTTTCACTAGCAGTTAAACTGACCTCGCCTTTTTTTGTATACTTAATACCATTATCTAGCAGGATTTGCATTAGTTCCTCGAAATATGTCCTGCTAACATAAATTTTACTTATATTCGGATGAACGTGTAATGATAATTTAATATTTTTATCATTTGCTTTATCGTGAAAACCCTTGATTAACTCGTTTAGAATTTCGTGTGCGTCAATAGGCTCTGGGTTGTTGTCTAAGCCCCTTTCGGCTTTCGATAACACGCTTAGGTCATTTACTATATTGGCCAAGAATAATACTTGGTCATGGGCTACGGTAATTGAATCGGCGATCATTTTGTTGGTAGCATTTTGGTGGTCGATTATTTCCTGAACGTTCGATATTGTACCTTCTGTGATAGTGATTGGTGTCCGTAATTCATGGCTGACGACACTAATAAACTCGTCACGCTCTTCCTCTATACTTTTTGCTTTGGTAATATCACGCATTATAATGACATAACCATCATGAGCTTCGCCCCTTCGCGAACGAATATATCCACCCCTAATTGGCGTGTAGGTTGTTTCAAGGCGCATTTTCTCGTTATCACTAAATTTTAATATTAAATCATCTCTTCGGACAACCAATTTTGATCGTTTAAATTCTTCAAGAAGATTAACTGGTTTGCCATTTAAATCTTCTAGTTGTAGAATCTTATCAATGTATTTTCCATTAAGGTTGATGTTAGTATCAAGCAATGCCATGCTAGCGGCATTAAAAACATTAATTTTGCCTGCGGTATCAGTGCTAATAATCGCATCAGTTAAATTATTCACGATTGTTGCGACACGGTCGCGCTGCAGCGATTCTTTGATAATTGTTTTAAATAGGATTTCTTTTCGAATTTCGTGTGTGCGCATAACCGTAATAACTGCTATCCCAGTAACTAAAATTGACAAATATATCATAAGGTCCGAAACAATTATTTTTGGATCGTTTAAGTGAAAATATGTAATATCGGTCAGGATTAGGATAGTAAATGCTAAAATGCCAGAATACAATCCAATCTTATCAAAATATGTGTATGATGCCAGCATTAGTATTGGCCAACAAACAACAAATGGATTATTAACGCCAGAAATTAGAAGAAAATATACACCCGACATGGTATAAAATGATAATAATCGAAATGACGAACTGCGTGGGCTGTTTCCTGGATGGATTTTCTGCAAGATCCCTGTAAATAACCAAGCGGCCATGATAATCGAAAAGCCCAACCAGCCTGTTTGTCGGTTAGGTGACAAAATAACATTTAACTGGATTAGAATGCCATAGATAATCATGGCAAATGGCAATAAAAAACCGACATTAGTAATTATTTGATCGGCCCGTTGAGTGTAGCTATTGCTGCTTTTATACTTCCCAGTAAAAAACTTTATATCCATCTTATGCTTATTATACACTCGAAAGGCATTAATTAAATAGATGGAGTTTGCTTCTTTAATAGGCGACGATGTTGCAAATAGTTTGGGTCAGACTGCTGAACAATCGTCCAAAATTGCTTACTGTGATTCATCTGTTTGGTGTGCGCAAGTTCGTGAATTAACACATAATCAATTAACTCAAAAGGTAGCTTCATTAGTGCAATATTTAGTCCTATTGTGCCATTACTGCTGCAACTGCCCCATCTGCCTCCCGAATGTGAGAACCTGGTTTTTGTGAATGAATAGCCAAATTTATTAGCTAAAAAGCTTAGTCTTTTTGGCAGATAGCTTTTTGCCTCGGTTCGAAGAGCGCTTGTTATAGCTTCACGGATTTTTTTATCCGTAACAGCGCTGATGATGTTTGGGTTTGGTAATTTTACTATAATTTGTAGACCATGCTTAACTACTTCAGCTTTGCTATTTATTGACTGTTGGATAATCAGGGTATGGCTTTTACCAATTTTCATACCGTTTTCATATTGATATGACGGCTTAGACTGTTTAATGGCCGTGCGTAAATCGTCACGCGATTGTTTAATCAAGTTTTTAACCAAAAAAAGTGGAGCAAGACTAGGAGCAGATGCGCGTAAGCTTCCGTTAGGAGCAACCCGTATCTTTATCTGTGATGCTGTTCGAATGCGACGTACCAGGATTTTTCCAAATTCGTCGTCTATAATAAACGGCATGATTCCCCTATCTGATTAAATATTGTCTGGATTCTATAGTACCAGGTCGGTTATGGGAAGGACTTTGAGAGCTCCCATTAACTATCAATCGCTGTAAAACAATCTTTAATTGGCTCTCGTATGTATATTTGCCGCTAATTACAACAGCCTGTTCATTTGACACAGGAGGACAAAACCGTTTAAACCTTGAGTCGAATTGTTCTTTTGCAATGTCTTTGTCACCAATTTGTTTACATAGGCGCTTTTTTGCTGTTTCGATGTCTGTTTGAACCCAGACTAATAGTGGCTGATATCCATTGTTCTTACACACGGCATAAACATCAGATCTTTCAGCTCGTGTTTCAGACTGGCCCTTATAGATAATCGTTCGGCCAGTTCGCATCAATTGCTGCAATAGATAATCAGCTGCTTTATCGACCAAATAATTTTCGGCTTTTGAAAAGTTTGGCTTTTCGAAAAGGTTTTTTCGGATCAACCCAGTACTGACAATCGGTGCTTTGAACGAATCGGCAAAACGCTCAGCAAAATAGCTCTTTCCTGCTCCGGGAATACCCACCATAATAATTAAATGCGGCTTAGATAACCTTAACGACTCCATAGGCACATTATATCAATGTTTTGTCAAAAATACAGCTGTTAGCTTTAATATTAATCTTGAATATAGTATCATTGATATAGTTAAAAACGTAAGCAATATAATTTTCTATTAGGTGGGTTTTGATAATGGCATCAAAGAGAGTAATAATGAATGTTATTAAATCAAAAAAACATTTAGAGAATATTACTCGCTACATGATTCAACGGGCTAAGTTTAGTCGATTAATAAGGATATTAGGTCCAGGTGTTGTAACTGGAGCTGCTGACGATGATCCATCGGGCATAGCGACTTACTCCCAAGCAGGAGCTGGTTATGGGCTAGGTTTTCTGTGGGTTTTTCCAATTATGTACCCATTATTATTAGCAGTTCAGGAGTCTTGCTCAAGAATCGGTGCAGTCACCGGTAGGGGCTTGGCTTCGGTTATTAAAGATAATTATAACCGAAAGTTACTATTCATGTCAGTGATACTAGTCGTAGTGGCAAATGTTATAAATATAGGTTCTGATTTGGGTGCAATGGCAGCAACAACTCAATTATTTGTTAATCTGCCGTATGCATTTTTGGCAATCATGTACTCAATATTAATAATTTTGTTAGTCATTTTTGTAAATTATCGAAAATATGCAAAAATTTTGAAATGGTTAGCCATTTCTTTGTTAGCTTACCCAGTTACTGCTTTTTTAATAGGTCAAGACTGGCCTAATTTATTGAAAAATACATTTTTGGCTTTGCCCAAAATAAACATCGACACAATTTACATCCTTGTAGGTATTTTAGGGACTACAATCTCGCCATATTTGTTTTTCTGGGACACTTCTGAAATTGTCGAGGAAGAGATACTGCATAATCGATTATCAAAAAGTGGTAAATCATTAAAAATAAGTAAAAAATATTTACGTGGCATTCGATTAGACAATTTTTTCGGCATGTCGCTTGCTTCTATAACTGCGTGGTTTATAGTAGTAGTTTGTGCATCAGTCCTGTTTAAAAATGGAGTTCACAGCATTGACTCAGCAACTGATGCAGCTAGGGCGCTTGAGCCACTTGTCCAAAATTTTCCATATTCTGGGTTTTTGTCAAAGCTTATCTTTTCAATTGGAATTATTGGAACTGGGCTGCTCGCAATTCCAGCACTCGCAGGTTCGGCAGCTTATGCTATTACTGAATCTTTAGGCTGGAAAGAGGGATTGTATCGTAAATTTAAAAAAGCTTTGGGTTTTTACATTATCATTATTGCTGCAACATTAATTGGTTTGTTAATAAATTTTATTGGCATAGACCCGATTAAGGCCTTGATTTTTACTGCTGTATTTAATGGAGTTGCCGCTGTACCACTTCTTTGGATGATATCGAGAGTAGGAAATAATAAACAGATAATGGGTGAATATAAAAATAGCATGATTTCAAATATATTTGTTCGAATTTCGTTGATTATTATGGCCGCAGCGGTAATTGCATTGTTTGTTTTTCTTATTATCGGTAAGCAGTAAGTTTATAATATCTATATTTTTTGGTATTGCAAAAGACCGGTGTTTGTGGTATACTAAATAACACGAACCTTAATAGTTTGGCTTATTTTTTTATTTTCCCTAGTGGGTGTAGCATCTGTCGGTTAAGTATTTAACCGCCAAATGCTGCACCTGCGAAAGCGGGTACAAATAAAAAAATGGAGATGTAAAAACATGCACACACACACCTACGAACCCTCGGTATGGTCCTTGGTTAAGGACTACGGCGGTACACCTGGAAAACCTATGCGTGATCCAAATATTATCCAGAAACCGGCCGACAAATGCTGCGTTGAGCTTCCCCATAATTTAAAAACCTATTTCCAGGTTGTACCCGGCATTAGAATACCTTGCACTCAAAAGCAGATCGAAATGTCTGCAAAATCTGCAAATGTACCAAACCTACGCCTAAGGAAAAAAGATTATATCGAACACCAGCAACATGTATTGTTAAAAGGGGGTCAGTATGACATCCTAAAGCCCGCAAAGGGAGTCGAGTGGTCATCAAAAATTGTCCATAACGAACAATACTACTGGTATAGAATTCTTTTTGTCCGGGTTCACGATGGACTCAAAGGAAAAACCTTGCATGAACTTCAGACAATGGTGCCGTGTCTTGATCAATCAGGCGCTGCACTTATCGCGACCCTCGCGCTGGCGGATTGCTTTGACGAACAGATAGTTATATCTGGCTGTCAGCAATCGCATGCAGGCGCAGAATATTTGATGACGCCCACAGTTAAAGGCGTGAAGTTCAGCCATGTTCGCTACAATCGAGAGATCGGCACCGATTTGCTCGCCTTATGCGAACTGGTCTCCGCATAAGCCAAAAAGGTTCGAAGGTCCCCGGTCGCAAGATCGGGGGCCGTAAAACCCAAAATATAACTAAAAAATTATTGGTCCCGAAAGGGGCTATTTTTATTGCATTAATGATATAAATGTATCTAAATCTGTGCTGGTAAATATACGAGCTCTGGGGAGCTCTAGTTTATCTGAACCAACCTGTGCTAAGCCGCCTGCTGTCGTGACGGCCAGCGGGTATCCTGTGTCACGTAACAGTTGTTTTGCGCTGTCATTAACGTCGCCAAATGGATAGCAAAATGCGTCGCTGCTGCCTAGAATTTCTTTTGACTGATTTAAATCATCAACTCCAGATTGGTAATCAATGCACTGCATTAAACCACCATGCCCGCCGTCACAGCCGCCTTGATGCATATCGTGGGAGTGTGATTGAAAAGATATGATGTTACTGTCGACATTAAAATTATCGGGATTACCAGACCAACTGGTAATTAAAAATGATGTGGCAGGTACAGAATACTTTTTCAAAATTGGATAGCCTATATCAAAGAAAGTCGAGCTGCCATCATCAACTGTTATTATTACGCTCTTTTGCGGTAGATTAAGTGTTCCGTCAATATACTGCTCTAACTCTGTCCAAGTAGGAAAATAAAAATTATTATCGGCTAGATATTTGATATGCTGATCAAATACGTTTTTTTCAATAAAATTCCCATCGTCTGGTGTTTGTCCCAACGAGCTGTCATAGAAGAAATGATACATAAGTATCGGGATACCAACAGTGTTATTTATAGCTGGCGGTAAAACCTCAACTTCACGTTGTAATTGTGCTTTGTTCCCTGCTTTGTCTATGACACTGTAAGTAACTTTGTACTTGCCTATTCGACGTGTATTTATATCATTTATAGTAACTACTTTTGACGAGATATCGCCGTCTGAATTGTCCAAGGCGGTTACGCCAGTATCAGTATAACCGTCAAATAAATTTATTTGGACCTTCGCCTCGCCTTTTAGCGATATTGTCGGCGCTTTCGTATCCTTCATTGTTAGTACGCTTATCTGGTTAGGTTTTGTCAAAAAGAATGCTACTGCAATAATGACACCAAAAATAATTGCAAAAACTGGTAAAATTAACCGAAATTTCTTGTGTTGTCTATTTTTCATACGCATCAAGATATTATAAACATAATTCGCCTGATATAAACAGTAGATATCAAAAAAGTAAGATTATAATCTAATGTTGTGTTCGCGTGTAAATCAAATTATTACAAATAGTGCATGTCACTGGCCGTAGATACGGAGCAGGAACGTGAATTCCTGCCCCGTAAGTCCGTTCACCTTGTTTTGCCGGCGGTTAAGCCTACTCCTGTAGCGATAGCCGACAGGAAGAAAACAAGAATAAAGAAGGCAAGACGGACTTCTGCCGGCTGGATTGGCGCATTGGAAAGGATATTTAACCATCCGATTCCTTGCATAGAAATATCAGCACCTTTCTTAAAAATTCAGCCAGAGGGTTAACCTTGCGTTTTCGCGACAGGTCAAGGATATGGTTTTCGTGTCTTCCAGTCTTTGCATTGTAGGTATGTACCGCCAATTTTATTCCTCCTTTATTGTATGAACCAATATCCGCCTACTAGCGAACTTGATTCAAATACCGCATTGCGGGGATTTTGCGTTAACTTGTAAACTAATCTTGGATTTAAAAAGTTCTCAATTCCCAAAATGTTTATCCAGTTAACAAGACGTTGCTCGTTCCAACAAGGATTTAAACATTGCTTACAAATCGAAAGCTCTTCAACGAAAATTCTTTCAATCTGTGGGTTTTTACGCATTGCGACACGTATAACAGCAGATCTTCTGCGTCTTGTCCGCCAATAACCTGTAAGGTCGCATTGATGAATGCTACTGACAAAATTAAATATAATGTCAGTATCGTCGCCGTGGTTGCCAATAATAAAACTTAGGTCGCTTGTAATTAAAACCTCATTGATATCAGTGTGGCTATAGCCACATGCTCCTACCATTAAATCACCTCCAATTTTGTCCGTCAGAAACGGCTATTTACTAACATTAAATATTAGAAAATAGCCGTTTCCGATTGATTCGGTGCGACATGCACTGTAATAATTTGATTTTAATGATCAACAGATACTAATAATCGTATTTGATTAGCTAACTTTATCACAAAAACACCACCTAGTCAAACACTTGGCTATACGTATGTAAACAAAATAACCTATACTTATGTATAGATTATTAATTTTTGGCAGGCCTAGTTGTCCGTAGATGGAACACTTTGTGGCCTTGTTTGTCACGTATTTATAGCCAGTTGGTCGATCTGGGCTTTATGTATGTTGATGGCAAAGTAATAATTTATGAGGAGGATAGTAATGAACCAAGACAATAACCCTATGGGTGGTATAATACTTAGTATGACAAAGGATCAAAATCAAGTTGGATATGATATCAATGAGAAAGATATTGATAGTACTATTCACTTTTTAGAGCTAAATGATCCCGAAAACGCCACGCCAGAACGAGCAATCGACTTTTTGGCATATTTGAAGTCTAATCTTCGAGAAAACGCCCAGGCTGATTTTGGCGAAAAGTTATTAGATCTATATAACGAATTCAAGAAAAGTCTT
>CAYOUQ010000009.1:0-34164 GCA_964407205.1 uncultured Saccharimonas sp. (SeqCode)
TGACATCGGCCGCTTTTTTGTTTGGCACTTCAATACCGACAACACTTTTGCCAGGGATTGGTGCTTCCATACGTAAGCTTTGAGCCGCTAGGTTAAGCGCCAGGTTTGTCTCGAGTGCCGTAATACGCGATAGCTTTACGCCACTTGGTGGACGAAGTGTGAATTGAGTAACGCGTGGACCAACATTTGCGCCCTCCATCTCGACATCAATATCGAACTCGTTTAGTGTCTCTCGGATAATTGCCGCGTTTTGCTTGACATCGCCTGGGTCAGGTGGAGCTTGTCGATTTTCTAGCAAATCGATGCTTGGCGCCTCCCATTTGTTGTCGGTGGTTGTCATTAAAGCAGTTTGAGGCTTTTTTGATACGTCATCAGTATCTGCGGCAAATGATTTACTGGCAGAAGTTAAACGACGACCACGAATTCCAGCAAAACCTGTTCGGTGTTCTATTTCATCATCAGACGAATCCGTTTCGATACCGGACACTTTGAACCCACCGCCAACCGAGTTGGCTTTTCGTATAACACTTTCGTTCTCTTCTTCTTCGCTAGTGTCAGGGTGAATTAATTTAATAATTAACTTGATTAGGTCGATTGGGGTGTGTTTAGAGATAAACAGCAAAGTTGAGATAATAAGTACTATGTAAATTAATGCCGCTACTTTTGTATCAACCAGTTGCAAAACACCCTGGTTAATTAGGTTGCCTATTACTCCGCCACCTGATGAGATACCATCTTGACCCTGTGGTAGGCCTAAAATAGCTGAAACCCACAGCACTTCTAAGAAGGCAGCGATTTTCATCGCAAGTGGCAGTTTATTATCTTCGGCGCGAAATATTTCGACCGCGATATACACAAACAGTGCTGGTAAAACATATATCGTATATCCAATTACCGTTACGAGTGACGAGTAGACCCAATCGAGTACTGGCCCACCAGCGTTAAACCAAGCAACGATAAATAGGATTGATACGACAATCAATAGTACCGCAACTATTTGCGACCAAAATCCAGTTGGTAGGATATGTTTTGGGCCCGAGTTCGACGATTTCTTGCGGTGTGATTTTTTTCTTTTTGCCATAATTGCCCTTTATTATATGTGATTTTGAAAATTAATTATAGGTATATTATATCAAATTTTACAACATTTTGCAATAGGCTTATGCTAGTATTCTCGGTGCCTTGGAACAAAGTTTGGTTCAATAACCTCACTGTCTGGAACTTGTGGCTCTGGGAAGTGTCTTGGCTCTGGTCGAATAAAACGTGGAGCTTGTTTGACTGGCTCAATTGGACGACGCTGTTGCTGATTGCGTTGGTCTGGTTGGCCCTGTGGATGTTGGGTATGGATGTTTTGGTTTGAGCCACTACCGCCAATCTCATTAATAACAGGTATAACTATTGGCATTCGACGAGTTTGATCAAATAATATGTGAGTTATTTCATCTTTGAGTTCTTTTTTTATTACATCAATGTCGATATGTTTGCCAATAAACGAACGAGCAACTTTTTGTTTCAGGTACTGTCGAATTAGGCCCATCAGCTCTTCACTATCGCGTAGATAAATGAATCCACGGCTGATGATATCTGGGCTAGTCAACAAGCGACCAGTACCAGCCTGAACGGTCAACACGACCACAAACATACCTTCGCTAGCCATATGTATACGGTCCTTTAATACGACCTCAGACACTACTGCCCCATTGTCGTCATACATAATGCCGCCAACTGGAATTCGGCCGGTCTTTTTTGCACCTTCATTTGTGATCTCAATAATATCACCGCTGTCACAGACAAAAATGTTGTCGCGTTTTATACCACAGCGTCTTTCCGCAAGCTCGGCATTACAAACAAGCATATAGAACTCACCATGAATCGGCATGTAATATCTAGGGCGCAGCGCGTTAATCAGATATTCGTGGTCATCCATATAAGCATGGCCAGATAAGTGTAATGGCCCGATACCGGTCAAGTGGGTCTTTTTATTTTGAATAACCTCACTACCCTCTCGCATCAAACCGTCAATTGTTCTAACAACATATTTTTCGTTACCAGGAATCGGGTTTGAACAAAATAGAATAACATCGGAATTTTTAACCTTGATGTACTTATGCGAACCACTAGCCATGCGGTTTAATACAGCGGTAAATTCGCCCTGCGAGCCCGTACAGACAATCGTGATTTTGCTATCCGGCAGTTTGATTAAATCTTCCATTTTTAATACTACGTCTTTTGGTATTTTTATCACACCCGTCCGAAGCGCCACTTCCAGTGTTTGAATCATGCTAAAGCCGGCAAAAGCAACTTTTCTATCATGCCGCTTTGCTTCCTCTAGAATGGCTTGCATGCGATGTATGCTACTGCTGAAACAACTGGCAATAATCCGACTATTTGGGAATTTTTCCATCACGTCGCCAATGCTATGCTGAATATCGAACTCCGAGTGCGCGTGCGTTCCTTCTGAATCGACTTTTGTTGATTCATTTAGAAGCATTAGTATACCTTCCTTGGCCGCAATTTCGGTCATGCGGGTAATATCCGTTATATGCCCATCAATAGGCTCTTTTTCTATACGCCAGTCACCAGCATGCAATATAACACCTAGTGGTGTGCGAATCGCAACCGCTGCACTATCTGGGATTGAGTGTGCTACTCTAATAAACTCAATACTAAAATTATCGCCTATACTCACCTGTTCATGCGATTCTGAGTCCATCTGAATATATTCAGGGCTATATTCACCATTTGATTCTTCCATATTCTTTTGCAACATGCCAATCGTAAATTTCGTTGCATATACAGGGGCCGGTATTTTTTCGGCAATATGACGAAATGCGCCAATATGGTCCAAGTGGGCATGAGTAAACACTATAGCCCTAATCTTATGCTTATTAGCCTCCAGGTATGACACATCTGGTGTAATATAATTAATTCCCGGATAGTCGACGCCCGGAAACAGAAAGCCACAATCCACGACGATAATGTCATTGTCATATTCAAAGGCTGTCATATTTTTACCTATGCCCATTTCACCCAAACCACCGATTGGGATTATGCGCAATCTTGGGCCTTTAAACCTTGGTTGCTTACGTTGTTCAGCTGGACTGTATTGTCGGCCCTGGTATCCGTTATAGACTGACTTATTTACCGGTATGTTAATTATGTGCTGGGACGCCTGAGAGTTGACGTTTTCACTAGTGCGTCTTTGAGCACGAAAAACCTCTCCTCGTCTGGTCATGGTTTTACTTAGGACAGTATTGTCCGATTGTCGCCGATTATTGTTCGGCATTTTTGATTGATCGTCCGCCTGAGCGGTCGCGAGTCTTTGTTGACCCATTATTATTTATTCCTTGCCCTCCAAAGCTTTAGCTACGGAGGGTCCTTTCTTTATTATATTTATTATTTTTGGTAGTTTCATAAAATCCTCAATTAATGTGTTGCGCATGCTGCCGTTATACAGAGCGGCTGCGGGATGATATAGCGGCACAACGACCAACTTTCTTTCACCAAAGTTGATGCGTTTTGGTTGTCCATGAATTTGGCTTATTTTTTGTTCTGGTAAAAAATATTCCATGCTGTGTCGGCCTAATGTCACAACAACTTGTGGCTGAATGACATCCAGCTGACGCACCAAATATGGCCAAAAGGCTGCTTTTTCCTCGGGCAGTGGGTCTCGATTATTGGGTGGTCGGTACTTAACAATATTTGTTATGTACACGTCATCACGCTTTAAACCCACCTGTTGCAACATTTCGGATAAGAATTTTCCCGCCGCACCAACGAACGGTAAACCTTGCTCGTCTTCATTTTTACCAGGCGCCTCACCGATTAAAACAATATCGGCATCAATATCACCATCGCCCATAACTAGGTTCGTGGCCTGCGTGGCCAAATCTGGGCAGATATTGTTTTTGATTATATCTGCCTTAATTTGGTCAAGAAGTACTATTTTAGTATTTGCCATAAATATTTTCTACAAGACGAATCAGTTGTGATAATTATAGCACTTGGGATGTGGTTTTGCAAGTGATAAAGATGAAACTAGTAAATTTATTCGTCGACAGCTTTGACACTAAGACTTAACCTACCCCTGTCGTCGATACCAATCAATCGTACTTTGACGACTTGGCCTTCGTGTAATACATCTTCTACTCGTTCGACTCGATCTTTGGATAATTCAGATATATGAACCATACCATCAATTCCTGGCATAATATTCACGAATGCGCCAAAGTCTTTGATGGTGACGACTTTACCTTCATAAATTGTGCCAATCTCGGGCTCCTCAGTTAAACCCTTGACCATTTGCATGGCAGCTTCAATCGCTTTTGTGTCAACCGCTGCAATAGTGACCAGACCATCTTCTTTTATATCAATCTCAGCCCCTGTGTCGGCTGTAATTTTTTTGATAGTCTCGCCACCTTTGCCAATAAGAGCACCAATTTTATCAGGATTAATCTTGATCTTTTCAATTCGTGGAGCATATGGGCTCAGTTTTTCGCGTGGAACAGATAAGGTCTCAAGCATATGTTTTAAGATGAAGGCACGACCGCTTTTAGCTTTTTGAATGGCTTCGCGCAAAACCGTTACCGGCAACCCATGTACCTTCATGTCCATTTGCAGTGCAGTGATGCCCTTTTCAGTACCAGTTACCTTGAAGTCCATATCACCAGCAAAGTCTTCGGCATCGGCGATATCGGTCAAAACGTATGGCTTGTCACCGTCCATCATTAAGCCCATGGCAACACCTGAAACTGGCGCCTTTATTGGCACTCCAGCATCCATTAATGCTAAACAACTGCTGCAGGTTGCTGCCATCGAGGTTGAACCGTTTTGGCTCATGATTTCGGTGACGGAACGGATAGCATATGGAAACTCTTCTTCAGTTGGCAAGACTGGGGTCAAGGCCCTTTCGGCCAGATAGCCGTGACCAATCTCACGTCGTCCTGGACTACCTAGTCGTTGAACCTCACCAACTGTATAACCTGGAGCATTGTAATGGTGCATATATCTGCGTTCAACTTCGTCAGACTCCATTGAATCAACTAATTGTGCGTAACTAAGAGGTGCCAAAGTTACAATATTGAGGGCCTGGGTTAGGCCCCTGGTAAACAAGCTGGACCCGTGAGTCCTTGGCAAAACGCTAACTTCAGATGATAGTGGCCGAACCTCGTCCAATTTACGCCCATCCGGTCGCTCACTGTTAGTTATGATTCCTTTTCGAACATCTTTGTGAAGCGCCATTGTAAAGGCTTCATCATATTCATCATGTAACTTTTCGTATTCTTCAGCGCCGATTTTTTCAGCCATCTTTTCGTGGAAATCCCAACGCAAAGTCGAAACCAATTCGTTACGCTCAGCATATGGCTTGTGTATTGCCTTGCCTAATTTGCCTTCGACCCACTCATCAACCTCTTTTTGAATATTTTCGTCTGGTAGCACGAGTGTGTATTCTTGGGCGACTGGTGCAACTTCTTCAGCCAGCTCCTTTTGTAAGTCAATAGCTGGCTGGAAAGCCTTGAAGGCCCATTCCAGCGCATCGGCTACAACATCTTCGCTGACCTCATTTGCCCCAGCCTCAACCATGGTTATGCCAGTTTTGATACCGGCAACTACTAAATCTAGGTCGCTACTAGCGCGTTCTTCAGGTGTTAAAAAAGCTTTAAATTCACCATTCACTCGACCAACTCGTACTCCCGCAACTGGACCGTCAAATGGCGTACCGGTCAACATCAAGGCTGCTGATGAGGCGATCATAGCAATTACATCTGGACGAAAGTTTGGATCAAGCGATAAGACACTCGAAACAACCTGAACTTCTTGGCGATAGCCTTTCGGAAATAATGGTCGAATTGGGCGATCGATTAAACGACCAATCAAAACAGCTTCGTCGCTTGGCTTGCCTTCCCTTTTTACAAATCGACTGCCTGATATCTTGCCGGCTGCATAAAACTTTTCTTCATAATCGATACTTAGCGGGAAATAATCTAACACAATCGGCTTACTCCCGACCATGGCAGACCCTAAGACGACAGTATCGCCGTAAGTGACAAGGACGCTACCTGTTGTTCGAAAGCCGACTCGATTAACCTCAAGTTTTAATTCTTTGCCACAAAAATCTGTGGTAACAGAGAAGATGTCCTTCCCATTTGGATTGATAGTTGACATATTTGTCCTCCTTTTTTATTCGCTGTCTAGCGAACACCCGCCTAAATATTTTATTTGGCGAATAAGTAACGGGTACGGTAATTCGTTATTCACTGTATAGCGAAACTAATTACTACATCCACCACTTGTTCACCTGGCGCGTGATACCAGTATTATATCACAAAACTCCGCTATTTGCGGAGTTTTAGTTTTGATACGGTCTTTTTGTAGTTCTCGAAATCTTTTGATTCAAGATATTTCAGCAAATCTTTGCGCTTACCCACCATTTGAATCAGACCACGACGTGCCATTTTGTCACCTTTATTATTTTTTAGGTGCTCAGTAACTTCTTTAATGCGAGTAGTCAAAACAGACGCTTGAACAGCTGGGCTGCCAACGTCGGTCTTGTGACTCTGTGTCAAGGCAATTGCCTTTAATTTATTATCTGGTGTAATCATTGCAATGCATTGTACCAAACATTCAACTATGTTTCAACCCCTGTTTCGATTTTTAGTCAAAGATACCAATTTCTGATAGTTGTTTGGCAGAAGACACGTCCCAGTCGGCTATATTAACCCGACGCAACTCCTTACAATAAGCTCCAGTCCGTAGTTCACGACCGATATCCTCAGCTAAAGTCCGAATGTAAGTACCACTGGACACATTAGCCCTTACTTTCAAATCAGGATAATAATAATCAAGCAACTCAAGTTTATAAATTTTTACCTGACGACTTGGCATATCAAACTGTTGACCCTTACGTGCCATATTGTATGCTTTTTGGCCATTGATTTTTATAGCGCTATAGATTGGGGGTACTTGAGATATTTCGCCGGTAAATTTTTGTAGGACTTTATTTATTTCGTTTATATCGGGCTCGTCTGATGAAATGTTGGTTATTTGGCCCTCGGGATCACCAGTTGAGCTGTTTTGCCCCAATCGAATCACTGCTTCATAAACTTTATCTAACTTACTGTAATCGCCGGCGTTTTTACATTCCTTGCCAACTACAATAATCATCAACCCTGTGGCAAATGGGTCTAATGTTCCAGTATGTCCAACTTTTACTTTGTGACCAAACTGTCGGGACAAAACACGTCTAACGCGCGCCACAACACCAAAACTGGTAATCCCAGCTGGCTTATCGACAAGTATAATCCCGTTATCTTGCATAAAGTCATTATAAACTATACAAACAGATCAACTAGAAATATCTAGCTGGGTATCTGGAATTGGCTTGGATCATTAGGTGCCAGTGGTTGTGCTCCCATAGCGCTCGGTGAAGAAGCTAGGGACGCAGCGCTAAAATCAAACGGCGTTGGCTGAGGTGACATAGCTGAAAAGTCAGGTACAGGCGGTGGCATCGGCAAATCTAATGACTGTGCTGATGCTGGTACAGCCGACTGTACTGGTAGTTGTGCACCAAAAGCAGCCTCGACAGCCAATTTTGCCTCGTCAGCGTCCCGTGATTCGGGCGGAAGTGTCGATACCGGAGCAGCACTTGCAGGAACGGTCGGTTGTTTTGTTGCAATTGGGGGTAATGTGGAAATTGGTTCATCCGGCGGAATTAAATCGTTGGCTTTTGGCGCAGTTGTATCTACGTCTTCTTTCGCTGGGTCGTCATCATTTGGGGCATTAGCAAATATGTCAATATTTTGTGATTCAGCAGCTGGTTGTGCAGAGCTATTAATCGATGCCGCAACACTTGGTTCCGAGCCAGCCAGATATGAATGTGACAATATTGTTTTGTTTTTATCGTCTTCCTGGGCGTGTCGGTTATCTTCGGCGGCTTGGTCAGTCGTTGCATTCAGCGTGCCACCTAATGACGGCTCTTGTGCCTGTTCTTCTGGCAAAGTGCTTATCGTGTCCGATAGGGGCGTTTCGGTTTGCGCAACCGCCAATTCGTTTGGCGGTAATGTCGATGATGGCGGAATATCTTCTTCATCGTGCGATACCTTTAGGGTCCCAGCTTCACTTGGTTCGGCTGCGGCTGGCTGAGGTGTATTAGTATCGTCAGCAGCAATCGGCATATCAATCGCCTCATCAGTTTCAGACATATTTTTTATGGACGTAATTGTAGTTGGGCTAGCCGGATCAATGTCGTGCGTTTCATTCAATTTGGCTGCAATTAATTGCTGATCAGCACCTGCAGCCATTAACTGAGCAGCCATCGTCATAACTTTTGCTGACGTTCGAGTATTGCTAAAACGATCCGTTGCAAAAACAATACCGGTTAATAATGCGGTCGATATTTGCTTGTCCAATAAGGTCTTGTCGGTTTTAAGAGAGTCACTAACTGCTACAATCATCTCGCTTAAGCTACTTGCCTCATCGTCATGCCAATCAATACTGCCAATGTCACTAGTCTGCTCGCCGGCAGTGATGGTGGCTATCGTAACATCATGTAAGATCTGGCCATGAGCAGATATGGCAGTGTCTATGTGGTCTTTATTAGCGACTCCAAGTGCCAACACAATTTCAACATTAAAATCACCTTGGCTAAATTCTAAGTCGTCGCCGGTTATTGTCGTGCGGTAAGGCGTGATAAAAATTTTTACCACATCGCCTTCAATTTTGTATCGTAAGTGGTCGGCCTTTTCTTTGTCTAGCGCAATAATAAAGTCACGCAGGCTATCAGCTGTCCCCTCAAATACTTTGTCTGGTTCTAAAAATGTAATCGCTGGTGGAATTGCGCCACTGAATATCGCCGTGGCGTGTTTGCCCATGTTGTTTAACATCGCCGTCAAGCCAATGGCGGCAGATAAATCATCAACAGTTGGGTCACGACTAACAGTTACTAAAATATTAGTTGAACTTTTTATCTTGTCTATTATCTGTTGCTTTGTTTTTATGTTTGGGTCATTCATGTTGTGGCTTCCTAACATACCATGCCTAGGTTTTGGTGTCACTATACCATAAGTGGAATGCTATAGTCAATATCAAGCTATCGCCCTCTTTACAAAACATGATTTTTCCCTTATAATCTCTCTTTGAATTATAAATAAAATAATCAAGTCAAAGGAAAAACATGCCAATCATCAAATCCGCAATCAAACGTGCGAAACAAACTATCAAACGACGTGAGCGCAATGTCGCGACAAAACGTGACATTAAAAGTGCCGAGAAAGCGTTTATCGCCAAGCCTACGGCCACCAATTTAAGCGCTGCACAAAGCGAAATCGACACAGCAGTAAAGAAGGGGTTAATCAAAAAAAACACAGCCGCAAGGCGCAAGTCTCAGCTGTTTGCTATTGCCAAAAAAGCTGGTGTTAAGCTATCTACTGGCAAAAAAGATAAAGCCGTTGTGCCATCCGCTGTACAGCGGATGGCTGTAGTTAAAAAGGCCGCTTCAAAGCCAAAAACAGCCGTTAAAAAACCTGCCGTAACCACAAAAAAACCTGCACCTAAGAAAACCGTTTCAAAAAAATAATATATCTCAATATTTTTTAAGCCCGTCTTTTTTAACAAAATACGGGCTTTTTGCGAGCTGAGCTTAAAAACGTCACAAAAAATATTCAAAAATGCTATTGCTTTTTATATCTGTTGTAAGGTATAATTACCACATGAGTAATCATAGTTATATTTGTTGTTATCCAAACACCGTCAAAGCCGGTCTTTTCATTATGCAATCAAACTGGAAACGACAAATAGACTTATCAAGCTAATAAAAAATATCTTTAATAATTATTCTGCTAGGTAAGTCTCCGAACAAGGAGACTTTTTTGAATACAAAATCAGTGACCTATCGGGGACTCCCCTGGCTGCGTAAAAACAGCTAGTTCGTTTACATTTCAAATACACAAAATGAGGGAGGAAATGTCATGTCAAAAATCAGAATGCGCACCAGCCTCAAGTTCCTGCAGTGGGAAATGGTCATTAGTGCCATGCTAATCAGCATGCCAATAATGGTACCTTTCTACCACTCGATTGGGATGAATCAAGGCCAAATCGGCCTGTCCCAATCAATGTTTACTGTTGCTGTACTGGCACTGAACATCCCGACCGGCTGGATAGCCGACCGATTCAGCCGCAAAATGTCAAACGCCTTTGGCGATTTTGGCTGCGCGCTGGCATTGGTACTGTATTCAATGACTACATGCTTTAACCAAGTCGTTATGTGCGAGATCCTTTTCGGTATCTCGCTAGCATTCACAAACGGTGCAGACGGAGCACTAGTCAAAGGCCACACCGACCAACTAGACTCATCCGGCAAGCTATTCCACCACGTCAATTCATGGAACGCCATCTGGAGGCCAGCTACAAACGCCCTAGGTTATATCCTTGGGGGCTTAATCGGTGCAGCTGACCCGCGTCTCTGTATTCTGTTATCGGCAATACCCTATGCTATTGGCGGCTTGTTGTCGCTAATGGTGACAGAAGTCGGTGATCGTTTGGCAAAAATGAGCATAAGACAAGTCGTCCGTGAAACTGTTATGCCAAACTCTAGACTGCGCTGGCTGATATTTGCCTGCGGAATCGGCAACGGCATAACTCACGTGATGATTTGGGCCTTAACCCCCCTGCTAGTAGCAGCCGGAGTGCCGCTATTCATTGTCGGTGTTGGCTGGGTTCTAAACTCAGCAGCATCAACTGTTGGTGCGGTTATCGCCCGACGCTATGCGCCAAGGTTAAAAAAATGGCAACGTTTCGCCATACCACCTGCTTTGGTTATTATTGCTTTGGCAATAATGACCATACATCTATCGATGCTAAGTGTATGGCTTTATGCCATATTGGGCGCATCATATGGCTGGAACAGCGCAACGTTAATGCCCACGATACAAACGGAGGCATCTGCCGACAGACAAGCCACAGTGATTTCAATCGCAGGCACGTTTTCGCAGATTCTGTACGCACCACTAGTTTGGCTAGTAGCCTACGCAGGCAATACAGACATCAAACTGTCCATGGTGGCAACAATCGCCATATTCACACCTTTCATTATCCTTGCAGCATACAAATTGAAAAAGCTTGAGATGTAAAGAACGACAAGCCCAAAGAGAAATCTTTGGGCTAATTTTTTTCATAACTGTGCTATTTTCATCAAAGCCCGTTCAACCAGAAGCCACGGATCAGCTTTGGATAACTTCATGTCTTTATCACACTCTGCGAATACACTTATAATATTTAACACTTTACGTTTGCCAATTTTTTTAGCTAACAGCGTCATTTTTTGTGCCACAAATGGATGAATCACGAAGTCCCTGGCCGGGTAATCACCTTTTTCCGCCACCGACAAAGCTGCCAATTGAAACGCTTGGATAAATAGTAACGACGACAGACGAAAAACATCCTCATTTTTCTTAATCACATCAAGCATCTTTTTTACAGATTTTGTGTCCCCCACGGCAGACATTTCAAACAAACTAAAAACATTCTGGATAGGGTTAGCTTCAATCACGTCTTTAATTTTTTCCTCTGTGACTTCACCAATAAGTGCTAATTTTTCGAGTGCATGATACAGCTGCCACTGATCCATACCCACTCTTGATATCAATAATTGAACACATTTTGTGTTCACCTGCAAACCCATCCTTTTTACCTCTGACATTACCCATTTTTCGGCCTTTTGTACGTCACGTTCAGTCCAGGCGGTAAATTCAATTATTTTGGCGACTTTTTGCAATGCTTTGAAAGTAACAGTGCGTTTATCTGGTTTCGGTTCGACTAAGATCAGATGGATATCATCAGATATACGAGGTAGCCAATCACCTAGGGTTGACCAGATTGACTTGTTTTCGCTTAAACCGCGGACGATCACTAACCTTTTTGTCGCAAATAGGCTGATGCCCATCAAGACATCCGGCAAGTTTGAAAGCTGGAGATTCTCGCCATCAATTTTTTCTGGAGTACCATCAAAATTACCGACAATCTCATCAATTGCCCGCTGTATTTCGAATGAATTATCACCTGTCAGTAGTGTTATCATCTGATGATATTATAACTTACCGACATAGATTTACCATCAGTTATTTCTGGCACTTTGGGCAAATATGTGTGCCGCGACCGGCAACACGTAATTTAATAATCTCGGTGCTACAACGTGGGCACGATTGACCCTCACGACGAAACACTCTGGCAAAGTCCATATAACTGCCCTTTTTACCTTCGGCATTTACATAATTTCGATTAGTACTGCCGCCTTTTTCAATCGATAGATTCATAACGGCGCGAATTTCGGTGAAAAGTTTGCTGTATTCAGTTTGCGTGATTGACCCGACCAGCCGCTTTGGATGTACCCTAGCGCCCCACAGGCTTTCGTCAGCATAAATGTTACCAATACCTGCTACAACAGACTGATCCAGCAAGGCAGCCTTGATGCTCGTTTTGGCACGACGACTGAATCTGGCAATAAATTGGTCTATCGTAAAACTATCCTCCAGGGGTTCGGGACCAACTCGTTTCATAAAATCGATATTTGGCACTTCAGCCGTTGGTAATAACCTGACCCAACCAAATTTGCGTTGATCATTGAAATATAAATGCGAACCATCTGTAAATTCAAATTTTACACGAGTCGATTTGTCTGGCAATTGTTCAACCAGACTGTCATTTGGATGTCCCGCCCCAAAGCGTGATGAATTGTCTATATAAACTAGTTGGCCAGTCATTTTTAAATGTATCACTAATGAATAATTTGTCGATAAATCGATAAGAAGTACCTTGGCGCGCCGACGCACATTTGTTATAAGCGCCCCCTCTAAAAAACTTTTTACATCAGTCGATAAATTTGGAAAAGACTTTGCATTATCCGACGAAACCGTTTTGACTTTTTTGCCGACAATCAGACCGTTCAACCCACGTTTGACGGTTTCAACCTCTGGAAGCTCCGGCATTATTGCTCCAATATTTTGGCTAGTTCAGTCTTTGCTTGGCGGGTCGAGGTGAAAACAATACCCTTCATACCAGCTTGTCTGGCACCAACTATGTTTTCGGGCTTGTCATCAATCATTACACATTGATTTGTTGGCAGTCCCAACCTTTTTGCCATCAGTTCAAAGACCCTTGGATCAGGCTTCATAATTGCTACATCACAAGATAATAGTATCTCGTCAAACAACCCAACCTTGTGCATATCGGCCAAAAACTTATTTAGCCACCCATGACCAACATTACTAAGTAACGCAACTTTATACAGACCAGAGTCCTTCAGTTGTTTTGCCCATTCAATCGCCAGTTCGTCACGAACTCGGATATCAACATTACAATAGTGGTGCTTGATTAACTCATCAACATGGACACCGGTTATTTTGGATACCTGATTGTTAAACTCACCGGGCGTAAAGGCTCCTAAATTATCACGCCTGTCTAATTCATAAAGTTCTTCCCTATGATCTGGGAATGCATCAAAAAGTTTGGTTTCGGCAGCCGCCACCAAGACTCCAAAGCAATCAAAAATAATTGCTTTTATTGCCATAGCTTGCTGATTATTAGTTTCGATCCGGGAATCTGTGCATAAAACAGGTTCGAGACTTGTTCAATATTAGCTTCTAATGAACCAGGCGAACCGGCACATGTTGACGTCCAGTACTGTTTTATAACAGCATTGTTTTTCAATATTTGAAATTCGTAAACTCGGCCCGTAGCACATATACCAAGCAAATCGTTATTTTGACCCGAAAAATCGGCTCCATTTGCCAGGTTTGCTTTATCTAGCGCGTTAACAAACTGTTTATAAGCAGGGATATTATTTGTTTTGGTTTCAATAATCGTAGGGTTCTCGATGTAGCCTTTGTTTACGATAAGTCGGCGGGTGCTTGGCGAAACCTCTATACGATATTCCTGAAAATCTTCATCGGCGACAATTTTGCCACGGACTACCATTTTAACGCTCCGATCGGCCGTAGGATCTAGCAGCTCCTCACGGCTAGTGCTAATCGATGAGGTCGTCTCTGAACTGTTACCCGAAAAGAATATTAATCTTAAAACTGTAAATACTACCGCAACAATAACCGCAACGGCTAACACTATCGTTACCATTGGTACTATTTTTGCAGTCTTAAGTTTTGCCATATAACCTACCATAATACTTTTAACCTGTTATGTCAATGATTTTGACATATTACGACCAGTTATTCCCTATGCTAATATCAACTTTTAATTTAACCTTTAGGTCTGGGGCGATATTTTCCATCGTTTCTTGCAGAATCTGGCTGACCTTGTCGCTATTTGCCACCGGGCATTCGATCAAAATGCTGTCGTGCACCTGGAGTATTTGTTCGCCTAGACCACCTAGTTTTTTATCAACCTCAATCATTGCCAATTTCATCAAATCCGCTTCAGTACCCTGAATGGGCATATTGGCCGCAGCACGTTCAGCCGACATTCGGATCATAAAGTTACTAGATAACACATCTGGTGTCGGACGACGACGCCCAAAATAGGTCTCGACATAGCCTTTCGTCTTTGCCTGGGTAATTGTTTGGCTGATAAAATGGCGGATTGGTTCGCGCAGGTCAAAATAGTCGTCGATAAACTTTTTGGCCTCAGCAAAGCTCATCCCCGTTGCTGCTGCCAAACCGTGCGGGCTCATACCATACAAAATACCAAAATTGATTGTCTTTGCATTACGACGCTGATTTTTTGTTACCTCATCAAGTGGGATTTTATAGATTTCGCTGGCGGTTTTGGTATGAATATCAATATCACTATTAAAGTCCGCAACCATCTGCTCATCCCCCGCCATGACTGCGGCCAGGCGCAATTCAAATTGTGAATAATCAGCCGACACAAAAACATTCCCCTTTTCTGGTATAAAAGCTTCTCGGATTTGGCGTCCAATTTCGCTCCGTACTGGGATATTCTGCAAATTTGGATTAGTACTTGATAGACGGCCTGTGCTGACTGTGTCTTGGTTAAAAGTCGTATGAATTCGATTATCTGCATCAACCAGTAGCGGCAAAGCGTCGATATATGTGTTTTTTAGCTTGGCTAGCTCGCGCGTTTGTTCAATTAATTCAATAATTTGGTGCTGTCCCCGCAGTTTGTCCAGCTCTTTTTGGCCCGTACTGTAGCCTGACTTACCCTTTTTGATTCCAGCCGTCGGTAACTTTAATTCTGTAAACAAGACTTCTGATAGCTGCATCGGGCTACCAATATTAAATTCGTGGCCAACCATTTCAAATATTTCTTTTTCAAGCAAGGAAAATTTATCACCAAATTCAATACTCATGCGTGCCAATAAATCAAAATCGATTTTTATGCCACGCTGCTCCATTTTGAACAGGATATAAATTAATGGGAAATCAAAGCGATGAGCAATATCGGCTAATTTTGGTTCGGTATCAAAAATCGCCATCTGGTCATCATATAATTTCCAAATCCTGGCCAAAATATCTGTCTTTTCGTCTGACACTTCTTCCCCAACAAGCCCTGAAAGTGTTTGATCACGACGAAGCGGATTTATCAAAAAACCCGCCTGATGAATATCATGCAACTGCGAAAACCTCACATTGACACCATATTGTGCTAACTGGTGGTATAGCGTTTTACAATCAAAGGCTATGACTTGCGCCAGCTCCAACGCTCGCCAAACTGACTTGTCGACATTGGTTATTTTGGACCGTGAAATTGACTTTTTATCAGCTGATATCCAAACGGTATCGTTGTCGACATATAACAATACTGGCCCATCAATTACTAAATTCTTTGGCCAATCAGTTTCAACCAATGATCCTACAAAAACCGGTGGTTTAATTATTTGTTCACTTTGCGTCGACTGCATATGTTTAGGCAGTCGTTTAATAAGCGACGAAAACTCAAGGCGCTTTAATATATCAGATACTTTTTGTAAATCAATATCATTAATATCTGCGACGTTCCAATCTAATTTTATCGGGGCCTCCCACCAAATCCTGCCCACTTCCTTGGACATATAGGCGCTGGCTTTGCCGGCTATTAACTTTTCAGCGACAGATGGTTTAATTTGGTCTAAGTTTTCGTAGATGCTATCAAGTGACCCAAATTGCTGCAACAGTTGAATAGCGGTCTTTTCGCCTATCCCGGGCACTCCTGGTAAATTATCCGACGAATCGCCCTTAAGTGACTTCAGGTCCAAAAATTGTTCAACTTTTATACCATATTTTTTCTCAAAATAATCTGTGTCAAATTCTTCAATATTACTCAGGCCATTTTTTAATGCGTATACCTTAATCATGGGACCAATCATCTGAAGCGCATCCAAATCACTTGTCAGCAGACACGTTTCGATCCCCTTATCGGTTGCCTCATGGGCAAAGGCACCCATAATATCATCAGCTTCATAGTCATCCATCTCATATAACGGCCAACCGAACGCCTCCAAAAGCTCAAATAATATAGGCATCTGGGCATAAAAATCATCTGGCGCTGGTTTGCGACCAGCTTTGTAGTTTGGAAAAATTTCCTTTCGTTTTCGAATATTTGTGCCCCGTTTGTCCCAAGCTACTGCAACATAATCTGGGTTTAGCTTTTTTATCAACTCGATTGCAAGCGCAGTGAAACCATACACCCCACCGGTTGGGGTGCCATCGCTTAATGATAAATTTGGCATCGAATAATAACCACGATAAAATATCGATTTTCCATCAATGACCACTAACCTCTTTGCCATATTAACAGTATAACTTATTTTCGATACAAATATCTGCTAAACTAATTGGTGTGATAAATAGAAACGTCAAGATACTAGCGTTTGTAGGCCTGGCAGGATCAGGAAAGAGCACAGCAGCCGATTATGTAACAGCCAAGGGATATCCGAAATTATACTTTGGGGGTGTTATCTATAGCGCTATGGAGGCAGCCGGGATAGAAATTACACCAGAAAACAGTCAGCACTTCCGCGAAGAAATTCGCGCAAAACAAGGCAATGACTTTGTTGTAAAACGGGTTATCAAAGAAGCTAACGACCTTATCAGTGCCGGCCAACATAAAATAGTTGCCGATGGTGTCTATAGTTGGACTGAATACAAGATAATGAAGCAAGAGTTTCCGGGTGAGTTAATTGTCGCCGCCATAGTAGCGCCTAAACACACGCGTCATCGACGTCTAGTTAATCGCCCTGTTCACCCACTCTCTCAATTTGAAGCCGACCAGCGCGATTGGGACGAAATCGAAAAGCTTGAAAAGGGCGGCCCAATTGCTATCGCTGATCATTATATTATTAATGATGGGACACTTGATGAACTTTATAAACAAATCGATAAACTGTTAGACGAGACCGAGTTTGAAACATAAGTTGACTCGATTATTTCATTGATTTTTTATTGTTCGTAGGCTAGAATAACTGAACATGGGGCTTGGGTGGGCTTACGCCCACCCAGCTCCACCACGCACTCACGCCCCTGTTGCTTGAGTGTTTTTGTTAATTGAATATGCTATACTTTTCTATATGATTCACACCTTAAAGGCAAAAATGTACTTTTTAGTGGCTGGATATTTTAGGTTTTGGGCTAGAATCCAAATACGTAAATGGAATCCAAAAATAATCACCGTAACTGGGTCAAGTGGCAAAACGACCACCCTGCACTTGATCAAGGCACAATTTGGCGACAAAGCTAAATATTCAGATAAGGCTAATAGTGCTTTTGGCATTCCTTTCGATATTTTAGGCCTAAAAAGAAAAACTTTATTCAGTACTGAGTGGTTTAGTTTATTAGTTAAAGCTCCGTTTGCCGCTTTTAAAAAACCGTTCTCAGACAAAGTGTACATCACCGAAGTGGATTGCGATCGGCCTAATGAAGGCAGATTTTTAGCAAAGCTATTAAAGCCAGATATCACGATCTGGCTAAGCTCGGCCGAAACCCACGTTATGAACTTTGACAAGCTAATAATCAGCGGAAAGTTCAAAACACCAGCTGAGGCAATAGCTTATGAATTTGGACATCTGGCAGCCGCTACAAAAAGCCAGCTGATTATCAATGCCGACAATGACCTAATTTGTCAACAGATAAATAGATCTACCGCTAGTCTAGTAAAACAAATCAGCATTAATGATTGTGCTGCCTATTCAGTTAATAACAAAGGCACCACCTACAAATCATATGAGACTATTTTTCATATCCCCTACCTTCTGCCAAAACTCTCATTTTACTCAATCGAAGCAACAAAATACCTTTGCAGTATAATGTCGTTGCCGTTTGATCTGTCGTTTACAAAGTTAGAGTTACCACCCAGCCGAAGCTCGATATTAAAAGGTATCAAGGGGATAACCATTATTGACAGTTCCTACAATTCAGCAGTTGAGCCACTTGCCACCATGATAGAGCTATTCGATTTGTTGCCAGCAAAGGATAAATGGGTGGTAATCGGCGACATGCTTGAACAAGGTACAAATGAACGACAAGCACACGAACAAATTGCCAAATTTGTTGAAGATAAAAAGTATAATAAGGTCATTCTTATGGGACCTCGCGTTTCTAGATACACAGCCCCTATTCTTGAACAGTCATTATCCAAAAGCCAATTATCGGTATTTGAAACGCCGAAAGAAGTCCTAGATTATATTTTGGAAAACCTAACTGGCGATGAGACAATATTATTAAAAGGCGCCAGATTTTTGGAGGGTGTTGTCGAACACCTACTGGCAGACAAGAATGATGCCGATAAGCTCTGCCGACGTGAGGCAATTTGGCAAAAAAGACGTAGTTCATGGGGATTATAATGCGAACAATATATATCGTTCACGGATGGACTTATAACCTAGAAAAATGGGCAGCCGCTGTCAATGAACTGAAAAAACGTGGCATTAATCCAGTAATATTGAAAGTACCAGGTCTAACGACCGATTCAGACAAGGTTTGGGATATAAATAGCTATGTTGAATGGCTGAGAGACCAAATCGACGGCAAAGGTCCAGTTGTGTTACTGGGCCATTCAAATGGTGGTCGTATCGCACTTAATTTTGCTAACAAATACCCTGGTTTGGTTCAGACACTGATTCTGGTTGATTCGGCCGGGGTCTATAATGACAAAGCCAGTATGCAAATGAAACGAGCAGTATTTGGGACGTTATCAAAGATTGGAAAAAGGTTCACTAATTCACCAAAAATAAAGAGGGTTCTCTATGAATTAGCCCGGGAACATGATTACGAAAAAGCCCCTGATAACATGCAGAAAACGATGATTAATATGATTAATTCTGACAAATCACTGGACGTGACAACAGTTAGCGTCCCGACCCATATAATCTGGGGAACGTTGGACACAACCACACCAACTGGCGATGCTAATATTCTGAATCAACGCATAAAAGGTTCAACCATTGACTGGGTTAATGGTGCACAACATAGCCCGTTCTTTACTCACCCACCCAAGTTCGCCGATATTATCGAAAGGCTGATTAAAAAATGAAGGCCATCTTTAACTCATTAGGCTCAAACTATGATAAATGGTTTTGGGCGAAGGCATTATTTTGTGTCAGTAATAATGATGAACAATCAAAACTAAAGCAACTGTTGGAAGGCCGTTACCATGGCACCACGCTTTTATTTTACAAGGGTCGTGAGGCTATTTTGGCGGCACTACAACTATCCAAGCTTCCAAGGGTCAGCAAAGTCGCTATCACTGGCTTTACATGCTATGCGGTTTATCGTGCGGTCATTGACGCGGGGCATCAACCTGTGTTTGTTGACCTAGCACCAGAATCACTCAATTACGACAATGCCGCCCTCAACAAACAGCTATCAAAACACCCCGACATCAAGGCAATAATCATCCAAAACACACTTGGTTATACTTGTAATATCGAACCGATTATCAGCACAGCTAAGAAACATAATTTAATAGTGATCGAAGACTTGGCCCACAGCATCGGGTCGACCTATCCGGACGGCCAAAAAGCCGGCACATTAGGCGACTTCACCGCCATGTCATTTAGTCAAGACAAGGTCGTTGACGGTATCTCAGGCGGAGCTTTGATAATCCGTAATAAAAAATACATTGACGATGTAAGCAAATTAACTTATGCCCCGCTTGGCCTAATGCAAAGACTACGAGACCGATTTTATCCAGTGCTAACCTGTGCCGTACGGTCAACATACCATATTGGACTAGGCAAGATATTACATGCCATATTCAAAAAGCTACACCTACTATCTAGGTCGGTTGATGGCGTATTCGGCGTTTTACGACCACTGCCAAAGTGGTATTGCCGCAATATACTTCGTCAGTTTGACCACCAGGAGCAAATAATCTCACACCGCATAGAAACTGCCAAAATTTATAAAGATATTCTGCCCAAAGATGTATGTGTTGAGTACGATTCGCCTTCAACCTATTTGCGCTTCCCTGTCGCTGTCAGCAACCGTGAGGGTTTATTTGAATATCTGGAAAAGTTATCAATTCATATTTCGGATACTTGGTACGATGTACCGGTTGCGCCAAAACGTTATTTTAACAAAACCTCATACAAAACTGGCGATTGCCCAAATTCAGACAAACTGACATCCTGTCTGGTAAATTTGCCGACCCATATTAACATTTCAAAACAACAAGCAATACGAATTGCCGAGGGAGTATCAAAATGGCTATCCAAGTAAAAGATATCGTCGATAAAGACGAATGGGAGCAATATATCTTGTCCCGTAGTGAGGCTAACTTCCTCCAATCATGGAATTGGGGACAATTTCATCAAGCTATCAGCCATAAAGTAGTCCGGCGCGGCTACTACGACGACACAAAAATGGTTGGCGCTATGTTGTTTATCGTTGAGAATGCTAGGCGCGGACGACATGGTATCGTTCCGGCTGGACCGATAATTGATTGGGATAACAAGCAGCTCGTAAATGTTGTTTTTAAAGATATGCAAGAAATTGCCAGGGAAAATAAATGCGTATTTGTGCGCGTTCGACCACAGTTACTGGACAGCGATAAATCAAGAAATTTATTCAAAACAAATAATTTCCGTCCGGCACCAATCCATTTACACGCCGAATTAACCTGGCAGACAGATTTAACTTCTAGCGAAGAAGAGATTTTAATGAATACTCGAAAAAAGACACGTTATGAGATTCGTCAAGCAGACAAATTAGGAATTGTAGTTAAAACCACGCAAGACCCGGCAGCAATTGATCGCTTTTATGATATCCAGTTAGAAACCGCCAAGCGTCACAATTTTGTCCCCTTCTCGAAGAAATTCCTCAAAGAGCAATTTTCAATATTTGCAGGGAACGACCAAGCAACGCTTTACGAAGCATATCACGATAACACACTACTAGCTCAGGCGTTTATCATATTTTATGGCTATGAGGCAGTCTATCATTATGGAACCGGCACCGAAGCCGGCCGCGACCTACCAGGCGCATATGCAATTCAATGGCAAGCCCTGAAGGATGCAAAAAAACGCGGTATGCATCGCTATAATTTTTGGGGGGTGACTAAACCAGAACAAACGAAACACCGCTTTTATGGCGTTTCTATTTTTAAACGTGGTTTCTATGGCGAAGAAGTCGCTTATTTGCATGCTCAAGACCTAGTAGTCAATTGGCCACGATACTTAATTGACCTGGGCGTAGAAACTGCCCGAAAAAAGGCCAGACATATTTAAGAATAAGTTTTAGTTGATATATTCGTGAAGTTTTTTAGCATCTTTATGCTTGCGAAGTTTCGCTAAAGCCTTGGCTTCAATCTGGCGAATTCGTTCACGCGTAACCGCAAATTCACGACCGACTTCTTCGAGGGTATGGCTTTTCCCGTTTTCAAGTCCAAATCGCATCTTGATTATCTTCTGCTCACGATCTGAAAGTGATGACAAAATCGACTGGACTTGTTCGCGCAATAACTGAGTTGAAGCCGACTCCTCCGGCGTTACGCTCTCATCATCTGGCACGAAATCGCCTAACAACGAATCCTCATCTTCACCATCTCGGCCGACACCAGCATCCAATGATGTAATATCCTGCTTAATCTTGATAACATATTCAATTTTTGCAGGGTCCATTTCAAGTTCTTTTGCTAATTCATCAATAGTTGGTTCACGATTCAGCTCCTGGGTCATACGCCTTTGCGTGCGCAATAGTTTGTTGATAGTTTCAACCATATGGACAGGAATACGAATGGTCCTGGCTTGATCAGCGATGGCACGCGTAATCGCCTGGCGAATCCACCAAGTCGCATAGGTGCTAAATTTAAAGCCCTTATCTGGATCAAACTTTTCGACTGCCCTCAATAAACCCGTATTCCCTTCTTGAATTAAGTCAAGAAAATCCAGACCGCGACCTGAATAGCGTTTTGCAATTGAAACGACTAAACGCATATTTGCCTCGGCCATTTTGTCTTTGGCCTTTTTGTCACCCGCTACGACACGGTTAGCTAACGCCAATTCTTCCTCAGAGCTTAAAAGAGGGATTTTTCCGATTTCACGTAAATACAGCCTAACGCTGTCGTCGCTTGAATCATCAAAATATTGGCCAGAGTCTATGATGTCCTCTTCTTCCTCTTCATCAATCAAATCTTCGGGATTTGGTTCGTCGACAAGGGCAAGCGGCCCTTCGGCTGACTCAATAACGTCTGCTATATCAAGAACATCAACATCAAGCACAGCATCGTCGTTTGAATCGTCCGTTAATGTAAAATCAACTTTGGTTGTATCATCTTTTGACACTTTGTATCTCCTTTATTAATTGATTAAGTTGTCTGCGGATTTGATCAGACTTGTCCTCGTCACCCAAATCCTCAGCTTCTCGCAATTGCTGCGTTAACTCTTCTTTTTGCTTTTTCTTGTATTCGTTAGCTATTTGGCGGATCAATCGTGCCGCTTCAAAGTAGCGATCGGAATCGCTCCAGTCGGCATATCGAGCGTCGGCCTTTAATAGGAGTATTTTTACATACATATCATATTTTTGCAACAGCGAAGGTGTATCTTTTATTGGTTTTGTATCAGCCTGTGATAGAAATTTGGCTACCGCTTGACGCTCTTCACCGACAAATGTGTTGACATCAACTGATTTAAACAACTCTCTAGTCGCCCCGTCTGTCAAAGCAACAGCAAACAAATTATCTTGGTATGACGATGGGTCAAATTGGACCTCACTGATATTCTTCGCCTTACGATATACCTTCCCCTCATAATCCTCGCTTGATAAGAATTTATCTTTTAATGCTTCGGCCGATGAATCACTAAGCTGGGCTATTTTTTTTATGTAATGCTCTTGAACAACAGGGTCAGATAAGGCACGAACGACATTTAAGGCTGCTGTACTGAATCGTCGCTTCCCAATAGCCGTTTTAACGTCTTCACGGATTAAATATTGCTTTATTATCCAATCAACAGCAGGGTCGGCCGTTTTTATGGCGTTAACCCACATGTCTGGGTCTTTCTTGACCAGTTCATCAGGATCCTTGAAACCATCTGGCATCGAGACAATAGTTAAATCGACCCCAACGCCTTGGGCAATCGGGATTGATCGTTCGGTTGCAGCAAGTCCTGCTTTGTCGCCATCAAAAGATAGACGTATATCATTTGTTAGCCTAGCTAAAGCACGCATGTGATGCTCTGTCATGGCCGTTCCGGCGGTTGCAACAACTTGGCATACATCAGCCTGGTGGCTACTTATAACATCCAGATTGCCTTCAACAATCACTGCATAATTACAGGCCCTAATCGCCTCTTTTGCTTGAGACAGTCCAAAAACATGCCGTCCTTTGTCGTAGAGCAGCGTCTGCGGCGTATTCAAATACTTTGGTGCACGAGGGTCGTCCGTTATTATTCTGCCCGTAAAACCAATCACCTGACCAGTACCATCCATCAGCGGAATCATCATTCTACCTCTGAACAAATCACCGTCAAAACGATTAGTTAGCCCAGCCTGAGCCAGCTCTTTTTTTGTAAAGCCCTTTCTAATCAAGAATTGGGTTAAGGCGTCACCACTGTCTGGTGCATAACCAATTTTAAAATCACGAACAATTTGCTTACTCAGCTTTCTTTTCTCAAAAACGTATTTAATCGCATGTTGGTTCTTGACTAGGCTTTGTTGATAATAATCTGCCGCAAGCGAATTAGCTAATAGCAATCGTTTTTTTAGTGATGCGATTTGTTGGCTACCCTTTGTATCATATATCGACAAGTCAATGCCTGCTTTGCGCGCCAATAGCTCCAGACTTTCACGAAAATCCAAACCCTCGACCTCCATAATGAATGAAAATATGTCACCTCCTTTATTCGAAGAAAAATCATGCCAAATATGTTTGTCAGGACTGACATAAAAACTTGGAGTTTTTTCAGATGTGAACGGACTTAGGCCTTTAAAATTACGGCCCGCTCTTTTAAGCTGGACGTATTCGCCAATAACATCTTCGATGTTTAATCTTGTGCGCACTTCCTCTTTCGCATCTTGCATACCGTCATTATACCTCTGTTATGTAATATATCAAAGCTAAGCAATTTGGACGTAATGTGTTTTTTGGAATATAATGTGTTTATGGTTAAAGTAAAAATCCAGTCTGATTCGACATCTGGCTTCACGATAGTCGAACTGTTGATAGTTATAGTTGTGATTGGGATTCTGGCAACCATCAGCATCGTTTCATATGGCGGGATAAGGCGAAAAGCCGCCGAGACAGCAATTAAGGCAGAGCTTTCAAATGCTGGGAAAGAGCTTGAGATGCATAAGACAATAAACGGGGCTTATCCTTTGACTGACGCTTATAAATGCCCAGCACCACCTGATGGAGGACTCTGCCCTAGTGGCGGGGATGGGAACAAGGTCTATAGGTCGCGAGATGGAACATCATACTCATTACAAATGGCGGACAGCGGTGTACAACTTGGACGCACAGACAATGGCGCAGTAATTGAGTGCCCTTATGGTTTCATCTTTGTGCCAGGTAACAGCACATATGGCACAAGTGATTTTTGTGTCATGAAATATGAGGCAAGCACGATTGGGTCTCCGTTAAGAGCTCAAAGTGACCCAAACGGCACAAGAACAGTAAGCGTATCTTACGCAAAAGCCAATACATACATCAGCAATATGACAGATTGCCATGGCTGCCATCTTATTACCGAGATGGAATGGATGACAATCGCACAAAACGTTCTTAATGTACCCGAGAATTGGTCAGGTGGTTCAGTTGGAACTGGTGGTATTTATACGGGCCATAATGACAGTTCACCCTCAGCTGTTATTAATACGGCTGATGACCTGGATCCGTACAATGGAACTGGCAATTCCGCAGGTAGTCTGCAAAAACGCGTTTTATTTTTATCAAATGATGAAGAAATATGGGATTTTTCAGGTAATGCCGAAGAATGGGTCAACCCTGGCGCACAACCAAGCCTGTATAATCCAGTCGCACCCGCACCCGCGTGCACTTGGAAGGAATGGAATGATCCTTCACTAATTATCGATAGTACTGGGCCTTTCGCATTATCGAAGTTGAATAATCTCGGGATAAGCGGTTCAACTAACTGGAGCAGCCTTCAGTCGATTGGTAAAATATGTACGACAGGTAGTGACACTGGGGCGGGCTATTATTATGTGCGTGGCGGTAATCGATCCTCTGGAGCTAACGCTGGCGTTATGTCTTTGGTATTCCCTACTGGATCATCTAGTGCAATTCGCGGATTCCGTGTGGTAACTCGCTAAGGTTTTGAATATCAATCTAATTATGCTTAAATGGAGTTAGTATGTTCCCAGAAAGTCAACAACTTCCACCAGTACAACCCAGCCCACAGCCCGAGACGAACCCGGCAAACTACCTGGACCAAATCGCGGCAAAACCACAAAAACGCTTTGGGTTTTGGCAACAAAAACCGATAATGATCGGTTTGATTGCTGTTGGGGCTATATTGTTAGTTATGTTGGTCGTATCTTTGCTACCAAAAAATGTTAACCCATCGTTAAGTCTAGCAACGCAATTACTGGAAACAAAAACAATCGCCGAGGGCGCTAGTACAAAACTCAAAGATTCTGAACTTCGATCAACCAATGGAAATCTAAAAATATATTTAGAGAACACAATACGCGATATCAAACCTTTCTTGAGTAAATCTGAAGTCAATATCGATAAACTAGCACAAAGCGTCAAGACTAATAAATCCACGACCGAGATAACAACTAGGCTTGAAGATGCCCGATTAAATGCAGTTTATGACAGCACTTATGCTCGCGAAATGGCCTATAAATTATCGTCGATTATAACATTGTACTCTCAGGTTGAAAAACGAAACACCAGCAGTAGCTTTTCAACTTTCATCGACAAAGCCAAAAAAGATTTGATACCAACACAACAACAATTTGCCGATTTCAATTCAGAAAACAGTTAGTTTTATTTGGTTGATTCACTTGCTAATCTATAACTTAGCATAATTAGACTTTTTAACTCGTCATCTGGCACTTGGCCTGTACAAATAATGGTGTTCCAATGTTTTTTATTCAGATGCCATCCCGGAACTACACTTTCATAATCTTCTCTTAGCTTTTCAGACAACAATGGATCACACTTTAAACTTAGTCTTAGTGGCTTGCTATTCTCAGCAACTAATGCAAACATTTTGCCCGAGCTACCGTCATCTTCATGGCCAACTCGATAAACCGAAGTAGTCTCTCCAAATGGGAAATCCATCCAGGCATTTGGGAAGCTTAGTAGATAATCATGGATTTCTTTATGGGTCATATTAGATATTATAAACTACTATACGGAGCCTGTAATTGTTGCATGGTTGATGACCAGTTTAAACGATCAAGTATTTCCGCCATCTGCTCCTCTGTGGCAGGTTTTGTTATTTGCTGATCATCATTCGAGCCGACTACTGCAAATCCATAGCTAATATCTAGTTTACTCAGACTCTGATTGATAATCTGATCCAGACAATCGTCTTTGAATACCTTACAAGACGGAGATAAAGCCAGCCATTTCTCTAATGTCTGGGGTTCTACATTGTTTGTTTTCATATACACTTTGATTGCAGCTGACCTGGTAACCTCAGAATTAAACTGTTGATCAAACATAAAATTTCCCATTGAATACACGATGAGGTGTCCATTATAGCTTTCTGTATTTTGTATCCAATGGGGATGGTCACCCAGTACCATGTCTGCGCCAGCGTCAATCAAGCTGTGATAAAAACTAGTTTTTATCTCATCTGGTGCTGGCTGGTATTCTGCGCCCATATGAGGCATAGCGATAACGGGCATGTATGGACTATACTTTGCTATTTCTGCAACTGTTTCATCAGTTGGCACCCCAAATACTCCATGGTAGCCGCATAAAGCGATTGGCAACTCGCCTTCTGCAACCGATCCGTCATCTTTACTAACTTTTGCTGGGATACTGACAATCTCACAAACATCAGGCGCATATGAATAATCATAATGGCCAAAGTACTGAATGCCGTTTGCCTCTAGGTTTTGTTGAGTCTGAGCAAAGCCCTCTGGACCGTGGTTATCAGTGTGGTTATTCGCCAACGTAAAAGCAGTGAACCATTTTGCAGCTTCTGGTAAATATTCCGGTGAACAATTAAACTGTAATTCTTGTTCCATTTCTGCAGAGGTCATATTAATTCCATTAGCTACTGGGCATTCAAGTCCAGATATCCAGGCGTCGTATTTTGTCCTGTCAAATTCATTCAGTCTGGAAAACGGATAAGCATAGCCCAATGAACTGGCCTTCGACCAGTCGTCAATATAACGCCCCCAGAAGGTATTGCCCAAAAATAGCACATTCGAAGATACCTCAGTGACAACAGGTTGCTTTTTAGGTTCGGGTACTTTCTCGGTGGTGTAATCAATTGTTGTGTTAGAAAGAGCTAGAAAAAGAACCGTGGACACTGCACCTAATAATAGAACTATTAGAAAAACAAACTTAAACCATTGTCGCTTCTTTTTGACCTTCTCAACCAACATAATGTTTCTATTCTATCACTTACTTAGCTTGGATAGATAATACTGAAGTTCGGCAATACTACCACGGATATCATCAAGCGCACGATGCGCATCAGGCTTGGCAAACTTTTTGCCATACTTACCCTCAAAAACCACTTTCCAAGCACTTACATCCAGTATTCGGTAATGAAGTTTTCTGTCAAATCTTGGCCAATTCTTTGTAATAAACATTCTGTCCCAATATACTGAGTTCCCCGCCAACAGAACTGGCGTGTCTGGGGTGAAATTCTTGTTAATCAAATCCAGGATTTCGCTCTCAATTACTTTCAGTGGCTTGCCGCTTTGATTCTGGCAAATCAGACCGTCTCTTGCCTGCTGGTTCTCGTCCCAAAACTTGGCATTAGCCGCAAATCTTTTCTTTAACAGACGTTCGTTGTTTTTTACTATGCCTTGATAGGTCGCCAATTCATTAAAATCCCAATCAGTTACGATAATCGCCACTTCGGTAATTAATTCATCACTTGGCGAAAGGCCAGTCATTTCAAGGTCTAGCCATAAAATCTGATTAATATGCTTGTTCTTTTGCTCTTTGTCCATAGAGACCTATTTTTTGTCTAATTTATCAACTTTTAGTATTTTGACTGTCAGATAAACGACCAGGGCAATGATTAAGAAGTTTACAAAATCATTCAAAAAAACGCCATAATGCAGGATAGCCGGTACACCAGTAGCGGTCGTCCCAACCGTAACCGACAGGCCCTTTAAGCCCTCAGCCGAGCCCAACAACAGCCCTAGCGGCGGCATAACAACATTATCTACCAACGACTTGACCAAAATGCTTGCAGCGCCTCCTAAGACCAAACCAATTGCCAGACCGACTACGCCTTGAGTTCGAATAAAATCCATAAAAGCCTTTATCTGCGACTCGCTCGCATGCACGATAATATCTTTGTTAATTTCTAAAATCTTTCGCATCAATCAATCCTTTCATTTATTTACATACTTGATGGTACTTCAATACCCAAAATACTGAGCCCGTGATCAAACACTTGGCTAATTTTTCTGAGGACACTTAATCGAGCTGCCCTTATTTCATCGTCCACCTCACTAGTTGCAACTGGCACCACTTCATAATATCGATTTAGCTCACGAGCCAGATCGTATAGATATGTGGCAATCTTGTGTGGCTCCAAATCACGGGCTGACAACTTCACAACTTCAGGATATTCAATAATCTGTAATATCAGCTGCTTTTCGCTTTCATAATCATAGGTTGATTCTGTTGGCAGAGCATCAGGATGGCTATTTAATATTTTGTTCACCCTGACAGCAGCATATTGAATATATGGGCCACTAAAACCCCCTAATGCAAAAATACTATCCCAATCAAACAATATATTTGTTCGCCTGTCTGCAGCAAAATCGCTAAACTTTATTGCACCTATGGCAATTTTTTCAATATCCTCCTCGGACACATCTCGTCCAACCACTATTTCGCGAGCTTTGGATTCGGCCATATCTAATAACTCTTCCATTAGCACAACGCCAGACCGGCTGCTCATCTTGCTGCGCGTTCCGTCTTCATATATTTGATCAATTATTCCAAACCATAAATGAATAGATTCAATATCAATTCCCAGTTTCTTCTGCATCGCAAATAATTGGTTAAAATAAAAGATTTGTTCGCCACCAACTGCATGAATAATTCTATCCGGGTTCCATCTTTCTTTTCGATAGAGTATCGTTCCTATATCAGTTGTCGCGTATAATGATGCTCCGTTTGATTTTTGGACCAAGAACGGCACATCTATGCCAAATTCATCGAGCGGCACAATAACTGACCCATCTTCATTTTTAATAGCCACGCCATCGGCAAGGAGCCGTGAGACCTCCTTCCTGCCGATTGGAGCAAAGAAAGATTCCGGTAATTCAAAGTCGGTCGATATCTTTAACCGGTTCATTACGTTATGAATATGGTCAAGGCTAATTTTTTTAAACCGTTCGCCATAACCAGTTGCGACAGGATCGTTTTGTTCAAGCTTGATTAGCCATTCCTGGACCTGATCCGCAAGTTCTCTCTCGCCCTTCGCTTCTTCGTCTTTTAAGGCTTGTTTTGTCTGAATGTATAAGCGCCCAAGCTCATAAACACCGCCTTCTGCAAGTTTCTTGTCGCTACTGAATTTCAAGAAACCTACAACCCAAACTCCAAAAGGTGACCCAAAATCACCTAGGTGATTGTCAGATATTACCTTCCACCCTGTCACTTCCATTAATCGTCTTGCTGCCCAACCTTGATTACCTGGTCGCAAGTGCCCAACGCTATATGGTTTTGCCATATTCTGACTAGGATATTCAACTATTACTGTCTTTCCGGCACCATCTTTGTTTTCACCATAGTTTTTTGTCCAAATTGCATTTAAATTTTTGTTTAACGCACTGGCAGAAATACGAATATTAATAAACCCCGGCCCAGCGACTGACACTTCAGAAAATTCATTATTCTTCTTCAGATTGTCAGCAATTTTTTCTGCAATCTCGCGAGGGCTTGCACCTTGGGCTTTAGCCAATCTCATTGCAACATTTGTCGCAAAATCACCGAATTTTGGGTCAGTCCGAGTCAAGGAAATATTTTGAACATCGCCAAATAGCTCTTTGACTGATTTTTTAATTATTTCTTCAATTTTTTCCATTTAAAACCAGTATAGCAAAACTTGGACAGATTAGCTTTAATAATTACTAAGGGAAAGCGTATAATCAAATCAATGGCAGTTCATTACACAAAAACTATTCTTTGGATAATCAAGGTCCAATGGAAAACGTCTAAAATAGTAATCTTCAGAAACTTCTTTATGACGTTTTTTGATGGCCTATTTCCAATCGCTACTGCATATACATCAGCAAAGACCTTTGCAGCGCTGGCCGCCGTTGCGCTTCAACGAACCAACCCAAATAGTTTATATTTTTGGCTGGTACTATTAGTCCTACTGGAGCTAATTCAGATAATCATAAATAACTTAAACTACATAATAACCGAGCGTTTCGAACAAAGCCTCGGCTTAACTCTTTATGATAAATTTTATAAGAAGCTTTATCAGTTAAGCCAGCAACAATTTGACGATGAAGCGTTTAATACAAAGGTGAATCGAGCCAACGAAAGTTTTGGCGTTTCAAGATATATTTTTCGAGAATTGTCAGGTTTCGCATCATCGATTGTTCAGTTCGTCGCGTCTCTGAGTGCCATTGCGTTTGTAGCACCAGTAGTCGGTCTGATATCCGTAGTTGTTGCTATTCCAATAACGATATTTAACGTTCGAAATAATAATAGACGCGAAAAAATGTACAAAACAACCGATCCAACTAATCGTTTAGTTTATCGAACAAGGTGGCTGCTGGGAGATCCAAATTTTATGGCCGAAATCCGACTAATGAATGCGTTTAAATACCTTCTTAATTCGCACAATAAAAATCTAAAGAAAGTTCAAGATATAACTTACGCCGAGGACAAACGTCGCATCAAGTACGATCTGATTAGTGAAGCCAGCCAGCCGCTTGTCACATTCGGAGCCTCTATCTATTTCATCCAGTTATTAATAAAAGGCGTTGTCGGCTTGGATCGTGTCACTTTCTTGCGTCAAATGTTCGAAAGAGTTAACAGCAGCACGGTCAGTATTATCCAATCGATTAAAAGTATACATATGATGTTAATTGATTTGTCGAACTTTGGCGAAGTTAACGAAGCCGAACCAGCAATCCCAAATGGCAAACAAGCAACGCATCGCCCTATGACAATCGAGTTTCAGAACGTCAGCTTTACTTATCCCGGTAGCGAAAAAGAGGTGTTAAAAGACATTTCATTCACTATTAAACCTGGCGACAAGATTGCGATTGTTGGGGAAAATGGTGCAGGTAAGACGACCCTGATCAAGCTATTACTCCGCCAATATCTGCCTACTAGTGGACGTATTCTTGTTAACGGAATCGACATTGCCGACATCGAGCGCGAGGGCTATTGCGCGAATATCAGTAACCTAAGCCAAGAATTTTTATTAATTGATCACTTAACGATTTTAGATAACCTCCAAATCGGACTAACCAGACCGGCCAGTGAAAACAAAATCCATAAATCATTAAAAATGGCTAACGCTGAAACGTTTATCGAGAAGTTACCACAAGGTCTGCAAACCCGGCTGGACCCGTCATTCGATGATGGCACCAATTTGTCTGGTGGACAAAAACAACGCTTAGCCGTTGCCCGAGCGCTACTCAACAACGGTGATATTTTAATACTGGACGAACCAACCAGTGCAATCGACGCCAAGGCAGAATACACAATATTTAAGAACATTTATGAATCTCAGGCCGAAAAAACAACACTAATTGTAAGCCACCGCTTTAGCACTATTCGTAAAGCCAACACAATTATGGTAATGGACCACGGTCAAATCACCGAGGTTGGCCCACACGAAGAGCTAATCAACAATTCTGGATTATACAAAGAGATGTTCGACAGACAAGCTGAAGGCTATAAGTAGTTATTTAACGCTTGAAATACGATCGATTGCTGTGATGAATGCGCCCATCCGTAGGCTGGTTTTATACTCATCCGCATTTTTTACTATCATCTTTGCTGATTTGTTCATAATACGGCGAAGTTTTTCATTGACAGCTTTTTCTGTCCAGCATTGACCGTTTAGATTCTGCTCCCACTCAAAACAAGAAACCACTACCCCACCAGCATTTGCCAAGATATCTGGCACAACTGGAATATGTTTTTCAAACAAATATTCGTCAGAAAAAGGCGTTAAAGGACCATTGGCAAGTTCCAGTATGGCTTTTGCTTTAACGTTTTCGACATTATCTTGTGTAATGGTGTTTTCCAGAGCTGCCGGAATCAACAAATCGCATTCCAATGATAATAAATCGACGTTAGTAATTGGTTTAGCATCGTCATAGCCAACAACTGTGCCAGACTGCTGAAAATATAAAAACACCTTATCGATATCCAGGCCCTTCGAATTATAAATACCACCGAAACAATCTGATACAGCAACGACCTTGTGACCGTTTTTGTGCCATATCTTGGCGGCGTTAGAACCAACGTTACCAAAACCCTGAACTGCGACTGTACATTTTTTGTTCAATCCTATTTTGTCCATTAGCGCTTGAAATACAAAATAGCCACCTTGTGCAGTTGCCTTCTCACGGCCAAGCGAGCCACCTTTATCAACTGGCTTACCAGTAATGACCGCACCAGTCTTATCGCCAGTAATTTTGGCATATTCGTCAACCATCCATGTCATGATCTCACCATTAGTATTCACGTCTGGCGCTGGCACGTCCTTATATGGTCCTAGCACATCAGACATTTTACGCATCCAACCGCGCGATAGACGCTCCAGTTCGCCCCTTGATAGCCCTGCTGGGTCAACTGTTATTCCGCCTTTTCCTCCACCCATTGGAACTCCCGCAACAGAACATTTAAGTGTCATCCAAAATGCCAAGGCTTTAACCTCGTTGATGTCTGTATCGGCGTGATACCTAATGCCACCTTTATACGGGCCAAGCTTGTTACTGTACTGTACCCTATATCCTTCAAAAATCTGCTGAGTCCCATCGTCCATTCTTACTGGCACAGATACTGTTATATTTCTATCTGGCTGACGTAACTGATTAATAATATCTGAATCATACTTCTTGATCTTGGCAACTTTATCAAGCTGCGCCATAGCATTATCAAACGGATTTTGCACCTTTTACCCTGCCTCCCTTTTAAGTTGTTAGTAGCAGCGCGGCATACAATTGACATGTCGCAAACGCTTAAGCACACACTACTAGTTACATTTTGGTTTTACCTGCACCCTCTAACCCCAGTATATCACCAAAAGTTCAAAAAACACTACATATAGCGTAGTGTGTTGTTTATTCTACGCTAATTATGTGGTGTTTTTAGTCAATATGAACTAACTGGCCTTTTTATCCATATCATGCACACGCCAGTACATATTATTATGTGACGTATATTCGCGTGGACCGTCGTTAAACCTACTATTTACGCGGTACTTCTTTTCCTCACCGTTAACTGGCGGGCCATCTACCGCATAGGTAGCTAGTCGCCACTTTTTACGATTTGTCTCGTCAGTTTCCCAGTCCGGATTCGTCGCGTCAACCAAATACCATTGACCATTAGTCTTTACCATATTTGCCGCGTGTCTACCATAAA
>CAYOUQ010000010.1:0-32302 GCA_964407205.1 uncultured Saccharimonas sp. (SeqCode)
TCGAGTAGCTACGTTTGGCATAGATAAGCGCTGAAAGCATATTAAGCGCGAAACTAACTCCAAGATAAGATTTCCCTATGAGGACACAGAAAGAATATCTGTTTGATAGGCGCAAGATGTAAGCATGGCAACATGTTCAGTCGAAGCGTACTAATAGTCCCATCGCCTTTTTATGTCCTTATTACCAATATCAATGCTTGCATTGATAAAGGTGATAGGGTAGACTTAACTAGTATTTGGTGCTAATCAGCGCCAAAAGTCAATTTAAAGATACTTTTACATTCTTCACTGTACAGCGAAGTGCGCGTTCAATAAGGACGCCGAAGCAAGGTTTAGGCCCACCCGCAGATGACTATACGTATCTTGCGAAAGTGCTTTAAGCCTTACTTCGGTGCCCATGGCGCTGGGGAAACACCTGTTACCATACCGAACACAGAAGTTAAGCCCAGTAGCGGCGATTATACTGCCGAAAGCGGGAAACTAGCACGGTGCCGAATTATATAAGAAAGACCCCAAAAGGGTCTTTTTTATTTAATTCGATTTTGTTATTTCTCCTTTTCGGCAGTAGAATCCCGACGGCGATTTAGAACCGACAGAGAGAGTGTCAAAGATTAGTTTACTTATCTTTGACCGAGCGATGAGGTTCGCCATTCAAGCGTAGCTTGAATGATAGCCGAAAGCGGGAAACTAGCACGGTGCCGAATTATACATAAACCCTCCGAATAGGAGGGTTTTTGTTTGGAAAATAAATTACTAAAGTCGACTTTACTTTTTTTGCCATTTTTTTTGGAGTACTCTTGGGGTGTAACGTTACAAAAGTATAGTATAATCTGAAGGAGGAATATGAGTATAGAGGTAGTTGTTCACGATGCGCAGATGGCGATTTTGCGCGATTTATTGTTTCACCCTAGTGTGAGTTTTGCTAAATTGCAAAAAAATACCGGGATGACCAGCGATCATTTCAATTTTCATCTGCAAAAACTAATCGAATTAAAACTAATCGAAAAACTGTCTCGCGGCATGTACGCCTTGACCCAAAGGGGTAAAGAGTACGCCAATAAATTGGACACGGACAGCAATACTGTCGAACGCCAACCAAAAACGGCCGTTATATTGGTCATTGAGCGCACCAAGGATGGCCAGTCGGAATATTTGTTTCAGGAGCGCTTGAAACACCCTTATTACGGCTTTTGGGGCTGCCCTACGGGCAAGATACGCTGGGGTGAGACTATAACTCAAACCGCAGCTAGGGAGTTAAATGAAGAAACGGGGCTGATGGCCGATCACGAATTGGCCGGAGTCTATCACGAACTGGTCTATAACAGCGAAACTGGTGAGCAATTAGAGGATAAGATCTTTTTTGTGGTTCACTGTACTAATACTAAGGGTAGTCTGGTAGAAGAGTTTGAGGGAGGTCGCAATAAATGGATGACCAAAGAGGTGGCCAAATCTCAACCAAAAATATTTACTAGCTTTGATATAGAGGTAGATATTGTCCATTCTGACGAAACATTCGTTGAGCGTAGGGTAGAATACACCAAAGACTTGTTTTAATTATTTTACGACAATAAAAAAACGACCAATCTCGCAGATATGGTCGTTTTTTGTAGATTTTTAAGCCGATCTTTGTGACTTAAACAGGTGCTAAATAATAATATCGCACACGGCAGATTAATGCAACTGTACTAATATAATATAAATATGTTTATGTATATGTTGACAAAAAGCATAAGCTGTGATACAATTTGATTATACACATATCATGTGTGGGATATTAATGGAGGGTTCTTGGTTGATTTATATCTATAAATCGTCGAGAACTTTTTAAATAAGGAGAAAATATGGCAGGAACAAAATTAGGCGGCCAAAAGGCTGCTGCAAAAAATTTAGCACGTGACCCATTATTTTATGCCAAAATTGGCAAAAAAGGTGGTCAACGAGGTCATACTGGTGGTTTTGCTGCTAATCCAGAGTTAGCACGAATCGCCGGCCAAAAAGGTGGACGCATTAGCCGACGCCGCAAGATCGCTGAAAAAGCTGATAGCGAAACTAAATAATTATTTAGTTGAACTGTAACAAAAAACACACCGATTGGTGTGTTTTTTGTTATTTTTTACAGTTATACCGCCGTAAACTACAGGTTCTGGCTTCATTGACCCTCCAACTGTGGGTGCAGGCAGGACATTTGTATACAGATTTATCGATTTGTAGGCCGTTAGCATTGCATTTTGGGCAGGTGCTACGAGCATGAAGCCAATCGCGGTAGCTGTCCAAATTTGATTGAATAATATCTTCATCAATCGATATGCCATATTTAGGAGCAATCTGAACTGTCTTATCCCAAGCCTGGCGCTCCATGGCTAGTAAGGTTATGTCATGGTCATACTTCGTGTGGTGTAACAAAGCGTGCGACAGCTCATGAATCAAAAATATTATGTTATTTAAACTTAGATTGCAGAAATATATCGTGTTATCAGATGAAGACCACAAAAAATTATCACTTTTTTTGAAAATAAACTGCGGAAAATCATTTTTTAGTTGTTTTAGAATCGATGTTGTCGATTGCATAGTAGTAGCATCCATAAATTACGGCTAGTTCGGGGTGTTTTGCTTGAAGAAATGTTGGGCAAGGGATGTGATCGGGCAATTTCTCTTTCAGAATATTATGAAGTTGTTTACCGAATCTATCAAAGTATGTTCCGATACTACCGCCAATTATTACCGTATCCGGTTGCAAAATCGGTATAATAGCCAAAAATCCTCGACTAATTCGATCGGCAATCTGGTTCCAAACACGAACGCTGGTTATATCGTGGGCATATTTTTTATATGTCTTAAATATGGCTGCTCCTGAGGCAAAATCTTCCCATTCACGGACCGAACCGTCAAACTCAACCAAAGCGTGGCCCCCCTCGCTGTTTTTGAGTGCTTGGTTGATATGCCCATCGGTAATTATCCCAGTGCCAATTCCAGTACTAATGGTGACGTATAGTGACTGTGCCGGTTTTGTTTTTAACATTCTAGTCTCAGCCAAACCGGCCATATTTGCGTCATTTTCAACATAAACGGGGGCTTTCCCTATAGATCCGCGCAAAGCTTTGGCCACATCAAAGTTTTTCCAACCAAGGTTATGGCACCAAACGGCGACCCCATCTTTGACAACACCTGGGACAGCAAGAATAATAGCGTCGACCGGCTTGCCAAAATAGTTTTCTAATAAGACGTCGCGGACCACCCGGGTATATTCAGCAGGATCTTTGGGAGTAGGAAATTTTATCTGTTTTCCCAGTTCGCCATTATTGTTAAAACTGGCCACAAGGGTTTTTGTTCCACCGGTATCAATAGCGACTAACATATTATCAGTTTATCATAAAATTGCAGTCATTTTCGACAAATCGTCCGAACCGTTTTCTTATCTTTGACTTAATTGTCTATATGGGGTACAATATATAACAGTCTTGGGGCTCATTTATATGGGCCTCGAACAAATATTAACTTTAACGAAAGGTCTAGTAGACTTATTATGGCGAAAAAAGCCGTTAGTATGGATGAATTGCTCGCTGCCGAAGGCGACAGTGCCAAGCAATTAGCGCAAGGTGAAGCAGTCACCGGAACAGTATTATCAATTCGTAAACACGAGGTGTTGGTTGATTTAGGAGCCCACGGAATTGGCCTAGTGCCACGCCGTGAGGTTGGTTTTTATCGAGCATTAAATATTGGTGACGAGGTTGCTGCCAGTATTGTTGACACAGAATTAGACAATGGGTATAGCTTATTGTCGCTACGCAAAGCCGCAAAAGATCGTGGCTGGGATGATGTAGTAGTAAAAATGGAATCAGGTGATATTATTGAAGTTTCACCATATGATGCCAACAGAGGTGGCCTATTGGTTGAATACGATGGAGTAAGGGGATTTTTACCTGTTTCTCAGCTGTCAGCAGAACACTATCCACGAGTTGGTAGTAGCGACAAAGATGAAATTTTGCAACGCTTGAATTCATTGATCGGCAAAAAGATTGCGGTTAGGATTTTAGATTGTGATCGCAAAGCAAACAAATTAATATTTAGCGAAAAAGAGGCTGTTAAAGACGGTCTGGCTGAACGTTTTGAAAAACTTGCAGTTGGAGACAGTGTTAAGGGAATAGTGACAGGTGTGGTTGATTTTGGGGTATTTGTTAATGTTGACGGTATCGAAGGCCTGGTCCACATTAGTGAAATCAGCTGGGAACGAGTTAACAACCCAAGTGATTACGTCAAAGTCGGCGAAACAATCGACGCAAAAATCATCGCAATTGATAAGGATCGCCTAAGTCTTAGTATGAAGCAGCTTAGCGAAGACCCTTGGATGAAAGAAGTTGATCAGTTCAAGTCTGGCGATAAGGTCCAAGGTACTGTTACGCGCATTACGCCATTTGGGGCATTTGTTCAGATTAGCCCAGCTGTTGAGGCCTTGGTACACGTCAGCGAGCTAGGCGAAGGCGATGATGCTGATCCAGAAAAAGTATTTACACTAAACGAACGCAAAGAATTCGTCGTACTAGATGTCGAAAAAGAAAACCGCAAAATTTCCCTTAGCTTAAATAGCAAGCCAAAAAAAGCCGTTAAAGCCAAAAAATAATTAATTGTCCCAAAGACTGGGCAGAAAGGAGCAACCTGTTATGGCCGAAAAGGTGATTATTATAGCCGATTCAATCACAGTAGGCGAGCTTGCTGAAAAGCTAAATCTGCCAGTCACTACATTAATTGGTGAGTTATTTAAAAATGGGATTGCTTCTACGATTAATCAACGGATTGATTTTGAGACAGCATCTATAATAATCGAAGAGCTAGGTATAGAAGATGTTGAGATAAAGAAAAAGGACGTTGCCTGTCTAAACATTCATCAAAAACACCAATTATCTAATCATGCTATTCCTCGTCCACCGATAGTTGCGGTAATGGGACACGTTGACCATGGCAAAACAAGCCTGTTGGATGCCATATTAAAGACCAAAGTTGCTGATGGCGAGGCTGGTGGCATTACGCAATATATTAGTGCCTATCAAACCGAAAAAAACGGTCGGATGATTACGCTTTTAGATACGCCGGGGCATGAGGCCTTTTCGGCATTACGCCAACATGGGGCCGCATTAACAGATGTCGTGGTTATCGTTGTGGCGGCGGATGATGGCGTTAAACCACAAACGATTGAAGCAATTCAGTTCGCACGTTCGGCAAATGCGAAAATTGTTGTCGCAATAAACAAGATTGATCGTGAAGGGGCTGACCCAGCACGTGTCAAAGCTCAACTAGCAACCGAAAACGGCCTGAACCCAGAAGAATGGGGTGGAGATACGGTTATGGTTGAGGTAAGTGCCAAGACAGGCCAGAACGTTGATAAGCTGTTGGATATGGTTCTGCTAGTCGCCGACATGGAAGATTTAAAGGCTGACGAGGATGTTCCAGCCGAGGGGCTAGTCATTGAATCTCATATGGAAACTGGCCGAGGCGCTGTAGTTGGCTTATTAGTCGAACAGGGTATTTTACGCTCTGGTCAATTCTTGGTTGCAGGATCAGCTTATGGCAAAATACGCACAATGCAAGATTTTGCAGGTAAGCTTCTTGAAAAGGCTGGCCCATCAACGCCAGTTACAGTTACAGGGTTCAAGGATTTACCGCAATTTGGTGATAATTTTTCAATTGCCAGCTCGGAAAAGGAAGCTAGGCGTCAAGCTGCTGCCCTCAGGTTACAAAACGAAAAAAATGCAGCCACCACTAATATAACTGGTACTGACATGTTAAATATGATGAAGCAGCAGGCCGAAGCTCAGGATTTGAATGTGATTGTCAAGGCTGATGTCCAGGGTTCATTAACCTCAGTTGTTGACAGCCTCAAGATGATTGATACGAAAGGCGAGATTACGCTTCATATCATAGGCAGTGGCGTTGGAAATGTAACAGAAAATGATATCCGTCTAGCAAATGACAAAAAAACAATTATTTATGGCTTTAATATTGAAATTCCAAGTGCCGTCAAGCAGCTTGCTCTTCGTGATAAGGTGCAGGTTAGGATGTTCGATGTTATCTATAACTTATTGGATGATGCGCGCCAAACAATGGAGTCAATGTTAGCGCCACAGATTATTGAAACCGAGATTGGCAAACTTACCATAAAGGGTGTATTTAGAATTACAAAAGATGAGATTATTGCAGGTGGTGAGGTAACAAATGGCAAAATTATTCCGGGCTCACTAGCAAGGGTTTTTCATGGTAAGGAAAGTATTGCTGAAGTTGAAATCATCAGTACTCAGCGTGAGCACGTTGAAGTCAAAGAGGCACATGAAGGCGATATGTGCGGTATGGCCCTAAAGACTTCAAAAAAAATCACTATTGAAGAAGGTGATAAGCTGGAAGTCTTTACCCGCGAACTTGTAAAGCGTAAACTTAAATAATTTTGTTATTTTTGACCATTTAAATAGTCGCGAGCCGACATTCTTTTGCCACTAGGGGCAATCAATTCATCAATTGAAAAGTATTTTTTATCACCACAACGAATATCTAATGGGTCCTGGGGATTGTTCTCAATATGACATTTTGTGACAATAATATTTTTGCCATTTAATGTGCAGTAGCTTCTTGGCCAGTTATAATATGCGCGGAATTCTCGCTCAATCTGCTGTGCTGGCTTTCCCCAGTCAATCAAACCGTCGGCCTTTATTAATTTACGTGAGTAGGTTGCCCGATCTGGGTGTGGCTGACGTTTCGGTTTTATAATGCCATCCAGATATTTTGGCAAATATTCTACCAATAAAGTGTTGCTAAAATCGATAAGTTTTTGAGTAAGACTGACGATATTGTCATTATCATCAATTTTAAGGCTTTTTCGTACCAATAATTTGCCAGTATCAAGAGTCGGTTCAATTAACATTAAACTAACACCAGTTTTACTTTGCCCACTGAGTAGAGCAAACGATATCGGATCAGCGCCTCGCCATTCTGGCAATAGGCTAAAATGACTGTTTATTATACCAAAATCAAAATAATCGATAACTTTTTGAGATACTATTACTCCGTAATCAACGATAATTCCTATCTTGCTGGAAAACTTTGTTTTTGAAAATATCTTATCCAGTTCCTCTTTGCTGTTGGAAAAAATAACAGGTATTTTTAATTGTTTTGACAATAACTCGACCGGTGCTGCCGGGCCCTTGTGATGTTCTGGAACAGATTTTGTAACGACTTTTTCGATACTAAAATGATTAGCTAATAATTTTAATGACTCAGCTGCAACGGGGCCACTACCAAAGAATACGATTGTTTTTGACATGTTTTTCATAATCAAGTGGTTGTAGCTCGCCTTTACTGTCGAGCTGATAAAAAGCGTCTTTTTGGTCCTTGATGTGATCAATAAAAACGATGCCATTAATATGATCAATCTCATGCTGAAGAGTTCTAGCCAAAAAGCCGTCAGCCTTAAATCGAACCTGGTTACCGTCAATATCAAGCGCCCTGATGCGCACTTTCTCATAACGGGGGACAGAACCATAAATATCAGGAACACTTAGACAGCCTTCAAAGTCATTTTTTATTGCTCCTTCAAGTTTTACTATTTCAGGATTGATTAGAGCAGTAAAGTTGCGATCATCCTTGTCTTCAAAGCTGCTGCGAACAATGATTACACGTTTCATATCGCCGAGCTGTGGTGCGGCAAGTGCTGCACTTACCTCGTGCGGTCTTGAGTCTTCCCAGTCCAGAGCCACACTTATCATATCAGAAACTAATTTAATAACCTCGGGGTCTTTGGCGTCAGTCTTTGACGATTTTTGCCTCAACCTCGGATCTGGTAGGGTTATTATATCTTCCTTTTTCATGGATACATTATACCAGGGGTGTTCAAAGTAGGCTAGCAGGGTCCAATTCGGATTGCCAGTGCATAGCTGGGATGCAATCGAGCGCTTGCATTAAATATTCACGCTTTGGGCTTTTAATTACTACCTGCCAGCGAAATGTGTTGCGTACCCGTTCGTAAAAAGCGGGGGTTGGACCGAATATTTGAACCTGATCAGGCAGGATTTTTCTTAATTGTTTTGCAACTATCTGCGAGTTTTTAATGGCTGCTGATTCTGTTTTATAAACACAGGTTAATTTCAACAAATGCGTGAATGGAGGAAAATGACCATTTTGGCGCTTTGTTAGCTCGTTATTATAAAAGGACTCATAATCCTGATAGGCTCCAAATTGAACACTTGGATGTTGAGGCTGGTAGGTTTGAATAATAACTTGCGTTTTGTGCTTGTTGCGTCCAACCCGGCCAGTTGCCTGAGCAATTAATTGAAAGACACGCTCGGTCGAATTGTAATCAGGTAACGCCAGTCCAGTATCGGCCTGAATTATTCCAACTGTTCTAAGCCTTGGCAGATCAAGGCCCTTTGCAATTACCTGTGTGCCAATAGCAATATCAATATTGCCATGATACAAATCATCATATCGGCTGTTGACAGTCTCGTCGTTCTTATTATCAGCATCAAAACGCGCTATCCTGGCATTTGGATATATCTTTTTTAATTCAGCTTCAATTAATTGTGTGCCAATGCCCCTAAATACAATGTCAGCTTCTTTACACTCTGGGCAAAAGTGGGGGATGTTTCCATGGTATCCGCATATATGGCACAATAATTCATTCCGATTAGAATGAAGGGTTAACGGTATGTAACATCTAGGACATTGTGCTGTCCAGCCGCAATTCTTACATAATGAAGAGTTGGCACTACCGCGTCGATTGTGAAATATTAGAGTCTGTTTCGCCTGCTTAAGGTTATTACTAATTTGATCCAGTAGTTTTGTTGATAAAAAACGATGTTTTGTAAATTTTGACCGATCTTTCATATCAATGATCGACACGGTTGGCAATTGACTACCGGGTCGGGCAACTTTGGGGAGCCTAAGGACAGGGCTTTTACTGGCTTCTGCTAAAAAGCGGTCAATCATATCAGGTGTGGCACTACCAAGTATCACTAGCGCGTTATGGAGCTTGCCAAGAACCGTAGCTGCTCGTATTGCAGAATATTTTGGCGATTGTTCTTGTTTATAGCCAGGCTCATGCGATTCATCGACAACTATTAAGCCAACGTCTTTTAGCGGTGTGAATAAAGCCGATCGAGGGCCAATCACAATACGTGGGTGTTCGCTATTTAAAGCCTCTAGCCAAACAAGGTGTCGCTCGGATTCGGTCATCGCAGAGTGGGTGAGTAATATGTCAGTAAACTCATTAGAAAACTCTGCAACAATCTGTGATGTTAATGAAATCTCTGGCACAAGAATTATAGCCGAACGCCCCAGTGATAGTATTTGTTTTGTTAATCTGATATATAGTTCAGTTTTTCCTGAACCTGTTACGCCTTGAAGTAAAAACGTCCCTTGGCGTGCAGAACAAAGCGTGTCAAAAACTTGTTGCTGGTCATTATTGAACACAATATTTGTTCGTTTTCGTTTTGTGATGTGAATCGATTTTTTTTCTGTTCGTCGTTTCTTGTGCGCACCACTTGGTAATAGGGTCTGTATGGTATTGGCCAAGGGTGTGTGGTAATAACCAGACATCCACCTAGCTAATTTGGTTAATTGACTTGGCAATGGTGTGTCGAATAATAACTTGCTAATAGGTTTTGTTTTAAATGTAGGTTTTTTTGTTTCTTTAATTACTATACCCGTGTAATTGTTTTTGCCGACCGGGACTTGGACTATATGTCCAACTGCAAGTTCTAGGCCAGATGAATATGTCAGCACATCGCTGTCGCTTCGAAATATCTTGACTGGGGCAACCTCAAAGTAGCGCATGACTATTATTATATTCTAAATTTATCTGTTGACCGTTGTTAAAAAATAGAAGTCCAAGTGCTTTTTATAATAGATAGAAGTAAAATAATAAAAAATATCGTTGCCAAATGTTGTAAGATTGTGCTACGATTGAAATAGTTAGTTGGGAATTAACGTAAGGGAGACTATGTTAGACGTTTTTATTACATCTAGGGTTCGTCGCAAGATTGTTGTTGTCTATGCAAAGTATCCCGATTTCAGAACCCACGTAAGGGGTTTGGCGAAGCTAATCAAGGAAGATCCAGGTAATATCCAGCGCGAGCTAAAGCGCCTTGAGAAAGTTGGATTTTTGAATAGCGAAAAACAGGGGAATACCAAGATATACTTTACGAACAAACAATTCCCAATATTTAAAGAGCTTCAAGGTATAGTGATTAAATCACAGCAGCAAGCGGTACGACCAAAACGAACCTCATCTGAATTTTAGCGAATGCGACTTTTTGAAAGAATACTAGCTGCCAGGGGTCTAGATAAAGACTCAATAGCAGCTTTTTTAAATCCAGACTACAAAAAGTTACATGACCCTTTTTTATTGCCAGATATGGATAAGGCCGTTTCGAGGCTAGCTGTAGCCCTGAAGAAGCAACAAAAAGTAATAATATATGGTGATTACGATGTTGATGGCATAACGGCTACAGCGCTTTTAATAGACGCCTTTCAAGCCTTTGGTTTTAAAAAAATCGAACCAATAATCCCAAGTCGATTTGAGGATGGCTATGGCTTGACCAGTGACGCAATAAGTCAGATTGTTGCAAAAAAAGCCGACTTGGTTGTAACAGTTGACTGCGGCAGCCAAAGTGAAAAACAAATTATATTAGCGGCGAAAAGTGGAATAGACATTATCGTTACGGATCATCATAATGCTGCCGACATACAACCACCGGCGGTAGCAGTAATTAACCCAAAGCGACTGGACAGTAAATACCCATTTGCAGATTTGTCTGGTGTAGGGGTGGCTTTTAAATTAGTGCAGGCGATGCAGGTCAAGCTGAATAAAGCCAATCTTTCGGCAGGGCAAAAACTAATCGATGGGCAAGAAAAATGGCTACTTGATCTGGTGGCGCTTGGTACCGTTTGTGACATCGTAAGTTTGGTTGATGAAAACCGAATTTTTGCATATTGGGGCATTAAGGTTCTTGCCAAACAAAGACGTCTTGGGCTTCGAGCTCTGATGTCGATTGCTAGGGTGAACCCGAATCGGCTAACAGCCCGAACTTTGGGTTTTGTTTTAGGTCCCAGAATGAATGCAGCTGGGCGGTTAGATACTGCCAAGTATGCCCTCGATTTATTAGTGGCCGATAATCTAGTTGCAGCAAAGAATGAAGCAAATCGTCTGGACGAAATGAATACGTCCAGACGATTTGAGCAAGACGAGATTATGCAAGCAGCCGATACTCAAGCCGCTAAGTATCCTAACGGCTCGGTGCTAGTTTTAAGTTCACCAGGTTGGAGCAATGGGATAGTTGGCGTCGTGGCGTCAAAAATTTTAGAAAAGTACCATAAGCCAACCTTTATATTGCAAGAATCAGGTGATGAGACGCGTGGTTCGGCGCGTAGTTTTGGCGATTTTAATCTTGCGGATGCAATAAAATTTTGTAAAGACACAATTACTAGTGGGGGTGGCCATAAATTAGCTGCTGGGGTCGTGATGCCGACCAAAAACGTTTCAGTTTTTCGTGAAAAAATAAATGAATATTATCAGAAACTGGGGTTATCAGATCAACAGCAGCTGCTTTTCTGTAAAGAGGACACAACTGCTGAGCTGTCAGAAATTAATAAAGACGTTTATGATCAAATCTGCCAGTTGGAGCCATTTGGGAGTGGCAACCAGCAACCTATATTAAAAACGACCGGGCTAGTAGTAAAAGGTGTTCGTAAAATGGGCTCGGACAATCAACATATCAAATTAGACTTGTCGGACGAATCTGGTAGGGTCATGCAATTTGTGGCGTTTAGTGCGAAAAAACATTTTTTTGTGAAAGTAGGCGACATTGTAAATGTTTGGTACAGCCTCGAGCTGAACGAATGGCAGGGCAATAGTTCAGTTGAGGGCAGAATGTTGCATTTAGAGGTTGCAACTAAATAACGTATCTGTTACAATACTTGCAATATGGTACAAGTAATAAGAAAAGACGAAAGAGAAGCAAACGAAAATTTAATCCGTCGTTTTAACCGAAAGGTTCTACAAAGCGGCATATTAGCTGAGGCCAAATCTAAAATGAGGTTTGAAAAACCAATATCTAAACCAGAGCGTCGAATAAAGGCGATAATTCGCAAAGAACGTAAAGCTGATAAATTAGATAAAACACGCATGGGGCTCCGCTAAAAGTGTCGCTAAAAGATCAAATAAACAATGACTTAAAGGCCGCCTTGCTAGGCGGCGATCATTTCGCTGCTGAAACCTTGCGTAGCATAAAGGCGGTTATTTTAAACGAGGAAGTTGCTCAAAATAAACGCGAAGAAGGCCTGAGTGACGAAGTAATTGAACAGTTGCTTGCTAGGGAGGTTAAAAAACGTAACGAAAGCGCCGAGATATATATTGGCGCCGGTCGACCAGAGTTAGCGGACAAAGAAAAAGCCGAAGTTGAAATTTATTGTAATTATTTGCCAAAACAGCTAGATGAGGATGAAATACGAACTGTGGTCGCACGAATTATCTCTGAATTAGGTGTAAGTGGTGCAGGTGCTATGGGTCAAGTAATCGGTGCCGTAAAAAAAGAACTTGGTAGCAGCGCGGACGGTGCAGTAATCGCGAAACTGGTTAAAGAATCGTTAAATTAAATAAAAGGAGGGTAAAAATGATATTGTTTTTTGGTCCAGCTGGTTCAGGCAAAAGTGCGCAGGCGCAAATTATGGTTGACGAGGAAGGTTATACTTGGCTTTCAATGGGTCAATTGCTGCGTGATACGCCAGACGAAGAAGTCCATGAATATCAACGCAAGGGTATTTTGGTACCGCTAGAAAAAACTAACGAAGTCTTATCGGCAGCGTTGGAATTGCACAAAGATGACAAGAAGCTGTTATTGGACGGGTACCCTCGCAGTCTTGTTCAAGCCCATTGGTTTTTAGACAAATGTAAATCAATTGGTTTATCAGTTGATTTAGCAATCAACTTTGACGTTAACATGGACGAACTGCTAAAGCGTATGGAGCTGAGAGGCCGCAATGATGATACGCCTGAATCAATAAAAGAACGACTAGGTGTTTACGAACGTGAAAGTAGCCAATACTTTCAATTATTTACTGACAACGGAATCAAAGTTGTCCATGTTGACGGCGTTGGCCCAGTCGAAGAAATCCACGATAGGGTGATGAAAGAACTCGTGGCATGCAAGCTTGCTTAAAGACTGCCGCTGAAATCCAGGCCATGCGCCAAGGTGGCAAGATATTAGCTTCTATACTCAATGATCTAAAGCAGAAGGTAAAAGTTGGTGTCAACGGCCTGGAATTAGATGCCTGGGTTGAGGAACAAATAAAAAGTCGTGGCGCAGAGGTCACATATAAAACATCTGAAGTTAATTTTCCTGGATCAATTTGCATATCGATTAATGACGAAATTGTTCATGGCATACCCAATGATTATTCGTTTGAAAAAGGTGATTTAGTCAGTTTCGATTTGGTAATCACGTATAAAGGGATGAAGACCGACAGCGCCTTTTCGATGGTTGTTGGCGAAGAGCCAATTGGTGCAAAAAAACACCTTCTAAAGATGACCGAGCAAAGTTTATATGCCGGTATCGACGCTATAAAAGGGCCAGTTAGGGTTGGTGATATCAGTGCGGCTGTAGAAAAAGTGTTGTCTGATGCACGACTTGGAATAGTGCGTGACTTAGTTGGGCATGGGGTTGGTCATAAAATGCAACAAGCTCCAGAAATCCCGAATTATGGTCATAAAGGCACGGGTGTATTACTAGAACCAGGCGATACAATCGCAATTGAGCCAATGGCCACTTTGGGCGGTGAGTCGATTAAAGAAGGTAACGATGGTTGGGTAATCTGTACAAAAGATGGTAGCCTGGCTGCGCATTTTGAACATACAGTATTAATTACCGAAAACGGCGCCGAAATACTTACAAAAATCTAGTCACTCGCGCTAGCAAAAAACATACACTAGCGTTATAATTTATTTATGCAGGAATCTTCAAAGTATGCCGTTGGTATAGATGTAGGGACCACAATAGTCCGTTGTGTGGTCGGTCATATTGATGACGCGACCGGAAACCCTTCGATTGTGGGCATTGGCTCATCGCCCAATAGCGGGATGCGCAAAGGCACTGTAGTGACTTTAAACGGTCCAGCACAGGCAATCGATGATGCGGTTGGCGAGGCCGAAAGAATGAGTGGTTACCAAATTGACTCAGCCACTATCAGTATAAACGGGTCGCATATATTAAGTACTCAAGCAGATGGAATGATTGCTGTGTCAGCTTCGAATCATGAGGTTAACAGCAGTGACTTGGTTAGGATTGAAGAGGTAGCAACTTTGGGAAAAATCCCAGCCAACAGAGAAATTCTAGAAGTTATACCTCACCAATATAAATTAGATGGACAGGATAATGTCAAAAATCCGGTTGGCATGACTGGCACCAGGCTTGAACTAGAGGCTCACGTTGTATCAGCTCTTGGTCCAGTGGTTGCAAACCTACAAAAGGCTACCGAAATGGCAAAAATAACTCCAAACGCGATTGTTGTGGCCGGCATCGCCGCGGCCAGAGCTGTTTTGACCGAGCAGCAAATCGAAAACGGTGTAATTTTAATTGATATAGGTGGCGCAACAACTAACCTGGCTATTTATGAAGAGGGCGACATGCAATATGCTGCAGTGATACCGGTTGGCGGGGTTAATATTACTAATGATCTTGCAATCGGCCTGAAAGTTGATCCCGAGATTGCTGAAAGAGTAAAGATTGAACACGCTTCTGCCATGATTCGCGACGACTCTTCAGGATTTAGCGTTGAGCATGACGAACAGGTCTATAACTTTACGACAGAGGATGTTGACGAGATTGTGGGAGCCAGGCTAGAAGAGATATTTGAAGCTATTTCTCAACATATCAAACGTTCAGGACGAGTTGGTAAACTACCTAGTGGCGCAGTATTGACCGGAGGCTCAGCTCAACTTAAGGGTATGGCCGACTATGCCAAAGAAGCATTGGGGATGGCAGCTAGGGTTGGTGTGGTTTCTGGCTATGCAGGAGTATCAGACAATATCGAAAAACCTGAGTATGCAACGGCGATTGGCTTGATGCAGATCGACCTAGACACTACGCAGTCTGGCCAAGTCAGCGGCAAAACAAAGAGTAAAAAAGGCAATAAAGAACCAAGATTGTTCAGTAGAATGTTGGGTCGTTTCAAGTTGTAGCATTTTTTTATTCAAGTGCTATAATTATACTTGAATAAGAATATGGGAGACTATCAAAAATGCCTGAAGTAAAACCAAGTGACGTGCAAACTTTTGCAAGTATTAAAGTAGTTGGTATTGGTGGGGCTGGTAACTCCGCTGTCAATCGTATGAAAGACGCCGGTTTAACTGGTGTGCAGTTTATAGCTATGAACACTGATGCTCAAGCTTTACATAACAGTAAAGCCGATATAAAGGTCCATCTTGGCTCGACTACAACTGGTGGATTAGGTGCAGGTGCTGACCCAATGGTTGGTGAAGCAGCCGCTAACGAATCACGCGACGAAATACGCGAAGTCTTAAAAGGCGCCGACATGGCATTTGTGACAATTGGCGCTGGCGGCGGTACTGGTAGTGGTGCTGGTTATATTGTGGCCGAAATTGCTCGCGAACTTGGGATCTTGGTTGTTGGTGTATCAACAAAGCCATTTAGTTTTGAAGGCGAAAAACGTCGCAAAAATGCCGAATGGGCAATCGACAAACTTAGTCGCAACGTTGACACATTAATTACTATTCCAAATGACAGGCTGTTGCAAACAATTGACCGACGCACACCATTAATGGAAACGTTCAAAATAGCTGACGATGTGTTACGCCAAGGAGTGCAAGGTATCTCGGAGTTAATTACTGAACACGGATTAATTAACCTGGATTTTGCCGATGTTAGGGCAATTATGAGTAACGCCGGGTCGGCCTTGATGGGCATTGGACGAGCTAGCGGCGACAATCGGGCCGCGATTGCTGCTCAGCAAGCCATTGAGTCACCTTTGATTGAGGTATCAATCGATGGCGCAAAGGGCGTTTTGTTCAATGTAACTGGCGGGTACGACATGAGTATGAGTGAGATCCAGGAAGCGGCCGAAATAATTACCAGCGCCGTATCTCCGGATGCAAATATAATCTTTGGTGCGACTCTAAAACCAGAGCTAGAGGACGAATTAATTATTACAGTAATTGCAACTGGATTTGATTCAGCATATTTCCATCAACAGCCGCAAGCCATAGATCAAAGAGCCGAAGAACAACCAGCAGAAGAGGAAAAGGAAGATATCGACCAAACGGTTGGTCAGATAGACATGAATTTGGATCACAGCGAAGCTGCTGCGGAATTTGCCGAAGACTACACTCAAAATATTTGGACACAACCACCAGAAGACGATGAAGAGATGGACACACCATCGTTTTTAAGGCGACGCAGAAAGAATAAAAAACTAAAAAACAAGGATAAATAGCAGCCCGTATGGCCAAATATAATATTGGCGATAGTCGAGTAATTGAATCGCGTGAGGTTAGCGACGGTATTACAATCCGTCGCCGCCGCGAAGCGCCAGATGGCACCAGGTTCACAACCTATGAACGAATCGAAAGGCCGAATTTGGCGGTTATTAAAAAAGACGGGTCTCGCGAATTGTTTGATCGTGACAAGTTAACAATTGCAATTAAACGTTCGGTAGGCAAATTTTTCCCTTCCGAAGTAGAAATTGAAACAATGATAAACGAGATTGAAGACGCCTTGTACGCACTTGGCGAAAACGAGGTTACATCAAAACAAATTGGAGATAAAGTTTTGGATGAATTGGCTTCAAGAAACGAAGTCGCCTATGTCAGGTTTGCTAGCGTGTACCATAAATTCAAAACCCTTGATGATTTTGTTCAAATACTCGAGCAGCGTCGACAACAGAGGAATAAATAGGGGGGCGAATATGAAAGTAGTGGTGGTATACAAGGACAATACGGATTATGCCAGGACGGTAACCGATTTTTTGCATGATTTTTATCATCAAACGGGTCATCAGCTTGAGGTTATAGATCCAGAAACCGTCTTGGGGATACAATTTTGTGAAGCCCATGATATTGTGCGTTATCCGACAATTATTGCACTAGGCGACGACGGGTCAATGCAGAACCAATGGAATGATCTGCCGTTACCAACAATAAACGAGGTTTTATATTATGTTCAGCAGGATTAAGGACTACATATTTCATCATGACCAACAGGTGCGTGATAACCGTCGAATATTCATTATCATATTAATTACAGCCTGCCTAAGTTTATACGCAGCTTTTGTTTTGTCCAATGAAGCAGTTCTGTTGGCAAAAAACCCTGATATTAAATTGGGCTGTAGTTTAAACGTATTTATTAATTGTGCCACAGTTGCCACCAGTAAATATGCGACGCTATTTGGGTTTCCAAATAGCTTTATGGGTTTAATTGGCGAAACGGTGTTTGTTGTGATTGCGGTCGCCTGGTTAATGGGAGCTCAATTTACAAAGAAGTTTTGGTTTGGTGTGCAAATTATGGCAATTGGGGCATTAATGTTTGCCTTGATGTTGTTTTATATCAGCTCATTTTTAATTGAGGCTATTTGTCCATGGTGTATGCTGGTGCTTTTTTCGACAATTGTTATGTTCTTTGCTATTACCAGATATAATATTCGCGACAATAATCTATATCTGCCAATGTCAGCTGCGGAGAAGGCGAACAAGTTTATTGATAAAAGTTACGACCGGTTAACAATGGCAATAATAATTGTGGCGATAATAGCTTTTATTATTGTTAAATATGGCAGTGGGCTATTTGCTTAAGCCTTTCTCTTGCATATCTGATGACAACAACCTATAATGGCTATCAAGACATCCAAGAAATTGGTTAGTGGCTATCAACCACGAAGTTATTCGGAAGAAATCCATAGGAGACTAGAACCGAACGAAAATCGACTCGTTAGATCGAAAACTAAGTGCTAAAAAGAATCTCTTTTTGGAAACTGGATGGTACCGTTCGCGTTCGCTGTACAGCGAAGCGAATTCCAGTAACTGAAAAGAGATTTTTGTTTTAGAAAGGACAAAATATGAAATTTAAATCGAACACCCGACGCCGAGCAATAGAATACGAAAAAGATTTAGTCCAGCAATGGAAGAAAAACAAGACTTTTGAAAAATCGGTGCAAATGCGACCAGTCGAGAACTCATACGTCTTTTATGATGGTCCGCCATTTATCACTGGTGTGCCCCATCCTGGGACGCTACTTTGTGGCATGGTCAAAGATGCTGTGCCTCGATATCAAACAATGCGCGGAAAGCGAGTTGAGCGAGTTTGGGGTTGGGATTGTCACGGATTACCAGCTGAAAATTTTGTTGAAAAAAAATTAGGTATCGAAGATCGTCATGACATCGGCACAAAAATCAGCCTAGAAGACTACATAAAGACAGCTCGTGAAAGTATGGTTTCAACCGGCAATCTTTGGGGTGATACAGTTGATCGAATTGGTCGCTGGGTTGATTTTGCTGGCGCCTACAAAACTATGGACAAGAACTACATGGAGTCGGTTTGGTGGGCGTTCAAGACCTTGTATGACAAAGGCAAAATTTATGAAGGTGAAAAAGTTTTGATGTACGACACTCAGTGGGCAACGCCATTATCCAAAGCTGAGGTTACGATGGATACTGGTGCGTATGTTGACGTGACTGACCCAAGTATTTTTGTAAAATTTAAACTTGTTGGTGATGACTCGTATTTACTAGCCTGGACAACTACACCATGGACATTGCCGGCTAACGTTGCTTTGGCGATTAATCCTGATTTTGAATATGTTGAAGTTGAATCAAATGGCGAAAAATTTATTTTAGCCAAAGACACGCTGCAGCGAGTTTTTGTTGACGAAAAACATCAACCAATTGAATATAAAATTATAAAACCAATAAAAGGCTCGTCTTTGGTTGGGAAATCATATGTGCCTTTATTTGGAGACAGAGGCGAAAATTCAAGCAAAATATGGGCTGCCGACTATGTAACGGTAGAAGACGGTACGGGCATTGTTCACACTGCGCCAGCCTATGGCGAAGAGGACTTTGCGCTGGGCAAAGCAAACAACATTCCAGTTGTACATGTTTTGGATGAATATGGTAAATTTACTGAGACCGAGTGGAAGGGTGAAGATATATGGGACGTCAATAAATTAATTGCAAAAACTTTGCATGAACGTGGTGTCGTTTGGAAAATTGAATATATTAAACACGAATATCCTCACAATCCACGCACTGGGCATCGTCTGATTTATCGAGCTCACCCAAGTTGGTTTTATGATATTGATAGCCAGCGCACCGAGATGCTTGCTCAAAATTCAAATATTAATTGGTTCCCAGAACATATTAAACATGGCCGTTTCGAAAAAACTGTCGAAACAGCGCCAGACTGGAATATATCGCGCGATCGTTTCTGGGCTTCGGCTATGCCTGTTTGGAAGGGAATCGACGCAAACGGCAATGAAAAAATCAAAGTCGTTGGAAGTTATGCAGAATTGAAAGAGCTAAGTGGGGTGGAGTTAGAGGATTACCATCGGCCATGGGTTGATAAGATTGGATTCGATATTGACGGTGTTCATTATAAACGCATCGAAAAAGTTATGGACTGTTGGTTCGAATCAGGCAGTATGCCTTTTGCCCAGTTTCATTATCCATTCGAAAATGTTGAAAAGTTTGAGGCCAATTTCCCTGGCGATTTTATCGTCGAATATGTTGGTCAAGTCAGAGCTTGGTTCTACTATATGCATGCCGTTAGTGTTGGCCTATTTGGATGTAATGCGTTTAAAAATGTAATTGTCACCGGCACAATGTCCGGTAACGACGGCCGCAAAATGAGTAAAAGCTACGGCAACTTCACTGATCCGAATGAACTAATGGATAAATTTAGTGCAGACAGCTTCAGATTCCTATTGATGTCCTGCCCACTTTTAAATGGTGAAGACTTCAGTCTGCAAGACAAAGATGTCAGCGATGTGGCGCGTAAATTATCAATGATTTGGAATATGTATGACTTTTTCACCATGTATGCCGAAGTTGATAAGTGGGATTTTGATGGGGATATGTCTGACCCAAGTGAACAATTAACAAACCCACTAGACCAATGGGTCGTCAGCCGACTGCACCAGTTAATCGCTGATGTTACAAAATATATGGACGGTTACGATTTTCCGAATGCAATGAAACCGATTTTGCCGTTTATCGAAGACGCCAGCAATTGGTATGTCCGACGAAGCCGACGCCGATTCTGGAAAGCAGGGGATGACACCGACAAAAATAATGCATATCGCACTTTACATTACGTCTTGACACAACTTGCCAAAACTTTAGCACCATTCACACCGTTTTTAGCTGAAGAATTGTATCAAAAACTGACTGGCGAACTAAGTGTCCACCTTACAGAATGGCCAGTTGGAGGCAAAGTAAACGAACTGGTTGTTGCCGATATGGAATTGGTCCGCGATTATGTCAGCACGGGCCTTGGGATACGAGCTGCCGAGCGTTTAAAGGTTCGCCAGCCACTATCAAGCGTAACAGTGCCAAAAATGGGTCAATTTGTCGATTTTGCGGATATTTTAACAGAAGAATTAAATGTCAAAACCGTCAAAATTGGCAAAGACTTTGCATTGGATTTGAAAATTACGTCTAATCTGAAATCCGAAGGCTTGGCTCGTGAAATAATTCGTCATATTCAAGCTGCTCGCAAAGATGCGGGTCTGAATATCGATGATCGAATCGAGCTGGTTTTAGTAACCGAGAATGACGAACTGAAAAAAGCGATAAACGATAACAAAAAAGTGATTATTGATGAAGTTTTAGCAACCGATCTGTCTGAATCTGGCGAAAAATCGTATAAAACAGAAGTCAAAGTCGACAACGCAAAATTATTGGTCTCGTTACAGAAAAAATAACTACAAATTAAATTGCCCACCTTGTTGCGCTGCTACAACAAGGTGGGCGAGAGGAGGTAAACCGCGCTGCTGGCGTGGTTCAGACGCAGCGCACGATTAATTTCGTCCAGATTCCTAATTCTAACACATTATTTAATATTTGTAAATTTAAATGATTTTAAAACATAATCGCTTACGTTTTATGATAAAATTGTTATATGGAACCAAATATAACGCAGCCCCCGCAACAAGCACCGCAGTCTGTTCCACCAACTGCGTTTCAGTCAGTTACGCCGACTCAGTCGTCTTTCCAACCACCAAAAAACAAGCACCGTCTGCTGAAACCGTTGTTGGTTTGTTTGTTGTGTGAGCTCTTGATTGGTGCAGGCGTGTTGTTATATTTCTGGCGTGATAGCCAAGCCCTAGAGCAGCAGGCTCGGGATGCCGAGACGATTATGGAATTACAAAACCGCATATCAGAACTTGAAGGCGCAGCCGAACAGATGAACACGCAATTAGATGGTATTGATATTACAGATTTTCAGGCTGAACAGTTCTAAAGCTACTCATCATATTGACAAATCATAACGTTTATGCTACAATGGTTATGTTAGGTATAAAAACAAAAATGACACTAATTGAAGACTTACGACTACAAGAAATTGATGACTCTGCCGACGATCTATCGCGTGGTTTTACTTTGCCCGAGGACGAAATTGTACTTAGCGACCAAGTTGATGAAACAAAACTTGACCAATTTTGGGATCACGTGATTGATGACATTCACAAAGACCCTACCTGGATAAAAGATTTTCACGACCAATAACATTAATCTGTAACAATAAAACATAAGCTCAATGCCTAATCTTTTACTTATTGTCAATTACTTGGCATAGTGTTATATTGATATTGATAAAGACAAACAGCGTTTTGATAAAATTATTATTAATTCGCTAATCGTTTCTTCGATTAGTCTGCGAGGGGAGAAAAAATGACAGTAGGTAAAAGGTCTCTATTTAAGAGGACAGTTTCAATTACGATGGCGTATGTGTTAGTGCTGGGCAGCATTAATGTAACTATGCCGCTTTTATTTAGCAAAAAAACAAATGCTTGGACAAAAGATATAACATCAATTATATCTAATCCTGATGAGGTTACGACCACATTAGGCACGCCGGTTGATATAAAAATTACCGCCGAAGAAACTCCTGGCGTACCAGGTTGGATAGGCTACGAACAGGGTAAAATAACAGCAAATATACCTAGTGGGTTGGGTCTGATTGTTGCTTCAGCATGTTCGGCGGCAGACTGGACATCGGCTAGTGCTAGTGCAGAAGCTACTGTCGAGCGCAGTACTGGGATTGAGTTTATTAATTTAGACAAAGGATATGTAAATGAGGATTTCTGTTATCAACCAGCACAAGTTGGTAGCTACGACATTTCGTTTATTAGCGACCTGCCCTACGGATATTTCGAAGGAATTGAATGGAAAACAGGGTCAGTAAATGAAAATGATACAACCAAAGTAAATGTTGACCCATTGCAGTTAACTATTAGAAATCCTAATTTAACCGAGATAAAGGTTTACGACGGTAATAATACTGCCGAGGTTATTCCCGGCACATTATCTGGCGTACTCCCAGGCGACGATGTTACTGTTAGTGCGTCGGCTGCTTATGACTCCAAAAATGTTGGTGTCGACAAAGATATAAAAGTTGTCTATAGTCTAGGTGGCGTTGATGCGGGTAACTATCTTGCTCCAGCCTCAGAACTATATACTACTGGGAAAATTACAGCAAAACCAATCACAGTTACTGCGCAACCAGGCACAAAGACCTATGGCGCTGATGACCCAGAGTTTTTGTACACATTTGCAGCAGGCGACATAGTCGGGACTGATACATTTTCAGGGGCATTGACTCGTGATGCTGGTGATAATGTCGGTGTTTACCCTATTACTAAAGGTTCACTAACTCTTGGTGATAATTACGAAATAACCTTTGTAGGTGCTAATTTTGAAATAACACCGGCCAAGATTGAAATTACGGCAAACGACCAGACAAAAGTATATGGCACAGCCGATCCAGCATTGACCTATACAGTTACTGACGGCAGCTTGTTCTACCTAGACGCCATTTCGGGTGACTTGACGCGACAGGCTGGTAATGATGTCGGTGAATATGCTATCGGCCAAGGAACGCTAGCAGTTAACTCTAACTACAATGTGTCGTTTGTACCAGGAAAATTAGCAATCACACCAGCTGAAATTACCATTACGGCTGATGATATCGAAAAAGTTGCTGGTAACGCCGACCCTGCGCTGACATACAAAATAACTTCAGGCAGTTTAGTTACTGGTGATAACCTATCTGGAGTCCTGTCTAGAATCGCTGGCGAAACAGCCGGTTTGTACCAAATCAATATTGGCACACTTAGCAATCTAAACTATCTGATTACCTTTATAAATGGGGTATTTAAGATTGTAGCTGCTCCAGTTGTGGTACCAGTCGAAACAGCTACAACAACAACCGAACAGGTTGCCTATGACGAAGCAACAGTCGAAACCGGTGAAGATGCAACTGCGGCTGTAGCAGGGAACGAAAAGGATGCGGAAGTCGCTAGCGCAACAGATACCAAAGACGAAAAGTCAACTACTTGGAAGATTATTGGTATGGCCTGGTACTGGTGGCTACTGATTATTGCTGCTATCGGTATTGTGGGCTGGTGGCTATTTGCTCCAGTCAAGCGCCGATCAAATGATGATTCATCAAATAAATAATCTGAATCAAGACAAGAGCGAGCCCAAAAAGGGGCTCGCTTTTTTTGCATAAGTGTTTTATATTAGTTATATCGTGAAAACGAAAACAAAAACTAAAAAACCTTTTATTAGATTAGCCGCCAGACGTGCCAGGCGTATTGTCAAAATGGCGGTTGTGCCGCATGCTAAAAATGACTATCGTCCGCACTTGATTCGTCGTTATGGGATGGTGGCGATTGTTTTTACTGTAATCGGTATGCAAATGGGCTACAACGAAGTTTTAACTGGTCGGGTTTTGGGTATCAAATCAACGGTAACAATACCGCAACTGTTAGAACAGACTAATCGTACCCGGGTTAGCTATGGCTTAAACGAGCTTAAATTGAACGAAAAGTTAAATCAAGCGGCCTATTTGAAAGTATCAGATATGTTCACTGACCAATATTGGGCACATGTTGCACCCGATGGTACTCAGCCTTGGAAATGGTTTGCCGATGCTGAATATGAATACAGCGAGGCGGGTGAGAATTTGGCCAAAAACTTTTCTACAACTGGTGCGGCTATGACGGCATGGATGAATTCGCCAGGTCACCGGGCGAATATATTGAATGCCGAATACCAAGAAGTTGGCTTTGCTATGATGGACGGCGAACTTGATGGCAAACCAACATCAATAATTGTTGCTTTGTATGGTACACCGGCTGACGCATTAGTTGCCAGTGCCAACACCTCATTTGCTCAACCAGAGGTTAATACCGAACCGAATATATTAACTAGATTCTCGATTGCTGCCCATTCGATGACATATGTATCGATCATATGCCTAACGCTTATAACCTTCGCAATTGTGATAGCCGGCATGTCACATGCTTCGCGCAAGAAACTGCCACGAAAATTACGTCAAACATGGTACCACCACCATGGTCTGTACAAGGCAGCTGGGTTGTCTGTTCTAAGTATTGCTATATTCTTGCTATACAGTGGCGGGCAGATATAATAAGTGTTTACTAAATCAGCTTCATCTGTTATAATCACAAGGATAAAAGTTAACGAAAAGGAATATTAAATGACAAAAGCAGTCGTCAAAGTAGGCGGAAAACAATTTATTGTCGCCGAAAAAGAGACCCTCTTGGTGGACCTCCTCCCTGAAGGAACAAATGAACTCGTTCTTGATGCACTGTTGGTCATCGGCGAGGAAAAGATCCAAGTCGGCAAACCAACTGTCAGTGGTGTAAAAGTAACAGCCAAAGTTGTTGATGACTTGGTAAAAGGCGAAAAGCTTCGCATTATCCGATACAAAGCCAAAAAACGTGTTCACAAAGAAATTGGCCATCGCCAAAAGTACAGCAAAATCGAAATCGTATCAATAAAATAATACAAAATAACCCCCGTAAAATACCGGGGGTTATTTATTGCTAACTCGTTATATTCCACTTTTCCATATTCGTCTTTTTGACAAACTTTTCATCACAATCCTGCTTCACGCCAGGTCTGAACAAGGGCCCCGGCGCCTTGTCAGACTTGGCCTCCAGATGGATTGTTCATAAAAAGTATGCCAAAGACTCTAAGCTTTCTTGCCGCATATGCTATAATTAAATGAATGAAGAGGGGATGTTAACAGTGGCAGTTGTCATATCAGTTACTAATCAAAAGGGTGGAGTCGGCAAAACGACGACAGCTGTTAACTTGGCTTATTACATATCAAAAGCGGGCAAAAAAACGTTATTGATTGATTTTGATCCACAAGGAAACGCAACCAGTGGCTTGGGTTTTGACAAACAAAACCTGCAACAAACAATGGCTGAAGTAGTTATGGGGTCTTGCCCGCTCGATAATATGGTTCTACCAACTGAATTTCGTAATTTCTTTATTGCACCGGCTACGCCGCAATTGGCTGACACCGAGGTACAACTGGCATCAGCTGATAAAAAGTTTTCACGCCTAAAAATGGCTATTGAATCAAGTACTAATAATTACGATGTTATTATCATTGACTGTCCGCCCAGCCTAAGCTTGTTAACCGTAAATGGACTAATTGCTGCAAAATATGTGCTGTTGCCTGTTCAGGCCGAATTTTACGCGCTTGAAGGCCTGGGGCAATTACTTGAAACTATGAAATTAGTCCGTAAGGGGATGAACCCAACACTTGATTTGCTGGGCGTTTTGCCAACCATGATGGACACACGTACCACTTTAAGTAATCAAGTTCATGAAGAGATAAAAAAGCATTTCCCTGGCAAGGTTTTTACTAATGTTATACCGCGTAATGTCCGACTGGCCGAAGCGCCTAGCCATGGGCTACCAATTGGGGTTTATGACAAATTTTCCCGCGGTGCCAGGGCATATAAAGCATTTTCAAAGGAGGTGATTGAACGTGCCAACATCTAGCAAGCAAAAACATGGTTTAGGCCGAGGTTTTGAATCGTTGATTCCAACTGATTTGTTAGATGAATCATTTGACCCTACCGCAGCGCAGGATCAGCAGGTAAGCGATTTGCGTCAAATAAAACTAGATCAAATTGTCCCAGATCCATCTCAGCCACGTAAAGATTTTGACATTGATTCACTAAACGAACTGGCCGAATCAATCCGCGAACATGGTGTAGTCCAGCCTATAATCGTTACTCCATACAAAAATGGCTACCAAATTGTAGCTGGCGAAAGGCGATATCGGGCTTCAATTCAAGCCGGGCTAGATAAAATCCCAGCATTGGTCAGAACATTATCGGATCAGCACAAATTAGAATTGTCATTGATTGAAAATCTGCAACGCCGCAATCTGAATCCAATTGAAACTGCGACTGCCTATTTAAAGTTGAAAAACCAGTTCAATTTGTCGCCTGAACAAATTGGCAAAAGGGTTGGTGGGCTGGCGGCCAGCTCGATTGCTAATCGAATGCGATTGTTACGATTATCCGAATATGTTCGCAATTTTATTATTGATGGCAGCCTTAACGAAGGTCAGGCCAAGGCATTAGTTGGTGTTGACGAAGATGTCATTAAAGTCGTTGTTCCAAAAATTATCCATGAAAACTGGAGTGCACGAAAAGTCGAACAGTTTATTGTCGATCTAAAGAAAAACCGTGAAGCAGGGCAAATGCCAATTGTAAAACAAGTCACAAATAATCCTTATCAAAAACAGGTTGACCAGTTAGTAAAACGGTTAAAAACTGATGTCAAAGTTCACACCACGATTAAAGGCTCGGGTTATATCAAGATTAACTTCAAAAACGAAGCCGAATTCGACCGTCTGCGTCAGATAATTTCTTAATTCTTACTTAAACGTTCTCATATTTTGGAATGGGTACAGGCGCAGGCTAACTGGACCTATTACGTCGTACAGAGGAATTGTGCCTAGGCCATTTCGTGAATCGTACGAATATGATTCTTGACGATGGTCACCGGATACAAATAGCTCGTCTGCGGGAACAACCATGTCAACTTTACCGCTGGTTGGGCTGCCAGGCTCGCCATCATTGTCATCATCTGGGTTAAAACCGTCGGGATTAGTAGTGTTGAACACTGTGTATTTGCCGTCTCGCAATACGACTCGCTCACCAGCAAATGCGATAACTCGCTTTACAATGTATTCATCGCCAATTCCCTGATGATATTTTGGGTTTTTAAAAACTATGATTTGACCACGCTGCGGAACATATTTTTCGCTTTTTAGCCTAGCCCAGGTTACAGCCAGACGATTAACGATTAATCGATCGCCCGTGTACATAGTAGTTTCCATGCTGGGACCGACAACACTGTAACTGCGGAAGATAAAAGTATTAATAAATACAGTCCCGACGATAACACAACCAATAAAAGCAACAATGCTTAGGACATCTTTGAAAAAGGGGTGTCGCCTCAGATAACTTGCTTCCATGTATGAATACTATACACTTTTTAGGATTAATTTAACAGCAATATAAACGTTTTTTGGGGTTTAAAATGTGGCAATAATTGGGTATAGTAGATAAAGCACTTATGAATAAGAAAAGTAAATCAATTGATGGTTTTGTGTTACGAAAATCAGGCGGCCAGCTGGGTGGTCAATTGGTCCCTTCAGAGAAAACAGCCAAGCCAACAAAAGTTCACAAACCAGATAAAAAACATAATAAAACCGAATCAATTATTGCGAATGGGTTAGTACGACCAGAGTCCTTTGTTGATAACAGCCAGGTTGACGAAATACAGGAGGGTCGTGATTTGTCCAGATTTGATATTGATGACAGTTTAAAACAATTGGATGTCATTGATCAAGAGCCCGTTAAAAAACTAACTCGTCGTGAACGACGCAAAGCCAAGAAAGAAGCAAAACTGGCTCGAAAAAAACAACGCTCGAAATGGCGTAAGGCTATTAAATGGGGAATTATTTTACTGGTGCTGGCTGGATTGGGCTATGGTGGATATGTTGGCTACAAACTACTAACAACCAGTGACAGGGTGTTTAATGGAAATATATTCCAAGTTTTTCAGCATGTCCCATTAAAACAAGACGCAAATGGGCGCAGTAATTTCTTGATTTTGGGTACATCCGAAGACGACCCTGGCCATGAAGGCGCAATGTTAACAGATACCATGATTGTTGTCAGTATCGATCAGACTAACCATAATGCCTATACATTCAGTATTCCGCGTGATTTGTATGTTGAATATGGTGAAGCTTGCTTTTCGGGTTATGCTGGCAAAATAAATGCATACTTTTTCTGCGCTAATGATGGCGATACGGCCGAAGACGAACAAGATAGGCTAACAAAAACTCAGACACTGATTGGTGATATCTTTGGTCTAGATATTCAATACGGGGTACATATTAATTACACCGTCGTAAAAGATGCGGTTGATGCAGTCGGTGGCGTAGATGTCGACATTCAGGGCAGTGGCGGAGAGCCTGGTGTTATGGATAGGCATTTTGATTATATATGTAATTATGAATGTTATTTAGTCAAATATGATAATGGGGTGCACCATTTGGATGGTACGCAGGCTTTGAATTTGGCTAGGGCCCGAGGCGATGAGGCGCCAACTTATGGATTGTCCAGGTCAAATTTTGATAGGGAAATAAACCAGCAAAAAATCCTGATTGCATTAAAAGAAAAGGCGGCCAGCAGCGGCACTTTGACCGACCTGACCAAGATAATGAAATTAATTGACGCCCTGGGCAATAACTTGCGCACCAATATCCAAACAAAAGAAATTAGGACTTTGGTTGATATTGCCAGTAAAACTAAATCCGAAGACATCCATATGATTAGTTTAGTTGGCGATGGTGGCACCGAATCAATGATGACAACGGCCGATAACAATGTAGTCCCAATTGCTGGATATTTCCAATATGACAGGATCCGTAGTTTTATCAGCGATATTATTAATGCCACTCCGGTTCAGCAAGAAAATGCTCCGACAGTGGTATTAAATGGAACTGGTCAAGACGGCTATGGCCAGACCAAAGCAGACGAACTGACAGCCCAGGGCTTTAATATTTCGAGTATTAACACAGCACCCGAGGGGACGTACGAGCCAGTTGAGGTATATCAGATCGGCGAAGGAAACCCTGCAACGGCCGAAAAACTGACCAGTATGTACAACGTCACCATCAAAAAGACCACACCGCCAGTTTTGGTTAACGGCGATGATAGATTCGTCGTTATCTTTGGATCAGTGACACCTTAGGCAACCATTTCGTGGTATAATACTAGGCAAGGTATGGAATTTCTAAAGATTATTTCCAAACGTCGTTCACTGTGGAGTGAGATTATTTATGTCGCCTTAAATGTTGGATTAGCGATTGGCTTGTTGCTGGTTGTGCGGTACACTAATTCGTTAGTTCCTGCTTTGATAATAGTATTATTAAGTAAATGGCGCGTTTTTGCAGTGCGGACAAGGTTTTGGCTGGCTAACATTCAAGCCAACGCAGTTTGTTTTATCGTCAGCATTAGTTATGTTATATTCTTGTTTGCGGCTAATCCGGCGATATCTGATAATTCGGACTGGTCCAGTTTGATAATTCAATCAATTTTGGCAGCGCTATACATTGCTTGGCTGGTACTATTAAAGCCTCAGTCAAAAAGGATATATGTAGTGTCTCAGGCGGGAATAGCATTATTTACAGGTGTGACAGCACTTTACATGGTGTCATATGGCTGGATAGCTGCACCTGTTGTGGCGCTGGTTTGGTTGATTGGTTATGTTGCTGCTCGGCATGTTTTAGCCAGCTACGAGGAAGACCACGTTATTTTCCTTAGTTTATCTTTTGGCTTGATTATCGCCGAAATCGGTTGGCTGGCTTATCACTGGGTTATCGCCTACAGCGTGCCATTTTTGACCAACTTACTAATTCCGCAGGTGTCGATTATTACATTAGCAACGGGCTTTTTGGCATATATGGGTTATGATTCGTTTTATCACCACCAAAAAATTCGTACGGCCGAGATGGTATTACCACTGGTGTTTACCATTGGTCTAGTTGGAATACTAATACTGTTTCGAAACGGTATCGATCAGATTATTTTGTAGAATAAACAAACGCCAGGCAATATCCTAAGCGTTTTTTCATTTGGAATGATTTGTCAGCGGCATATTTAATCAATGATTTGTGCTGTCTGGGGTCAGATTCAATTATTAAATAGCCACCTGGGGCAATTTTTGCGGTTGACTCGTCAACTAGGCGTTTAATTAACGCCAGGCCATTGTCTGGTGCAAAAAGGGCAATGCTGGGTTCAAAAGCGGTTTCGGGCGAACAATCCCAAGATTTGTCGACATATGGCAGATTGGCGATGATAATATCGGCTTTTTTATTATATTTAGCTAATAAATTGCTTTGTAGCGTGTTTACAGAGGCTGCAAGGGCCTTGGCGTTCTGTTTGGCCACTTTCAGTGCTGCGGGGCTGATGTCGGTTAGGGTGACGCGTAGGTGAGGAAACTCTAATTTGGCCGTAATGCCCAGGCATCCGCTGCCAGTACCGACATCTATCAAGTTTATCTTTCTGCCGCCACTAGTCCATTGTTCGTCCAAACAGCACACTCTACGTGTGGCCTCTGGCCAGCACGTGGCGTTCGGCTGCCTACCGGCACAGTCTGTTTGGTCAAACAATAGACTATTGGCTTTACCAGATAGCAACGTGTTCAATAGCTCAATTATCGCTTCGGATTCGGGGCGGGGAATTAATACGTCTGGTGTCATCGCAAAGTCGCGGCCATAGAATTCTTTGTGGCCAATTATGTAAGCCAGTGGCTTTTTTGCCAGGCGCAAATTAAGATAAGAATCAGCAATACCTAGGGACTTTGAACAAATTGTTTGTTCAGCGTGGCTATGCAGGAAAGTGCGTGGTTTTTTTAGCGCTTCGGACAAAATTATTTCGGCATCTAACCTGGGGGTGGTTGACCCGGTTTTTTCTAGGTGGCGTATAGCATCAGATAGCCACTGTTTAATTACTAGCGTTGGCTGCTTGGATTTCGCGCTCATAATTTTGTAGATTCTCGATTAAATCATCAATATCACCATCCATAGCGGCTGTGATATTACTGCGCGAATATCCAATTCGGTGATCTGTTATACGGTCTTGTGGGAAGTTATAAGTACGGATTTTTTCACTGCGATCACCTGATCCAATTAAACTACGGCGTTCGGCTGATAATTTGGCTTGTTCTTCATCAATTTTCATCTGTAATAAGCGACTGCGTAGCACGCTCATAGCCTTTATACGGTTTTTAATTTGCGACTTTTCGTCCTGGTTAGATACGACAATACCGGTTGGAATATGGGTGATTCGAACTGCGCTGTCAGTGGTGTTAACGCATTGACCACCGCATCCGCTGGATCGATAGACATCGATTCTAAGGTCATTTGGGTTGATCTCGACGTCGGCTTCGTCGGCTTCGGGTAGTACGGCAACAGTAGCGGTGCTGGTGTGAATTCGTCCCTGAGATTCGGTAACAGGGACGCGTTGGACGCGATGAACGCCTGACTCGAATTTAAGTGCTGAATATGGGCTATCGCCTTTGACGCCAAAAATAACTTCTTTGTAGCCGCCAGTATCGTTTGCGCTTTCACTGATAAGCTCGGTTTTTAAGTGGTGTCTTTCACAGTAACGTAAGTACATGCGGTATAGCTCGTTGGCAAACAAGCTGGCTTCGTCGCCGCCAGCGCCAGCACGGATTTCAATAATTACATCTTTGTCGTCATTTGGGTCGCGTGGGGTCAACATAACAAACAGGTCGTTTTCGATCTGATGCAATTTGGTTTCGATGTCAGAAACCTCGGATTTTGCCATTTCGGCCAATTCATCACCACCACCAGACAATTCTTTGGCTTCGGCCAATTGTTTTTCTAGGGTTTGGCGCATGATGGCCTTTTCTAGAATATTTTCGACCTCAGATAAACGTCGGTTTTTGGCGGTGTAGTCTGAGTCGGAATAGGCGGTAGGTGAAGACAAAAACGAAGACAGCTCGGTTTTCTCGAGTTGTAATTCATCTATATTGATTGCAATCTGTGTCATGTACAAGATACATTATAACAGATTGATAATAATCTTTTGTTCTTTCTTTTGGTGAAGAACCAAAGACCAGTACCTTTTTGAGCCGCAAAAAGGTACGAAAAACTCTTGG
>CAYOUQ010000011.1:0-20073 GCA_964407205.1 uncultured Saccharimonas sp. (SeqCode)
CCCACCAATATCTTGTATTTTAAAAACAAACATGCCCGCGACTGGTTGTCGCGGGCATGTATTAGGTTTGATCGTTATTTGCAGAGGTCAAGAATAAGCTCCGAGATTTCCTTGCTAATAAGCTCCTTGGCTCTTAGCCTCAGTATAATTTTTCTGAATTCTTTGCTTTTCGCCTTAAATTCTTTAGACTTGATCTCGATTTCGGCAAGCCGGCCCTGGGTTGCACCGAGGCGAGCGCAGCGATCGTTGAGACGCTTGAGTTCATTGTGAAGCTTAAGCATAATAGCGATTACGTTGCGGTCGTGGCCGGCAACTTTCATTGCCTTAAAAACCACTTCATTGCCGGGTCTCTTTGCGATTGACCACGTCGACTCATCGTCGTGGTCAAATAGGACGATTGTGTAAGCGACATTCGCAGTTTGGTCGGTAATTGGGGCCCTGACATCGCTTTCGAACCCGAGCAGAAGCTCAAGTACTTGATTGAACCTTTCGCTTGCTGGGGTCGATTCGCGGGTCTTTCTGGTGTCACTGGTGTTGCTAGTGTCGGTGCCTGTTTTCATAAACTTTCCTCCAATTTTTATTTTTGTGTGCCAAAAATAATATTCGGCACAGCTCATTTAACAACTATGCATAATTGTTAAATGCGCTGTGTCGATAGAAGGAAAAAATCTCTTTTGCAATAACTATTAATGGGCGTAACTTTTTGGGCCTGCCAAAAACCTAATACTACCTCATTGTAGCATAAACAGCATGAATTGTCAATAGCATGCCAAGATTATCTAATTTTAAAATCAAATTATTACAAAAAAGCGCGCGCCTGATTAAAAAAATCTGTGGGCACACCGGAGCCGAATACTCGGCTCCGGAGACAGTTCGATGCTATGATCGGAATAGGTTCCACATTAAATTGCTGAACCTCATATACCTTTTCAGGCGCCTGAGCTCATGACGTGCGGTTTTTCGTACATCCATACCCTTTCGTGGCAAAAGTATCATCACATTAGTGATGAATTGCTGCCTGATGTACTCCCGATCGTGGTTTGGTGGACAAGTGAGCATGATTTTGTCAAGCTCTTTCTCGACCCATTCGGAGTCTTTGCCCATTTGCTGGAATTCGAATTCCACCTGTATCACCTCTTTTAATTTCAGCTCACGAATAGCTATTAGGCGTGCGCTGTAATAATTTGACTTGACTTTTAAAAAATACAAGACCGAATCAATTGGCCTGTTAAGTGTTAGTATTGCATAAATGACATGTGTTGTCAATTGAAAAGGGCTTCGACGTATTTGTCGAAGCCCTTGTATATTTATTTTTGGATTAATCATAACGATTGTCCCCGCCCTGCGCTACAAATGCGCAGGGCGGAAAGCTCTTAGCCTTAGCCTATGATCCCGACAATAACTGCCGGAAAATAGACTAAAAAACCAAGAATGGTCGTTATCCATGCCGCACGGCGGCGGTCGGCCCATTTCGAACCGACAGCGAAACCGTAACTGGCAAGGACAAAACCTGCCCAGCAAAAACAGCAGACAAAAAATGACACATCGCTGGGGACAGCAGCTGTTATTGCCAACCAGGCCATAACTAGCACTGTTGTCGCGATAAATGAACGGAATATCGCTTTGCTCCATTTGCCTTCTTTTGTATTTTTGCGCCGACTTGCTGGAATTTCGGGGAGCATTCCTCCCCGGCCTGACGATACGATAAACAAAAAAATAACCTCCTTTTTATTTTGAGCAGCGTAGTGGCTAACCGTACGATTAGCCAATATACTGCTCAAAATCTAAATAGGCAGATAATCCAAAAGATATAAAATATACAATCAACCAAAAGGTTGATTTTGTAATTGTAGCACATATGATGACATATGTCAATATGGTAATGCTATGCTGGCAGTTAAACTAGCGATTGGTTTATCAATGTTCCACAGCCAGTAAACAGCTGCTTTTGTGGCAGTTTGACCACGCCAGATTGGTGTTGGGTCTGGGCATGGTGTTGTGGTTACCTGTCCACCACTGGCGGTAATTATTGTATCTTTAAAAAATAACATTAAATTTATTGGATAAGTAATCGTGAATTTATGTACAGCCTCGACCAGATTTGTTAATTGCATACTAAATGTCAGCACTTTTGGATAATAAAGTGATTGAAATATTTTTTGTAACTGTGCAAATGAAGCGACTATTAGTGTTTTGGGTCGTTCGACAACTGATTGAATAGAGCTTTTCAATAAATCTATTGAATCCCGTGTGATAATAAGTGGACCATCGTAAATTGATATAAACCTTTCATACAAAATGGCCGTTTCGCTGTTACGTCCGGCATCACCAATCAGCAATACCCCAGTCGCCCATTGTCCAAGTGCCTTTAGCTCATTTAAAGCATCCGCTGATAACCCACCAGATTGATTTGTTGGTCCAAAGATAACATCTGTCAGTGTTGATGGGATTGACTTTCGTAAAGCGTCTGGTAACAACACCCTTGCTTCGCCTATACCAGCTGCCAAGGCTATATTGTAATTTTCCGCTACACCCACAAAGCCTAGTTTATTGCCACCAATTATACCCAGTCTGCCTGCTTGTGAGCGTTGTTCAGGCTTCGCCCATTCAATATCTGGGAAAAGCGGCTTGTCTGCTGTTTGCTGTTGCCAATATGGATAGGTCTCCATTTTATTCCCTGATTTCGATACTAATTGGACAATGGTCCGACCCCATAATCTCGGGGTGAATTTCGGACGAAACTACTTGTTTAACTAGTTGCTTGCTGGTCAAGGCGTAGTCAATTCGCCAACCGACATTACGCTGACGTGCACCACCCCATTGTGCCCACCAGGTGTAAGCGTCGGTGCGATTAGGATATTTTGTGCGAAAAGTGTCAACAAAGCCGGCATCAATAAAAGATTGGAAACCGCTTTTTTCTTCGTTCGTAAAGCCGTGATGCCCCTTTTTAGATTTTGGGTTTGCGACGTCTATGTCGGTATGGGCAACGTTAAAATCACCGATTAGCAGAACTGGCTTGGTTTTCTCCAGCTGCTTTATGTGTTCCAATACGGCTGGATCCCATTGCTTATGCCGAAGAGCTATTCTGGACAAATCTTCCTTGCCGTTTGGCACATAAACGTTCACTACCCAAAATTTTTCTAACTCGATCGAAATTATTCGGCCCTCGTCCATTAAGTCGCCGTATCGATCTTCGGTTAGGTGATACTCTGTGGCAATTTCGTCATTAAAATTGTTGATTATTGTAATTGGTTTTTCTTTGGTAAAAATGGCAGTGCCGCTATATCCTGGTTTTTTTGCATCATTCCAGTATTCGTAGTAGTCGGGCAGATCTATCTCGGCTTGACCTTGTTTAGCCTTGGTTTCTTGCAAACAAAAAATATCAGGCTGATGTTCCGTGATAAAACGTTTTAATGCGCCTTTGTTAATTAACGCTCGAATGCCATTGACGTTCCACGAAAATATCTTCATGACTTCATCATCCTGCGCGTCTCACGCTCTTGGTCACGTCGTTTAACAGCCTCTCGTTTATCGTAATTCTTTTTACCTTTACCAAGCGCAATTACGACTTTTATGTATCGCCCTCTGGTCAATAATTTTGTTGGCACAATACTGTACCCAGATTTTTTCTTGGACTGAAAACTATCAATCTGTTTGCGGCTGGCCAGTAATTTTCGTGGTGAACTGTCGATAGTTCGTGCGCCAACTTGGCCTTTTTCATTAATCTTTAAACTAAAACTCGCGTTATTCAGCCATAATTCATTATCTTTTATGGTGACATATGAGCCCTTTAATTGGACATGCCCATCACGAGCAGCTCTTGTTTCTGGCCCATTTAAAACAATACCCGCGGTTAATTCATCTTCCAAGGCATAATCAAAAGAGGCTCGCCGGTTAACGATACTTGGTGGATTGTTTGATTTTGATTTATTAACCATAGCTATATTCTAACAGGAACCACCTATCATATAAATAACAATAGTCATTATGATGAATGTGATAAAATATAGGTAATTATGAAGAACAAAATACGAGTAAATATGGTATCGGAAAGCGATATATCATTTCAGGCGCACGGTGTTCACACGGCTTATGTCGAGATGGCGTCGGCACTAGAAAAACGTGATGATGTTCAGGTTATACGCGGAAAGTTTGGCGAAAAAGTTGACTGCGACGTTATCCATCTACAGACAATTGGTAATCGAGTCTGGAGTAAATTATTCCAAAAAGGTCCTAAAAAAGTTATATCTGCACACATTGTGCCCGCCTCGTTCATTGGTTCATTAGTTGGCGCGAAATACTGGTCATTTGCCGCAAAGTGGTATATGAAGTGGTTTTATAACAAAGCCGACAAGGTTTTAGCTGTGTCAGGCATGGTTGCAAAAACCCTTCATGACGATTTGGATGTACCAACCGACAAGATTGAAACCTTCTATAACACCATTAACATGGATACCTATAAATGCACAAAAAAAGAGCGTGAAGCCGCCAGGAAAAAATTAGGACTAAGCACTAATCAAAAAATGGTGCTTGGAAACGGTCAGGTCCAGCCAAGAAAACGCCTGGATGTATTTGTCCAAATGGCCAATGATTTACCGGACGTACATTTTATATGGATTGGCGGCATTACATTTAAAAAACTAGGCGCTGATTATGCGAATATGCAAAAACTAATGAGTAATTTACCGAAAAATATGATCATTACTGGTGTGGTTGACCACAGCGTGGTTCGAGATTACTACATTGCTGCAGATATATTTTGTCTACCTGCTGAACAAGAAAACCATCCAATGTGTGTATTAGAAGCTGCTAGCGCCGAGCTGCCAATAATTTTGCGAGATATCCATGAATATGATGATACCTTCAAGCACGATGCAATTCGTTGTGTGGACGGTCAGTTTACTGATGCTGTTAAAAAATTAATTAACGACAAAGGTCTTTACGACAAACAAGTTGTTGCAACAAAAAAGATAGCAGAACGTTTTGATAGCAATAATGCCGCCAAGCGATTAGTGCAAATATACAATGATTTAATAAGTAAATAATATGAGAATAGCAATATTTACCGATACATATGTGCCAGATCGAAACGGCGCATCAGCCAGTATTGATCATTACACCAGGTTAATGGCAGACGACGGTCATCAGATAATTATATTTTGCCCGAAATGTGGTCGGTACCGTGATAAAAAGTACTCTAATATTACTGTGAAAAGATATAAATCAATCACAGCGCCATCGTATAAAGATTTTAAACTTGCCTTGCCTTTTATTTGGACGGCTGTAAAGGATTTAAAACAATTTATGCCGGATGTTGTTCATGTCCAAACTCCGCTTGGGATTGGATGGATGGGCATTTGGGCATCAAAAATTTTAAAAATGAAAAACATCCAGACGTACCATACTTATATCCCAGACTTTTTAGTATATGTACAGCCGAAGTCATTACTAGGTATCAACAAAATTACAAGTTTGGTTAGCAGCACTAAAATGGCTAAAGAGATGGAAAAGACTGACATCGACAAGGACAGTTACGAGACAACGGGTATAAAGCCGCTGCTTGAGCAAATTGCAAATGATCGTAAGGCTGAAGAAGAAAAGAATAAAACCAGTAAAATGAACGAGCGATTCGGCCGTCAATACACTAGGCTAGTATACAACAGGGCTGATTTGGTATTAACGCCGTCACTAGCAATGAAAAAAGTTTTGAAGAAACAAGGCGTAGAGCCAAAAGTCGAAGTGATGAGTAATGGTATCGATTATGACTTTTTCAAGAAAAAAACCGACTACACAGTCCATTGCCGTATTGTTAATATTGGCAGACTCGGTTTTGAAAAACGCGTAGACATTGTTATACAAGCTTTTGCAGTAGCCATAAAGTCTAACCCAAAACTTAGGCTGGACATATTCGGCGATGGTCCAGCCAGAAAGTCTTTACAGCTGTTAGCTAAGAAACTGGGTGTTGGAAAATACATTAAGTTCTTTGGCATGTATGATATTAAAAAAGTGTCGCAACAGCTGTTCAGGTATGATTGTTTCGTTACAGCCAGTCCAATTGAAACGGAAGGAATCGTTATCCTAGAGGCAATGGCATCGGGCTTACCGATTCTAGGTGTCAGAAAATTAGCAGTGCCAGACATCGTCAAGGACGGTAAAAACGGCTATTTATCAAGGCCATCCGATGTCGAAGGCATGGCGAAAAATATGCTAAAAGTTTTAGAAAGTGCCAAGGTTTTGGAAAGAATGGGCAAATGCGCTTTAGCGGTGGCCAAGGCACATGAGGTCCGTATTCTTAAAGAAAAATTGCTTGGGTTTTACAAGCAAATCGCTAAATTGTAGTTTACCTAATATCCTATCTGTTATAATTTCAATGCAATGATTGCTGATATTAATATCACCGAAAAAAGTTTTGGCCCAAAAGTCTTGATGACAGGGGTCAAGTTTAGTATTGATTCTGGTGAAAAGATTGGAGTGATTGGGCGTAATGGGGTTGGCAAGTCCACTCTTTTTAATATATTAAATGGGTCAGACCAGGATTATAGCGGTGAAGTCATCTATCGACATGGAACGGTTGTTGTTTCAACAGCCCAAGAACATCAAGCTGCTGCCGGTTTGACAGTGCTTCAATATATCCTAGCTGGTGTACCAGAGTATTCACAACTAAGCCATATTATTGAAACTTACCCGAACACTATGAGTGACAGCATGCACCTGATTAATGAATATACTAAAGCACTAGACAGATTTAGTAATAAGGGTTTTTATCAAATTGAAGAGAAAATCGAGCGTGAACTGGATAATTTTCAATTGCCTGGCATTGCTCATCGTCAATTCTCTACCCTATCTGGTGGCGAAAAGCGTTTAGTTGAAGTAGTCAAGGTCATGCATAGTGATACAGACTTGGCGCTAGTGGATGAGCCGACTAATCATATGGACTACGTCGCCAAAGACCAATACATTAATTGGATGAGTAATACCCCACAGGCAATGCTAGTTATCACCCATGATCGTGATGTATTAAAAGAAGTTGACAGGATAATTGAACTGAAGGATGGCGGTTGTGTTAGTTATAGGGGTAATTATGATGCCTATTTAAAACAAAACGCCGTTTCGACTGGTACTATGATGAACGACTTTGAAATAACCGAACGACGGATTGTCAATTTGAAATCAAAGATAATTGAATACCGTCGCCTAAAAGACAAATCAATTAGTAACCCAGCGTCTGCAAAAAAATTTAAACGGCTAGAAGAAAACGCCAAAAAGGAATTGGCGCAGTTGCAGTCTAAGGAAAAGCCAACATTCTGGATAGACAAGGAGTCGGCCGGAAAACTAAATTATAAAGTTGCAGCACAGTACGACAAATACAAAGCCAGGAATATACGAATGAATCTAAAAAATGAAGAATCACGCAGTAAGCATATTCTGGTTTCGGCGCGAGATATTTCGATTGGCTACGACGACAAGCCATTATTTAGTGGAATAAATATCGATTTACGTGAAGGCGAAGCGCTGGAGCTTCGTGGACGGAATGGCTGTGGTAAAACAACTTTGATTAAGGCCATCTTGGGCGATAAGACGCCAACTGTTTTTCAGGGCGAGATATCACTAGACCGTCATGTCAGAGTCGGCATCTACGAGCAAGAGGTTTCTGAAAGCTATTTTGATTTACGTCTTGACGAAGCGATTGAAAAAATGTATTTAGATAAAAATCTACCTATTTCGACCGGTAAGGTCCGTAGTCTATTGAACGATTATTTATTTGTTGAGGGAGATAATAAAATTCCGGTATCGCTTTTATCGGGCGGTCAAAAAGCTAGGTTTCAACTAATTACAATGTTGGCTAATGAACCACAACTATTAATTTTGGATGAGCCAACTAACCATTTGGACTTACCTAGCATCGAAGAGCTTGAGGCTGCCCTTCTAAAATACTCTGGTGCAATTTTGTATGTCAGCCATGACGGATATTTCCGCAAAGCGATGGGTGGCGAAGTACTGCAAATAGGCTAAAAGCTTATGCTATAATAGTATCTGTATTATTAGGGGTATTTTAATGATGGCTGGATGCCTAAAAAAACAAATCTATCAAAATAAAAAGTCTAGCGGTTTTGCTCTGCCGACGGTTTTAGCAACATCAGTAATTATGATGACCGTTCTAGTTGCGACGGTGGCGATAACAGCCGCAATCCAATTGTCATTAAAATCGCAAAATAATACTCGCCTACTTCGAACTGCCAGTGAGGCAGGAATTGTATATGCCAAAGCTTGTGTGGCCAATAATCCAGACCCAGATATTGTTGAAAATTGGACTGCCGATAATCCATTAGTGCCCGGAGATAATTGTGACAGTAGCACGAATGAAGAAATGGAATGCGAAAGTGACGTGTATAAATGCACAGTATTATCAGATACCGAGAACAAAATTGTCACTTCATTTATGGTATCGAATGCGACTGTTGAAAACGGTGAGCTAACCAGTGTTTCGTCGATTGGTACTATTGGTACAGTACGAAAAAATGAAATAGAAACAAAAATTATTAAAGAAATTCAAATTGAGGGTGGCTTTACTAACAAAAAACTAACTGTCCCGGTCGGCTGGAAACAAGTCTTTGCAAGTTCGAATCATACATGTGGTGTTGCTACAAACGGTTCTTTATATTGTTGGGGATATAACGGTTCTAGCAGTTATTGGGGCACGTTGGGAGACGGTTCGGTCATTGATAGCTATATTCCGATACCTGTTTATACTGACGGCGAATTGTCAGGTAAAAACATTCTATCATTCTCGACAGGCTATGCATATAACTGCGCAGTCGCTGATGATGGAAAAATATACTGCTGGGGATTTAGTAATAATGGTCAATTTGGTGATGGTGTATCATACGAAACAGTAATAAAACCCAAACTGGTGTCGTCTGGCATCCTAGCAGACAAGACAATCATATCTGTAACCGCCAGCTTCTGGCATACATGTGCGATAGACTCCGAAGGAGTCGTGTATTGTTGGGGGTTGAATGACACAGGTCAGCTTGGAAATAGTATTGACAACGACTACGACGGCGTACCCGACAGCACTAACCTCCCGGTCGCGGTAGACACAGCTGGACCAATGGCTGGCAAACAGATCGTGTCAGTAGTTGAAGGGCATAGGCACACCTGTGCTCTTAGCTCGGACTCAAAATTATTTTGCTGGGGCCGAAATAATTTAGGCCAACTAGGTGATGGGACTACAAATAACAGTAGCGCGCCAGTAGAAATTACGAATTCTGGAGCTTTGAATGGAAAAAGGATTAAAAGTATATATGCCGGTATCCATACAGATAACACTTGTGCGATTGCAACAGATGCGACTGGCTACGACCGAGCAATTTGCTGGGGTTATAACCTATCCGGTCAAGTTGGTGATGGCACGGGTGGTTTTGACCCTAATATTTATATTAAATCATTACCTACGGCCGTATCGACCACAGGAGTTTTAAATAATAAAAACGTCAAGTCAATATCAGTTGGTATGGCTGTCTGTGCTTTGGCTACAGGGTCTGACGAGAAAACAGCAGCATATTGCTGGGGATATAACGCGAGTGGACAACTTGGTGATGGCACGACGGTGTCAGAATCAAGGTTGCCCAAAGCTGTTGATGCCACAGGGGCACTTAGTGGAAAAACACTGCTAGCTATCTCATCCAATAGTAAGCATACTTGTGTGATAGCATCGGACAGTCAAATATATTGTTGGGGTGACGGCGAACATGGTAAGTTGGGCAATAATTTAATTTCAGGCACCAATGTGCCGGTATCAATTGAAAAAAATAGCATTCTGTTGAACAAAAAAATAAAAAAGATATCTGTTGGTGGGTTTGGGCATGTTTGTGCGATTGTAAGTGACGACAAGCCATATTGTTGGGGCTATAACTATACCGGCCAATTAGGCAATGGCACAAAAGCAACTAGTCGAATCCCCGTAGCGGTTAATATGTCTGGTGCTTTGAGTGGCAAAACTATCAAACAGATTGACACTGGCAATGCTGGCAGTGGTTATTCGTGTGTAGTCGCATCCGATGATTTAATGTATTGCTGGGGTGATAACGCAAAGGGCCAATTGGGAAATAATTCAATAACTCAAAGTTCGACGCCTACGGCCGTTTACACTGGTGATGTTTTGAGTGGCCTTACAATCAAATCGATGGCCTTGGCTCGTGACTCAGCCTGTGTGATTGCGTCAGACGATGAAGCTTATTGTTGGGGCCATAATGAATCTGGCCAACTGGGTAATGGTTCGACCACAACTAGCTTGAAGCCAGTAAAGGTCGATACAACTGGGATACTAAACGGCAAAAATTTAGTTGCAATATCGGCTGGAACATCTCATGTTTGTGCCCTGGATTCTGATGGGGTGGCCTATTGTTGGGGCGATAACTTAAATCGAGCCTTGGGTAATCAATCAGTGACTGCGGCTTATAGTAACATCCCGGTTGCTGTATCCAACCAAGGACCACTTAGTGGCAAAAAGATTAAATCAATTTCGGCTGGTGAGCGATTTACTTGTGTAGTTGCCGATGACGACCATGCCTATTGTTGGGGGTTAAATGACCGTGGGCAATTAGGCGGAGGGGTGGCTGCAAGTGAAAGCTTCGTACCAGTAAAAGTATATGCAGACATTCTGGCAGACAAAACCGTTACATCATTGTCAACCGGTACCTATCACAGTTGTTTACTGGCTTCAGATAAAAAAGTGTACTGTTGGGGTTGGAATAATGTTGGGCAATTAGGTAATGGTGAAAAAAGTTCGAACCAAGTTGGCAGTAATGTACCGGTTAGGGTTATTAGTGATAAAGCCTTGAATGGTAAAGAATCTACTAGTTTGGCGGTAGGTATATACAACAACTGTGTGATAGCTGATGATCAAGCCTATTGTTGGGGCGAGAATCCGCGAGGGCAGCTTGGTAATAACACAACTATAGATAGTTATGAGCCTACTCCAATGTTTTCTACCCTATCGTACCTACAGAACTTTCCTTATTATTACTGATAGCAAAAATACTTATGCTATAATGAAACTATGTCGATAAGGGGTAAAATGATAAGAATTGAACAGAATTTACAATACGGTTTTGCCCTTCCTACGGTTCTGATCGCATCAATCGCAATGTTTATCGTGCTACTGGCGGCTGTCTCTGCGGCTGTGGCTGTTAGGACATCGTTGAGTGACCAATATTACAATAAACTTGCGCAAAGCGCAGCTGATGCAGGGGCAGAATATGCCAAAGCTTGTCTAGCGCAGAATAATAGTAAGCCACTGTGGGGATATTCATTACGGCCTGGTTTTACATGTCAAGGAGAGAGAATCGATCCTACTAAAGATGAAACTTTATATGTCATGAGCAACGATAAAATTCAAACTACATTTGAAGTGTTTTGCACTAAACCTACGATAAAGGACGCAAACAATAAAGACGTGTGTGACAATACAGACAAATTAGATAGCATTAAGATTGTAGGTACAGTTTCATTATTAAACAAAGACAAAAATGTATGGCGTCAATATACTCACGACGCAAGGCTTGATAGGCGTTATGTTACAAAAAAACAAGTTTCTGTCGGGTATGCTAACTCATGTGCATTGACTGAGGATGGCAATCTATACTGCTGGGGATATAACAGAGACGGGGCTGTAGGAAATTTTAATAATGGTGGCGAGGAAGACGGTCCCATTGCCTCTTGTAAGCCGTATGGCTACGATGGTAGCTCATTTGTAGAGTATTGCAAATCTTCTCCAACACCTTTTCTTGTTAACGGCACTAATAATAACGATGCTTCAAAAAACAATGCACTGGCCGGTAAAGAAGTTAGCTTTGTTGCCGCAGGGAGCGCTCACGTTTGTGCGATAGATACATATGGTAAGGTTTATTGTTGGGGCAATAACTGGAATCGTGGTGAGCCAGATTTACCCAAATACGGTTTTTTGGGAGTTGGAGATACTTCGGCAGAATCAATACCCTACCCAAAAGCGGTTAGTCAGGGGACACTTAAATTCAAGGAAATTGCTGCTGGTGATTATCATACCTGCGGCTTAACGGACGATAATAAAGTTTATTGTTGGGGACGAAATGATCAAGGTCAACTTGGAATTGGGAGCACTGTAAACAACTCTGTTCCGGCATACACAAGCCTTTCTAATGTAAAGCAAATAACTGCCGGCCATAAACATACCTGCGCATTGAAACTTAACGGAGAAGTATATTGTTGGGGAGACAATGAGTTTTACCAATTGGGAGATACTGCCCATACCTCGATATCATACAATGCCTTAACGCCACAGATAATTAGTGGAGCATGGTCATTCTCGTCTTTATCAACAGGCAGCGGGAACGGTAACCATACGTGTGCAATTGATAGTTCTGGTCGACTATATTGCTGGGGATGGAATGGTCGACTTACTGGCGGGACTCAAGGTAATGGTCAGCTTGGTGATGGGACCGATGTAAACTCTAATCAGCCAAAATTAGTGTTAGGGCTTTCAGGCAAAACTATTACAGCTGTGAGTACGGGCGATTTTCACACCTGTGCGATCGACAATCAAGGGAAGGCATATTGTTGGGGCTGGAATAGAAATAGTAATACAAAAGACCGCTCGGATAACACCGTTTTTACATATGGCCAACTAGGACTTGGAGTTGATGGACTAAATGCTACAAGCTGTGGTGCAAGACTCTTTTATACATATGGTTGCTCAGAGGCTAAACCGGTCAAAGATGATGGGGCGCTTAAAGATGTAAAGCTGGTCACTATAGGCGCAAGCCATGGCCATACTTGTGCGATGGATGAAAATAATAATTTTTATTGTTGGGGCGGTAATACATTAAATGAGTTTGGGATAGGTGGAAAAGACAAAGCAACGACAATAATTGGCTATAACAGTATGTTTAGCTATTCAAATCTACCAATGTTGACACATATTCCTTTGATAATGAATCATTATTATTAAATATTCTTTTTATTAACCTGTGTCAAATGCCACATTCTACACATCTGGCATTGATAAACACCGATTTCTAATCCCAAGGTCAGCAGCATTTGGTACTCGGCAGCTTCCCTTGCCTGTTTTTCAGTCTTAAACTTACGCTTGCTGTCGCAACTATTTATCATTTGCAAAGGGATATGTTTTATTTGTCTATTTTTACGTGGCATAATATTTCTCGCACTTCGTCTGTTGTTTTGGTATGCATTAATTTATCGCGTAATTCACTAGCACCTGGAAAATCACGAATGTATATCTTGAAAAAATGCTTTAACGGATCAAATCTACGGGGCTCTAGATCAGTGTTATATTTATCATGTAAATCCAGTTGGTAGTTTAAAAGTGCAATTAGTTCTGGCAACGTATGGGATGTAGTCTTTTCTTCAAAAGCAAATGGATTGTTAAATACGCCGCGGCCAATCATGATGCCGTCGACATTATATTTTTTGGCTAGTTTTGTCCCCTCTTCACGGTTTTCTATGTCGCCATTAATAGTAATTAACGTATTTGGTGCAATTTCGTCGCGCAGTTTTATGATTTCGGGAACTAATTCATAATGAGCTGGGACTTTGCTCATTTCTTTGCGGGTCCGTAAATGAATTGTCAAATTGGCTAGGTCTTGTCGGAGTAATAGCATTATCCATTCTGACCATTCATCGACTTTGTAATCCCCTAGCCTGGTTTTGACGCTGATTGGCAGGCCGCTAGATTTAGCGGCTTGAATTAATTGACACGCTAGGTCTGGGGTGCGGATAAGTCCGCTGCCGCAGCCGCTATGAACAACAGATTTTTCTGGGCAGCCCATATTGATATCAATTCCAGCGTAGCCACGGTCGCGCAAAGATATAGCCATCTGTTCAAATTGTTCGGGGTCTTTGCCCCATATTTGGACGACAATTGGTTTTTCGTCAGGTTCGTATGCTAGCCTGCCTCGAGTGCTATGTTCACCTTTTGCACTGCAAAAACTAGCGGCGTTAACAAATTCGGTAAAAAACACATCTGGTCTGGCGGCTTTGGCAACGACATGACGAAAAACGATGTCCGTTACCGCCTCCATTGGCGCCAGGACAAAAAATGGTTTTGGCAAATCTTTCCAAAAGTTTTTCATTATTTCTTATTATCTCTTATTTTTGGTAAAAAGAAAAACCCCTATTATCGTTGCAGCTATGCGAACGATAGGTCGGGGTTTTGGGGGGTTGGCGGAAAGATTTATACTTTTCCGCTCCCCTTACACGCTGAGCACTGCCCAACGTGGGAGCCTTTGACGACTCCGGAAAGTGCGTCTCGGACCCCACACTGGGAACACCCCCTGCCCTTGCAGTTGGGGCACACGCCAGTGCCTTTGCATGCCTGACACGTTGCCATATTATCACCTCCTCAGATGGATTTTGGCCGTGTTCCTATACTCTAGCACAAAACACTCGAAAAGTCAATACGTTCAATTATCATTCCTTGCCTTCAACCAAGTCACTCTCGAACTTTATTATGCCATTTAAGGTTGGATCATATCCTGATATGTCCGGAAAATTTAGATCAATTATGTGGCTCCATACTGCGCTGACTAGTTTTTTAAACTTTTCAATATCTTCGCTGCTAAAATCAGTTTCAATTTGAGCAATTTTACCTGACTTAGTCGGCTCAACGAACTGGATGATGCCTTTTTTTACCGTATACTCATGGTAATCGCGGCTGGATTCAATTAACAGTTTATAAAACATTAGTTGTTGCTTGTATTTATGAATCTTAATCTTTTCATAATCGGTGTTACCCGATTCATCTTCAGGCGCATTACCGGTTTTATAATCGACAACAGTAACAGTTTTATCGGTTTTGTTAATGTCTATTATATCCAATTTACCCGTCAAGCGAACATCATCAATAACTGAATGCTGATTTGCAAAGCTGAACTCAGTCATTTGATCTGGCTGCATGATATCATAATTATCTTTTAAAAATATGGTCAGTGAATTAATTCCCTTTTGTCTAAAATGCTCTTCGTCACTTTTTGATAAGTGCTGCTTTGATAGGTCGTTAACGAATGACTCGATTACTTGGTCAATCGGCATACGTTTGTTGGTGCTAATTAAATAATTATGGGCTTGCTGCAAAGCGTGATGAATTGATGTGCCATAATCGGCACTGGGGCTTTTGGCACTTGGGAAATTTAGCAAATTATTCAACATAAACATTTGTGGGCCACCACGCGTCACATCGATGAAGTTATTTAAGTGGGTAGGACTAAGTTTGTAGTTATCCAATTTATCTTGTAATAAATTTTTCATAGTTGGTGATATTGGATTTGTTAAGCGCTCATACCATACAGTTTCGGAATTTTCGATTGCTTGATCTATGTCCTCATGTATATCAACTGTCTGTGGTTTAATTTTCTGATTTGACAGGAATCTGACCAATTCAGTCTCCTTGCCGTTAGAATTAATTTTACTGAAACTGATAATCAGGTTAAATCTGGCTCGAGTCATCGCCACATAAAACAGACGTAGCTTTTCATCGTCGCTATCCCCCGCTGGTGCTAACGGCAGATTTTCGGGGAAAATAATAGCGCCATTGCCACCGTTGTTTTTATTCCAATTCGAATCAACTGCGTTAATGATATAAACACTATCAAACTCAAGGCCCTTTGATTTATGTGCGGTCATGACATTAATTGCATCGTCGTAGTGCGCGCTTTTACGAGTTGTTTCAATGCGGTTGCCGGCTTTTCGATTTAGATTGATATATTCAACAAAAGTTTGTAGGGTTGGTGTTTGATCTTGATGATAGTCACGAATTTTTTCGCGAATCGAGCGTAACGATTCTAATAAAATCAGATATTGTTCGGGATTGTCTTTTAATTTTTCTTCCGAAAAATAATATTCGTATATTGGGCTAATAAAATCGCTGTTGTCCAGATTTGATTTACCAATGATAATATCTAATATTTGTTCAAGTGGTGTGTTAACAGTGGCTTTTGCACAGCCAATTATCCAATTCGCCAAATTTGAAAATTTGTCACTTGTAGACATCATCTCTAGCCAGCGCAGGTGATTGTCATATGCCTGTACGCTTAGTCTCCACAATTCGACTGGCTCGATTCCCCAGGCCGGGTGCGCCAGAATGTTTGGCATCAAACCGTTAACATCATCTTGGCTGCCCGACTGAATCATCAATAGTAATGATGATATGTCTTCAATTATTTTTATTATTTCTTGTTCTAAGACATTATCTTTACGCTCATAGTTTACCAAAATACCCTCTTTGTATAAGTGTGGCAGTATGGCATATATCTCTTTATGCTCCCTTGCTATTACCGCAATTTGAGTTGGATCAGTCCCAGAATCAATTTGACGACGAATTGACTTAGCGACATATTGCCGCTCGGAAATAATGCTGTCGATTTCAACTAAACTTACGTCAGACTGATTTACTTTTGCGGCGTGCAGCTGCTTGTTAATGTCGCTAAAAACTTTTTCAAGTCGATTTTGGCCCTGAGTAATGACATCACGTGAATTTTGCAAAATATCGTCGCCTGATCGATAGTTTTCGGTTAATGTTATGACCTTTGTTGATTGGAAATTATTGCGAAAATCAATTATGTTACTGACATCGGCGCCTTGGAAGCTGTAAATTGCCTGGTCATCGTCGCCGACAATTAAAATATTAGGCTTATTTTCTTGGGCAGGATTATTGGTTAAATTATACAAGATGCGCATTTGGGCCATGTTAGTATCTTGAAATTCATCTACCAAAATATATTGATATTGTTCCTGAAGACTATAGCGTAGATCATCAAATTGTTCGATTTTTTGAACGACCTGCAATATCATGTCGTCATAGTCAAATAATTTTTTCGAACGCATAGCGTCAATATATTTGTTATAAATTTCATTCAAAGCTCGCAGCCTGACCTGGCGCTCTTTGGATTTAAAAATAAATTGTTTATTGTTGTCTTTTTTTAGCCAAAGATTTTTCCAGGCTGTGATTGGCTTGGTATCTTTTTCGCCTGCTGCATTGACTGCATTTTCAAGCGAATCGGCAATAATGGCTGGTAGTGGCACGATGCCAGGTATTGGACCCGATAATTTAATTGCACGGATTTGCTCAACGGCTTTTTTTGCTAGATTAATGGTCAATTTATTAATCTTGGATACGAAAAAATTTTGAATAATTGGTTCGCATTTCGATAAATAGTTGTCATTTTGATCTAATATTGCTGACAACTCTTCGCAACTTAGACCGCCATTTTTTATCTGAGAGATGGCAGTCAGAATTTTTTTAATTTGAGTGTATTCACCGTCTTGTTGAGTTTTTAACGGATTGTCGAAACTTACTTCTGTCAATATATTGTTAATTATTTCATAACAGGTTAATTCATCAGTAGGAGAGAATATTGCATTATTAAAAAAATACTGACTGTTTTGGTTAATTATATCTACACAAAAACTGTGAAAAGTGCTTATAGTGACTCTGTAGGCGTCCTGACCAATTATCTCGGTTAGCCTTTTGCGCATCGAGCTGGCACCACTTTCAGTAAAGGTTAAACACAGAATATTTTGTGGTAAGGTGTCGGTTTTTTTGAGGATATTTGCAACCCTTATGCTGAGCAGCTCGGTCTTGCCTGTCCCTGGACCAGCTATCACCATAACGGGTCCATCAATTTGATCGACCGCTTGTTTCTGGGCTGGGTTTAGTTTCGAATATTTTTCTTCAAACTCCATTATCTATATTGTAGATGATTCAGTATAAGCAGTCGATACTTGATATTGTGTCAAAGGTGTTATAATAAATTTAATATGAGTGACCGGATGTATGATGAAGTCAGTATTGAGCGCGCAATCAAGGCTTTCTTTGGTGTTGATGTTGATATCCGTCAAGCAATCGTTTTTAAGATACCCGTTGGTCCAATGGTTGAAGCAACATTATTCTTAAATGCAAAAAAACAATTATTTCTTTACATATCGGGGCAATCTCGATTAGTTTTAGGTGATGTTAAAAAGATTGTTTCAAAAATGGGTTTAAAAGCTGACGTATTTATTCCACCAAAAGGTAGACCGCAATATTTTGACGAGGTTGGCCAATCAAAGTTTCACGAGGTCTTCCCGGGCCGAAAAAATATATCGGCAGAAGATATCGTATTCTATCGAACACTCGCGCCCTATAACCCAGCGTTAGTACTAATCAGTGAAGTCCGAGATGGCCATGTTTATCAATATGACAGCGACTCAAACACTAACTGGCGAGTAGTTACTAAATTTTCCTATCGACGAATTCGCACCAGTTTGAATATGTAATCATTGGGCAGCGCGAAAACCAGTGTACGGTGAGCCGGTATCTTGGCTCGGTTTATGAGTAAGTTGCAAAAACATTAGCCCCCGCAGAGTGCCTGCCTCAGAAAAAGAACCTCGAATCATCGCCCGGGGCTCATTGTCCCGGTTATTTGCTGATTCGACCAAAAGCTGACCTAGCCCAATATTTTTAGCGTTATTATTATCAATTGACTGTATCGCTAGGTCACCTGGGAACGGGCTGGGGGACGTTTGGGATGTACTGGAAACCTTGTCCCAGCTACATAATGAGTCGCATCCATTAAAACTAAAATCTTTTGTTGAAAGTACCCCATCAGTATATTCACCAAAATTGCCAGACAGATCCCAGATAGTACCACCGGTGCTAAGCTTGTAGGTCCTTCGTTCGACAGTGCTCACTGGTGCTGGGATATCAAAATATCCATCCTCGTCATCGTCACTTGCCGAACCGTCCATGGTGTATGATGCAATCCTGATATTGCCGACGCCTTGATAAATACACCTTTGATCGGCGCAATCATACCAGTTATCTGGGACGCTAACGATGTCGCTTACAAGTGTCATCCATTCCGCCTCGTTAATCAAGTGACAGTCATCGCAATTTGGTATTAGTTTACTAAGCCTTCTTGCCTCATTTTGATTTTCTATATTCCATGGCGGAATAAGTGCTTGACTAGTGGCCACCCCGTTAACATTTTTTGCTTCATATTTCATAACACAAAATGAGTTGGTGCCGTATTTTTGGCTTCCTGGTACGGGAATGAATCCATCGGGGCAATCAAGGTATCTAGCAACTTCTTCTGCGTCCATAATTTCATCGCCAGTTATTTCTACTGGCCCTTCGCTGTCGCCTTCTTCATAATATTGTAGCTCATATTCAAGACACGGCTGATCCTCGTCACCCTCAACAGAACAATACCCTTCGCCGTCATAAATAAACTCATCATAATAATTACCGTCATCGCTAAAACTCTCGCACCCTTCAATAAATGAGTTATTGTCTGGCTCATCTGCTCCGGGCGCAACAAAAACCGATTGGTCTATACCTAATATATCGCCAGCGGTGCTTGAAGACATCTCGTCGCAGCTAGGGTATTGGCCGTTGTCTTCATAGTAATCTTCAAGAGCTTTAGAGATTACGGTCATTTGGGTTTCTTTTTGATTATTTCGCGAGTTTCGTTGAAGGCCTGTAAAAGTCACATAGCCAATACCTGCAAGTATGCCTAAAATAACAATTACAATTAAAACCTCAATTATCGTGAAACCGCTTGAGCTTCTTTTCATATGATTATTGTATCAGAAAAACCGAATGTCGAAATAATGTTAATCTTTGATGTATATTTTTGGAGTAAACTCAAGGACCCTTTCTTTATTAGTGGTCTTCAATAAAACCACAACAAGACCAGCAATTATTAGCACTGTAAGTATTGAAACGACGGTTATTATAATTTTTTTCTTTGACATTTTAACCCTCCTTCTGATCTATGGTACTGATTTATAACCACTGTCTTTTATACCAGTATTTTCGCTTTGCGTCCCGGTTGTGTCACTTTGGCAATAGAGCTTTACTCTTACAATTAATCTTGAACCTGATGCAACATATATGACATTGTGTGTATCTTTTTCGTATAGAACAACTGTTAAATTAACGCCGTCACCAGTCAGCTTTGTGTATGGTGCCAACAGCCAAGTTGCTTCGTTATAGTTTGGATTAGTAATGACAGAATAGCCAAACCAGTTGGGAGCAAG
>CAYOUQ010000012.1:0-19482 GCA_964407205.1 uncultured Saccharimonas sp. (SeqCode)
CGCGCCCCCCCCTCGCTTGGTCGCATCCGCGATCCAGGCTCCGGCCTTGAGAACTGCAGACTTGCAGTTCTCACACTTGACGACATCCCACTATATTGTTAAAAACCAACAGAATCGCCCTGTTAGCAGTACAAATTGTACACTAATCAGAGCGATATCTCAACTAATCAGCAGCCTATTTCTTTGCTACAAAATATGACTTGATTTCGAATAGGAAATAGATTGCAATCGCTATACCAATTGCTCCTCCTACAATCCCAGACAAGAACCCAAAAATATTGAATGTTTTTAGTGAGTTAAAGATGACGTAGACAGCATTTGCCAAGATAGACAGGAATAACAGATCCCAACCCTTTTTATTCAAATTCTTTAGTGGGCTAATAGCCATAGCCATAATTACTATCCCTAGGCCTAATGACAGGAACGAGACTAATATCGATATTATATCGAAGGCATTAAAGACTGAAACACCAAGGAAACCAAAGGTTGCTCCAGCCAAGCCAAACGCAGCAAATAATAAACTGATAGCAGCTAGTCCTGCAAAACAAAGGCAGACCAAACCAATCAGCTCAATCCACCATACATTAACTGCAATCCATTTTTGCGCCTTGACTGGCAAGTGAGGTACTGGCTTCAACCAACCCTCAATCATTTTTGATAATTTATTTACCGACTCCATAGCATCTCCCCCTTATTAATTACTTTTATCATACATTCTTATTTAAAGACACGCAACTCTTTTAGCTTATGCCGTATGAAAAGATAATCAAAATCACACAACTGCGTAAACAAACAATAAAAATAAGCCCCATTCGAACGGGACAATACAGCTCATTAATTTACTAGATATCTGAACCCAACCCCAGGTTTTCATTTTAATAAGATAAGGTATTGCCATTAATTCTGAAAAAGCAATAAATTTTAATAATAAAGCTATATCATGCTGCCCAAAGAAGTTAATTATCTTATCTTCAAAAAATAGTTGAGTAAGAATAAGTAGAACTAAAGTACTAGCATATAGATAAGACAAGACAAATTCTCTGAAGTTTATATAACCCTGATGTTTAACAAATCGATTAATTTTATCCATAACTTTGACTATATAACGAAATATTATTAACGGCAAATGTTGTTGTTTTTGCTATTATGCTTGCGCTTTCCTTTGCGTTTAACTACAGTATTAGTAAGCGAAAGTTACAAAAATAAACACACCAAAATAAAAGTTGTAGCCGCTCGCTTTTCGATATCCACCACAACGCCCCGCCTTTTTGGCGGGGCTCCTTTTTCTGTTACCATGAGACAAAACTATAGGGTTTTTCTCATTGCGCCACGCGCGGAGTAAATCCGACACATAAGCTGCTCTTTTGCAAATCTCAAAACTACTTGGGACTATTATTTTTCTGCTTTGAAGGAGTTTTCGGCACGCCATTTGGCGATTTCGCCATGATTACCACTTAGCAACACCTCTGGTACCTTCATGCCTTGATACACTTCAGGACGAGTATATTGAGGAAATTCCAAAGTCTCGCCATCACTAAAGCTTTCTATTGTCGCGCTATTTTCGCCACCCAAAACCCCTGGGATTAACCTTACAACACTATCAATTACAGTCATGGCTGGCAATTCTCCGCCCGTCAATACATAATCACCTACACTAATCTGCTCGTCTACTACCGACAAGATGCGTTCGTCTACGCCCTCATAACGTCCGCAAATTAATATAAAATCATTTTTGCTGTCAGCCCACTCTTTCGCTAGTGACTGCCTCCACCGCTTGCCACGCGGCGTCATCAACACAGTTTTTGCCTTCGGTGCATACTTTTTTGCATCCGCAATAGCCTTGAACAGCGGCTCTGGCATTAACAACATCCCATCGCCACCACCATAAGGCGTGTCGTCGACCGATCTACGTGGGCCAAGCCCAAAATCGCGCAGATTAACCATTCGAAATGACACGGCTTTTTTGTTTTGCGCCTTCCAAAGCATAGACGAGTTCAAAACCTTATCAAACATCTCTGGAAACAGTGTAATTATTTGTATCTTAATCATTGCACATAATTATACAATAAAACAACAAAAAAACCACCCCTATAGGTGGTTAGTTTGACAAATAAATCTCTCAACGACTATTGTTTTTGTCGCTCTCGCAGTAGAGCATTTAGTCTTAGCTTTCGCCTTAACTGCTAATGATTATATATCTAGGTCGTCTAATTCTGCAAGCTCTTCACGTGCTGTTTTTGAAAATTCTGAATCGTTTTCCACAGGCTCATCTGTTGGGTTTGCCACAGGAGCAGCCTCTTTTTCCGTGTCAGCCACTGGCTTTGAATGCTCATAATTATCACGCTGATCATCGTTATTCTCGATTTTCAGATTATATCTGGCATCGTTTTTTGTTCCAAGTGCTCGCAACAATGTGCGCAAGCTTTGGGCTGTAGCGCCGCGCTTACCGATAACCCTACCTAAATCCTCTGGATTAACTGTTAGTGTTAGAAGCACGCCCTTTTCATCAATTGAACGATCAACTACCACATCATCTGGATGTCCGACTAGTGATTTAATGATATATTCTATAAACTGTTGGTCTAATGTAGCCATACTGCCCCCTTACCTGTCCGGTCTTTATTGTTTTTACAATTAAATTATATCACGATTAACATTACAATTAACATTAGCGAAAATCTACTCAGCTTCAGTTGCGGCAGCTTCACCAATTTCGGCTGCTGGTTCGGCCTCTGTAGCATCAGAGGCTGGCGCTTCATCAACAGCTTCAACCACTTCTACGGATTCGACAGGTTTGTTATCTTCAACAGGCTCACTGCTTTCAGCAGACTCAGTAGTATCAGTGCTCTCAGAGGTTAACTCTTCAGCTGGTCGATTTTTGCGTAATTTATCAGCTTTTTTTACAGATTTTGTGTTAATCTTTGCCTTGGCAATCCATTTTGGCATCTTTACACCGGCGTCAGATAACAACTTAACAACTCTTGGTGATGGTTGAGCTCCATTGTCCAAAAACTTTTGAGCATCCTCAACCTGCACTTTTGCTTCTTTAGTATGAGGATTGTATGTACCAATAAAAGCTACAACACGACCACTAGTTGGTTGTTTTTGAGCTTCCTGCACAATAATTCGATATTTTGCATCACCTGATCGGCCAACACGCTGCAAACGGATTGCTAACATTCTAAATTCTTTCCTTTTCTCGACAAAGCGAAATTAACTTGATTTTTTACTCTTGCCCAATTTTACACTTTTTCTTCTCTGATGTCAATTCTTTTCTCTCTTGGAGTATTCGTCCAAAGCCGCCTGCGCTGCCTGTTGTTGTGCGATTTGTTTACTTGGGCCCGTACCTTTACCCATCAGTTTATTATTTACGTAAACACCCAAAGTAAACATCTTGTCATGGTCGGGGCCAGTTTCTTCAATAACTCGATATTGTGGCGTTTGACCGTCAACATGTTGAGAAACTTCTTGCAGATGAGATTTTGCATCACGCCAGCTACCAGACTCTAAAATTGTACTAAATTTGGCAATAATATTTTTAAATACAAACTCAGCCGCATCCTGATAACCACGTTCCAGATAAATCGAGCCAATCACGGCCTCAAAAGCGTTAGCTAATATCTGCTGTCTTGCCCGTTCACTACCCTGTTTTTCGCCACGGCTCATTCGAACTAATGGTTCGTATCCCAATGCCGAACCAGCGGCCCCAATGCTTTCGGTCCGCACTAAAGCAGCCCGCCAACTAGTCAAAATGCCTTCTGGCTCAGAATAATTTTTGTATAGATAATCAGTGACAACTAGCTCTAACACTGCGTCGCCCAAAAATTCAAGACGCTCATTATGTTCATTGACACTTTTTTTATGCTCGTTGACATAACTTCTGTGCGTAAGAGCTGTGATTAATAAATCTAGATTCTTATATTCAAAGCCCAACTTTTCGCGAGCAAATTGTTGATATGGTTCAGTCTGCATCCCACTCATAATTTCTCCTGTCTTATTCTTTTTTTAGCAAGCAACATTAATGTGCCGATATCTTCGTATTCGATGGCATCAAGTGCTTCATTAAATTTAAACCATTTAATGCCGTTCATCCACTCCTCTTTTTTGATTGAGTTAGGGTCACCATTCGCCCTAACTAAGTATATCTGAGTCGTCATTAATACTAGGCGATCAATTCTACGGTAACGAAAATGGATTTTTCCCAACCAGCCTAGCACGTCAATATCAAACAGCCCAACTTCCTCACCAATTTCGCGCACGGCCGTTTGTTGGGCAGTCTCGCCTTCTTCAATATGGCCCTTTGGAATTGTCCAGCGGTCTTTGGTGTCTTGGATTAAAAGTATCTCAATATCGCCTTTTTCATCGTGACGGAAGATAATACCTCCGCTGGTCGGCTCGCGTACTATTTCTTGAATTTGGTGTTTTTTGCGGCTTAAATATTTTTTAAACTTTTCAATTTGCGGTATGTTTGGCATCATCTGCGTTCTCCACAAGCGTTCGATAAGCGGTGCCAAGGACTCCGTTTATAAACTTACTTGAGTTATCAGAACCAAACGCTTTTGCCAGCTCAACAGCCTCGTTAATTGCAACCTTCGGTGGAATTGTTTTTGCGCTGTGCAGTAATTCGTACAGGCCAATTCTTAATATATTTCTGTCTACTCTGGCAATCTGTTCGATTGGCCACTCGGGGGCAATTGGTTGGATTTTTTCATCCAGATCGGCTTGTTTCTTGACTACTCCATTGACTAATGAAGAAACAAACTTTTTGTCATCAATTGCTGTATCGTATCGGCTAAGGTTGTTAGCTAAAATCTCATCAACATCAGCAGTAACATCGTTTGACTCCTTACGAAATTCAAACTCGTATAATGTCTGCAAAGCAACGATACGACCAAGATGACGATTAGATGACATAGCGTTTAATTCTTTCTTAATTATTAATAATGTACTATGCTGCCTTTTTTGCAGCTGGTGCTTCGACTGGCGTTATAGCCATCGACTTTTTAGCCAATGCCTTACCTGACTCTTTTCGAGTAGTATAAGCCTTGACCGGCGATTTTTTATTCACACGACGAGCTAGTTCGAGTCGCAGATGGCTGCGGCGCAAACCAGTTTTGCGTGGGCTTGATTGTTTCTTCGGTTGTCCCATGAAAAATGTGCTCCTTTTCAGGTATTATTTGTTATAACTTGTATTTATTGTAGCAAATTAGTACCACATTCTCAAGCTAAAACTATAATGCTTGCATATATTAAGCATTAGTGGTATAATAATAGGCACTATTTGACAACAACATTAATCAACCGGCCAGGGACATAAATAACCTTGGCTGGTTTTTTATCGGCAATGTATTTTTTGACGTTTTCTTGGATTAGCGCCAATTTCTTGACCTCTTCTTCGCCCATATCTTTGCTAACCTGTATCGTGGCGCGTAATTTGCCATTAACCTGGACAACAATCGTAATCAAATCTGTGACCAAGTATTTATCATCCCATACTGGCCAGTGGTCCACATGAATCGTGTCCTTGTGTCCCATCTGATGCCATAACTCTTCGGTGATATGTGGCGCAAAGGGCGCTAGTACCATCATCAAACTCTCAATGGCATAATCCCAAGCGGCACATTTGCCAATACCGGCCGATTCTTTTATCTTGAAATAGCTGTTTACTGCCTCCATCATAGCCGAAACGGCTGTGTTGAACTTATCTTCTTCTATGTCTGATGTGACTTTTTTACTAGTACGATGAGCGATAGACAAAATCTCGTTTTCGGCCTTGCTGTCTAGTTTTATTTCACCGGTTGCATCAATATATTCTTGAGCCAACGTCCAAACACGGTTTAAAAACCTAAACGTGCCCGGAACACCACGAGTATCCCACCTAGCTTCGATATCATATGGCGCAATAAACATTTCATAAACGCGCAAACTATCGGCACCGTATCCGCTATCCATAATCTCGAGTGGGTCAACGGTGTTGCCACGCGATTTACTCATTTTTGTGCCATCAGACGCCACAATATAGGCGTTATACATCATCCGTTTAAATGGTTCTGGATGTGATACTAGGCCTAGTTTGTAAAAGAATCGTTGCCAAAAACGGGCATACAGTAAGTGCGCCGTAGCATGGTCAGCTCCATTATAAAAGTCTACTGGACCCCAATACTTTTCTACTTCTGGATTCCAAGCTTGTTTATCATTAAAAGGATCTAGATAGCGCAAGAAATACCAGCTACTGCAAGCATAGCCATCCAATGTGTCGGTGTCGCGCCTGGCCGGTCCGCCGCACTTCGGACATGTGGTCTTGACCCAGTCGGTCGCCATTTCTAACGCTGAAACAGCTCCGCCATGTGGCTTGAAATCGTCTAGTTCGGGCAATATTACCGGTAATTGATCGTCTGGCACCGGCACGGCTCCACATTTTGGACAATGAATAATCGGGATTGGTGCTCCCCAATAGCGCTGGCGGCTAATTAGCCAGTCATGAATTTTGTAAGATACCTTGTTGCAGCCAGTGCCTTGTTGTTCCAACCAGGCTACAATTTGCTCCCTGGCGTCACTCGTTGAAACACCTGTGAATTTTTGGCTATTTAATAATGTCCCTTCACCGCAGTAAAGTTCACTGTCATCCTCAAAATCAGTCGGTTTTTGGATGACTTGAATAATTTTTATCCCAAATTTATTAGCAAACTCGAAGTCACGTTCATCATGGGCTGGTACGGCCATAATTGCACCTGTGCCATAGCCTGACAATACATAATCGGCAATCCAGATAGGCACTTTGTCGCCGTTAACCGGATTAATAGCATAACTACCAGTAAATACTCCTGTTTTTTCGCGCGATTCATTCATGCGCTCGACTTCCGACTTTCGCGAAGCGTCAAGTATATATTTTTCGACGGCCTTTTTGTTTTCCGCGGTTGCTAAACTTTTTGACAGTTCGTGTTCAGGCGCCAGTACTACAAATGTTGCACCAAAAAGTGTATCCGGTCGAGTTGTAAACACCGTGATAATGTCTTTCTTGCCATCGATTTTAAACTCTACCTCAGCACCTTGTGACCGCCCAATCCAGTTTTCCTGCATGACTTTGACCATCTCGGTCCAATCCAAATCAGGCGTAGCAGCTAATATCTCATCGGCATAATCAGTTATCTTAAAAAACCATTGTTTCAATTTTTTCTTAGTAACTTGATTGTTGCAGCGCCAACATTTCCCGTCATGAACTTGTTCGTTGGCTAGCCCTGTCTGGTCGGTTTCGCACCACCACTGATAACTTTCTTTTTGATAAGCCAATCCATGCTCAAATAATTTATTAAATATCCATTGCGTCCATTTATAATATGTCGGGTCAGCCGTGCTGATTTCTTTGGTCCAATCATAGCTGTATCCAAGTCTTTTAAGCTGCTCTTTAAAATGGACCCTGGCCTCATCATGAGCAATACGTGGTTTTTTGCCAACTTTAATCGCGTAATTTTCTACTGGCAGACCAAAAGAATCCCAGCCAATGGGGTGATAGGCGTTAAAGCCCTGCTGGCGTTTGGCACGAACCTTGATATCACTAAATTGAAATGTGCGACCATGTCCAGTATGTATACCTGCACCAGTGATTCCTGGAAGCATGCTAAACCCATAGTATTTAGGTTTGGTATGGTCAGAAAAGTCAACAGTATAAGTGCCTTCCTTTTCCCAAGTGGCCTGCCACTTTTTCTCAATTTCGGTTGGGCTATAGCGCTTCATAATAAAAGTAGTATAACAAATCTACCAGATAATCACTAGATTACAATATTTTTAGTTCGAACCCCAAATAGCATCCATGATTTTAATTCGGATTGATTGAATAGCTGGGATAAGTGCTGATACAAATGAGACACCTAACATAATGAATGCATACTTCCACATGTCGGGCCAGCTGATGTTTAATGTAACTGGACCAAACGGGAAATCAAATGGGTGACTTATCACAATTGGGGCAAAAACAAAATTAAAGAATATAACGCCAATAATTGTCCCAAAAATCGTTAGAATAATCGATTTAATAACATATACTTCTACGATAGCGGCCGGCCTAATACCTATTGCACGTTCAATACCAATCTGCTTGCGACGGTTAATTAATTCAACATAAGTCACAATGAACACTGTAATCGCGGCTACGGCTAGTGAGAATACCTCAATAATTTTAAAAAGCACATTAAAGGCATTTATCTGCTCTTTTACACCGGCGCTCATATCAACAGCGGCTTGATATTTTAATTGATTATTACCATTGACCAGCGCCTTGCCTAAAGTATCGTCATCTACACCATCTTGCGATTTTACATAAATCGCCGTGGCATGGTCATCAATAAACGGCAATATCTTTTTGGCTACTTTGTTTGATATAAGTGCATGCTTGTTCGAATACAAAAAGGTGTTATCGTAGATACCTTTTACTTTAAAGTCATGCTCCTGGCCGTTAATAAGTTTAATCGAAACCGTGTCACCAGCGTGGACCGTTTTAAGCGATACGGCGTATTCAGTTTGGTCTTTAAAGTCAGCCCCAGCGATTCCAACTCCCAAAAAAATGTAGTTTTCATCAGAATCATCCAAAAAACTACCTTCAATTAGATTACTTGGTGACTTGAATACCTCGGCGTAGCTGGTCGGGTCAACCGCATCAATCGCCCAGTTATTCGTAATGCTACCGCTTGAGATTTGGGTCCCGACACGATAAGTACCGGTCGCAGCCGCACTTGATTCATTTTTTTCAAAATCAGTTATAAGTTGACCTACACCGCTAATGTCCTTTTTAGCATCAGATGACGTGATTACAACGTTTGACGTGAGTGTATCACGTAGCTGAATAGATATACGATTAGTTATCCCTTGAATAACACTTGGTACAAACAACAAATTAACATATATCATAGACAACATCGCAAGCGTCATAAAAGTAATACCACGATTGCCCTTGACTAAAGACTTAACTGCTAGAAATAGCGCAACCCTGGGTGATGATGTTGTAATTCGTCGCTTTTTCATATTAATACTCTCCCGTTAACTTGCCGTCTTTTAGATAAATTATCCTGTCAGCATACTTTTTGTCTTCGGGGTTATGCGAAACAAAAATTATACTAACACCAAGTGTTTTGTTTAAATTTTGTAAAGTATCCATAACAACCGCTGATGATGCCGAATCCAAGTTGGCAGTTGGCTCATCAGCAAAAATAATTTTCGGATCATTAATTAGCGCCCTTGCAATAGCCACTCTTTGCTGCTCACCACCCGATAATTCACGCGGCAAGTGTTTTAACCTATCGCTCAAACCAACCAAGTCCAACAGTTCGGTGGCCTTCTTTTTGAAGTCAACTCTTTTTTTTCGTAGCATCATGGCTGGCAAATAGACATTCTCAAGTGCAGTTAATTCTGGTATCAAGGCATACTCTTGAAAAACGTAACCCAGTGTTTCTAATCGCAGCTTTGACCGAACCTTTTCACTGGTCTTTGCTAGCTCTTTGTTATTAAATATAATTTTTCCAGAATTTGGCTGATCAATTAAACCTAGCTGATGCAGTAGCGTTGATTTACCAGAACCACTCTTGCCCATCAGAGCCACCATTTCACCAGTTTTAATTTTGAACGATACGTCAATCAGGGCTGGCGTCTCAACTTTGCCAGTTTTGTATATTTTGGTTAAGTTTTTTACTGTTAGCATTCAACTATTATAACATTAATTGGCTACCTTTCATAACATTCAGCACTACCTAATAATTGACTTTTTAACGCTAGTGTGTTATAATTACGATACATGGTCTTATTTGACCGTATGTTCATTTCGTGTTTGGTTAAAAAAATTATGAGTAGAAGGTGAAACAATGAAGATTCCCACCCCTGGTAAATTATCCCGGGTCCTTCGTGCCGGTGCTGTTGCGCTTGGCACTGCAGCAAAAGAAAGCGGCGCCACGGTTGGTAGCGGCATTGTCGGGATCGTTACAGCGGACGGCCGTCAGAGGTTCGAGGCTATTTCACTGGACGAGACCGCCGAAAATGCGATCTTGACCAAAAGTGTGGTTGGCGATAATCTCGCAGCCGCAATGCAGGCGGCTGCAAGAATGCTTTCCGTCCAGCAGGAAACTGCGAGTGGAGCCTACGACATAATTATGTCAGAGGTCGTAGGAAAGACAGAGTTCGTTGCTGCATGGCGAGGAAATGGCAAGTCGTCGTCAGAAAACGACAAGGCCACCTCCAGCAAGGCAGTCGAAGCAATGATAAAGGTATTCACATATCATTGCACTCTATCTTAACCAGCACGAAAAGGCGCCCAGTAATGGGCGTCTTTTCAATTGTCAGGATTTTTGATGACTAGCTTTATATTATTCTGTTAATTCTTATCCATAATTCTTATGATGCTGCTGGTTAAATCTATTACGAATAATATCTGGTATAATCATATGCTATGAAAGTTACTTTATACTCAGAACCTTCGATTGATGGATTTATTGCGACAAAGGACCATGATACCAGTTGGGTCTTTGCCCGAGATTCGGGTGAATTTGAAAATTTTATCAAAAGCCAAGACGTAATTTTAATGGGAAAACAAACATTTGTTTTTGCCGAACAAGATGGTGATTTTCCATATGACGGACCAAAAAATATTGTTTTCACATCAGACAAAGCACTATTAGGTCGACCAAAATCTGATCGATACATATTTACCAACGAAGCTCCAAAAACCATAATCACTCAACTTCAACAACAGAATTATATCAACATCGGCGTAATAGGTGGCGGCAAATTGAACGGATCAATGATGTCGGATGGCTTAATTAATGAGTTAATACTAACCTACCACCCTATTGTTCTGGGTGATGGCATTAGAGCGTTTAATGGTTCAGGTATCGTTGATGATCTGGAAATATTGTCTATAAAACAGTTTGAAAACAACCTATTCCAAGTTCGATATAAAATTAAATAACTATTTATGCCCCCGTAAGCCGTATTTTGAGGTGATTGGATCGCGAAAAAAATCTGGTTCATTCGGTGGATACTTTGTGAACATTACAAAAGCTAGTATCAAGAACGCCAGGAACACAAGACTAATTATAACCGTCCAACCGTCTGCATAAATTTGAGTGATTAACTGCGAACTGATCACTTGAGCAAGCGCCACGGTAACCAAGAAGGCGCTAATATTAATAAACAAAACATTCCTTTTCGTAAAATGTTTATAGATAAAAACACTACTAACCATGAATATCGGTATTGAGTACAACGCGATAGTCTTTGCTGGTATAAATGCTAAATCTTGATACCCACCCAAAATAAATTCAATAAAGCTCAGAAAAAATACTGGCCAAAAAGCTATTTTGGTATGTTCCCAGTAGCTTTCATTCACAGCTGCAAATATTGCCGCTTGCTTGTTATGCTTGACCCAGTTATAGACAAAATGCAGTAACGAGCCTATAAAAAACAGCGGTATTATCATCCAATAATCCAATACGACGATATCATTTATAGTCATATTACCAGTTTAACACAACTGATAATTAGTTGTTTTTGCCACAAATATTAAATACCTCACAATAAAGTGAGGTATTTAATATGGTGGAGCTAGGGGGACTCGAACCCCAGACCTCTTCCATGCCATGGAAGCGCTCTAGCCAACTGAGCTATAGCCCCGTTAATAACAGGTTATATTATGCACGAAATTCTATTATTTTTCAATCATTCCGCCGTGACAATACAACCGGCAAACTACTTCATTGTTTTTGGATATTTCTTCGATACCAGTAAAGTTATCTAAACCACCTTCGGTGCTAAAAGTATATTTCCATTCACCGTTGATGAATTCTTTTGGGCCACGAACAGGAATATTATCACCGCTTCCCGACATCAAGGCGGGACGCAAAATTGAGTCAAATAGTCCTTCACTAATACTATCGTCTATTGTGAATCCGTAGTAATTCATGCCCCATATTGGTGCGCCTTTTTGATAAACAATCTCTTCGCCGATAAACTTTGTTGCCCCAAAGAAAGTGTCATGATAGACGAAGTCGCCATCTTCAAAGTTATAATCGTGCGACCCTGGACGCAGTGGCTCAGCCCGTTTTACGTCTGCGTTAGCATATGTATTCGCGTTGGCTTTTCGTAAAAAAGCATCTATTTGTGCAATTAGTTGGTTATTCATGTGTTCTCCTTTATGGTGGAGCATGGCAGAGTCGAACTGCCGACCTCATCAATGCGAATGATGCGCTCTACCAACTGAGCTAATGCCCCAATGCTCACAATTATATATTATAGGCAATCCCATGTCATCCAAAATGGTCCTGTCAATTATAGTAATAATATAACTTTACATTATTTAACATTGTGATAATGTTAATCTGTAAGCATTAAATAGGGATAATAATGAAAAATCAAAAGAAATCCAAGAAAATTGTCCACATAAATAGCAATAAAGCTATTAAAACAAATAAAAAGTTGCCCAAATCAACAAGACCAGCTATGTCTATAGTTAATTTCGGTATAATAATTGCTGTAATTTTAATAGTAACTGTTGCATTATTTGTTGCTGATTATTTTTCAAATTCTACAATTAAAACAAATCAATCTATCAGCTCAGTCAAAGCTGGTAGCGAAGTCCTAGGGGTTACAGCATTACCTGCTCCGTATTATTTGAGAATGTCAAGAACAAAAAACTCCGCTACTATCTATTGGGAGAATACGTTTCTACCAGATTATATTGTTGAGGTTTACAGTGGCGGCAATGTAAATTTTATCAAAGGCGTATATCCAGATGAAAGTCAGGCTTGCATCAATAATTATCAATGCCACGCAACTGTCTCTGGATTAAAATCTAACACGAACTACGTTTTTCAAGTATGGGGAATAGATTATGATAGTGGAGCCAGGACGCGAATCCTTTTAAAATCATTCGTCACGCTAAAATGGTATCAACTTGGCTCAAAATCAGGAACAGGAATATAAAAAATGTCGCCCCTATGAACAGGGGCGATTTTATTGCTGTTGCGCGCCCACCCAGGGCACTTTTTGTTTTATGTAATTTGTTTGTTTTTTCGCTGTACAGCGAACCACGCAAAGGTTACCCTGTTGCGCACCAGCCTAGTATAAGTATAACCAATATTTAGTGATTATGCTAGTATTTTTAACAAATGTATGTTACAGTACGATAGTTCAGAAGCACACGCGTATAGAAAGCAAAAGGCGGGCGCTTACCTCTTAAACGGTAAACTCTCTTCTTCGCACAAATCGCTGTAAGCGGTCGATCTGACGAAAACTATATCAGATAAGAAGAAAAGAGTATTACATAGTATTATGGCACAGCAAAATCTTTTCGTTGGTAGTCTTGCTTATGCAACTACCGACGACACACTAAAAGCTTTCTTTGAGCAAATTGGTGAAGTCGCTAGCGCCCGTGTTATTACTGATCGCGATAGCGGTCGTAGTAAGGGATTTGGTTTCGTTGAAATGGTAAACGACGACGACAACCAAAAAGCTATTGACGAGCTAAACGGCAAAGAGCTTGATGGCCGCGCAATCAGCGTAGGCCTAGCCCGACCAAAAGAAGACCGACCTCGTCGCGATTCTGGTGATCGTGGTGGCAATGGTGGTTCATTCCGCCAACGCAGCTGGTAATTATCTATAGGATAATAAAAATAACACCCCAACTGGGGTGTTATTTATTGTTGAATATCTTTAATTGAATTGAGCCTCTAGCTCATCTAGTGTATAGGTACCTGACGTTGCCCTTGCACTAGCCTCTGAAGTGTCGTCCGTGAAATATCTACCGAAATAAGTAAAACTATTTTCTGAAAAAACGCCTATGGTGTAGTCGTACTCATTAGTTGCTCGGATTACCGGTCTGAATTCACCAGATTCGTACTGCAGGGCCCATACTGAACGAGCGTAACCATCGTGAAAACCTGGACGTACATTTACGCCGACATCAATATCTCGTGCTACATATACAAAATAACCATTCCAGTACTCAATTTCTCCTTGGCTGAAGAAAGAAATGATTTCGCCACTATCAATTTTTATTAATATATTTGAACGCGTAACATCAGTCCCGGAATCAATCAAGATGTAGTCCGAATTAGCACTACTAATAGTGCCCTGGTTAATGGTAACGCCATCAGGAATTGTGATGGTTTCAATTAAAATGTTATCGCCAGAACATAATAAAATATCTGACCCTGAAGCAGCGTATTTAAAATACCCCGTTCCCTCAAGATCACCGTTCGCATATATTTTATAAGTATCATTTTCGGCTATCGACTGTATGTTTGGGAAAACTGTTGTGTCACAGGCAGCCTCAAGGCTTATCTCTTTTTCTATCGCTGGTTTTTTGGTAACTATATCACTCGTGCCAATCTTAAATATTTGATAACCAGTTGATAACACAATTATTAGGAATACTAACTGAATAAACAGTGAAACAAAACTAATAATTATCCCCGCCAAAGCCATACCATTCTTATGACCGGCCTTTTTTGACTTAGAAAGCCCGATGAACCCTAAAACAATTGAAACCACTGAAATCCCAAGCAGTGAGGTGATTAAACTAGCGATACCAAGGTCATTACCGGGGTTATCTTGTTTAACTTCAGCTTGGGTGCTGTCGCTACTGGGACTATTTATTTTGCTTTCATCTTTATCTTCTTCTTGCATGTGCCACCCTTTCTATTTAATTAATTGTTCAAAACTAGCTTGATTAATCACTTCTATATTATACTTCTTTGCCTCGTGTAATTTACTCTTTCCTGCATTTTCGCCAACTACCAAATAATCGGTATCTTTAGCGACAGCTGTTTGGAATGTACCGCCCAAAGATCTAATTTTATCAGCCGCTTCATCTCGACTCATGTCTGTTAAAGTCCCAGTTATTACAAAGTTTTTACCAGCTAATTTGTCATTCGGCTTAAAATAGACTGGCTTGACTCCATATCTATCAAACTTATCTAACAATACCTCGTTGTCGGGATCAGAAAACCATGCCACAATGCTTTCGGCCACAACCTCACCGACCCCATCGACCGTCCGGAGCTGCTCAATCGTAGCTTGGCGTAAGCTATCAATCGAACCAAATCTGATGGCTAAATCGGTTGCCGTTTGAGCGCCGACATGACGAATCCCTAGGCCATAGATAAACTTTGAAAGCTGTGGATGCGTTGTGCTTTTCACAGCGTCTAATAATTTTTGGGCTGAAATTTGCGCAAATCTATCTAGACCCACGACTGATTCAAAAGTCAAATTATAGATATCAGCCAGATCTTTTACCAAACCGGTATCAATTAGGAGTTTTACATTTTTCTCACCTAACGTATCAATATCCATTGCCCCTTTGCTAGCAAAATGCTCTAATGCCCTTTTAAGTATAAGCGGTCCACTCTCGCCCTTAACACGATATACTGCCTCGCCTTCTGGACGCTCAAATTGTAATTCAGGATACTGCTTTTTCAACGCTTCTTCAAAATCGAACTTGGCCACACCTTTCGGACGCAGTTCGGTGACAACCGATTCAACTTGAGGGATAATGTCACCTGCCTTGTAGACTATAACTGTGTCTCCAATTCGAACGTCCAATTTGGCAATTTCGTCGGCATTATGCAAACTGGCATGCTGAACGGTACTGCCCGCGACTTGGATTGGGCTAAATTCCGCCACTGGCGTGGCTGCACCCGTTCGTCCGATGCTAATTACAATATCTGATATTACCGCTGTGGCTTTTTCAGGTGCATATTTATACGCAACGGCTGCTCGAACAGTTTTACCAACCTCCCCCAAGGAGTCGTACTGTTGACGGTTATTTATTTTGACCACTAAACCATCAGTCCAAAATGGCAAGTCGTCCCGTTTCTTGTCCCATTTATCAACAAAAGCCATGACTTCACTCAGATTGCTGCAGACTGCAGCCTGCTGGTTCCTGGTAATACCAATCGCAGTTGCAATCTGGTAGGCCTCCTCCCATGTTTGAATTTCGGATGCGTTTTCGCGCAATACGTCATACGCACGAAAGCTAAGAGGACGCGATGCAACAATTTTCGAGTCGAGTTGGCGAATAGTACCGGCTGCCAAGTTGCGAGGGTTGGCAAATTCTGGCAACCCCAAAGATCTTTGGTGGTTATTAAGTTTTTCAAAGTCAGACTTTAGCATTACAATTTCGCCGCGCACTTCTGTACGGCCAACTAGGTATTTTTCATACCCAGGGTTATTAATTAACTTTATTGGAACATTTTTAATTGTGCGAACATTTTCGGTCACATCCTCACCAACAAAGCCATCACCACGAGTAATTGCTTCCGTAAAGACACCATCTTGGTAAACAATCGCGCAAGCTAGCCCATCCATTTTTATATCAGTAAAATAATCATGTTTTTTTCCGCCAAGTAGCTTTTCCATGCGCTCGCCCCAAGCTAACACCTCATTACGACTAAACACGTCGTTCAGGCTTATCATGCGCTTGCTGTGTCTTTTTTTTGCAAAACCTGCTGCAACAATACTACCGATTCTTTGGGTTGGGCTATCAGGTGTTGTGTATTCAGGATGTTCAGCTTCAATCTTTTTAAGTTCTGCTAGAAGGCTGTCCCATATCTCGTTGCTAACCGATGGCTTATCTAAAACATGGTACTCATAACTGTACCTATTTATTAAATCACGTAGCTCTTTTGCCCTCATCTCAAGCTGGTTTTGCGCCATCGTCGACCACCTTCCTATACAGCAGATACACATATGCCGATACCCAAATTATTGTTAGGGCAGACAAAGTCAAAACAATAACTGGTATCGTTGGTAGCCATTCAATTGACTCCCATTTACTTTTTAGCCAGGCGTCAAGCAAGATTATCGGGATAATTATTAAAGCCCAAGTTATTATGACGTTAAAGGCCATCCATAATATTCTACCCAGAATACGGAGTCGCCGACCAACTACCAAATCACCGGCCGTTTTTATTGCCCTTGATGGATACATGCCTGGTAGCGTCACAATTACTAACGCAAACAACGTACCCGATATAAGGTACAACGACAAAACAATTAACAGGATATCTGCAATCCAAAACAACATGGCTTCAATCCCACCGTCTAATATTCCAGTTAAAGAGGCCGCACCGTAGCCAACTGCTGCCAAAGCCATTGGCAACAACTGGATAACCAAAAGGGCCGCAACCATAAACGTTGGCAATATTGGCGCACCAGCATTATACAAGCCATCCCGTAATTTTACTTTTCTGCCGGCCATTATATTTCTTAAAAGCCATACACTGGTGAGCCAAGCTAGCAGCATAATTATGGTCGAATATATCTGTTGCGATTCGGACAGTGTGTCTGACAAGCCACCAGTTATAGTGCTTAAAAATAATACGCTGGCTTTGCCAATTTCGCCCCAATTGCCTTTAAGCAAATCACCACCTGTTGTATTTAGCGTGTCTTTCAGCACTGAATAAGTGTCTTGAGATGCAACACCTACCATAGCAGCTGTTAGTAGCGCATACGTCAACCCCAACAACAAGAACAACTTCTTGTTTTTCCAAAGCATCGAAAAAACATATTTATTAAATTTGATATAACCAGGCAATTTTAACGACCTAACATAATCCCTACGTCTTGTGCGCCGAAAACTTCGATGTGGACGACGTTCCTTAAATGCCATAATGCGTTTTTTGATTCGCTTGAGCCTGTTGTCAACCGGCATCTTTTTCAAAAACTTAAAACTTATTTGCATTATCTCGTAACCTTGCGATCCGCTCTTCAATTGGTGGATGCGTACTAAATAATTTGTTCATAAAACCTTTTTTTAATGGGTTAGCAAAAAATAAGTGTGCCGAAGCTGCATTTTGGCGTTTCATCGGCTTTCCAAATTGTCGAATCTTTTCTAGCGCCGATGCTAATGCCTCGGGGTTACGAGTTGTCAAAGCACCCGTTGCATCAGCCAAATATTCTCTTTGGCGGCTCAACGCCATTTGGACAATTGCAGCAATGATTGGCGCCAATATCAACACAACAATCCCGATAGCCATTGCAACAGGCGAACCGTCACTATCCCTATCGTCACTAAACCAAAATATCCTAAACACGATGTCCGTCAATAGCCCGATGGCACTAACAAGCCCAAAGGTAATCATGCTCAACCTAATGTCATAGTTGCCAATATGACCCATTTCGTGTGCCATTACCGCTTCCAACTCCTGATCGCTTAATTGATCAATTAAGCCTGAGGTAGCAGCAACAATCGCGTGCCCTGGATCACGACCAGTCGCAAAAGCATTAAGTGAAACATCATCAATTATGTATACCTTTGGCATAGGCAAGCCAGTTGTTATTGATAGGTTTTCTACAATCCTATAAAAACGTGGGTTGTCGCGCTTTTCAATGTGATGAGCGCCCGTCATGGCGATACTTAAACCGGTAGCAATAAAGTATTGCAACAAAGAGTATAACAAAGCACCAACCACCACGAATATGGCGATGTTGCTGTTACCATAATACATACTAACAACCCAGCCAATTGCGCTGACTATACCAATAAACACCGCCATGATAAGTACGGTGTTGCGTTTATTGGCAGCAATCGCTTTATACATTAATGACCTTTAGAATTTTACTTCTGTTGGTTTCTCGGCTAATTTTTGCTCGGCCTCGTCTAGCTCAAAGAATTCCCTAGACTTAAACCCGAACATCCCAGCGACAATATTTGTTGGGACCGTTTGAATCTTTGTGTTCAAATCACGAACACCACCATTATAAAATCGTCTGGAAGCTTGAATTTTATCTTCAGTATCAACCAATTCTTGTTGTAATTCGATAAAGTTTTGATTTGCTTTCAAATCTGGGTAAGCTTCGGCTACGGCAAACACACTTTTTAACGCCGCTTCAAATTGGTTATCAGCAGCAGCGGTTTCTTTTACGCCCTTCGCCCCTAAGGCTCTTGCCCTTGCCTCGGTTACGGCCGCAAATACACCACTTTCGTGCTTTGCATAACCTTTCACAGTTTCAACCAGGTTTGGTATCAAGTCTAGCCTTCGTTTTAGCTGAACCGTGATATCACTCCAAGCCTCATCGACTCGAACTCTTAATGTTACTAACGAGTTATACATCGCCCCGACGATAATCGCCAACAAGACGACAACCGCTATAATAATCCAAACTACAGTCATTTTACTCCCCCTTAATGGTATTAAATTACATATAAATTATAGCAGATTTTACCATAAAAAATAGCTCATCTTTATGAGCTATTTTTGTGGTGCGTGGAGTGGGACTCGGTCACGTTCCGCGACCCCGCGAGCCAGTCAGATAAACACAGTTTATTTGTGGCATCGCCTTGCAAAATGCCACTGGCATTTTTCACCCACAAGGCTTTCTTCGTTTAGATTCAATACGCCAGCTATGTGACCAAAGTAAAATAACCCCAGCTGGGGTTATTTTACTTTGGTGCGCGGAGTGGGACTCGAACCCACAAGGCTGTAAGGCCAAGAGATTTTA
>CAYOUQ010000013.1:0-18420 GCA_964407205.1 uncultured Saccharimonas sp. (SeqCode)
ACCAAATACCATTGACCATTAGTCTTTACCATATTTGCCGCGTGTCTACCATAAACACTTGGTGATCGCATATGGTTTTTAAGAACACGACATTCAACCCCAACGGCTTGGCAAAGCACTTGGACTATCAAGGCATGATGCCGACATATGCCACTACCAAGCTCACTTAACTTGAACACTCCACCTTTTTTGTTATCTGGAATGTTAGGCTGAAAATCTTCGTTATACTGAACCGAGTTATACACGCTACGGGCAATGGCCTGGACCATATACTTTTCGCGTTTGTCGGCTGGCATAGCCAAGCATTCTGGACCCATCAACTGTTTTATAAAAGGCTTATATTTTGCTAATACGTTTCTTTTATCAACTAGTATCTGTTCGCGAGATCGCCATTTCGAATCTATTAGCTTGTCGCCACCCATATCAATAAAACCGTCGGGAATATAGCCCGGTACCCCTTCGCCCACACGACCTTCTGGTGTCGGCGGAAAAGCTGAATGATCCATAGCCACAGTCATGTCAAAATAAGCGTCTAAATAGCGGTCCAACCGCTTGTCTTTTTCTTCAGAACTCAATTTGTTATCAGCGCTAATTTCGATCAAGGCATCACGCCCGCGGGACAAAACCTTATTAGGGTCTTTTTTAAATTCTGCTGCCAGCTGTTCCTTCTCGTGTTGACGAAGCATCGGGTTACTATTATGATGAACACCGTTATGAATCGTATAGTCAGTGGTTGCCTTTTCGTTGCCAGTAAGCATGGCAGTGCCAATAATACTCTGCTGAACGCTCAAGTCATCTGTTGTTATATTTTTAAGTGTTTCTGACATTTTTGTTTTTTAAATATATATACAATTTGATACTAGCATAAAATGGCTAAAATGTCAATAGCGGCGTTTTATCCCAGAAAGAATTTAAAAGCTTCAAACACCAGAAAAACCGGCCAGACGATGGCTTTCAGGGCCCCCAACATGCCCAACCAAAATGATGATGCCGAACCAATGAAGTATATCGCCGCGCCAATAATGCCAAATCCATAGACCGCTCCACCCCCGCCGTTATGCATATATTCGTGACTCCGCATTTTGCAGCATCCACTGGCGTGGCATGGGCATTCACATCCTTTTACATTGCATTCATTCTTTGCCATATTCCCTCCTGTTGTAATAACCCTATTCTACACGAAGTGTTATACTTTTTATATGACCAAGATAACCGTTTACAGTACAAAATCCTGTCCCTATTGCATCAAATTGAAGGACTGGTTAGATGACAAAAATGTCCAATATGACAGCTATGACATTGATGAAAACCCCATCGCCGCTGCCAACATGGCACGTCTGACGAACGAGATAGTTGTCCCATTTTCTGTTGTCGAATTAGACGATGGCACAGAACAGAAAATTGTTGGATTCGACACAGAAAAATTCGAAAAAGCTTTAAATAGAAAGTGACTGTAGCCAGTCTTGCTCGGCTTGTACTAAACTTTTTCCGGTTATTTTTTTAAACGCTTCGCTATTCTTTTCATATTCCGCGCGCCGGATTGTGGCCTTGAGTAATGATTTGATTAATTCTGTTGAGTAAACTTGACGTAAATATTTCATAAATGACCCACACTCTGGATATGAAACAGCGCTGTCATAATCCCAAAACTTATGATCGTCATATAATTTAGTTATAGGTATAAATACTTTTTTCTTGATAAATCGCCTAACGCATTCATCGTGAGGGACTGCGACCATCTGCCCATTATCTGGCATGTACCAGCAGTCATCAAATGACTCCGCCAGTCCTTCGGCCAAAACTAGATTTGACCAGCCAAACTGGTTGGTTAATAAGTGGGCTACTTCATGTGCTCCAACCGGCTTTACGTCGTTGTCGTAGACGGCAAATATCTTATAGTTTTCGCGGTCTGTATGCGCATTACCATCCTCCCCCGTTTGCTCGACTTTTTCTGCCATATTGTCGAATAAGAAGACCTGAATTACTGGGAACCGGTTTTTCAATTCAAAATCAGTGGTAATTTTCCGATAACTTGACTCCAACTGCTCAACAATATACCCTATTTCGCTATCGGCTATCGAGCCGACATTGTAATGTATTTTAAAATGTTTTGTTATTCTAGAAATCATAATAATTAAATATCATTATCTTGCTATATTTTCGTTCAGGTTGCCAATGAAATATTCGGTTAAACCACTAGCTGCTCGTGAAGAATGGGAAGACCTTGTACTGGAGACTGTCGCATATGGGTCTTTGGTATAAAATGCAGCCGTTGCGTCCTTGCCACAAGTCGGCGACATAGTGCTATCACCACCTGGATGACCGCCAAAATACGCTGTTATATCATATACTTTGTCGCTTACGACAATCCAACAATCAGAGATACTATTATGCTTCGCTGCTTCAACAAGTGATAATGTTACAGTCAAAGTTGCAGAGGTCGGGCCGACGTTGGTTGTGGTAGTGTCTGTAGGCTCGTCAGCCACAGTTTGTTTTGAATTAGTTGTATTAGTTGTATTAGCCACATTTGTATCTGGTGTTGGCTGGATAAATGCAAATATCACTAGCCCACCTACAGCAAGCACTGCAATAATTAATGATATGGTGATTAATCTCTTCATACTACAAATCAAACCTTTCAAAGTGGATGTTATTTCGTTTTACGCCCAGCCTTGAAAATTGTTTGCTTAGGCTTTTCATAAAACCTGATGGGCCACACAGATAGATATCGGTGTTAGTTATATCACCAACCTGTTCGAAAATGGTTTTAGCAGTGATAAATCCTTGCTTGCCAGCATCCCACAAATTAAACTGGAATGACTGGTTTCGTTTCGCTAAATCCGTCAGCCAATCTAACTTGACCGCCTCTTTTGCGTCTTTGACCGAATAATACATAGTAATTTTGTGGTCGGCTTTTATATTTTTAGCCATGCTGAAAAAAGGCGTTATTCCTATGCCGCCAGCAATCCATATCTGCCGACGACTAGCTAATTGGGATTGAGAAAAATTGCCATAGGGGCCATCAGCTAACACTTCGTCACCAACCTTTATTTTGAACAACTCGCTGGTGTAATCGCCCAAATTTTTGGCAATAATCGTCAAATCAGTTTCGTCACTGTCAGATGCAAACGAAAATGGGTGTGATTCGCTTGATAATGATTTGTTATTTATGCCAAAAAATGCAAACTGACCTGGTCGAAAATTCATTTTCTTTGATTTTGGTGTCATGCAAATTTCATACACATCATCATTCAACTTTGATAATGACTTGACAGAATATACATATTTTTTTACTAACCATTTTGATAAGAAAGCCTGCCTAACACTTATAATTATTCCTGCAGCCGATAAGACTAACATATATATTTCAAGTGCCAAATTACGCGATACGTCACTATTAGCCAACACTGTATGAACAATAGCAATCGCAAAAACTATCGTCATAAATTTGTGTGATAATTTCCATTGATGGTATTTAAATTTGATATAAAAAGTTGCGATAATCAGTGCGCTCATCATAACCAGGGCGACGATACCAGTATTTGGCGCAATTTTAGTCGATGGCAACAAAAACTCTAATGCCGATTTGGCAGATATAGAAAAATACTTCACCGCTAGTAGTAGCGGATGAAATAATATCAAAATAAATGACATGGCGCCCAAATTATGATGGCGCAAATAGACCTTGTCTAAGCCCCTAAAGTATTTATCCAGGACTTTTAAACGCCCCGCCAGTATCAGCGTAGTCGCAAACATCGCCGTACCAACAAGCCCAAAAATCTGGCCAAAACTGGTCATTGCGGAATTGAGGCTGCTAAATCGTACACCAAGCGACTCCATGGTGAACCAAAAAATAACTGGGATAAAAGAAATAATAAACACCACAATCATCAATATTATCTTAGCATAAACGGCATAGACTTTGTTGATAATTTCACCTATAAATACTCTTTTTCAGCCTGATTTGGTCGTTACAAAGCCGCAGATCTTGTTTGGCGGAGAGAGCGAGATTCGAACTCGCGATCAAGTTTCCCCGATACACGCTTTCCAAGCGTGCGCACTAGACCAACTATGCGACCTCTCCGTGTCGTCCTAATTATAACTTATTTTAACTCTTGTTTTAACTTCTCTATCAAATCAACCTGTGTTGGATCCACATTGTTCAGAATCGCTAAATAAATACTGACAAAATCAGCCAAAATGCTGCCCCATAGCATCTGCTTGATTAATGTGTCACCTTCCAGTTTGATAACTGTCGATTTTGGGCGCATGCCAGACAGCAATCGGTCGGTTATATCAAATCTCTTAATAATCTTGGGGTCTTCAAGAGGACTAATTATGTCAAACACTGCGAATGGTTTTTCAATTGGGTGAGAAGTCCAGCCCAAGAACTCATTATGGTTGAATTCTGGATACTCATTCCAAAACGACACATTTTTTGCATTTTCATTCCAACTGATTTTCCATTTATAGGCCACTGGCGCCGTCAACTCACCACCATAAAAAATCGCTGTTTTTCCGACCGCCTCCAGCGCCAAAGTTTTTGCATAGTTTTCTTCCGTCGGTACATCCGGTGTCCATTTTGTGGTCTCGTCCGACAACCAGTTTGCCGCCGCCAAAACTTCACCTAGTTTGTCATGCCCAATTACTTTAAAATTCGCCAACACAGCCAATAACGCACACAAATTGCTAATCACACCATATCTGGGCTGCATCCCAGATGGTAATACGACGTGAGCAATTTCTTCTGCTTTTGCTGTTTCGATTAATTGTCCGCCAGACGCTACAGCGCCAATTTGCGCAGATTTTGACTTTGCCTGCTGCAAACATGACAATGCCTCTTCGGTGTTGCCAGAATAGCTGCTAATAATCACAAGTGTGTCACTGTCAACGTATTTTGGCAGATCATACCCGCGGACAATCTCGAGTGGTTCAGGAAAATCTGGTTTTAACCAGGTTTTTAGCATTAACGCCGCCAATGCTGATCCGCCCATCCCAGCAATCACTACATTATAGATGGGACGACCATCATTTTCGCCGTTTTGCACGATTGGAACAGATTTTGCTTGGTCGGGCTGTTCAGACGCGACCATTAATGCCCCGTCAGGATCACGTTGCCTTAACAGATTAAAGTCATCAAGCATATCACCCCCCCGCATTCTTGCTGAAATATATATTACTATGATACAGTATTTATTGAATAAGTATAAGCATTAAAAATAAGGGTGGGCATATGGATTCACAAACTCCAACAAATCAACCAACAAAACCAATAAGTGACGACCAAGAACTAGCCAAAGTTTTGGCTGGAATATCAAAAGACTCTAACAATAGCGGTCTTGACTACGAGGAAACGCCAGCACAATCTGTTGCGCCGGCCGCACCCGTTGTACCACCTATGCCAGCAATGCCACCAGCAGAGCCTGCGGACGTACCAGCTCCAGCCATCACACCTGCTCCAATTACCATGCCTGATCCAATTGATATGCAAATGCCGGCTTCAAATTCTGTTAAAGCCGACGACTCAGCACAAGTCATGCCAGCTGCCCCTGTTGATTTTACAATGCCTGCGATGCCACCTATGCCTGGTGACACAAACCTAGATGATATACGTAATCAAGCCCTAACCGAGCTACGCCCATTAGTCGATAAACTAAACTTGGACCCAGAAGAAAAGTTCGATATCTACCTACTACTGCTACGCAGTACGGATGACACTGCCTTAATTGCCCCAGCTCACGAGGCCGCAAAAAATATCGCCGATGAAGCAAAACGCGCTGAGGCCCTGCTGGACGTCATCAAAGAAATCGATTTCTTGTCGACGCCAAACACACCAATCGCCCAATAATCTAGTAACGTTTTCGCAGTTTTTTAATCAAAAGCTTACATCGCATGATCATTGCTTCATAAATCGCAATTGAAATCGCTAAATAAAACCGATTATTCTTAATCGCATTCAAAAAACATTTTGATTTTCTTGGCATCCCGGTTATTTCGATGCGATTAGCTGCCTGCCTGACTGTCTGATTATTAAATATCGTCTTGAGGGTTTTTATTCTGTCACGATAGCTTTTATTAATCTTATAATAGAACTCTTCATAAAAGATACTATGGACGTTATACATTAGGTAGTAATCTATTTGTTTATTCAAGTTAAAAACTTTTTTTGAATCATTTATACCACGCAAAGCACCTATCAACATCAACACGTTTTCAAACTGCCCATCATAATATGAACGTGTAATCGAGACGTTATTATCACGGTAATGATACAGGTGCTGCCCCTTCAGAACAGTTACGCGCTGTGCGTCTAACATGGCCGCGTATGATGTCACGCCATCCTCTCCAATCCTAATGCGTTCGTCAACATTCATCATATTTGGAACGACAATAGATCTTCTCATCAGCTTGGTCCACATTGCCGCATAAACACCGAAATAGAAGAAACGCCCAGAATATATCATTTTTGGATAAACGTGCTTGATTAAACCCTGCCTGTCATAAACACCGGCTGGGATTGATTGACTTATCGGTATCTGATAATTCGTATAATTAAAATACGAGTCAAAAATAACTATGTCAGAATTGTCTTTTTTTGCCGCCTTGTAGGCAACATCTAGTAAGTTCGGCTCGAGCCAGTCATCACTGTCGACGAAATAGACATATTTGCCCCTTGCTTGACGCAGTCCTGTCTTGCGCGCCTTGGTTTGCCTGCCATTTTCTTGATGAATAACTTTAATCCTTTTATCATTTTGAGCATACTCGCGACATATCTGAAGTGAGCTGTCCTTTGACCCGTCATCAACTAAAATTACTTCAAAATCCCGAAATGTTTGTGCCAAAATACTGTCAATACATGTTCGCAAGTACTTTTCGACATTATAAACTGGCACAATAATACTTACTGAAATTCTGTTGGTCATTGCACCCATTGTACCGTACAATATAGGTTGTAATGAATACTAGATTTGCAAACAATGACGAAATTAACAGATGGAATGATTTGATTGTTTCAAACCCAGATGGTGGCAATGTTTTGCAAACCAAAGAGTTCACCAGAGTAAAATTACTAAATGGTTGGTCTGCTAGGTTTATTGTTGGCGACAAGCTATACATCATGGCCCTTGAAAAAAAGGTGCCATGCGTCGGGCGATTTTGGTATATCCCGAAAGGTCCAGGCATAAACAATGCCGATCAATTATGTAAAGTTATTCCGGACTTAAAAGATTTTGCTAAGCAAAATGAGATAGTCTTTCTTAGGCTCGAGCCCGAATTGATAAAAAGCGATGATAACAAGACTGCCATAAAAAAAATGGGGCTGATACCAAGCACCGGTATACAAATACCGAACACAATCCTATTAGATATCAGCGGCGATGCTGATGCCATTTTAGCCAGTTTTTCCTCAAAAACTCGATACAATATCCGAGCCGCTCAGAAAGCCGGGGTTCAGACCCAGATAGTAGCAATTAATGACAAAAACTGCGATATTTTCTACAAATTAATGATTGAAACCATACAAGGACGCGCCTTCCTAAGAAAATATGAATACTTCAAAACCTTTTGGCAATCTCATTTTTCAGCTGGTACGGGCGTATTTTTATTCGCATTCTTTGAAGGCAAAGTAATCTCAACAGATTTTATTAGTATCCTGGGCAACAAAGCCACGCGTAAAGACGCCGCCAGCACCAAAGACCGAACCGTACGAGGCGCTAGTGCTCTGCTTGAACTTGAGGCCATTAAATACCTTAAACAACGAGGTATAACCAGCTACGACCTGTGTGGGAGCCCGCCATCAGATCAAATTGACAACCATAATCACCCTTTTTATGGCGTTGGCGTCTTTAAGTCCGGTTTTAATGAACATGTCACAGACTACATCGGCTGCTGTGATCTAGTGATAAACGAACATGCATACAAACTGTGGAATAAATTTATCGAAAAATTAACCAAGAAACTGTATTTTTGGTTTAAACATGACCTGTATTTTTAATTTTATTATTTTTTTTAGCCTATAATAGACCTATGACATATCTGTTTGACCCAACACAATTCAAAGAACTTGGCTATAACTTTTTTGAAGGGACAGATTTCAGCTTCCGATATCAAAAATCGCGCAAAATTTTTTTTAACAGCATCTACATACCGCTTGGACCGAATTGCTTGAATGAAGATGGGTTTGATAATTTTTTGGAGCACATAAAATCGCAACGATTTACAAAAGTAAAAATCGATTTGCCAGCTATTTATGACCCAAAGATCAAAAACCAGGTGGTAGCAAAGTTAAAAACCGCTGGGTTTAAGCCGACTAACTACCTGCAAGACGAAGAAACAATCTTGGTAACACCGCCTGACCTGAATCTGCCACAGTCCGAGATGTGCCAGGTGCGAGCAGGTCTAAAAAAAGCCGATATCGTTATCAAAGATAGTCTGAGTCCAAAAGAACTGGATCAAATTTACGAAATATATTTAGTTGCCACAAATCGCTTGGGCGTTATCCCCAAAGCCAAAGCTGTTTTTAAAAGAATATCTGAGAGCTGCCTGTCGGTGATTGCATATGATAAACAGACCAAACAACCGGAAGGATTTTTACTAAACTATTTAACCGAAGCTAACTTAAAAAGCATAACCAAAAATAACAATAAAAAACTGCTCCTACTAATGTACACGGGCCTGACTGACAAAGGGCGTGAATTAAAGCTGGGGCGAGCGATATATTACGAATTGTTCAGGGAGGCATTTGAAAAATATAACGTTGCCGTTTGCGATTTTCACGGCGCATCCCGATCAAAAGGTCGTAGTTATATGAGCTTTAAATTATCGTTCAGCGAACGATTCCTAAGTCTACCTGGCAGCTTTACTCGAACCAGACTTTTTTAGAATAGCTCGACTGGCCACTTCAGTTTCATTCCAAGCTCGAGCCCCATCAGCACTTTCAATCGTCTTTTCGTGGCCTTTGCCCAGCAAAACAACCGTGTCATCGGCGCTGTTAACACGACCAACTGCAAAATTTATCGCTTCTTCGCGGTTATGAATCATAAATAAGTTTTTACCATTAACCTTACCAGCCTTTTTCGCGCCATCGGCAATCTGGTTCATAATCAAATCTCCGTCAACATCGCGATCATCTTCCTCAGTAATAACAACCTCGTCGGCATATTCCCCAGCAATTTGCCCCTGGACAGCCCGTTTCGACTCGTCGCGTCGTCCAGCCGAGCCAAAAACTGCCACTAATTTTCCTTTGGTTAGCGGTCGTACGCTGCCCAATAAACGCTCAAATGCATCTGGCGTCGAAGCAAAATCTATTATCACCTTATAAGGCTGCCCTTCATCAACAACCGCCATGCGCCCCTCGACACTTTTTAGCGCCGCAATACCATCTTCAATTTGTTTTTTAGTTAGACCAATCTCGCGCCCGACAGCCACAGCTGCCAAGCTGTTACTAACATTAAAATCGCCTGGAATATTTATGCGGATGTCATATTTGTAACCATCAATCTGCGCCTGATAGGTCGAGTGGTCCGACATCAACTTGATATTTTTTGCAACTAAATCGCCCGATTTAACACCGTAGGAAACTGACCTTGGAACACATTTTGTAAATCGACTGGCGTTTGGGTCGTCAGCGTTGATCACACCAAATCTGCGACCATGTTTGGCTGCCATTTTGAATAATTGCAGCTTTGCCAGTAAGTAATTCTCAAAAGTACCATGATAATCTAAATGGTCGTTAGTAACGTTCGTCATAACAGCAATCTCAAAGGGCGGTCCCCAGTTACGGTGTTGCGCCAAAGCGTGGCTTGATGATTCCAATACAACCCATTCAACCCCAGCCCGTTTAAAATCACGCAATCGGCGCTGCAATATACCAGCTTTTTCGGTGGTCATATGTTCAATCTGCGGTTTTATTTCGTTGTTGATGCCATAGGCAACCGTGCTTTGCATCCCAACCTTGTACCCCGCTTCGACTAACATTTTGTGAATTAAAAACGTTGTTGTTGTCTTGCCGTTAGTCCCAGTAATTCCAATAACATGCATCTTGCGTGACGGAAAGCCATAGCGCGCGTTCGCTACAACAGCCTCGGCAAAATGACCAATTGGTTCAATTTTCTTAAACAGATTCTTTGGTATAAACTTTTTAACAATTTTTCTAATATTTGGCATGTATTTAGTATAACGCAAAAGCTATGTATAATTGACTATTAGAAGATGCTGAAAAAATATCGCGGCAAGCTGTTTTGTTTTTCGCCACCTGTTATGTTGGCAACGTTTTTAATTGAGTTTGGGATGGCACTGTATACAATATGGCGCTATAAAGCGTCAACCACAAAAAGGCTAGCCGTAGTAACGCTTTTTGCCCTTGGAACATTTCAGCTGTCAGAATACATGATATGCGGCGGTCTGGGGCTAAGTCACATTGATTGGGCCCGCAATGGCTACGTAGCAATAACCTTACTCCCTGCATTAGGGATTCACTTAGTCGTGACATTGGCCAACAAGAAACAGCCTGTCTTAGTCGGAGCGGCTTATACGACTTGCGCAGCATTTGCATTGTTTTACCTTGTCGGCGCAAATTCTGTTACAAATCAGGCTTGTTATGCAAATTACGCGGTATTTAGCATTCAACACGGCGTCGGCCTGCCATTTGCTATATACTACTACGGCTGGATGCTTGTCGGATCATATTTAGCATGGCGATGGGGCAAAGAGCAGCCGAAACATCAAAAGGCCCTATCGGCGATGGCACTTGGCTATATGGCATTCATATTACCTACTACCTTATTCAACATTATCGACCCAACTACTATCAGCGGTATCCCTTCAATCATGTGCGGGTTCGCCGTCCTGTTTGCAGCGACCTTGGTCTTGGTAGTGTTGCCAAATAGTGTCACAGACAAGCAAAAAATGGCATCAAAAGCTCAATTTTCCAGAGAAAAATAGCACTACGCTATTGCTTTTTTGGGCTATTTGTAGTATAATGATTTTATTAGTAAAAATAATAAACAAAAAGGAAAATAAAAATGCCAGAAACAAACGAACCAACCGAGCCGGTGCAACCAGCACAATCAGCTCAACCAGTTATTAGTCTAACCGTGCAACATCAACCTGTTGTTGCCGAGCCATCAAATGGTATGGCAATCGCTTCAATGATTATAGGTATAGTTAGCGTTCTAACTTGCTTCACAGTCTTTGGATTTCTTGCCGCAGTTACCGCCCTTGTGTTTGGTCTTATCGGCCTAAAACACAAAAAGAATAAAGGTATGGCAATCGCCGGTATTTGTACCAGTGGATTTGCTTTGGTAATCGGCGTCATACTATTCTTTATCGGGTTTGCAATTGGTTTTGCCGGTTCATTCTCGTAAAAAACTTTGGTTTTAATAAATACGCCCTGTCAAAGGGCGTATTTAATATCTATTATTTTTAAAAACCTAATAATGCCGGTGCGGTTACTGAAACAGCCGTAATTATTACCGCTGATATAATTCCACCAATAAATACGCAAACCATTGATTTTTTGAAATCCATCCCTAAAAATGCTGCAATTGCGCTACCAGTCCACAGTCCAGTCGTCGGCAAGGGTATACCAACGAATATTATTAGTCCAGCCTCAGTTTTACCCTCCATCTTTTTTGCCCCTTTTTGGATTTTGCGCTCGACAAAACCTGTAAACTTATCAAAAAACTTGATCGTCTTCATCCAGCCCAAAATCTTTTTAAAAAATAAAAATACAAAAGGCGCAGGGACCGCACTACCTAACAAGCTGACAAAAAATACCAAAAATGGGTTCAAGTTATAGGCGATTGTTCCGACCGGTATTGCGCCACGCTGTTCAATTAATGGGACCATTGAAATCAAGAAAATATATAAAAGTTTCATGTAGCCTATTTTAGCAGCTTGGTCGATTTTACTCTACTTATGTTTTTTTATTTGCCTTACTGCGCATCCTAAATATCAGATATGCCAGAATCAAGGCCAGAATAAATGCGATTGCAAGACTCGGTATCAGCCAATCACGGAAAAAGTTACTGGTTGACGGTTTTTCATCTGCTATAGATTTTACGTGTGTCGCCTGCCCTTTTACGTCGGAGCCTGTGTTGGTAAAGGTCAACAGCTCTTCATCCGATGACCAGTCACCAAATATCGGATATGTGGTGCCCCCTTCTTCTGTCTGCGGTTGATCGTCTGAGATAGTCGGCTTGGTCGTTGGCTTGGAGCCACCGGTATATATTGGAACAACTATTTCTAGTACGTCCTCATCATCTTCTTCGTCGACACCGTCGTCTACATCGTTTCTGATTAGATGATAATAATCAACTGGCTCGCCTGAAAAGCTACTCCCATTTAAGTGTACTATGTAAAAACCACTTGGGAGGTCGGGTGCAGAAAATGAGACGCTTAAGGAGCCCGAGGCCGATGCTGAATATGTACTAATGATTTGCGGTTGACCATCAATCGAAAGACTGACATTCGATAGCGGCAAGAACGAATATTCTGGCATTACAAGTTGATTCTGCGCCATTACTTTCTCACCACTTGTCCTACTGGCAAATTCGACATTAATTTGTTTAGGATAATTGTGATAACCATTAGGCAAAAGGCCAACTGGTGGCTCTGGTACACCGTCGCTGAAGGTCATTGCACGTGCAGTTGGCGATGGGTTAAGTATATTATCAACCTGAACTAGGAATGACTGAGCAACTAAAAAATGGCCAATATAATTTGGATGGAAACTTTCTTGGCCGATAAGCCTGAACCACTTCATATTCTTCAGCAGCCCCATATCATCACCGATTGCTATCGTATTCATCGCTGCTATGTCTTCACTACCACAAATTGCATACTCACCAAAAGCATCATAGATATCAACATAATTTACACCGGCGGTATCTGCGGCGGCTTTTATAATTTGATTCATGTAAAAAATATTGTCGACAATAAATTGACGTTCCGTCGCATCAAACAGGGTGTTAATCAATACTCCACAATTACCAGTTTCGTCGATTATTTTCGGATAGCCAACTACAAAGATATTTGCAGCAGGCGCTTTTGACCTGATGTCAGTGTAGGTATTAACCAGTTTACTGAACTGGTTTTTTATCTCTACAGCAGTCTTTTCTTTGCCTTCATCAGTCCCTGCCCATTTACATGTCGTTGGTCCTAAACAACCGGTCAGCTTGCTCATAAAGCCGGCATCATTACCACCAATGCCAATTGTTATTGCGCCTGGTTGATACATTTCAACAAAACTATTTTGGTGAACACGACCAGGGATAAATTGATCAAGAGCTGCTATTTGATAATCAGATAGCCCAACTTCATTTAGGCCCAGACCTTTAACGCCTAGCCTGTCACCCTGGCCATAATACGACGCATTCGAACCGACTACATCGACCGTTCTGGCCCCACTGCAGGCAACGCTTCTCATCAAATCAGAGTTCACGCCCATTGTGTTCGCTAAGACAAACGGATATGAACGACTGCTGGTATGACACTTTTCATGTTCGGTATTGGTGCCGTTAATATAATATTGTCCGTCCATCTCGCCTTCACCACTGGAATACGAATCGCCTAATGCTAGATAATCTAACCTTAATCCCTGGTAGCCGGCTGCACGAGTCACTACTCTGCGCGGCCCTTCAACATAAGAAGTTGCAAAAAAGTGTAACTGACCACCGTCGCTACTGAATTTTGGCATATAAGCGTCCATAATATTCAAAATAAAGTCGTAATTTGCTGGTGCTTTTGGACATTCATTCCTCATAGTAGGAAGATCAGACAAGACATCGTCGGTCGCGATATCCCCGCAAGTTTGATTCACGTCCCAAATAACAAAGCCACCATTTCTGCCCATCTGTGCTACATGCAGACCGTCGCTACTGACAGCAAATTCAGTCGATGGATTGGCGCCGACACTGTAATTCCAGCTGCGCGCCGAGATTCGCCTCATTGTCAGCGAATCAATATCTAATAAACCAATACCACGACCTCTTATTTCAGTCGCCAACCACCTTCCATTGTCCGACGCTGCCATGCCACCTATCGGCCAGGCATAGCCATCGGCCCGTTGAAATATGTAGTCGGGGTTAGAGCTATCAAAATTATATTCGTTGTATAGTGACGTCGATGGAAACGCCAAGCTTAGACGCTGCGTGAAATTCTTGTATATGACTAATGATCCAAGATAGTTTGTTACTAGATGTTGCCTGGTGACTAATGTATCGGTTGCTGGTAAATACAAGCAGCCAGAATAGCCACTACAACCGATGTTAACTTTGTACATATCGCTATCGTTGCCAAAACTAATAACCGATTCTAAACCGTATGGCCCCTGGTATGTACCAAATCGCACACCCCGTCCAGACATCATACACATTCGAGTTGGAGCTGCGTCACCAGTAATAAAATTTTCCTGGAAAACGCCCGAATAGCACCATCCTTCATCACTTGCGCCTGTTGGAACTGAGACAACTGTTACCGGCTTTGCCGATGACCACATTATCGACTCGGCATTAACGACACTACTAATAATATTTGATAAGAAGACTGAACATACAATAGCTAAAAACCCCACCCTAACACATACTGGTTTGAAAACGCTAGACACGAAAACCCCCTCGCAAAATTATTTTCAGTTAATAATAGCTGAGAAAATTGGCATAGTAAATGGTGATCATCAGCATTAACCTCATATATGTTAAAATTAAACAGATGAATATCCTGGGAATTGAGTCCAGCTGTGACGAAACCGCTGCTGCCGTTGTCAAAGACGGTCAGGTTATTTTGAGTAACGTCGTTAATTCGCAAATCGACATCCATAAACAATACGGTGGGGTTGTGCCCGAGGTTGCCGCCCGCAGTCATATTGAGGTAATTAACCCAGTCATTGATCAAGCTATATCCGATGCCGGATGCACATGGAATGACATTGACGCTATTGCCGTCACCCAGGGGCCAGGACTGATTGGTTCATTAATGGTTGGAGTGCTAGCCGCAAAAACTTTAGCCATCTTAAAAAACAAATCGTTGTACCCAGTACATCATATTGAAGCCCACGTCTATGCTAACTTTTTGACCGACAAGCCACCGGCTTTTCCAATACTGGCACTGATCGTCAGTGGTGGGCATAGCCAAATTATGTATTTCCGTGAGCATGGCGACTACGAGATTATTGGGCAAACTGTTGATGACGCTGTCGGCGAGGCTTTTGATAAGGTCGCAAAAATTATCGGTCTGCCCTACCCTGGCGGCCCATCAATTGCAGCCGCCGCTAAAAATGGCGACCCCGATGCCTACCAATTACCCAAATCAAAGCTAACTGGCAAATACGACTTTAGCTTTTCAGGCCTCAAAACTGCTGTATTGCGGGCTGTCCAGCGCGAAGTAGGTGTTGACATTACTTACCCGTCAACCGGCCTTGCAGCGCTTCTTGGCGACGTACAGCGCAACAATTTTGCTGCCAGTTTCCAGAAAGTCGCGATAGAGACATTAGTTGATAAATTATTCCTAGCCTATCACGAATATCAGCCAAAATCAGTCGTTATTGCTGGTGGCGTCGCAGCTAATCAAGAATTGCGCCGAGTTTTGTCTGAAAAGCTACCGATACCTGTCGCTTACCCTACTATCGAACTTTGCACAGACAACGCAGCGATGGTGGCTAGCCTTGGATTTTTCCAGTCGAAAATAAGACAGCCAATCGACCCATATTCTTTGGAGGCCGACCCGAGTCTATCAATGACCAGTTAATGTCGCAGCTTTTGCGATAGTTTTTTGGCGATTGGTGCCACAAAATTATACAGACCCGCCCAGATTGATAATGACTTTTGAAAAGTTCCGGCCAGTTCTGTCGGAGCATCAGTCCAATTCATCTTGAAATTAGATACACCGCCCTCTATTAGCCCACCAAAATCATACCGTGTCAGTCCCCAGTTTTTACACTTTTTGATCATTGTCCATTTCAAGGCATAATTTGCTCGTAGTTCTTTTCCTTGCTCATTCATGCCGCCATATAACTCAAAGGCTGTATCGGCACTAATAGCTAACCACAAAAACGCGACTGGCTGATCCGCCACATAGGCGGCCAACACTGGTGAATTTTCGCCTAACTTATCGAATATATCGATGTAATAACCGTCATCATGAACATCAAACTTTGCCCTTATAGCAGTGTCTTTATAAATATCCAAGCAACTTTGCAACTGATCGTGGCCCCTTACCGATCTAATATTAATATCGGCAGCTGATTTTCGAATATATTGTCGAGTTTTTGAGGCCATTGCTGCCATTAATTCTTCTTCGGTCTTTTCTAAATCTAGAACCACAGTGCTAGCAGGCAGTATTCGGTTTTTTGTTTTTTCCCAGCCACTTGGGACAGCAAAGTTAACAGCGTCGGGCTCAATCGACACTGCAACAGATGGATGGTTGGTCTTTATGTAGTCCGATAACAGCTGTAAGAATTCGGCCACCTGACCCTCCCCTACTACTGGACCACGTGGGACATAGGCTAATGACTTAAACGGCCATGGCAGCTTTTTGTACAATACTTGTGCCGCCGCCACTGGCTTGTCGTCATCGGTAACCATCAGTAATCGGTCAGCCGACCAACCATGGACAGACTTCACTTCTCCCCACCCCCACAGTTGCAACGGGTGCCCTGCATTATCTAATAAAAAATCATCCCACTCTTCCCTGTCTGTGCATGGCCGTAGTTTATTCATAAACCCATTATACATCTTGTTGTTGTATCTGTAATAGCTATGGTATACTCGGTACATAAAATAAACACGTGAAGGTGCATTTCTACTTGACAGCTTGCTGAAATTATGTGGTAGCTTTGTTTTAGATGTGCAGTCCACGTGGGGTAAAAATGGAAAGTATTTTTGAAAATAATATGAAACTTGCAAAAACCTACGAGCCAAACCGATACGAACCAGAGGTATATGCGATGTGGGAGAAGTCTGGCGCCTTCACACCAAGCGGAAGCGGAGACCCATATTGTATTATCATGCCTCCACCAAATGCTAATGGCAATTTGCACCTTGGACACGCTTTGGGCAACGCCATCCAAGACCTGCTGATTCGATACTGGCGTATGAATGGCAGACCAGTTATCTATATCCCTGGCGCTGATCATGCTGGGTTCGAAACATGGGTAGTGTATGAACGGCTACTAACAGAGAAGGGAATAAGTCGGTTTGATTTTACTCGCGAACAGCTGTACGACCAGGTTTGGAAATTCGTTGCAGAACAGCGCGGTAATATGGAGTTGCAGCTACGTGCTCTGGGGGCCAGCTGCGACTGGGGCAGCCAGGTTTTTACTCTGGATGAAAAAGTCATAAAACGAGCCTATAAAACATTCAAAAAAATGTGGGATGAAAAGCTAATTTACAGAGGTGAACGGATTGTAAATTACTGTACGCAGCATCGAACTAGTTTTGCGGATATCGAGGTCAGCTACAAAAACGAGAAAAGTAAGTTATGGAAGATCGCTTATCCTTATGTTGATGGCAAAGGCGAAATAATCATTGCCACAACCAGACCAGAAACCATCCTGGGTGATGTTGCCATTGCGGTTAACCCCAACGACAAACGCTACAATGATGTGGTTGGCAAAACAATTAAATTGCCGCTGACAGATCGCGAAATCCCTATTATCGCTGATGACTATGTCGATATGGAATTTGGTACTGGTGCTCTTAAAATCACGCCAGCTCACGATCCGAATGACTTCGAGATAGGGCAGAGGCACAAATTACCAGTTATATCTGTTATCGACACTGATGGAAGTATGATTAATGTGCCTGATGATTTTGTTGGATTGAACACGACGGCCGCTCGTGACAAGGCACTAGAGCTGCTAGAAACAGCTGGGTTGCGTCGAGGCGAAGACGATATCGAACACGCTGTCGGCCACTGTTATAAATGCGGCACTATCATCGAACCGCTGGTCAAAGATCAATGGTTTATCAAAATCAAGCCACTGGCTGATCGCGCCAAGGCCGCAATCAAGGATGACCAGATAAATTTTGTTCCAAAAAGTAGCAAAAAACTGCTAATCGACTACTACGACAAATTACGCGACTGGAATCTATCACGTCAGATACCCTGGGGCATCCCAATTCCAGCATTCCAAAACATCGATGACGAAAATGATTGGATATACGACGAGCGCGTTGATCAGAGAACAATCAAGATAGGTAACAAAACCTACCGACGCGAAGAAGACACCTTTGACACCTGGTTTAGCAGTGGTCAATGGCCATTCATCACGACAGACTACCTAGACGGTGGTGATTTGGCCAAGTTTTATCCTAATTCCGTCATGGAAACTGCCGGCGACATCCTATACGCCTGGGTAGCACGTATGATTATGATGGGGCTGTATGCAACAGATAAGGTTCCGTTCAAAAACGTCTATTTACA
>CAYOUQ010000014.1:0-2608 GCA_964407205.1 uncultured Saccharimonas sp. (SeqCode)
TCACATTATATGAATGCTATGATAGGCCTGTTTAACACTGTATTTTTTAATGTTTTTGGTTCATAAAAGTAGTATAATATAAATGTCCCGGGGAACATCCTAGGCGTAAATGATTTTCCTGATTAATCATTTTGATAGGGAGCTCTAATGATTCACTTCCTTGGAAGAGTTTTGCGAGCACCCACCTTACCATAAGGTAGGGAATATCATACGCCAAAGGATTCTATCCCGGGACTCTTGTTTTTAGGAACATACTTAATTATTTGATATACTTTTATAGGTAGCTTGTTAGGTGATCACCCGCGCCAATTTGGCGTTGGAGGAAAGTCCGGGCAGCATAGGGCATGACAGTTGCTAACGGCAACCAGAGGTAACTCTAGGGAAAGTGCCACAGAAACAAAACCGCCCATTCGGGTAAGGGTGAAACGAGTGAGGTAAGAGCTCACAGTGCTGTGCGGTGACGTATGGCAGAGGTAAACCCTGTTAGCTGCAAGGAGATTCGCATAAAAGACTGCTCGTCTGCGGGTCGATATCCGCTTGAGCCAGTAGGCAACTATTGGTCTAGATAGATGATCATCCACGACAGAACCCGGCTTATAGATAAGCTACCAATAAAATAACCACCTTTTAAGGTGGTAATTTTATTGGTAAATACTATTACTTTGCTTCTTTTACAATTTCAGCAAAAGCTTTTGGCTCACTTACTGCAAGCCGCGCAAGTATTTTACGGTCAATTTGAATATTTGACTTTTTAGCCCCGGATATAACTTTGGCGTATGTCGTGCCTAATTCTCGGGCGGCTGCATTAATTCGAGTAATCCAAAGACTACGCAAATCTCTTTTCAGATTACGCCTATCGCGATATGCGTATTGTAGAGCCTTAATTACGCCTTGTTTTGCTAATCGAAAAGAACTGGTGCGGCTATGCTGCATGCCTTTTGCGCGTTTTAGCATCTTTTTATGTCTTGCTGTGGCAGGTACGCCTCGTTTTATTCTCATAAAATTTCTCCTTAAACTCCTAGAGCCCTTTTAATGTTTCGTGCAATCTTTCCGCTGACTATAGCGCTAGTATTAATACGACGCTTTCGGCTTTGGCTCTTTTTTGCCATTAGGTGGTTAGAAAAAGCTCGTTCTCGAATTATCTTTCCTGAACCAGTCTGTTTTACACGTTTAGCGGTGCCTTTATGTGTCTTTAGTTTTGGCATGTTATTTTCTCCTTACTACTATACTTAAATTTCGTCCTGCCATTTGTGGTTGTTGTTCTAATATCACTTCGTCAGCAAGTTGAGCAATAATCTTGTTGATCATTTCGTAACCAATTTCTTGATGTGCCATTTCACGCCCCCGGAAGACCAGCAGTATCTTTACCTTATGCCCAGATTGTAAAAATTCACGAATCTTGCGGAGTTTTATGTCTAAATCATTACTGGCAATTTTTAGACCAATTTGCATCTGTTTTAATTCTGCGGTCTTTGCATGTCTTTTGTTTTTTTGCTGCTCCTTCATCTTTTGATACTGGTATTTCCCCCAGTCAAGTATCTTTGCAACAGGAGGGTTGGCGTCAGGGGATATCTCAATCAGATCAACCCCAGCTTCTTCAGCGGACCTTAGAGCTTCACTTAGGCTCATTATGCCAAGCTGATCGCCAGTCGGACCAATAACGCGCAATTGTTCGGCCCTAATTTCCTGGTTAATTCGAATTGGTTTACTTATTGTTAATCTCCTTAGCTCAACTTCCTTAATACTATACTTTTACTCGCATGTAATTTTACCAGATTAACAACAGTAGTGCAAGCATATTACTTACGATATTGGATAGCCTCACTAATATGTTTGGGTAGGATATCTTTCTCGCCATCGATATCAGCGATGGTTCGTGCAACTTTAATTATCTTAAAATAGCTTCTGGCAGTTAGTGACAATCTGTCTGCAGCTATTGATAATAGATTTTTCGCAGCGTCAGATAGTGCAGCGTACTTTTTCAAGTCGCGGTTTGTTAAAGAAGAGTTGTAGTAAGTGCTACAACCATATCTGTTGATTTGCAGCGCCCTTGCATTATTAATAGCCCTCATGGCTTCTTTATGTTGCAAATCGCTCAACGGTCGATTTGTTAGCAACTCATCGTTCGAAACACGTGACACATTTACTGTAATATCAATCCGGTCGAGTAATGGGCCTGATAGTCTTTTTTGATAAGCAATAATTTGGTTGCTAGTGCAGGTGCATTCTTTGTTTTTGTCACCAAAAAATCCGCATGGGCATTGATTCATTGTTGCAACCAGCATGAAGTCCGCGGGGTATGATACGTGTCCGTTTGCCCTTGAGACATCAATTTTTTTGTCTTCAAGCGGCTGTCTTAGTGCTTCAAGTGTTGATCTTGGATACTCTGGCAGCTCATCTAGAAACAATACTCCTGTGTGTGCTAGGCTAATTTCTCCTGGCTTTGGGTGGTTGCCACCACCAATCATTGATATCTGACTGGCTGTGTGGTGTGGTGATCTGAAAGGGCGATGGTGAATAATCTCACCGTTTATACAGCCAGCTTGACTATGAATTTTTGTAGCTGCAATTTGTTTTAGATTTTTAACCTGAGCGGGACCTTTTGTTT
>CAYOUQ010000014.1:2618-10341 GCA_964407205.1 uncultured Saccharimonas sp. (SeqCode)
CAATAGGTTGGCCAATGTTTTCGCTAACATCGTCTTGCCGGCGCCAGGAGTGCCCGATAGAAGTATGTTATGGTGCCCGGCTGCGGCTATTATCAAGGCCCTCTTGGCATTATCTTGTCCCTGTATATCATCTAACATTGGTGACATGTTTTTTGTCTCAGCCGGGGGCTCTAGCGCGGTATTATTGGCTATTGGTTTGATCAATAACTCATTTTTTAGGTGTAAAAAGAGTTGCTTTAAATTTGCCACGCCTATTATTTCAAGACCATCTATTAACTTGGCTTGATTAACGTTATCATAAGGTAAGAAAATTTTTTTATAGCCAGACTGTTTGGTAAGTTGAGCAATGTTTATTGCTCCTTTTATTGGTCTAAGGCTCCCATCCAGGGCAAGCTCACCAGCGTAAACGGCGTTGTTTAACTCGCTTTGTTTTAATTGTCCGCTTATGCACAATATAGCCAGGGCTATCGGAAGATCATAATGAGCTCCATCTTTTGGGAGCTCCGCCGGCGCTAGATTAATCGTGATTCTTTTTTTAGGAAATTCAAGAAAAGAGTTCGAAATTGCACTTCTTACTCTTTCTTTAGCCTCATCAATCGCTTTATTGCCAAGGCCAACAATCTGAAGCGAGGGAAGGCCTTTTGTGGCATCACATTCAACTTCAATAATTGATCCATCAAATCCAAGCGGTGCGGCAGTGATTACTCTTGCAACCATAAGTACTATCAAGTTAATCATGCTTGGTGTTTATCTGCAAATTATGCTATAATGTGCCTGTACGTTGGGGCTGACCTTAGCTTTAGACGAAGGAAGATTAACAGATTATCTTGCAAATCGAGGGCGCTCGTTAAACGCATATTTTAATTGCAAACATACTTGCAAAAGCGAAAAGCTTTGTATCTGGTTTAGCTTCGGCTTTCCAGGTCCCAGTTTTAGCAACAGCTCGAATTTAATTTGAGCCGTCATGCTGGCCAGGCGACATAGAGCCAGTGTGGTGTCATAAAGAATGTCGCTTATTGTTATATTGGCAAGCAACGATATGGCAAAAAATAACATTGCGCGACTGACTGGGTATTTTGCTTGTTTATTAATCCAGGCTGTCGTTAAACACTAGACAGGATATATTTGTAGAAGGATAGTCAGTTACCCCTCGGACCGGGGTGCAATTCCCCGCAGCTCCACCATTTTTTATATTAATACCCGATACTTTTCGGGTATTTTTGTATACAAAAACAACCGCCTGCGAGGAACGGTTGTTTTATGTGTGGAGTTTTTGATTATCTGTTTATTTTTGGCTTTTGCATAATAAATTTATTCAAAAGCTACCCCCATAATAGGGCTTAAAAGTGCTTGTGTCAATACATATTTATCAAAAATGTTTGGTAAAAAATACTACGTGTGGATAACTTACAAATAGGCAAAAAATATAAATATCAATTTAGGCCATACGGCATATGAAACATGCATAAATAAAAACAATAATGCAAAACTGAATAGCTTTGTATTAATGATATTGCTTATTAAATAAAAATTATAAATGACGGAATGTAACATCAAACGCATGGCGGGTTAGGATTTTTGGGTTTGATTATTAAAAATAGTTAAATCAAAAATACAATCTATCCATTAAAAAATTCGAGTAAATTTAGAAACAAAACATAATGAAAAATTAATTCAGTTGCACAATTTATCAACGAACGAACCGGTTACTAAAAAATGATCAAACAAATTTTACTTGGAAATTTTGTAAATAACGAAGCGAAATAAAAGCAAAAAAAGAATTAAAATCAAAACAACCATGGATGCAGCCTAAGACGACATAGAGAGTCTATAAAAAAGGGGATACATAAATTATCAGTTAATAATACAACGCAGCGGTAATTACAACGTACGACATTCCAATCTGTAATATTCATAAATACATATAGACGTTGTAATTAGTACAGGTAAATTTGTTGATTATTTTATTGAAAAATTTATTTAAAAATGCTAATGTAAAAGTATCTTCAATGCAAAAACAAACACTAAATATAAAAATTGAAGACACCTTAACAATCAATTTTTGATAACTGACCAACAAATTTGGCAGTAATTCGGTAACGACATATAGAATGATCTGAATCGTTAGGTCTTGCACCTTATAGTGGCGTTACCGATGCTCTGCCAAATGGTACGAGCTAGCTTATCAAGTACCAGTGTATCCATCTTTGCTCTTTTTCGATAGTAAAGATGGATACACCGCGGAACGATAGCAGTACGGACATAAGCTCCCAAATTTGGGAGTGGTCAGTACAATGCCTGCAGCGGCAGGTTGTATTGGTTCTCGCGCTCAATATTTAATCATCGGCGCATGCTGTAACTTATACTTTAAGCTTGTCGCTCAGGCTTGTTTTCATCACCTAAGCATAAATGGTATAATTGTATATAATGTTTAAAATAATTTTACCTATTGCGTGTGTTGCAAGCCTCTGCTTGCTCGCTGTTATGTTAAATTTTACGACCCCAGTTACTGCGGGTCCTTTTGGCGTTGTGGCGATTTTTATCTTGTTGTATATTCTATGCCTAGGCTGCGTAACAGAGGCCATCTATTACTTCAGTAAACTTGTTTCGCACTTATCTGCAGTTGCAATTACAAAAAGGCCGTTATCGGCGCTTTCACTTAGGCATTCATACTATTTCTCAACTATTATCGCAGCGGCGCCTGTGATATTAATAGGCCTCCAATCGGTAGGTCATGTTGGAGTTTATGAGTACTTTTTAGTCGCAATTTTTGAAGTAGTTGGATGTGTTTATATTTATAAAAGAATTAAATAAAAAAATTAGCATAAGTGTGATCATAACATGATATAATTACAGATATGAACCCAGACATAAAAAACACAAATGTTAACAATGAAACCAGTCCTGCTATTGCTATGCCGGGCAGATTAGAAGCGGCACCAAGCAATCGACCTGAAGTTGAACCAATCAGTGCAATAGAGCGCGACGTGCAGCAAGCAGAGAATGTGCCACCGAGTGGTCCGTCGCCAATGATATCGTTGCCGACGCCAGTTGTCACATCCACAACAGGAGCTGCTACGCAAGGTGATGACGACCTTCCTACAAATAAAGATGAAGATTTAATAGAAAAAGTCTGGGTCGAAAAAGCAAAGAAAATTATTTCCCAAACTAAAGATGATCCTTATAAAAGAGAAGAGAACGTAACTGATTTGAAGGTTAATTATCTGAGAAAGCGCTTTGGAAGGGAGCTGAGTAGGCCGAAGTAGCAATGAATAACGAAATTATTAGTTTAATTATTACTATAGCTATTGCTGCGTTTGTGCTGGTGGTTCTGTCGACAATCGTATTTTTGCAATACAGAAAGATACTACGTGAAGCAAAGAATTATGAGCGTGGGCTAAAAATGATTCCAATGTATATACATATACCGCCGGCTGGAGAAGACATCCAAGGGAACGGTCGAGACGAACGAGACGTTTTAGACGAGGTTTTGTCACAGTCGCAGGTGATGTATGACATTATTTCCAGCACTCTTCAAAAAGGCTTTAAGAGTAAAGTGTATGGCCAAAGGCATTTATCATTCGAAATAATTGCTCAAAACGGGTTAATACATTATTACGCAGTTGTTCCGGCTGTTATGACTGAGCTAGTTCGCCAGGCGTTAGCCTCTGCCTACCCAACAGCTCGTCTTGATGAGGTCGTGGACAGAAACATATTCAGTCAAACTGGTAAAATAAGTGGTACCGCGGGTGGTGAATTTACACTAAAAAAAGAGTTTGCGTACCCAATTGCGACTTATAAGGAATCAAAAAGAGATGTATCTAGGGCGATATTAAACTCTTTGTCGTCAATAACGAAAGATGATGGTGTTGCAATCCAGTTAATGTTCAGACCGGCTGACCCGGGGTGGACGAAAGCGGCGCAGGAAGAAGCAGGTAGAATAAAAAAAGATAAAGGCGAAAAGAAGACCAGTTTTATTAGTATGTTCACCCCAAAAGAGCTGATGGGGGTGTTGTGGAAACCACCTGAAGCAAAAGAAGTCAAAGTTGAGGATAAGCAGCTAACTGCTATTGAACAGGGTACTGTTGATGCGATTGAAGAAAAAACTCGTTATGCTGGCTACGAAACTTTAATAAGGGTAATTGTATCGTCAAATATGGCAGAGAGGTCACAGGCCCTGTTGAAGAACATCGTAGCCTCATTTGCATTATTTGATTCAACTTCGAATAATGGGTTTAAGTTTGCTCCAGCGAAGGATATTGAAGAACTTGTTACTGCCTATATTTTTCGCTTTTTCCCACAATCAATCAATCAGAATATATTGAATAGTGTTGAACTGGCAACAATATTTCACCTGCCTGATCAAGATAATATACCAACTGCTCAGGTTGAACGAGAGATGTCTAAACAGGTCGATGGCCCGAGCCAATTAGTTGAAGATGGACTGCTGATAGGCTATAACGAGTTCAGAGGTGTCAGAAAAGACATAAGGTTATCGATAGATGATCGTCGAAGACACCTCTATTTCATTGGTTCAACTGGTTCAGGTAAGTCTACTTTACTTGAGAATTGTATGTATCAAGACATGTTAGATGGCCGTGGCTTTGCTTACGTCGATCCGCATGGCGATTCGGCAGAAAAGCTTATGGGTATGGTGCCAAAAGAGCGAGTTGAGGATGTAATATATTTTGACCCTGGTGATATGGCCAACCCAATCGGATTAAATATGTTTGAATTTGACACGCCAGACCAGAAAGATTTTCTAATCGCCGAGGCTATTAGTATGTTGTATAACCTGTATGACCAAAACCATGTTGGTATAGTTGGCCCACGTCTTGAACATATCTTTAGAAATTGTGCACTATTATTAATGTCAGACCCAGCACATCCTGGTACTTTTATCGATATACCGAAAGTATTAGTAGATGAAGATTTCAGAAATTCAAAACTAAAATATGTCACAGACCAAATGGTGTTAGACTTTTGGACAAAAGAATTTCCTGCATCGCAGCGTTCAAATGAAGCCGGTGAAATTATTACATGGGTTGTCGCAAAATTTGGTCCTTTCATGTCAAACACCGCTATGCGTAACATTATTGGTCAAGAAAAAAGTGGATTTGACCTGCGTCAAATAATGGACAATAAAAAAATATTGTTGGTTAACCTATCGAAAGGTAGAATGGGCGATCTGAACTCGAAGCTACTAGGAACGATATTCATAATGAAGTTTGAAGCAGCTTCATTAGGAAGAGCAAACATTCCAGAAGATGAGCGTGTTGATTTTACTTTATATGTTGATGAGTTCCAGAACTTTTCGACTGAATCCTTTGCTACGATCTTGGCTGAGTCACGAAAATACCGCCTCAGCTTGATTTTAGCTAATCAATTTATGACCCAGCTGACGGACGAAGTACGCGAGGCCGTCATCGGAAATGTCGGTACCGTTTTGAGCGGCCGTTTGGGTATTACTGACGCCGAGGTGCTAGAAAAGAAATTTGCTCCAACCTATGACGCTGAAGACCTGACAAAATTACCAAACTTTGAAACTGTTACATCGGTCTTAATTAATGGCGTACCGTCATCTCCGTTTAGTATGCATGTACTGCCTCCTTTGAAAGACTTTAAGCCCCAACTTCAAGATGCGATGAAAAAGCTATCATCTGCCAAGTATGGTCGGCCAAGAGCTGAGGTTGAAAAAGAGATTTTTGATCGGTTAGGGACAGCCGCTATTGAAAAGGCTAAAGCAGATGCCGTAAAACAGGAGGCTACTGCTTCTAGTAGCGGTAGTGGTCAGAGCATGGGCGATGGGCAGACTAGTACAGCGACTGGAACTTCGTTTTTAGACGAATGGCTTGCTAAGCGTAAACAGACAGCTAAAACGACGACAAATAGCCAAAGCGACAATACCGCACCGCCGATTATTGAAAATAGTGCTGTAAATCAAGTCAACCAGGTGGCGCCCGAACCTGTATTACCCAACCCGGTAATTCGGCAGCCAAGTAACTCAAAAAATAATCCTGCAGTTGAACCTATTAAACAAGCCGATGATAATATTCTAAATCGTGACTCAGAAGACGAGGTGTCGGTACATATTAGATAGTTGGTTGTCCAAATTTTATTTTTTGCCAGTAAGCAAAATGTGAAGATAGTCGTAGACTGAACCTATAACCCAGCCGACCACAAATGCGACAATTGTTTCGGACCCTGAAAGTCTATAACCTATTTTCTTTGCGACAAAGTAGGTAAGTAGTGTAAGCAGGAACGCACAGACCGCACCACACAGAATCGAGTTCGGTCTGGCAACACTATTGCCGATAAATTCACTTGATTTTTCAACTGTGTCGTTATGGATTACCTTGCTATATACCTTCTCGGCAGGCTTCAACTCAGACTGGACTCGTTTTAGCGTTTTCTTGTAACTATCGTTCTTTTGTTTCTTGCTTATTGTAACGTTTTTTTCGACTGTTTCAGCCTGTGGCTCTTTATTATTTTTGTCGATGTCTTTGACTGCTTCTAATGCCTCTTTTTTCGCCTTCTCGGCCTTTTCAGCTTGGGTTTCGCCTATTTGTTCAATAGATCGCTCGCGTTCGCTGGCAAGCTTCTCAAACAGCTCAGCAGAATGTTCCTGATTCTCATTATCATATTCTACGTTGCTTGATATTTGTTCTGGTCCTTTACTCATATATAACTCCTATATTGTCCCCGCGTTTGCGTCTTTGCGAATTAAACGAATTTCTTTACCAAGTTGTTTTGACCTGGTGTAGAAATACACAACCACAGCTAGGACAATGCCAGAGAAAATAATATTTTCGCGTGGCCCAGTGACTGGTAGCTCTGTGACGACTTGTTCAACAATCTTTGGAGAAGGGCATGCTATTTTAATGCTGACGGAATTGCCGAAGGTGTTTACAATTGTGCAGTCGAAGGAAGTATCATTACTTGAACCTTGAGCTGTAGCTGGAACACTGTCGAGGATTTTAACTGAAAAGGTTCTAGTTTGTTTGGCCTTTGCGTTTAATGATATGTCCGGCCACGACAGGGTCCCTGTGGCAGTGTTTAGTGTCCCGCCACCATTGTCTGTTAAGGTTGCGTATTCAAGTACATCTGACAAATTATCATCAATCTTGATCGATGAAGCCGAATTTGTGCCGGTATTTTCAATTGTTATTGTGAAACTAATTTGGTCGCCTGGTTGTGCCTGCAGCGTTGTGGCGTCAACAGATCCATGGGTAATATTTTTTGAAGATTTCGTTTTTATTATATTTGGCACACAGGATTTGTCCTTAATCCATATTGTCTCGTTGCCAGGGCATTGTTGACAGTCTGGATTGTTTGCAAGTATCGCAGGGTTGTATTTACACTTTGCGGGTGGTTCAACGCACGACGGGCTATTTACCCAAATTAATATATTATACGGGCACGGTCGACAATCTTTATCACTCGCCAGAATATTAGAATTATATATACATTTAATAGGTTCCGGTTTAATAGGCTCAATACAAAGCGGGCTACTTATCCAAAGATTTGGAGCATAAGGGCATGGCTTACAGTTTGGATCATTGGCCGTTATATCGGAATTATAAACGCATGGCTTTGGTGGTTCGGGTGGAATTATGTCTGCTATCAAGTTGCCGCATGATTGTCTTATCGCAAACCATCCGAAAGAAGCTTTACCAACCCAACCTGTGAACTCTCTAGTACGATTACCCGAAAGGCTTAACGG
>CAYOUQ010000014.1:10351-16178 GCA_964407205.1 uncultured Saccharimonas sp. (SeqCode)
TAACGGTCTAGAATATACGCTTTTAATAAAAGTTCCATCAGAACTATAGATTTTATGTTCACGTTCTCCGTCGCTGTAGCTATAATGAGATGTTAGTGCCCATGTAATTTTGTCACCTGTTACAAAACTTTTTAGTGTGGTTGCCGCTAAGTTAGACCTTGTAATACCAACATGATTCATTATGTCTCTAAAGTTATATGAGTTGTTGTCATACACCCCCAATAGACCGCTTACGCTGTTGCCGGGTATACCGCCCGGGACGATATCGCCTGGGCTTGAGGCATTGGCTGATTGAGGTGGTTGAAATACGGCTAAAGACTGAACAACTAATGCTAATGCGACAAATATCAACCCTAATCTTCTTGTAGCCTCTTCGTCACGAAGTCTTTTGGCATAAAAAGCCAACTGACCAACCAGGGCAGGGCTGAATGGTAAATTTGATACAATCTTCTTGAACATTTTTAGTTTTTGTTGTTATTTTATTCCTCTTATGTATCACTGTAACATAGTAATAATAATTAATGCAATAGCTTGAGTGAACACAAATTGTGCGCTATAATAGATGTATTGTAAAGAGCCATAGCAGCCGTATTTAATAGGGGAGTTTATAGTGACTAAACAAAAAGTTGATAATTCTTATGACGGATCGCAAATCCAGGTCCTTGAAGGCCTTGAGCCAGTACGCAAGCGACCAGGAATGTATATTGGCAGTACCGGATATGAGGGGGTCCACCATTTAATAAAAGAAATCGCCGATAACTGTATAGACGAGGCTATTGCTGGGTTTGCCACAAGAGTAGAGGTGACTTTATTGAAGGATGGTGGTGCCAGGATTGATGATAACGGCCGTGGTATCCCAGTCGATAAACACTCCAAGACTGGCAAAAGTTCGCTTGAAACAGCACTGACGATACTTCATGCCGGAGGAAAGTTTGGTGGTGGTGGTTACAAAGTGTCTTCAGGGTTGCATGGCGTTGGTTCAAGTGTCGTAAATGCGCTATCGAGTCGCTTAATCGCTGAAGTTGTTCGTGAAGGCGAGTTATACCATATAGAATTTGAGAAAGGTGTTACACAAGGGACATTACAGCATTTAGGCAAGACCGACCGCCAGCGTGGTACATCAATCACGTTTTATCCTGATCCAGAAATATTCAAAGAGGGGACGGACTTCGACTACAAATGGGTAGTGAACTACTTGCGCCATCAGGCATATTTAACGAAGGGCGTCTATACATGCGTTAAAGATGAACGGACAAATGAGCGTGAAGCGTTCTATTTTGAAGGTGGTATTCAAAGCTATGTAAAATATCTAAATGTAGGTAAAGACGTGACCAGTGACAGTATCTTTTATGTTGAAAAGCTGGTTGAAGATTCAATGGTCGAGATTGCGGTGCAATATAATGATTCATTCTTAGAGACGATCAGGCCATTTGCAAATAACGTTTTGACAATTGACGGCGGAACTCATCTAGTAGGGTTTAGGTCGGCATTGACTAGGGTTATTAATGATTATGCCCGGAAAACAGGATTACTAAAGGAAAAAGAAGAAAATCTAACTGGCGATGATGTACGAGAGGGCCTAACTGCGGTTATTCTTGTTAAATTACCAGACCCACAGTTTGAAGGGCAAACCAAAAATAAATTAGGTAACCCTGAGGTTCGTCGGTATGTGGATCAGGTAATGACCGAGTACTTTTCATACTATTTGGATGAAAATCCGAATGTCGCAAAAGTTATTGTCGGCAAGGCATTATTGGCCGCACGTGCTAGAAAAGCGGCTCGAGCAGCTAGGGATAATGTTATTCGTAAGGGTGTATTAGACGGTCTGGGGCTGCCAGGCAAGTTAGCTGATTGTTCCAGTAAAGACCCTTCATTGTCGGAGTTGTATATCGTAGAGGGAGATTCGGCCGGAGGTTCTGCAAAATCTGGTCGTGACAGTAAAACCCAAGCTATACTGCCACTTAGAGGCAAGGTCTTGAATGTTGAACGTGCTCGATTAGATCGAATGCTAGCAAACAACGAGATTGTAAGTCTGATTAAAGCGATGGGAGTCGGCATTGGCGACCAATTTGATATTGCCGGGTTAAGGTATCATCGAATTATTATCATGACAGATGCTGATGTTGACGGTAGCCATATCGCGACTTTGTTACTGACTTTCTTCTTTAGGTATATGCGAGAGGTTATTGACGCTGGTCATATATATCTAGCAAAGCCTCCACTATTTTTAATTAAAACAGGTGCGAAAAAATATTACGCCTATAGTGATGATGAGCGAGACCAAATAATTGATTCACTGATTTCCGAGCGTAAAGACAAGGGCACAAAAGTTGAATCCAGTGATGATCGTAGTCGCCAGGCAGGCGTTACTCTGTTGCAGCGATATAAAGGATTAGGAGAAATGGATGCTGAACAACTTTGGGATACGACAATGAAGCCAGAAAATCGAGTATTAATTCAAGTAAAAGTTGAAGATGCCGAAAGGGCGGATGCCATATTCACAAAGCTGATGGGAGACCAGGTTGATTTACGAAAAAGCTTTATACAGGGCCGTGCGAAGTCATTAAATCTTGAGGAGTTGGACGTATAATTATGGACGATGACAAAAATACAACTAAATCTGAAATTATTTCAACAGAGATAAATCATTCACGTGTTGTAGAAAAGCAAACAGTTGAAGACACCATGGAGGATAACTTTCTACGTTATTCAATGAGCGTAATCATTGACCGAGCTTTGCCAGATGTCCGTGATGGCTTAAAACCCGTACATCGTCGAATTCTTTTCTCAATGGGCGAACAGGGCATGAAGCCTGGTGGAAAATTTACTAAATCGGCACGTATCGTTGGTGATGTGATGGGTAAATATCATCCTCATGGTGATGCGGCAATTTATGACTCCATGGTTCGTTTGGCTCAAGATTGGAACATGCGCTACACATTAGTTAATGGTCAAGGTAACTTTGGATCTATGGACGGAGACCCACCGGCGGCATCTCGATATACAGAAGCACGACTGGATCGAGCTGGGAATGAACTATTAGTTGATTTAGACAAAGAAACTGTCGACTTTCGTGATAATTATGATGGTGAATACAAAGAGCCAGTAGTTTTACCAGCCAAGCTTCCAAATATCTTACTAAATGGCCAGATAGGTATTGCGGTTGGTATGGCGACAAGTATTCCGCCACATAATTTAGGTGAACTTGTCGACGCGGCAATATACATGATTGATAACCCAGACACAGTGACGATTGACGGTCTGTTGAAACACGTAAAGGGTCCAGATTTCCCAACAGGCGCCACCGTGTATGGTGGAACGCCGATGAAACAAGCCTATCAAACTGGACGTGGCAGTGTTGTTATTAGGGCGGTTGCAAGCATCGAAGAAACCAAGAAAGGTCGCAGCCAAATTGTTATCACGGAGATACCTTATGCTGTAAATAAAGCAACACTAATTGAAAGAATTGCTGATTTAGTTAAAGAAAAAAAGATTATGTCGATAAGTGATTTACGAGACGAAAGTGCTCGTGGGTCGGTTAGAATAATTGTCGAACTGAAGAAAGACTCGTACCCAAAGAAAGTATTAAATCAATTGTATAAGATGACTTCGCTTCAGTCGAGCTTCCACTATAATATGCTGGCGTTAATTGATGGTATCCAACCACGGATCTTGGGGTTGCAAGAGATACTTGGCGAATTTATCAAACATCGCCAGAGCGTAGTAAGGCGTCGAACTGAGTTTGAATTACGCAAAGCAAAAGAACGTGCGCATATTCTTGAAGGTTATAAGATAGCACTTGATCATATCGACGAAGTTATAAAAGTCATTCGAGCCAGCCAAACGTCTGAAGAAGCCGAGGCAGCCCTGACCAAGAAATTTGGGCTGTCAGAAATCCAAGCCAAGGCGATTTTGGCTATGCAGCTACGAAGGTTAACCGGACTAGAGCGTGAGGCCATCGAAAACGAGCTGAAAGAACTGTTGGGCATGATAGCAAAATTTGAGGCGATCCTGGCTGACGAGAATGAGATTTTAAGGATTATCAAAGAAGAACTGCTTGAGATGAAAGAAAAATACAATGACAAGCGAAGAAGCCAGATAATCAATCACGAGATTGGAAAGTTCAGTGACGAAGAATTAATCCCAGAAGAAGAAAGTGTTATTTTACTGACAGCTGAAAATTATATTAAACGTACGTTACTGAGCGAGTATCACAGACAGAATCGCGGCGGTAAAGGCAAACGTGGTATGGCTACAAAAGCCGAAGATGTAATTATGCAATTAATTACGGCGAATACACACGATTATCTTTTGTTCTTTACCAACAAGGGTCGGATTTTCCGGCTAAAAGCCTATGAAGTTCCAGCGGCCAGTCTTGCGACCAAAGGTATAGCGGCGGTCAACCTATTACAGCTTCAGCCTGAAGAAAAGATTACGTCTATTATTTGTCACAAAAAGGATGAAAAAGATGATGGTTTCTTGTTCATGGCTACTACCAAGGGCACTATTAAAAAGACCCCGTTCAAAGAATATGCCAATATCCGAACCAATGGGTTAATAGCGATTAAATTGGATGCTGGTGATGAATTACGTTGGATTCAAAAGACGAACGGTGAAAACGATGTAATAATTTCTACATCAGCTGGTCAGGCTATCAGATTTAATGAAAAAGATGCTCGCCCTATGGGACGATCTGCTAGGGGCGTACGAGGTGTACGTCTACGACCAAACGACCAAGTAGTAGGCATGGATGTTGTTGACGATAACAATCAACGGCTTTTGGTTATTAGCGAAAACGGGTATGGCAAGACAACTAAAGCCATGAACTTTCCGCAACATAAACGTGGAGGGGTCGGCATAAAAGCGGCAATAGTATCTGCCAAAACTGGCCCAATCGTAACAGTAAAAACTATCGACAAAGAAGCCGACGAAATATTAGTCATTTCGACTAGCGGGCAGGCAATCCGCGTTGGCATAAAAGACATACCAGTTCTTGGACGTACCACTCAGGGCGTAAGAATTATGCGTATGAATGAGGGCGATAAGGTGGCTTCAATCGGCATAATGCCAGAACAAGAAAAAGAAGGCGGGGAAGAATGATTCAAGAAATTTTGTCTCCATATATTATAGCCTTCGTGTCCGCCTGGGCAATGGCACACATGATCAAATATATAATTAGTAAAATAAAAAAAGACGGAAACGGTGTCACGGCTTTACTGTATAAATCTGGTGGCCTGCCCAGTGCTCACAGTGCTACATCAGTTTCGGTCGCTGTTGTGATAGGCCTAGTTGACGGATTTGGGTCAGGATTGTTCGCTTTGGCGGCATTGGTATCTGTAATTTTTATGTATGATGCTATGATGGTACGCCGAGCCTGCGGTGAACAAGGTGTAGCGTTGGACCGGCTAATAAAAGATCAGAAAAATGGAACAGGACTACGATATATTGCAATGGGGCATACACCTGTTGAAGTGGCTGTAGGCATGTTGTTGGGAGTGGCTGTAGGCATAGTTGTGTTTTTTGCTACGAATTGCTAAAGATAATCCTTGACTAAAATACTAGTGATGAAGTATGATAAATAACAGTCTGCCGCTCGGACATTGTTTTGTGCGGACAACGTGGAGTTGTAACAGATAAAATGAACATTGACAATTTAGTTGTGCAAATTATCGTCAGTTTATATTGAGTTATATAAAAGTATCGATTTATCGGTACATTTTTTTATGGAGAGTTTGATCCTGGCTCAGGATGAATGCTGGCGGCGTGCCTAATACATGCAAGTCGAGCGGCAGCGCGGTCTTCGGACTGGCGGCGAGCGGCGGACGGC
>CAYOUQ010000015.1:0-14214 GCA_964407205.1 uncultured Saccharimonas sp. (SeqCode)
CCTGGCAAAAGTGTTGTCGGTATTGAAGTGCCAAACAAAAAAGCGGCCGATGTCAGGATTCGTAGCATATTATCAAGCTCGAAGTGGCAAGAAAATAAGGAAACTTTAGCATTTGCAATCGGTAAAGATATTTCTGGTGAACCAGTAATTGGTGAATTAGATAAAATGCCGCACTTGCTAATAGCAGGTACGACTGGCTCTGGTAAGTCCGTTATGATTAACACATTGATTGTCAGCTTGCTATATCGCAACAGCCCAAGTGAATTAAAACTGATTTTAGTGGATCCAAAGCACGGTGTTGAAATGTCGCACTATGATGATATTCCACACCTACTTACCCCAGTAATTATTGAGCCAGAAAAGATGATCAGTGCCTTAAAATGGGCTGTCAATGAAATGGAGCGACGCTATACTTTAATCAAAGAGCATCGTGTACGAGACATCAAATCTTATAATCAAAAGATTCGCGACAAGAAAATAAAAGTTCAAATCGAAGAGGATGATGGAGTCATCCAAGAGCACGAGGATGGTGTCATGCCATATATCGTGATTGTTGTTGATGAGTTAGCTGACTTTATGATGGCAGCGGGTCGCGATATTGAAAGTTTGATTGCCAGGTTGGCACAGAAAGCTCGTGCGGTCGGAATCCACCTGGTGCTGGCGACTCAGTCGCCGCGTGCTGATATCATTACCGGTTTAATTAAAGCTAATATTTCGTCTCGCATTGCATTTACAGTACCTTCTCAGCTTGAAAGTCGTATTATTTTGGATCAAGGTGGTGCCGAAAAGTTGCTTGGTCTTGGTGACATGCTGTACGTCAATGCTAGCATGCCAAAGCCAAAGCGTGTCCAGGGTGCTTGGGTGACTAATGAAGAGATTGACAAGATTGTTGCACACCTGCATTTCCAATCACCTCCGGACTATAACGACGATGTAATCAGCCAAAAGGTCCACCTAAATGGCAAGGGTGGAACTATATCTGACTATGAAAATAGTGGCGATGAAGACCCCCTGTTTGATGAGGCAGTCCAGATGGTTGTTAACTCTCAAAAGGCCAGTACCAGTTCGTTGCAGCGCCGTTTTAGACTGGGTTATTCTAGGGCTGCCAGGTTGATTGACAGTATGGAAGAAAAAGGCATAGTTGGGCCAGCTGATGGGCAAAGACCTCGTGAAGTATTGATTGACAGCCTTGATGACATTAATGGGCCCGATGACGCAGATCAGTCTGACGACCTCTAGTATTTATTTTGGTAATCTGTTATAATTTGTCAGTTATTAACTCGGCTTGTGTTAGGCACAAGCATCCAAACGGATTCCAGAGGAGGAAATCTAGATGAAAGAATATGAACTAACAGTTCTAATCCACCCAGATTTAGAAGCTGATTTAGAGGCGCCACTAACTAAAGTGCGCAGTCTAATTACTTCAAATGGCGGTGAAATTGTCAAAGAAGACAATTGGGGCAAGAAAAAATTAGCTTATCGAATTAAAAAGGAAGACTTTGCGGTCTATGTCTATTTTGATATTAAGCTACCGGCTCAGGCTCCATTAAAAATCAGCAACAACTTAAACATTGCTGATGAAGTATTACGATACTTGCTAGTCGCGGTTGATTTGAAGGGTCGCAAGGCTCTAGAAGAGGCCAAGACAACTTCATTACGTAACGTAGAAGAAGACGACGAAAGGGAGTAAGAATATGTCAAAAAGTATTAACCAAGTAATATTATTAGGAAGATTAACCAAAGACCCAGAACAGCGCTCGACAACTAGCGGCAAGACAATTGTAAGTTTCGGCATCGCAGTTGATCGAGGCGGTCAAGATGACGAAGCTGACTTTTTTAATGTTAATGCCTGGGAAAAACTGGGCGATTTAGTTATGCAGTACCTATCAAAGGGTCGCCGGGTATTAGTTCAGGGGCGTTTGCGCCAAGACCGATGGGATGATAAAGAGACTGGCAAAAAGCAATCACGAATTGAAGTCACAGCCAGTGATATTACGTTCTTGGATGGACCAAGTGCCGGTGCTGCTAGCGACAGCTCGGATGCGCCAAAGAAATCCAGCAAGAAAAGTGAAGATGTAGTCATTGAAGACATCGATGATAAACCAATTGATTTAAGTGAAATACCATTCTAGGAGAAAATTATGACAATGCAACGATTTAAAAAAGACACGCCTGTTTATTTTGATTACAAAGACGTCAAAACTCTGCAGCGTTTTATTGATATTTATGGCCGAATCAAGCCAATCAGCAAATCTGGTCTAAGCGCCAAACAGCAACGACAAATTGCCGTCGCTATCAAGCGCGCTAGGCACTTGGCATTACTACCATTTACTATTCAAGGATAGTAGACCATGTTAAGCCCTACGGAATTAAAAAAAGGTACTGTTATTGAACTTGACGGCAAACCGTTTAGGGTTGTTGACTATAACCAAAAAGTGGTTGGTCGTGGCGGCAGTATCGTAAATGTCAGGATTAAAAACCTGATAGATGGCGGCGTTGTAGCCAGGACTTTTAAGGGTCAGGAAAAAGTTGAATCAGCAGAAGTATTAAAGCGGCCCGTTCAATACTTGTACAGCGACGGCAGTAATTTGTATTTTATGGATCCAAGCTCATTTGAACAGTTTGAACTACCAATCAGTATTGCCGAAGACGCCACTGATTTCATGAAAGAAGGTGACGAAATTATCTTGCAATCTTTCAACGGCAGTATTATTAATGTTGAGCTGCCAAAGAATGTATATTTGAAGGTTACTTACTGTGAAGACGTCGTGAAGGGGGATACTACTAGTAGTGTGCAAAAAGATGCAACAACTGAAACGGGGTTAGTAGTAAAAGTTCCCGCGTTCATAAAAGTAGGTGATATTATTTCTGTCGATACCGAAACTGGCGAATATCGCGAGCGCAAAAAAGGATAAAATGACGACAAAGATTCGACTAGATATGGCGCTGACACAGCGTAAATTAGTCGCATCCAGGTCTCAGGCTGAGAGTTGGATTAAATTAGGCAAAGTTACTGTTAATGGCATGGCGGCGAAAAAGTCCAGCCAGTTTGTTGGTAGCAAAGACACCTTGGATATAATGGCAGATACGCAATATGTCAGTCGGGCGGGGTTAAAATTAGAATCAGTTGCCAGGGTTTTGGGTTTAGATTTTAAAGAAAAGGTTATTTTGGACGTTGGCAGCAGCACTGGTGGTTTTACGGATTATGCGCTGCGTAATGGCGCAAAAAAGGTTTATGCTGTTGATGTCGGCACTGACCAATTACATCCAAACCTGCGGCGCAATAGACTAGTTGAAATTCATGAAAAAACAGATATTCGTGACTTTGACTTGGATATTAAACCGGACATGATTGTAATTGATGTGTCGTTTATTAGCCTGCGCGACATTTTGCCGCATATTCATAATAATCTGTGTGATGCAAAGACGCAGATTGTGGCGATGGTTAAACCGCAGTTTGAAGCGGGTCGCGAGCAAACTAACAAAGGAATTATCAAAAATGATTCAATGCGTCGTCAGATTTTGCGTGATTTTGAAGATTGGGCCAAAAAGTGTTTTGTGATTAAAAATAAAAGAGATAGTGATATTGCTGGGGCAAAAGGGAACCAAGAAAGATTTTATTTGCTTACATTAAACCTAAATTCAACTACATCACCTGGGCGCATGACGTAGTCGCGGCCTTCGGTGCGGACTTTGCCGGCGGCTTTGGCGGCGACTTCAGACCCGGCGTTTATTAAATCATCGTAATCAACAACTTGGGCAGCGATGAAACCTTTTTCAAAATCAGTGTGAATCACGCCGGCAGCGATTGGGGCAGTATCGCCCTTATGAATCGTCCAAGCGCGGACTTCTTTGATGCCTGCAGTCAGGTAGCTTTGTAGTCCCAAAATGTCGTAAGCAGCGTGAACCAGTTGCATCAATCCAGTTTCGCTTACGCCGTAACTGGCTAGTAATTCACCAGCCTCAGCGACCGATAACTCTTTCAGTTCGTCTTCTAATTTGGCGCATACAAAAATTGTTCGCGCCGGCGCAACTAGCCTTGTTAAATCGTCTTTTTTATCTGAATCAGTTAGGGTATTTTCATCAACATTAAAAACATAAATTACAGGTTTTGCGGTCAGTAAATGCAAATCGCCAATAACTTCCATGTCTACGTCTGGCAATTGTGATAGTGGAGTGCCAGATTTCAGGTGTGTTAACAGTCTTTCAAAGTATTCTAAAACAGCCTTCAGCTTTGGGTTTGCCTTGGCGTCATGTGTCGTTTTAATAATGCGCGTTTCAATAGTCTGAATATCTGCCAAGATTAATTCTGTGTTAATTATTTCAATGTCGCTTTTTGGATTAATTTTGTTAGTGATATGGACGACGTTGTCGTCTTCAAATGCGCGGACAATATGAACAATCGCGTCGCATTGGCGAATATTTGCCAAAAATTTATTGCCAAGCCCTTCGCCCTTGCTAGCGCCAGCGACTAAACCGGCGATGTCAACAAAAGTGACCGTTGCTGGTATGATTTTGTCGGTTTTATACAGCGCTGCTAGTTTATCCAGGCGCTCGTCAGGGACGGGGACGATACCGGTATTCGGCTCGATTGTAGCAAACGGATAATTAGCCGCCAATACTTTGTTATTTGTTAGGGCATTGAACAATGTCGATTTACCGACATTTGGCAGCCCAACGATTCCAATAGATAAACTCATATCTATAATGATACAGAAACAGCATTATTAATAATAGCCCAAGAATAATATCCAAATATTTAACTGATTTATAACAGTTATGTTAAAATATCTACAAGGAGAGCAATATATGAGGAAACGAACAATTGCGATAATTATCTTGTTATTATTATCTATTACTATTATTGGTGGAGTGACATGGCTTTTTTATAGTCGTCGTTTGGTTTATTTTAACCCCGCAAAAGTTGTATGTGGCAAAAGTGTGATTGATAAATATAATGCAGCTGCTGACTACTTGTATCGCGGCGATAATTCGGATGAGGCCACAATAGACGAAGCCGGTGTTAAGAGTGTCGTAGCGGAGATTAAGGGCAACTCCAAATCAAAATATGATCCAACCTGCCAATCAATTCTTTTTTGGGCAGCAGTCCGAGAGGATAATTATAAAGAGGCAAAAAGTGCTTACGACATCATAAAAGATTTGCACAGTAAGCGCATATTTATTGACCCGGCTATGCATAATATAAGTTCATTAGATACACTGAACAGCATATTGAATGGCCTGACTGGGTCTGGATTAGAAGAAAAAGAACCTCTTGGTGGTTAATATGCATATTCTGCGTAAATTGTTTTATTTTAACAAAAATCGAGCGATATCTAGGCTATTTCTACCAATCACAGTATCTGCTCTTTTGACCCTGTTAACTGTAATATCGGTTCATGCTGGCTCGGGTTCCGGCTCAGGCGGTGAGGCATCTGCTTGTGGTAGTTCATCGGTTTGTTCAACCAACGGTCACGGCTGGTATGATTATCCAGTAGACGGGTCAATTAAACCCTTGAAAATACAAAACCAAGCCACAACCGGGATTAATTGGAATAATGTTCTTAATACTTGTCAATCTGTGGGTGCTGATCGAGTTATGGCATTCATCGTAATTAAGTCCTATAGTGATGGGACTGCAGATAGAACAGATGCGACAATGGGTTATGTATATGATTATGAAAATTGGGGTTTTACCACTGGTAATAATGATAAAACAAACATTCCTGAAAACGATGGGGTACATGGCTGGTTGCACGACTCTCAAGCAAGATCATATTATGGCTTAGCCGAGCTCAACCCATCTAGTTGGGGCAATAGCATTGGATGGTTTTGTTATAAGTGGACCTGGACGATATCAACAACTACAGCTGTCAATAAATTGACTGCATCTCCTGGTGTAACAGCTACTTGGACACATACTGTCAAAAACGATGGCGATGACCAGTTAAACACAAAAGTAAATTATGGTTATGTTACACAAATTAAGTCGCCATCTGGTGCTGTTATATCCACTGACTGGTCCAATGCGGCAAATATTGGCTCTTTAGCAGTAAACACGAAAAAGAATGGAGCGGCTTCATTTACTTCGAACTTTACTGTTACGGATCAGCCAGATGGTACTCAAATATGTCGATCAACGGTGGCAAACCCAAGTAAAAGGGGAGGCAGCGACAACACAGCCCTAAACTATAAATGTGTTACTGTCGTCGACAATGCTGTCTGGTCTTTAACCCCAAATACCCAGATTAGGACAAAACCCAAAGATGGGGATTGGACTGGTTGGCAAAATGGAAAAAATAAGTCCAGCCCAGCAGATATTTATGTTGACGATTCATACCAGTGGAATCATATCGTTTCGAATGTGGGCGATAAGACGAATTACCTGATAAGTTACTATTATAAAGTTGACGGAGATGCAACTGATTATAAGATTAGCGATATTTCAGCAGCATCTGGGTTAGCTGGTGGCGCATCAGTTTCACAAACCAGCTGGGCCTTTACCCCATCCGCTACGGGGACATATTGCCGAAAAACTTGGGCCAGCTCAACCTCTTCTGCATTAAAGACGACGGCGATCGCTTCCGACTGGAGCTGTGTTCGAGTTAAAAAACGACCATGGGCCTTGAATGTTGATACAAAAATCCAAAAGACCACCAACTCAACACCTGGTGGGTATCAAGATATTAGTATCACTGCTAAACCGGGTGAGGCTATTAACTGGAACCATATTATTACAAACGGTGGCCCGAATAGCACAGATTCTAACTTTAATTGGTATTACGTTAATGACGCTACAATGAAGGCAAAGACCGGCAATCCGACTGGTGTTAACCACGTAAAAGCCTTCCCATTCAAAATAACAGACAAGGTCGAGTTGGCATCATATCTTTCTGGTACTAATCAGTTCATCATTGGCCAAGACGATGTCGGTGTTGATATTTATAATGGCGTGCCAGGTTATACAGGCTACACTAATGGTGATGGCTACTGTCGCAGCACATATGTCAATAATATTTCTGAATCTGGTGGGGACATTGACGCTGATAAATTGTGCGTTACGGTTCCTTACGACTACACACTTGACCCACAAATAACTTTGGATTCAGTTGGTGGTGCAGTCCCAGGGCAAACTATAACGGTAAAACCATATGTCGATAATAGTGGGGCGACAAAAAGCCTCCCAACAAATTGGCTTGTGAATATCTATAAAAATACTGATAAAATTGGCGAGATAATTTATGACGCCAGTGTTGATAAAAGCGATATCGTGTTTAATACGGGCACAAAGTATTTGGCGAACGGGTCATATGTGATACCTGACACATTTATGCCGAATGACAAGATATGTTTCGGCCTCGAGATTAGTCGCCGTTCAAGCGCTGATTCAAACAGTGCTGAATCTGGTCGTATTTGTGTGTTAATAGGTAAAAAACCAAAAGTTCAAGTTTGGGGTGGCGACTTGTGGTCTGGCGGTAAGGTGCAGACAAGCACATCTGTCATAGCAGGGAACACCTACGGCAGCTGGTCAGAGTATAGTATTTTTTCGAACAGTCTAATTAACAGTATGGCCTCAGGTTCGGTATTTGCTGGGTTGGGTAACCCATCGATCTGTGGCTATAGTAAACTAAGTTTTACAAATGAAGACTGTGCGGCCTCACCGCCATTTGTTGGACAATATGCCTATACTCGCTCGGCCCCAAATATCTCGGCGTCGTTCCCAACTGATTTATTAACACCTTTAGTACCAGACGGCGCAAGTGTGTATGATCTATCAGGCAGCCTTTACAAGGGTAGCGGCACAATAAGCATACATGGCCGGGAAGATGAGTTCGATACCAGGGCCCTTACAGGTTCAATTGTAATTAATGCCCCAGAGGCTAATGCGACAATTACCAGCGATATCAACTATCAAGACAATCAGTCTGGCGGGATAGCAGATATCCCTCAGCTAGTGATAATTGCGAAGAATATTAATGTGACAGGAGATGTTACGAACATAGATGCCTGGTTGATAGCAAAAGATGGAATAATCAACACCTGTTCTGATAGGCCTCTTGATCAAATTCGCATAGCGGACAGCTGCAGTAAGAAGCTAGTAATAAATGGTCCGGTTGTGGCCAAGCAGCTATATCTATATCGTACCTTCGGTTCAGAAATAGGCTCGTTTAATCAACCGGCCGAGATAATTAATTTCCGGGCTGATGCATTGCTTTGGGCTGCAGCACAGTCAAATAGTAGCACTGCAGTTAAAACAGTCTATACAATCGAGCAGCCACCAAGGTTTTAATATTTGTCGACCGCTTGCTTTTATTGGTAATGCTTATGTATAATATAGGTTAATATGGCATTGATAAAAGGTATGGGCAACTTTTTTGCATTGGACATAGGTACCAACGCTGTTAGGGTAGTCCAGCTTTCGGGATCAGGCAATTGGAATCTACAGCATTACGGATATGTTCCAATTGATGAACGGATATCAACTAGCAATTCACCCGAGGGCATGCATAGGCTTGGCGAAGCAATAATGACAGCTGTCGGCCAAAGTGGCATCCGAGAAAAGAATGTTGTTATTGGGTTGCCGTCGAGTAAAACTTTCACGACGGTTATTGATGTCCCTGTTATGGCTGCCGGTGAGTTAAATAATACGATTAAATATCAGGTTGATCAATATATTCCAATGAGTGTTGATGATGCCAAAGTCGATTGGGCATTGTTGGGGCAGTCTTTGCATGATCCAAAGCAACAAGAAGTCTTGTTGGCCAGCACGGCTAAATCATATGCTGAGGAAAGGCTAGAATTTATCGAAAGCCTGGGCTTTAACGTAATTGCTGCCGAACCTGATGCAATTGCAATTGTACGCTCGTTATTGCCTCCAGGGGTATTGGATGCTAGGTTAATAATCGATGTCGGCGAACTTTCGACAGACCTAGCTATTACATTCGGTGACAGTCCACGGCTGGTCAGAAACATCCCGACTGGTATCAGGTCATTAGTCAAAGCGGTCATTCAAAATTTGAATGTCGAAGAAGACCAAGCTAGGCAATTTATTCTTAAATTTGGCCTGGCACCAGATAGACTAGAAGGCCAAGTATATCGTGCTATCGAACCAACACTAGATAGTTTTACTTCAGAACTAGTCAAATCAATCAAATTCTTCCAAACACGTTACCCAAACACTCCAGTTGGCGGCATATTATTATCTGGTTTTTCAGCTGTTGTGCCGCAGTTCGGTGAATATCTGGCTTCAAAGACTGGTGTGCCGGCTGCTATCGCAAATCCTTGGCAACGGGTGCACGTTGCTCAGTCTGACCAGCAACAACTAGGCTCGATTGCATCCGAATTTGCTACCGTGATAGGCTTGGCACAAAGGAGTAACAGGTAATGATAGAAATCAATCTTGTACCTGATGTCAAGCAAGAGCTAATCAAAGCTCAGCGAATGCGAACCTCTGTAATCACAGGGGCTGTGCTGATAGGCATCGCATCAATCGTGGCGGTTGTTATCTTGGCTATGTACGTTTTTGGTGTTCAGGCACTACGTAGCAGTCTAGCAGACTCAGCAATTAATACTGGTATCAAAAAGCTAAAAGCTGTAGACGATTTATCAAAAACCTTAACTATTCAAAATCAGTTGACTAAAATAACTGCTTTGAATGGCACTAAAAACATTGACTCAAGGATATTCGATGTACTTAGCGCAGTTATTCCACCGGCGCCAGATGATATAAAAATATCAAATCTTAGAATTGATTCCGAAGATGGCACAATATCGCTTGAGGCCCAAGCGCAAAATAGTTATCCGGCTGTTGAGGTATTCAAGAAAACGCTTGAAAGCGCAAAACTTCGCTACAAGGACGAAAAGAATAAATTACAAGAAGTCGACCTGGCTTCCAACATAAGCATTAGTGACACTAGTTATGGGTCAGATTCTTCAGGTTCGAAGGTATTGCGTTTCTCAATGAGTTTTGTTTATGCACCAGAGTTATTTGCTCCATCATCGAAGGATACGACTATCGCAATTATTGTAAACGGCAACGTGACAGACTCGTACATTGGCATTCCAAAAAGCATTTTTGCCGATCGAGCAATCGACATAACGGAGGTCCAATAATATGCAGCCAGTAAACCAAGCCCTAAGAAAAAGAGCTCAGATAGCCCTAGCAAATCGCGCAATGTTTATGTGGGTTGCAGGGGTGTCGGTAATATTTGGGTTCGCAATTGTCGGGGTGATATTTCTTGCCCAAATGCTTGTATTCAACGAAAAAGTTTTGATTGAGAAAAACCGAACCGTTAGCAACTTGAACTCTAACCTCAAAGTCGTCAATACTCTCGAAACAAATGTTAAGAAACTTGATGCCAACCAGGCTCTTATCAGCTCAAGGTCAAAAAGTGACGACCAGGCCATTCAGGCCGTTCTAGACGCTTTGCCATCTGATGCTAACTCACTGGCATTGGGTGCATCACTGCAAAATAAACTACTGGCGAACATTAGCGGTCTTGAGTTGCAGTCATTGCAGGTCGACCAAGTTATTGGTACAGAATCGTTGAATAGTGGTGGCTTAGTAATTAGCGGTTCCACCGATATGACTAATGAAATCTCATTTAATTTTTCTGTCAGTGGTGATGATGCCGCATTAAAGCAAGCTTTAGTAAATCTGGAAAAATCAATTAGGACTATAAATGTAATATCCGTATCGATTGAAAGCCAAGGTGCAGTCAGGACAATGAACGTTAAGGCAAAAGCCTACTATGAACCGGCAATAAAAGTTGAGTTGAAAGAGAAGGTAGTAAAATAATGAAAAAATCAGACGTTGCAATGATAATACTTGTGGCATCAATCAGCGTGATGATTGCATTCTTTGTTGCAAAAGCAATATTTGGCGATGTCGACAACGGTACTGTCAAAGTAAAAACCATCGACAAATATAGCTCGACAGTAGTCCAGCCAAGCCCGGAAATATTTAATAGTAATGCTATTAATCCAGCTGTTCAGGTACAAATTAGCGGAACGAAGTAAGGGGCCAAATTTATGGCGCTTTTAACCGACGAGATGCAGGTAAAGCTTATCGACCTTCTAATTAGCGAGGGGTTGGTTAGTAAGTCGGTAATTGAAAACGTTAAGGCAGCTGCTGTAAGCGCAAAAAAAACCTTTTCAGCCGTGTTACTCGAAAAAAATATTGTTGATGAAGAGCTAATCACCCATGCTATAGCGCAGATCTCTGGAGTACCATACGTAAATCTTAGTAACAGTGTTATCGACCAGTCAATCCTTGGCTTATTGCCAGAAGATATTGCAGAAAGGTTTTTAGCGGTACCATTAGCTGAAATTCAAAATCGCCTAGCTGTTGCGATGGTTGATGCTAATAATGTCCAAGCGGTCGACTATCTTGCTAGCCGTATCGAAAGGCCGCTAAAGGTCTTTATGGCAACTGAAAGCGGCATTAGGCATGTTTTGGGGCAGTATAAAACAGACTTATCGAGTGTTGGCGAAGCCGCTGAGGCTAGTCAGGCTGAAGCAATCGCCGAATCAAATCAAGAAATTAAGACTATTGTCCAAGACTCACCAATCAGCAAGGCTCTAAGTACAATACTTGAGTTTGCTCTGAAGTCGAAAGCAAGCGATGTTCATATTGAACCACTTGAAAACTCGCTAAAGATACGTTGTCGAGTTGACGGTATGCTTCGCGAAATAATGCAGCTACCAAAAACGATTGAGCCAGCCCTTGTCAGCCGAATAAAAATTTTATCCAATTTAAAAATTGATGAACATAGAACACCTCAGGATGGTCAATTTACAGTAAAAATCGCCGGCAAAGAAGTCGATTTGCGTATTGCTGTCAGTCCTGTGATTTGGGGTGAGCAGGTAGTTATCAGGTTACTGGATAAATCCACAGACACCTTTGATATTGAACAGATGGGCTATGCAGGGAGGGCGCTAAGAACAATCCAAAAAGGTATTAAAAGGCCAAATGGGATGATAATAACTTCTGGACCAACTGGTAGCGGTAAGACAACCAGCTTGTATGCGCTAATAAAAGTAATAAAAGATGACGCCGTTAATATTGTTACACTCGAAGATCCCGTTGAATATAAAATAACTGGGGTTAATCAAATCCAAGTTAATGCTGATGTTGGCCTAACGTTCGCAAGCGGGCTTCGTTCAATACTGCGACAAGATCCAGATGTAGTAATGGTTGGTGAGATTCGAGACAGCGAGACAGCTAATTTAGCTGTTCAAGCTGCCCTAACTGGCCACTTGGTCTTTAGCACTTTACACACAAACAGCGCCGCGGGTGTTTTACCGCGGTTACTAGATATGGGAATCGAACCGTTTTTGATTGCAAGCACTGTAAATACAATAATTGGGCAGCGATTAGTACGTCGAGTTGCTGCCAAAAGGGAGGCTTATCAATCTAGCCCAATCGAAACAAAGAATATTTTGGATACAGTCGGTCACTTGTTGCCTAAAACTCCAGCAGATGTTGAAAGGGTCTCAAAAGATTTAGGCTATAAAGACTTGCCCTTAGCGGGTCAAAAAGCTTATACTTTAGTTAGAGGGATTGACACACCTCAAGCGCCAGCTCCTCATGGCTATAGTGGACGAGTTGGTTTGTTCGAAGTAATGGATGTCACTGAAAGCATCCAAAACTTGATTGTCTCACATGCTACTAGCGCTGAGATTCAACGCATGGCTCAGCAACAGGGTATGGTCACAATGCGCCAAGACGGTTATCTGAAGGCCCTGCAAGGTCTTACTACTTTAGAAGAGGTAAATCGTGTTACGTCAGACACGGCATAAAAGGATGGGCAAATGGAAAATCAAGAAATAAAAATCGAAGTTTTACTAGAAGAGGTCGTCCGTAAAAAGGCCTCAGATTTGCATTTACAAGTCGGCCTTCCGCCGATGCTCCGAATCGACGGCTCGTTGATGCCCATTGCTGGTTATGTGGTTTTGAACGAAAAGGCCGTAGAGTCGTTGGTATTCGCGCTTCTTGACGAAGATCAAAAACAGATATTATTAAAAGACAAAGAGTTTGACTTTAGTTTTGCATTTGGTACTTTAGGGCGATTTAGGGTAAACGCTTTCCATGAGCGTGGGAACCTGGCGGCGGCCCTACGCTTAATTCCAAACGAAATTAAAACTATTGTTGAACTTGGACTTCCACCTGTAGTTTCAAACTTTGCCAATTTCCCACGCGGTCTGGTATTAATCACTGGTCCGACCGGCAGTGGTAAATCGACCACTTTAGCGGCATTAGTTGACAAAATCAATAGCGAAAAGGCAATGCACATTATCACGATCGAAGATCCGATTGAATTTACACATAAATCCAAAAAATCAGCTGTTGTTCAGCGTGAAGTCCACTACGACACCTACAGCTTTAGTGCAGCTCTTCGTTCAAGTTTGCGTGAAGACCCGGACGTGGTATTAATCGGTGAAATGCGCGATCTAGAAACCATTAGCGCGGCTATTACAATCGCCGAAACCGGCCACCTAGTGTTCGCTACATTACACACTAATAGTGCAGCTCAATCTATTGATCGTATGATTGATGTATTTCCACCACATCAACAACCGCAAATACGGGCCCAATTATCAAATATACTAATGGCAATTTGTTCGCAAAGACTTATTCCAGCTATCGGCGGCGGTCGAGTACCGGCCGCAGAGATTTTAGTAACAAACTCAGCTGTCCGAAATATTATCAGGGAGGGTAAATCACACCAGCTTGATGCTGTTATCCAGACTGGAGCCGACCAGGGCATGCAGACTATGGATCGAACACTTGTTAATCTGGTCCAAAACGGCACAATCACTTATGACAATGCCTATGAGGTAGCGGTCGATCTTGTAGAATTCGAAAGGTTAATAAGGGGATAGTTGATGAAAAAATTCTCATATGAGGCTCGTGATTTAGCAACTGGCAAAATTACCAAGGCGACTGTCCAAGCCGACTCTGAGTCTTCGGCAGCTAAACTGCTAATTGCCCAAAACTTTACTCCTATTAGTATCAAAGAGGAGACCGAGTCGGACAGTGTTCTTGCAAAATTAACTGGAAGAATTACTACTAAAGATAAAATTGTATTTACAAGGCAACTTGCAACTCTGATTGGTGCTGGGCTGCCATTATCTGAAAGCTTAAATACTGCGCTCGAGCAGACCCAAAATAAAAAATTGCAATCGATTATCCAAGATGTCTTAGTTGCGGTT
>CAYOUQ010000016.1:0-11593 GCA_964407205.1 uncultured Saccharimonas sp. (SeqCode)
GGCTCGTAGTGTAGTGGTTATCACGCCTCCCTGTCACGGAGGAGATCACCGGTTCAAATCCGGCCGAGCCCGCCACGAATAAAGTTCACCATCTTGGTGGACTTTTTTCGTGCAGTTCAGCGAAAAAGAGTTTACATTTTTTCGCGAACAAACGGAGGAGACAGCTTGCTGGCGATAATCGGCTATCTGATTATAGGTATTTCTCTGCCTCTTTAACCCCGTAATACCTTACTATGAATGACTTTTTATATTCAAAGAACGTTTCGTTTTCTATACTTTCACGAATTGTGTCCACAGTTCGGATAACAAAACGCTCATTATGAATGCTAGCAAGAGTCAGACCCAGCACTTCATCAGCCTTAAATAGATGGTGTAGATATGCCTTTGTATAGTTTTTACAAGTGTAACAATCACATTCTTTATCGATTGGCGTGAAATCGTTTTTATATTTGCTGTTGTGAATATTAATCCGGCCGTCATATGTAAACAATGCCCCATTACGCGCCTGGCGAGTTGGGGCAACGCAATCAAAAGTATCGGCGCCATACTCTACGCCCAAGAATAAGTCAGCTGGCTGTGCGCCAAGCCCCAGCAAGTGCCTTGGTTTATATTCAGGTAAAATTTTGTTTACGATGCTCAGCACAAAAGGAACATCACCCGGTTCATAGACACCACCTATGCCGTAACCGTCAAAGTTCATCCTCCCCATTACCTTTGCACTCTGTTCTCGCAAGTCTTTCTCGCGCGCCCCCTGGACAATGCCATATAGCGCCTGTTCTGGCTCATTGTTTTTTCTATGCCCCACATTCAGTTCGTTGTGACGTTTTAGCGATCGCTCCGCCCAAGCGTGAGTCCGACTAATTGATTTTTCTATATAATCACGGCTAGCCAATGGCGCAAGCGCCTCATCAAAAGCCATATGGATATCGGAACCAATCTTGTGCTGCAAGTCCATTGATATTTCTGGGTTCATCGTTATAGTATCGCCATTTAGGTGCGACTTAAAGACTACACCATCATCCGTAACCTTTGCTAATTGTTCATTGGATACCACTGCATATTCTGCCAGGCCTTTCTTACTATGGCTTACGGCGTCTATGCCCTTTTTATATGCCATCCCCAATGAAAAGGCCTGAAAACCGCCACTATCGGTAAATATGGGGCCGCTCCAATTCATAAACTTATGAATACCGTCAGCGCTCGCAATAACATCAACTCCAGGCTGAAGCATTAAATGGTAGGTGTTAGCAAGTACCGCTTGACCTGCTGAACAAATTACTTGTTCGGGTGTCATTGTCTTAACTGTGGCTTTTGTAGCACCTACAATAAACGCAGGAGTATGAATATCGCCATGAGGTGTCTTGATAACCCCACTACGAGCAAGTGTACCCTTAAGCTTTTTACTAATACTAAATTTAATCATATTGGATAACCTAACTTTATCATACTACCAACATCGAGTCGCCATAACTCAAAAATTTATAGTCGTATAATATAGCATGTTCGTACGCGGCGCGTAAATTATCCCAACCCGCAAATGCTGCAGTTAGCATTAATACTGTGCTTTTTGGGGCATGAAAATTTGTCAACAATGCGTCAATTGTTTTGAATTTATAACCCGGATATATAAATATGTCAGCCTCACCCGAAATTTTTGCTTCGCACTTATTGATTAATTCGGATGAATATTCTAACGTTCTTGCCACAGTTGTCCCCAACGCAACAACTCGTTTATTTTGTTTTTTCGTAGTATTTATTACATCTACTGTTTCTTTTGGTATCTCAAAATACTCTTCGTGCATCTTGTGCTCCTCTATAAAATCAGTTCTTATTGGCAAAAAGGTCCCCAGGCCAACATGAAGCGTAACATAGGCAATCTTGACCCCTTTTTGTTTTATTGTTGTAAGAATATCATCAGTCATATTTAAGCTAGCTGTTGGTGCTGCTACTGATCCAGCATATTTTGCCCAAATTGTCTGGTACCTTTCTACATCTGCTGGCTCTGCATCGCGATGCATATATGGCGGCAGAGGAACTTGGCCATAGTCTTCAACTAGCCGCAATAGGTCTTGGTCTGACTTGACTAATGCCAGCCCACCGTCCAAAATTTTATCAACAATAATCGTCGCCGTATTAATGTGTAAAATATTTCCTTCTTCCATTTTGTGTCGGTACAAAATTCGATGTTTGTGCCAATCGTTGTCATAGCTGTGTTTTTCAAGAACAATTATTTCACGCTTTGAACCATTTTCGTTTTCAACCAGCAGCCTTGCCTTAATTACTTTTGTATCGTTAAGCACCAGTAGATCGCCTGGGTTTAGATAATCTACAATATTTGAATACAATTTATCCTGGATGCTACCAGAGCTTTTATCTAGCACTAATAGCCTTGACCTACCGCGTGTTGATGACGGATGATCAGCAATTAGGCTTTCTGGCAAATTATACATGTAGTCTGATAATTTCATAAAGCCAACGTAATTAGATTTTTATGTATTGTTTTAGTTTGTCGCTATTAATTATATTGTTCAAGTCAGAGGTGAATGTTGTCAGTGGAATGTTAATATATTCATAATTAACTTGAGTGTCATTGATGTCGATTAGTCGGATAATGAAGTAGCCATCGCCATGGCTTGATTTAACTGGTACCGCAGTAATCTGACCTTTTGATAACTTTGCCGCCTCAGTCGCCAGGCCACCGTCTTGATTTTGCTTCGACACAAAGCCTGATGATGCCCCATACATGGCTGATACTCCAAATTGATTAGATATTGTTCTTGCTAAGCTATTGAGGTCAGAGCCTGCACCACTATTTATTAAACTAATTGTGTCTTTGGCAACCTGTAAAGATTTATCGTCCACGGCATAGGCGACTTTGTTACGTAGCAAAACTGCAGAAATCTGGTGGCGATATTCAGACGGACTTAGCCCCAAGAACTCTAGAGTAGAAGCATCAAAGGTCTTTTGAGAGATTTCGCCACTACTTGTCTGTCGCTGAGCTTTGATGTAATCGTCAAGTTCCTGTTCGGTAAGCGAGATTGATAGGTTTTTTGCTAGTTTTGCGGCATAAGCATTGGCAATTGCACCCTGCAGTGACTGTTTTTTATAATATTCGATTTTCTTTTTTCCATCGTCAGTCTTGACACTAAGTTTTTCCTTTTTCTCAGAATAATATACCGAGCTACGGAATGACATTAGATAGTCGCTATAGGCGACGTTTTTACCATCCACTTTGGCCACAGGGACAGGAATCACTCGCGTTACCCTATAAAAGAACTCGCTGGTATCTTGAGCAACGTACAGCCTCCACCAACCAAAAAGTACCGTCAGTAGTATTACTGCCAAAATTATAAGAATAGTATTTATGACCAGCTTATGCCTTGAGTATTGTAGTGGGTATTTAAATCGCCTCGCGCCAGATAGAACCTGCTCACGGTGTTCGGCCATGGTGTCAGAGGTCATTCTGCCAAGCGGTGCAGCCTCTTTTTTCTTGAGAATTTTACCAATCAACTTCTTCATCAGGCCTTCTTCCTTGTGTTGCCTTATCTACCGCATCCTGCAGCTTATTATAAATTTCATTTGGATGTTCGACATTATGAATTATCAGATCGCCTACAAACGTCTGAATAACTATAGTACCAAAGCGGAATATTTCTCCACTGAACCCTGGTATATTATAGCTTATATTCTGTACTTTTGATAATTTTAGCTCGACTACATCCCTGCCAAAGAAGCTGCGCTGAGTCACTTGCCGGATACGCTGATTGGTGACGATATAAATTGTGAAAAACCATAATACAAAATGGTAGAAAAACAGCAACAACCCCAATGTAAGACCAAAGACTGGAAGCAAGAATAGTTTTAGATTATCCTGCCATATTAATGGCGGCACAGACGTAACAACAAGTGGTATCAATAACAGGTAAAAACCTTTTCGCATCGCAATTATGTGCCTACGAAAAGTGAATAAGACAACCTCATCATCCCGTTGGCCATCAAAAGCAACTTCTGGCTTATCTGGTTTATCTTGCTTATTCTTTGTCATATATATATTGTAGCAGATGGTGCCCCGGGCAGGAGTTGAACCTACAACCTTATCCTTAGGACGGATCTGCTCTATCCAATTGAGCTACCGAGGCATGACATCAATTATAGTCGATAAACGCGTTTATGTCATCTGATAGGTTTGTCTAGTAATACTTTGAATACATGACGGCTTCAGACGTTAGTTCGTACGAAGTTATATTCTTTTTCCCAAACCAAAGCGCTATTTCGTTGGTAGCTTCTTGGGCATTTTCGCTGGCATGAATCAAATTATGAATCGACCGACCCTCGGCGTTGGCAACAGACGGGCTGTCAACTGAATAATCACCACGAATCGTGCCAGCATCGGCCTTAAACGGCAAGGTGTGTCCACAAATCTTTCGCACCATATCAATTGCTTGCATCCCCTCAATTACCATAGCCACTACTGGCCCAGACGTTAAATATTTAACCAAGCTTTCGGCAACACCGTGGCCAAGAACCATTTTATCTTCAGATCCCAGCACTTCCAAGACTGTGCAACCCAGACCCTCAAATCCACTAAATGTCTTGTCGCCTAATCTTGATATCCAAGCCTCATCAATCATTGGATAATGTTTTCGCACTTGTTCCTCTGTAGGGGTAAACATCTCGATTGCAACAATTTTTAAGCCGACTTTCTCAAAACGATGAATTATTTCACCTATCAGCGCCCTCTTTACTCCATCGGGTTTTACCATACAGAAAGTCCGTTCAAATTTTATTTTTTGTACTGCTGGGTGTTGAGTCATGTTTATTCTCCAATTTTTTTAAATATTAAGTTGTTATCATTCTACCACAATCTGTTATGATAGCCAAAGAACCAATAAATCATTATACTAGATATATGTACATGTCCGAATTAATACTCGACTTTATCGAGCACCTCGAAGTCGAAGGAGGCAGGTCTGCCCATACTGCTCAGAATTATACGCTGTATTTAGAACGGTTTGTTGAATTTACTAACGATATCCAGGTGGACCAAATCACCCCAGAGGTTGTGCGAAAATACCGCCTTTGGCTTAATCGATATAGAAATAGTAACGACGACGAGCTGGCAACTATAACCCAGTTTTACCACTTGAGAGCCCTTAGGGGGTTCTTAGGATATCTGTCTAAGCGTGACATTAACAGTATGTCACCGGACAAAATTGAATTACCGAAAATATCCAGAAGACAAGTAACCTTCCTGCATTATGACGAAATTGAAAGAATAATTGACCAAATCGATACATCAACTGAATCGGGGCTACGCGACAAGGCAATTATTGAGCTCCTCTTCTCTAGTGGCCTTCGAGTTTCCGAATTAATTAACCTAAATCGCGATCATATAAACACCAAACGTCGTGAGTTCACAGTTCGCGGCAAGGGACAGAAAGATCGACCGGTCTTTATTAGCGATAAAGCTAGCGAATGTATATCAAGTTATCTGAAAAGCCGCCAAGACAACTTACCTCCCCTGTTTATTAATAATAGCCGCAATAGCACGCCAAGTTCGAGCGGTGATCACCGTCGGTTATCCCCTCGTAGCGTGCAGCGCATAATTAATAAGTACGTAAAAATGGCTGGAATTACCAAACATGTTAGTCCACATACGATGCGGCACAGCTTTGCAACTGATTTATTGATGAATGGCGCCGATATTCGTAGCGTTCAGATGATGCTTGGGCACAGCAATATCAGCACCACACAGGTTTATACTCATGTTACTGACGAACATTTACACGAGGTTTTTGATAAGTTTCACAGCTATAAATAGGTACAATTATTCCCAGGTGCAAGTTCGGCAGCACCATAAAAGATATAGTCTTTACAAAAGCCGGTTGATACATCTACTGCTGCTGTTGGAAATATGTTTGCATCATTGACCAGCTCGACTCGCGACTTTACCCGTCGGAACAAATCATTTGCGCGACCTGTTGAGTCGATTTCGGGTTGAACACCAGCAAAGTTTACCGTCGTTTGTGGTGAGCCCCCCAATAAAGTGACTCTGTAGTTTGCCCGATTATACAATGCCTGCAACGATAAGTAGGCCGTGCGGCTCGAATCGACCGGCGTTGGCAAATTAATTAAGACCGAGCATGAATAACTGACGGTTGCTGAAATATTTGTACAGGTGACCTTATTTATTAGCGAGGATACTCCTGTTCTTGCCCTTGAGTCAAACGTACTAATTGACACATTGTTGACCCCACTTGTTGACGGATATAAGAACATTGTCTGGCTAGAAGCTTTATCCACGGTATTACTTTGATCCAAATCTTCTAATAAATAACCAGCATGTGGCACCTGAATGAACTGTGCTCTGATGAGCGACGGGCGCTTAAGTGGCCAATTTGAACTTTTAGATAATGTGGCCGAGTTTAATAAACTAACTGTACTTTGCCCACCAATATCAGACTTGTTGGTCCATTCAATACGAACAGCGTTAAAGGCAGATACCCCTTTCAAAGGAATAACTTTTGTGGCATCTCTGTCTAGTACGCCTAAATAGTCTGGCGTATCCATCGCAACCTTAACGCAGGTATATGCTTGGTTTAATGAGTTGGCCGAATCTGTCTGGACTTTGACTTCACCATCACTTAATTCAGCCCCGACCAGATTGGAAACAACATTTGTACAGTTTTGCAAAGCCAGAGAACTTACTACATTAGTGTCATCACAACCTTCAGTCTCTAAACCCGTGACACAGTTCTGGTACCGTATTATGGCTCGTTTAGCGTCTTCTACCCCAGCTAATGCCGAGTCATAGGCACTTTGTGACAAATCGTTGTCGCTGGCTTGTTTTTGATCACGAATCATTATGCCAACAAAACCAACAGTAATCACGGTAATTAGTAATGCGGAAAAGATGACTACGAATAGTGATACTGCTCCGATTTGATTCTTAAATTGTCTCATAATAATATAATAACCTTTCTATTGCACAATATTACCCGAACGCGCCATAAAATTAAACTCATTAATCGCACAATACGATAGATCTCGTGCCGATGATCCAGCCTCACCAGGAGCCTTACATATGTAACCAGAATTTATTAGCTGCTGTTCGTTAGTCCCGATTATAAAGCTAATTTGGTATAGAGTCTGATTAGTAACAGGGTCTTTGGTCACCTCTGTAATGCGAAAATTATGGACCACCAAGTCTCTGTCTCCACCAGAAAGCAATTCGACCGAATCATTGCCGTTGATATTATCATACAGGCCCGTCGAAGGATCTTTTTGGCAGTAAGAGCCGTCACTATCTGGAATTTTCGCGAACCTTACTAGTGTGCTTCCATCAACAGCACTTGTGTATTTATTAATTCCTGGCACTGATTCTTCTAAAAATTCGCCATAATTCCATATGTAAGTATACTGGCCAACACACAACCTTCCACCAATCTCATCAGAACCACTTGTTAGTCTTACGTAATCAGTGTAAGGATCTGGTACAGTTGGCGGCGATATATCAAAGGAAGAAAGCTGATTGATACTTTTTTGTATATCGGCCGACACGGATCGGCCAGCCTGGTTCACGGCCTTAATCGTGATGCCGCGATTATATATATTACTAACCTGGACCACGGTCATAGTAATAGCAATTAATAATGCCGCGACAAAACCCATCGAAAGCATCAGCTCGATAAGCGTGAACCCGGACCTGGAAGTATTTTTATGGTCTTTTTGGCTCATATAACCTCACTATTGTACCAATATTCATTGGTGCCTTTTGACCTATACTATTCCAACATGCCCTGATATGAAAATCGATGTAACTAATATTACTCTGGGAGTCAGGGCCGGATGCAGACGATCGAGCCGCTTCAATCCACAAGCCATCAGATTTTTCAAAAACGATTGGCGCCCCGGCATATCGAACTTGTGAATATGTTAGTGGTGACGAATTGAAATTTGAAGAGGTTAACATATGAAGCGATATATCCTTTGTGTCAAAGACGAAAGCATTAGCCGAAACATCTGAAATATCTGGGCAGCTTAGACTGTTTGGGGCATAATCCGAAACCGTATGGCCGACCGTGCTTGATATGTCATACCATTTGCCTGCAGGGCCTGAGCTAGGCGCAGGTGAATTGGGATCATACGATGCAATATATGAGCTATTGATAAATCTTAATATCTCTGCCTGAGCATCAATTTGTTGCCTAACTTGAGTAATTTCTAAGGCCCTTTGGGCGACTGCGTTACCACGATTCATAATTGAAATGCCACCAACTGCCACCAGGCTGAATATGGATATGGCAAACATAGCTTCGATAATTGTATCGCCAACCAAATATTTCATTTTATTTATACATTGCATACGATGTCCTCGCTGGATGTTTCTATGTCATTTGGGCCCGATGCATCAGGCATAATTGTGACAGCACTTATATTGCTGCCAATTATCAACAGCCCATTAGGATCAACGCACAAACGGTTAGGTTCCGTCTCGGTTATATTGTTCACCATCACACTAGCCAAATCATCGACGTCAACATATTCATTTTTGAAAAATGTATGAATCTCACCGGTGTTTGGAGACCTCAGAATCATAATTGAAAAAGTCTTGTTACCATTTGAATTTAAGATAAAGGTATTCCAGTCAGAGCTAAAGTCTTGAGTGTTAGTTTTAGAAACATATGCACCATATCCGTCAGACTTTCCAGGGTTCAACTTTCTGAATATTTCGATTTCATTTAAGGCAGATGTTGACGTAGTTGGCATATACCCAACCACATCGTTAATAGTGATATTCTCGCCGTCTGAGGATGTTATGATTCTACCAAGAATTACACAGTTTGATTGACCACGCACGCTATTTGTCAGACCAGGAGGTTGGACTGGAGAAGTGGCCCCAGTGCACTCCCACGTTCCATCATGATTATTTATAGTATTACTAACGTCTGAATACTGCTGCTGCAACAGCGCCTGTAAGGAATTAACACTATCCTTGTATCGCTGAAAGTTAATAGAACTGTTAGACCCAATCAAAATTGCCATAACCATTAGGCCCGTGACTGACAAGAACAGCATGGTTTCGATTATTGTAAATCCAATCTGATTCGACCGTCTCATTTGCTATAATTATAGCATAAGCATATAGCAAAAGGCAGCTAAAGAAGCGCTGACATGTATAAATCAATAAGTCTGTTACCAAATAATCCCGCTACAACATAACCAATTATTAACATCGGTCCAAATGGGACATGGGAGTTACGTCTAATTTTGCCAGTTAATAAAAATGGTAATACAACCAAACAGCCTATCATATTTGCCGAAAAAAGCGCAACGAAAGCTAGTTGCCAGCCTGATAGTAGTAACGCCAGACCTAGGCCCAGCTTGACGTCACCGAAACCGACCCATTTACCTTTTGATATTTTATACAAAAATAGGTACAAACCACATAATATCGCTACAGACCCTAGCGTTGATAGTGTTGCCCCTGATTTGTCACTAGAGCAAATAATTGAAATTATCGAATACAATAACCCCAAAATAATTACCGGATAATTAATAACGTCTGGAAGAATCGCCCATTTTGCGTCATAGACAAACAAAATAGCCAACCCAACACCCGATAGTAGCCAAATTATTAATCCCGTAATCTGTAATGGACCTTCAAAAGAGGTTGGCCATAAGACAAATGACAGAATAAAGAACATCGTCATGCCAATTTCAAAACAAAGCTCTAACAAACCAATTTTTTTGTGACAAATGCGACACTTCCCTTTTAGTGACAGCCAGCTGACAAGAGGTATCATGTCATACCATTTTAATGTGTAGCCACACTCGAGGCACTTTGAACGATCGTGGGCAAACCCTTTATTTAACAATATGCTCAGCTTTTTATACTCGTTTTTGTCGTATGGCTGTTTGTCCTCTTTATCTTGAGCCAGCTCGCGTGCCCTTAACCTCCATAACGTTGCACAGGCAAAACTACCAAAACACAGACCGCAAATAACTAACACAAAATATACAAGTATATTATCCATATCTTCTATATTATCAGTAAATTGGCCTTAATAATAAAAATAGGGCTGAAAATCAGCCCTATTTAGATACCTTTGAAATTATCTAGCCGTTTTGGCAGTAATATGAGCCGCCACCAGTTTCGATATAACTGCCCACAGCGTACTGCCTCCCAGAGCCTTTTTCGACTTTTGATTCTGAACCTGGAACATCTGAGCAAACTCCTCCAGAATAAACGGTTATCGTATCATAGGCATCTGGTATAGTCTGTTGCGCTGTCCCAGCAGGCATCATATTAACAACATTTATTACATAATTCGCATCTGATAGCTCTTTAACATAGTTAGTTAGATCAGTAGGGCCAGTTGGTAGCGCGCCCCTTTTAATAGACGCGTAGTCTGAAACCGCCGATATAACCGTACCAACGGCGTTTTTGCGAGCTGAATCACGCTGCGACCTCTGTAACGCAGGGAAAGCTACAAATACCATTAAAAATATTAATGCTGCGATTGCCAGCACTAAAACGACTTCGATAATTGTGAAGCCTTTTGTTTGTTTTTCTTTTGTCATCCCCACCACCTTTCTTATTCTGATATGCTTATGCTTAATTATTATATTACTCTTCGTTAGTAGCCCTGTCTAGACCTTAATACTATTGACTAAGCTGTAAATTGGTAACAATATGGCCGCAATCATGCCACCAGCAACAACGGCCAGGACGACCATCAGAACTGGTTCGATTGAAGTAGATATTGTTCTGATTTGTTCATCCAGCTCGTCCTCATACACTTGTGCGGTCTTGCCCATCATCTCGTCAATCTTGCCAGATTGTTCGCCAATTTTTACCATTTGAGGAACCAAGGTTAAAATATAGTCTTCAGATTTTAGTGAAGCCGACAGTGCCTTGCCACCTTTGACTTTTTCAGCTGCTCGCTGGATGGCCTCTTTGACATATACATTATTTACCGATAACGCCGTTAGGCTGAGCATATCCAACATGCTTACCCCAGTACTTAAAAGCGTTTGTCCAGTTCGCATAAACCTAGACATATATAATTTCTTAAACATCTTGCCCATAATTGGGACTCTCAGTTTTACTCCATCAATTGTCCTGATACCTGAATCGGTTTTTAGGTACTGGATGAAAAAATAGATTGCAATACCAGCAACAATAAAGATTAACCACCAAAACTTCATAAAGAAGCCCGACACAACCACAAGAATTTTAGTCAAAAATGGCAGGTTTTGTCTAAGGTCACTATACAATTTTTCGACTTGAGGTACTATAGTCACCATCATAAAGACCATAACAGCGATAATTACAAACAAAACAATCACTGGATAAGTTAAGGCGCCTTTGATTTTGCTCATAATAGCAGCGTCCTTCTCTTGTTGGGCAGCAACTCGAAGCAGAGCTGCATCTAAGGTACCCGATGCCTCACCAGCCCCAACTAATGCCAAGAATACTGTGTCAAATACTTCAGGGTGCTTCGAGAATGCTTCGGATAATGACTTGCCCCCTTCAACCGCAACTAAGACATCTTGGATAATCGATTGCAATTTTTTATTTTGGGTCTGC
>CAYOUQ010000017.1:0-11192 GCA_964407205.1 uncultured Saccharimonas sp. (SeqCode)
CCAAAGCCGTCAATTAACTACCAAAGAGCTTGGAGAGCTTTATTATAACTTTTATAACCCAGATACAGCAGTTAGGGAGCCACTAGATAACTTTGATAACGTTACGACCACATACGTTACCAAGGGCACGGGCGAGCCACCAGCTGGTCAAGGCGGAGGAGTATTTTAATGTCTGCAAAAAGAATGAGTGCCGCTGATATTGCGGCTAGCCAAATGGCACGCGAACAAAGCGAAGTTGAACAAGCATTTTTAAAGGGTGTAACCACACTCCGTGATTTGATATCACCAAGTAGCATAGAAATACATTCATCATATTTTCGACTTGGCACTCGATATGGCCGAACAATGTTCATCTATGGCTATCCACGAGTAATCTATACCGGCTGGCTAAGCTCACTTATCAATATTGACGAGGTATTAGACGTCAGTATGTTCATCTATCCAGTTGACAGTCAAGTAGTGATGAAGAACTTGCGCAAGAAAGTTACTCAACTAGAGGCGTCAACATCAATAAACAACGAAAAAGGTATAACACGCGACCCAGGCCTAGAAGTCGCCATTAGCGATGCCGAGGAGCTTCGAGACCAGCTTCAGGTTGGCGCTGAGCGATTTTTCCGTTATGGACTATACGTTACGATTTATGGCGAGAGTCTAGAGGAACTAGACTTTGTCCAACACAAAATCGAGACATTATTTGGCCAACAAATGGTATTTAGTAAAGTTGCTAGTAGCCAACAAGAGCAGGGGCTTAACAGTAGCGTGCCTCAAATGACCGACCAGCTTCAAATTCGTCGTAATATGAATACTGGCGCAATCAGTACCAGCTTTCCATTCACTAGTGCTGACTTAACCCAAGAAAACGGCGTATTATACGGCATAAACATGCACAATAATGGCCTAGTAATATTTGATAGATTTAGTCTAGAAAACGCCAATATGGTTGTCTTTGCCAAGGCCGGAGCCGGTAAATCATTCGCCGTTAAGCTAGAAGCGCTCCGCAGTATGATGGTCGGAGCCGAAATAATAATCATTGATCCAGAAAACGAATATCAAAAACTTTGCGAAGCGGTTGGTGGTAGTTATATTCGCTTAAGCCTTAACTCTAACACTCGAATTAATCCATTTGATTTGCCTAGGGCAATTGACACCGATGAGGCCGATAATGCCTTGCGAGCAAATCTGATTACGCTTCATGGAATGTTAAAATTAATGCTTGGCAATATGCAGGTATCAGCCGCTGGCATACCAACATCACCATTAACACCTATCGAAGAAGCAGATTTAGATCAAGCCTTGATTGATACATATGCACGAGTCGGAATAACCAGCGATCCATTGACACATAATTCACCACCGCCAACAATTAGTGATTTGTATGACACATTGTTACATATGGGCGGCACAGGGCCACAACTGGCTCAGCGTTTGCGCCGATACACTACTGGTACATTTGCCGGTATCTTCAGCCAGCAATCAAACATTGATATTAATAACCCAATGGTCGTATTTAACATTCGCGATCTGGAAGAAGAACTCCGTCCAGTTGCTATGTATATTGTTCTTGGACACATTTGGAATATTATCCGAAATGAACAAAAAAAGCGCATGCTGATAGTTGATGAAGCCTGGCAATTAATGAAATATGATGATGCAGCGAACTTTTTGTTCAGCCTGTCTAAACGTGCACGAAAATACTATCTGGGCCTAACCACGATAACTCAGGACGTTGAAGATTTTATGGGCAGCAAAATGGGTCGGCCTATTGTTGCTAACAGTTCGATGCAAATACTTTTGAAACAGTCCACCAGTGCTGTTGATGTTTTGTCCGAGGTTTTCAAATTAACCGACGAGGAAAAAAAGCGTCTGGCTAACTTCCCGGTTGGGCAGGGGCTGTTCTTTGCTGGACAAAACCATGTTCATATACAAATCGAGGCTAGTGACACCGAAAAACAATTAATTACCACCGATCCACGAGTCTTTAACCAAAAGAAGCCGATTACGCCAGCCGAGCCAGAACAACAACCACCTGACGCCGACACTGATGCCGAGCCCGTGCAAGAAACCGCTTCGTAGTCTATAATTAAAACAGTTATGCCTGCAACACAAAGGAAAGAAGAGCCCGAAACAGACCTGCCTTGGCCTGATTTTGATGTCCTTGATGGTGGCGGCAAGGGCGATGGTTCCAGTACCCCAGAACGCGATTCAGTTCGCGGCCTGAATGACCTTGAACAAAACCCCGACGAAGCGCCATCGGCAGATGAAGACATAGGAGAACGGGAAGAATCCGGGGGGCCGGATGCTACACCGAAGGGCGACTGGGAAGATAAAACAACCCAGCCCAGAGAGTATAAGGACGTATACGGCAACACGCCAAGAGCAATGCGACTTATAAAGAAAAAGGGGCCAATGGCAGCAATCATTGGTCTAATACTTGGTGGAGGATCAGTCGGAACAATCTTGTTATCTCCAGGGTTTTTGCTTTTTCACTTGAAAGAGACGTTGTTTGATGATTTGAATTATCAAAATAATGCCATTCACCTTAGAACCAACAAGGTCGTATACCACAAATTCAAACAACTTAAGCGCGGTTTCGCGTTCGATAGCGACGGGCATTGTGGTATAAGATGTAAGTTCGGTACTATTAGTCGTGGGATGAAAGATAATCTTGAGGCCAAGGGATTTAGGCTTACAGTCGATGAGGGTAAGGGTTTATTTAAAAACAGATATGTAATAAAAGAATTGATCTCACCAACTACCGGTAAATCTGTATCAAATGCCAAGGATTTTAACGACATGATGAATAACGCCAAAGATCGGGCGCTTATAAACAAGATACTGCGATACAAGACTATGTATTTTCTAAACACAAAATACGGCAGGATATTGAAAGAAAAGTTCGGCATTAACAAGCTGTCAAAACTTCGATCAGATCTGTCCGAAAGAGCAAAAACTAAGTCAGAAGCTTACAGGAGGTCGTTACGGAAAGCTCTCGGGCTCCCCGAAACAAAGGCCCCACCAGGCACCAGCAAATTCAATAAGATTCAGGCTGACCCAAAGATACAAAAAGCTTTAGGTAAAATAAGTAGCATTGGGCAAAAAGCTACAGGAATAAGTAGCTTTCTTTGTGGGGCCTATAGTGTGAGCAAAAGCCTTAATTATGTAATAAAATATACTAAATACGCTGCTTTTGTGGTATTTGCATATACGTTTTTAACCGAGATTGACAAGATTAAGGCCGGCGATGCCGACCCTGACACAGTTTCGCAAATAGGCGACCAGTTCACAGCACTCGACCTGGATGGTAAGTCCGCTACAGATTCTGTTGGATACAAGATGTCTGCATATGGTTCTGTAGAACCGTTGTCCGAGTCCGACAAAGAGACAAGCCTGGTATCGGATAATTGGCTGATCGGAGCAGCTAATAAAATCGCGTCAAAGCTTGCATTAACTGGTACCGTCATTGCCACAATGGCTACGATTTGCCTAACCGCTAATGTGGCTGGTCCACTTTTATCATGCCTAACAGCAGCGGGCGTAGGTTCAGCGGCAACCCCAGCTGGAGCCATAGCCGCATACTTCGCATGTGTCGGGATCGATGTACTCGGGCAAATGGCCCTAGGTGTTGGGTTCGGATTTTTAGCTGGTTATGGTATAAAATTACTAGCCGAGCATTATATGCCACTACTTGATGATGATACAATTGGTGGCGTCCTTGGCAATGTTATGCAAGCCGGCACCAATCAGGCTATGGGAGGCGCCTCCTCTTCTTACGGCCTATCTGCCGCAACAAACAATGATGCTATTAATCAGTATGGCATCGACACCTCGGAGATAAGACAACAGGAGCAGGAAATCGCAGTCTACGAAGCCAAAGACACACCTTTTGATATCTATAATAGATATTCATTCCTTGGCTCAATAATTAGCGACCTTCACCTCGAGACATTATATGGGAACTCTTCTCCGGCTAGTGTTATAAAAAACTTTTTAGGTTTAGTCCCCAGATCAATCGCATCACTAAACAATAGCGTTAACGCCATTCCAAGCCAAAAGGCCGATGGTTATTATGACCAGTGTGATGACCCTAGCTTAAAACAAATCGGTATAGAAGTGGCGGACGCTTTTTGTAACCCATATTACATCATGTCTAGTGAATCACTAGCTTTAGACACTGAAGATGTCTTGGATTATATGATAGAAAATGACTACATAATTGAGGAAACCGGTGAGCCAAATCCTGACAGTAAATATCAGAAATACCTGGATAATTGCGCCAACCGACAGGGCCCAATCGGAGACACCGACGAGGCAACGCTCGACTCCGTGGTGTCGTTCCGTAACGAGGCTGGAGAGATTAGTCTTGAGGACGCTAAGATTATGATTGACGACAATTATGACTACGGCTGGAAAGTAGGGTTATATTGTATCCAACAAAAGGACGACGATACTGCAAACCAAAGACTAAACTATTTTTCCGCCTACACCGCTGACTTCTCGGCAATGGAAACAATCGACGACGATGCCATGTATACCGAAACCGCCATGGAATACAAAGAAAAGGGCATAACTTTCTATGAACCAGATGACTATCAATCAAAGATTGCCCAGGAGCTGAAAGAGATGCAACAAGCCTGGGAAAATGAGGACTTGAATATCTCAACGACAAAAGATACTACACAAAAGCAGCAATCAACAACCAAAAAACAACCGCCTGTGAATGTAGCTCAAGCCAAAACCTGCGACATAGGTTCATACGACAGCCAGATGTTCGACCTGAACATACTTTGTGGGCGTGCCTATCCTGGAATCGTCAAGAAACAAGGCTATGCAATATAAAAAGGGGAAGTAATGAATAAAAAAACAAAAAAGCGAGTTGTCATAAAAAAGAAGATGCCGGCTAAGAAAAAGCAAAAGGACCAACGCCGAAAACTTATTTTTGTTATCGCATTGGCCGCCTTGGCGATAGTATCTGTGTTATTTTTCATTTCTATACAAAAATCATCTGACTCGGTCCTGCCAGCAAATGTAACCCGGCCTGTATTAACTGTCAGCATTGAAGACTCTCAATATACCAGGTCAAAACTGAAGTTCAGTTGGAAGCCGGTCTCGGGAGCTGATGGATATTATATATACTACTCAACCAGCAGTAATGGTGAAGAAAAAATTTATAAACACATCAGAAGCTCTTGGCTATCAATCATATCAGGCAGCTACACATATAAGGCTGAGTATTCGGAGCCTGGCCATAATTATTATTTCCGCATTAGGGCTTATTCTGGAGAAGAGACCTCACAGCAAAACACTAGCTGGATAGGACTTGCGTCTTTCCAGACTTCGTTAATGGCTGGTTCGTATTATTACAGAAACCCAGCAAAATATATTTCTTTCAGCCAAAATGATAGCAGGTGGAAAAACAAGGCATATGGTAACCAAACCGTCGGCACTGCCGGCAGCGGACTAAATGCTTTTTCTATGGCTATTTCTACATTGAATAATAACAAAACAAAATTCACCCCAACGCAGATATTAGAATATGCTAACAGCAAAAACACTTACGTTGGCACCGACTTTAAGCTATCTTCCGAAATAGAAGCCTACACCACATATAATGTGTATATTCAGACCGTCACTCAGTTGGCCGATTACAGACTGGGCAAAGTTACGCCTATACAAATTGTTAAAAGAGTCAGCCAGATACTCGGCCAGGGCGGACTGGTTGTTGCTTCTGGAACAGACTCAGATTTATCCGGCTCTCCTGATCCATTTAATAGATACGGAAATTTCATCGTGATTCGTGGAGTTGACCCTAATGGTAAATGGCATATTGTAAAGCCAGATGGCTCAACAAAGGCCTATAGTCCACAAGATGTTATCGCCAACCTATCAGTTGATAGTTTTATGGTAGCGGTATATAACGAAAGCAAAATGCCTGACTATATCATACCGTCCGGCCACATCAGTCACAGCTCAAAGTTTTCGATGAAGCGAAATATCGCTATTCGGATTATGAATAATGAAAACATAATCCTTGCCAATACATCAAAAGCACCCAACAACTCAACTCACCCATATAAACAGATACGCGACATTGCAAAAGGCTACAAGTCTGGCAACGAACTAGGTGCGGGCGTAAATCTATACATTCTCTCTCTTATAGCCGTAGCCGGTGAGTCTCAAATAATCCGAGTTAGTAGCTTGAACCGCTATTATGCTATCAACAACTCTGATACTAGCAACACCGATCGACATTCGAACGGCAACGGTAGTGCGGTTGATATCAATATTATCGGAGGAAATAATCTGGGCCCAAGTGCCAGTTCGGCTTGGGATAACAGCGAGAAAAGAGTTATAGAAAATATGATTTATAGCGTTGCTCCATACCTTATAAGTGCCAGTAAAAAAGTAGTGAATACAATTCAAGAATTGGACAGTCTAATTGTGGAGTCGGCTCGGCTATTCCGGATAACCTTCCGTCAAAATATTTCTCGACATTCGACGACCTGTGTCATCATATCCACATCGACGTACCGCCAAATGCCGACCCAGACTTAATCATGGGCGGCGGTGTCTACAGATAGTAGCTAAAGATTCACTGATTTAATCTTGATAGATATATTTTTTGGCAGCTTTGTTGAGGTTATTATTACCTGATGGCCGGCTGTTAATAGTCTTTTTTGGCGCTCATCATCCAGTTCACTAAAAACATCGTCCAACAGCACAATCGGCTTTTGGCTAGTTATTTGTTCAATAATGTCAACTTCCAAAAACTTCAGTGCCAGCACAATACTGCGAACCTCGCCGCGTGAGGCCACGTCTAGAGCGGGGAAGTCGTTAAATTTGAATATCACATCATGCCGGTGCGGCCCCACGCTAGTAAAGCCCAACATAGCGTCGCGCTCGCTGCTGTTATGCAAGTCGTTCAATAGTTTTTGTCGAATATCACCAATATAAGTGTTTGAATAGTGCATCGAAACCGAATCCTTGGATTTGGCGATACTATTATATGTATCATTTAGTCGACTGTTTAATTGTTCAATAAAAGCAATTCTTTTTTCAATAATATAAGCCCCATACTCACTAAGCGCCACATCCCACACAAACCGTTCATCTTTGGCCGAAAATGGTCTCTTTAACAGATTGTTGCGCTGTTTTAGGGCTCTTTCGTATTTGTGAACAGCATTTGTATACACTGGATCCAGCTGGCTAATAAACCGGTCGATAAATTGTCTGCGCCTGGTTGGTGACCCATTCAGTAGCCTTAGGTCATCCGGTTCGAATAACACCGTTGGGTACCGGTACCGAGCAGGTAATCGATACATGGTTTTGTCATCAATAATAAACTTCTTTTTACCAGACGACAAACTCGGGTCAAAAGTCACAACACGCTTTTGATGATTATCCAAATCAACCTCTACGCGCCACCAGTCCGATTTATTATTTAGAACATCAACGTCTGCTCCTTTGAACGAACTGCCTTGCAGCGAAATAAATATCGCTTCCAGTAGCGATGTCTTGCCACTGCCATTCATGCCGGTAATAACAGTGGTGGTTGGCGATAGGGCAACATTAAAACTATCGTGTGAGCGAAAGTTCTCAACTAATAATTTTTTTATTACCACCACTTTATAATCCCTAGCTCTTTAGTGGCATAATTATATGATAGTAATTATTACCATCCTCGGCCGAACGTATAACACATGGTGCTATTTTGCCGCTAAACCCAAACTCAACTTTTTCTCCATCAACAACTGACAGGGCTTCATTTAAATAACGCGAATTTAACGTAATCTGGCCGTCTTCATTAACCTCCGCAGGCGCCTCTGATGTATTTTCGCCCAACTGAGAGGCAATCGAATGAACTGATAGGGTACTTTTCTTTTTATCAGCCGTAATAGTAACACTTCCACCCGAGTCTTTTGCAAATAACCCGGCAATCTTTGTGATTCTAACAAAATCTGATTTTTCCAAAACCACTTTGGTCGCCGTGCTAGATGGTATTAGTTGGCGATAATCTGGGAAGTTACCGTCAATTAATCGGCTAATTATCTCTATTTCATTAATTCTAAACCTGACCTGGGTGTCATCAAATAATATATCTATTTCTTCCAGGTCTTCTGTGATATTCCTTAAAACCTCTTGCAGTGTTTGGGTTGGAATAATTGCCGAAACATTACTTTTTGTGGCAACTAATTTTCTTTCGGCTAGCCTATAACCATCAGTGGCGGCTAAATATATTTGGCCCTTGTGTGAGTGCCAATAAACCCCTGTTAAAACCGGTCTGGTTGTGTCACTTCCGGCTGTTATTATTGTTTGTGAAACAGCCTGTTTAAAGTCCTCTACCTTAATACTGTATTGAATTGACGATTTCTCGTTTATGGTTGGTAGTTCTGGAAACTCATCCGCAATAAACCCATTTATTATAGAAAAATATGATCCACTTTTTATGTGTAAATTATCATTTATTACTTTTAGATCAACCTGTTCTTTTGGTAGATTAGATATAAAATCTGAAATCAACCTAGCTGGAACTGTTATAGATCCTGGTTTTAAAACTTTTGCTCCGATAAATTGGGTTATTGCAATTTCAAGGTTGGTTGCCGCTACTAAAAGCCTATTTCCGTCTGTTCTGAATAATATATTTCCTAAAATAGGTAACTGGGTTTTTATACTGGCGACCCTACTAACTGCTGCCAATGCTTTATTCAGGTTTTCTTGAGTTACTTGAATTTCCATTCTTTATTCCTTTCTTTAATTTTCCTTTAGACTACTTATTAATAGGTACTGTGGATAATGGGTAAAACTTTTATTCAACAGATTAACTATAATCCGGTAGTATGTGTTTATTAATGTGGAAAATAGTGGACTAAAAAGATGATAATATAGGGCTTTTAAACCGTCTGTTATATTAGCTGTTTGTTTGTGGCGATAAAGTGGGTAATATAAAACACCAGTTGTACTATTGCTATTTCGCTGGTTGTTCACATTTTTTAAACACACTACTTTTATAAATTTAGGCATACAGTTTCTCCCGTATAGAGGCGACTTGTTCTCGAATTAAATAATCTAATTTTATAGCCTTCTCGATCTTTTCAACCGAATGAATAGCTGTAGTATGGTCTTTTCGGCCCAGCTCGGAAGAGATTTTTGGAAAGCTTAGGTGTAACTCGCTGCGTAATAGATACATAGCGATTTGTCGCGGAACAACAATACATTTGTCGCGCTTTTCGCCACAGATTTCGTTAAGGTTGATTTGAAAGTGTTTGGCCGTTTGTTCGATAATTTTTTTGCTTGACATATGCTGTGGCCTTGAGTGTCGGATGTTTCCCAGAAGGCCCTCGGCGGTTGTAACGTCTGGTTCGATATTGCGCATTTCGGCATAGGCCAGTAATTGGTTTAAGGCTCCTTCCAGTTCACGGATGTTCGTTTTAATGTTATTAGCCAAGTACTCAACAGTCTCTCTCTTTAATGTAACGCCGGATTGCGAAGCTTTGATATTTAATATTGCACAACGCGTTTCAAAGTCCGGCATTTGGATATCAATTGCCATGCCCATCTCGAAACGGCTACGCAAGCGTTCAGTCAGGGTTGGGATGCTCTTTGGTGGCTTGTCACTACTAATAATTATTTGTTTATTATTCTGGTGGAGGTGGTTAAAGGTGTGAAAGAATTCTTCTTGGGTTTTTTCTTTGCCAGCAATAAACTGCATGTCGTCCACGATTAAAACATCAACGTTGCGATATTTTTCTGAAAAGCCTTTTTTCTTGAATCTAATATGGTCTAAAAACTCATTAACAAATGTTTCCGAGCTGATATAGATAACGCGCATTTTTGGGTCGCTTTTTATAATTTCGTTGCCGATTGCTTGCATTAAGTGGGTTTTACCCAAACCAACGCCACCATATAGGTAAAGTGGGTTATATTTAACGCCCGGACTAGAGGCGACGGCCCGACTGGCCGTATAGGCCAAATCGTTACAAGACCCAACAATAAAACTGTCAAAAGTATATCTGGGGTTTAGACCACCAACAGTTGCGGGGGTAGCGTGCTGGAAATTAGTCTGTTGTGTTTCGGCTGGCTTGTCTACCTCAGGCGTAGTTTCACGATTTGGCCGATTAATGCGACCAAATGTATTTATAACATAGCTAATCTTTTTAGGTGTTATGCCGTTTTTTGCTAGGACGGCTTTAATTTGATCGTTAAACTTTACCTCAAATTGTTTTTTAGCAAATATGTTTGGAACCGAAATTACAACCTCATCGTCAGTCTTTTCTAGTAACTCGGTATTCTTGAACCAAGTGGTAAAAGTCGCGTGCGAAACGGTCAGCTCAATCTCTCCTAACACACTCTGCCATAATGCATGATGCATACAATTATCCCTCTTTTAACACTCTCTATTACTAATAACTATACCTTAGGACACAGTTTTCCACAACCTGTAATAGATACAACAGGCCGTTGTCCAGATAGGGGTGTGACTTATGCACATTTTAGACTTACACTAGTCAATGTGTGGAAAAGGGCAGCTTTTTTGTGGATAGTTTTACATATCAAGAAATCACCTTACTGTTTTTTCAAACACAGGCTTGATAATAAGGGGTATTAAAGGTATAATCAATCAGATATGAAAAGAACTTACCAACCACACACACGCCAGCGAGCAAAGACACATGGCTTTCGTGCACGTAATGCATCCAAAGATGGCCGAAACGTGTTAAAAAGGCGTCGCGCTAAAGGCCGAGCTCGTTTGACATTATAAACATCAACACTGCGGTAACCCGCAGTGTTTTTGTTCTTGTGCTGCCGCATGATACGTTGGTCGCTCGTCACATCTATTCCTTCCATCAGAACGCTCTACCGTGTGGCCTTTCAGGCCAGCACGTGCGCTCGGCTGCCGGGGCGGCACAGTCTGATGTAAGAAACAGATTGCGCCGAGCGCTTCGTGCCTTGAGTAGATTGTAGCTTTTTAGATTTGTAGCCTGTGGGGTTTGGGGCATCTGCAGAAGCCCGGATGGACATGTTGTTAGGCTTCCTGGAGTAGCGAGGACTGTTTGAGCCCTGAAAACATATTTCAGGCGCGAGGTTCCGCAGATACCCAAGAAGCCTAACAACATAGCCAATCCGCGGATTTGAAGCCGCCCCAAGAGTTTTTCGTACCTTTTTGCGGCTCAAAAAGGTACTGGTCTTTGGTTCTT
>CAYOUQ010000018.1:0-9563 GCA_964407205.1 uncultured Saccharimonas sp. (SeqCode)
AGTTCGCAAGGCCGGAAGCCGGATGACGAACGTCACCGACTGAGGCGGGGTCGCGAAATTCGCTGAAAAGCGAATTATCGTGACAGAGTCTCTTCACCCGCACCAAGTAAAGAGCCGGCCTTTTGGTCGGTTTTTTACTTGGTTCATGCTAAGCTTCTGCTTTTTGGTATAATAAACTGATGGATCTAGACTTAAAAAAGATTAACGAACAAATAACTGACAGAACGGACGTTTTTTATTGGCAGTCTGACCGAAGAATTGATCCATCAGAGGTAGGCCAAATATGGACAGATAGGCATCATTATTTTTCTGACGACGAATTATTTGAAAAGGTCAACCGAGAACTAAAAGATGACTTACTTGCAAGTATTGTCCCATATAATCCAGATTCGCAAACAAATCTTGGCAGTATCAACTCAGTGCGCGTAGGCGTTCTTGAATCGGGAAAACAAATAATTATTCGCTGCCATCCTAAAGGTGTGAAGAATGGGTACTTTCATGTTGAGTCTGCCGCGTCGCATCTGGCAAAACTTACCGGTTTGCCAAGTTATGACACGATTGCGATACATGATTTGGAAAATGAAGATGATTTTGCCTTTCAGATAATCGAAATGCTTCCTGGGCTTGCGGTGCAGAGGTGGCTCGAGTCTCATCCCGAAGACGATGCCTTGATAGCGCGTCAAATGGGCTTGAGTATGGCAAAGCTTCACAAAATTAACGTTCAAGGTTTCGGCCCATTTGATAATGACTTAGCAAAGAATGGCGAGCTAAAAGGTCTGCACGATACATATGGACAAGCGGTGCGGGCGGGGCTTTCGTCAAATGTCGCAGTACTTAAAACAGCCAACCTCATTTCTGACAATCAGGCAAGTCAAATCATTGGATTATTTGGTGACGATAACCAATTGTTGAATTTAGAAAAAGCCGTTTTGGTCCAAAATGAAATGGCTGATTGGAATACTTTGACAGATGGTAAAGAGATAACAGGAATCTTGGATTGGGATGAGTGTGTAGCGGGTGATCCAATTTCGGATATCGCTTGCTGGGCTTTATTCTTTAATCCAGATCGTCTAATTCCGTTTTTGGAAGGCTATTGGCAGGTTGCCGAAAAACCTGATAATTTTGATGAGAAATTTGAATTATTTAGATTAAGATACGTTTTATCAAAAATGACACTAAGGCTAAAAAGGTACCAGTGGGACAAGTCGGACTTTGTCAAAGAGCGTATTAATGCCGGCAAAGCTCATTTAGAACAGTCAATTAAATACTTTAATCTTTAGTGCTTAACGCCTATTACTAGTTGTCTATTGATTTCGTGATTATGGATATGACTTATTTGCCTCTACTTTTGGTATAATCAACATATGTCCAAGTCCTTAAGAATTGGTTTTGTAAAAGACATATTTGTTGGCGTGCAAAGAACCCTTAGGTTGATTGACAAGCCCGAAAAAAAGGCCTTATTACTAGCCTCAGGTATTATGCTCGTAACTGGTTTTTTGACAAATTTACCGGCCGTTATTCTGGGTCGTTTGGTTGATAAATTAACGCTAGGCGATAGCTTTAGTTTTTACGCTGTTCTGCCTTTCATCTTGTTGATTATATTGATAATCATAAGTCGTGAGGTTTTAACGGTTTGGCGCAAATATAATGTCGAGAATGTTGCAACTCAGACCGAGAAGAAACAGACAATTGCGACTATCGCGCACATTCTTGAAGCTGATAACTCATCACTTGATACAATGCGAGTTGGCACATTGCATGGGCGAATTTTTCGATCGGTTGAAGGATTGGTAAAAATAGTTAAGCTGGTGTTTCTGGAGTTCTTGGTGACAGTATTTACTGCGGGAGCGGCCCTACTAATTGCTATGCTTCAAAAACCATTAATAGCCAGTGTTATGCTGTTAGTTATCCCCGCGGGATTATTTATTATTGTTAAGCAAATAAGTAGCCAAAAAGGTATTCGCATTAGTTTATTAAGAGGCAAAGAGCAAATTGATGGTAGCGTTGTTGAGGTGTTGGGCGGACTTGAGACAGTACGAAGCTTAGACGCAACAGGCTTTGAAAAACGTCGTATCGAGGCAGCAGCAGAGAATCTAAGGTCAAAAGAAATAACCCATCATATTCAGATGGCGTTTTATGATGCGGCCAAGTACTTGAACGAGGGCTTCTTTTACATATTGGTCATTTGTTTGTCTATTTATCTGGCGAGCCAAGGCATTATAACCAGAGGTGATATATTAGTATATTCAATCCTGTTTATGAGTGTGTTGACCCCGCTACGTGAGGTCCACCGTATATTAGATGAAGCGCATGAAAGCTCGATTCGGGTAAATGATTTGTATGAGTTACAATCTTTGCCAAAAGACCAGTCTTACGCATCGCAAATAACGCAGCAAGAAAAAGTCGTATCAAATAATGTTGCAATTAGTGTAGAAAATCTAAGCTTCCGTTATGCAAGTCGGCCTGAGCATTCCGTATTGGATAATATTGACCTGATCATCCAAAAAGGCGAAAAGATAGGTATTGCTGGTGTTTCGGGTGGTGGAAAGAGCACATTTGTCAAAATACTGCTTCGACTTCAGCATGACTATAAAGGCCAGATATCGCTACTTGGCAGTGACTTACGGTCGCTTAACCGTAGGCAGCTTGCGGAGCGATTGGCATATGTACCACAAAAAACCTATGTCTTTTCTGGGACTATTAGGGAAAATATTATTTATGGTTCTGGGAGAAAACTGGCTAGCGACGAAATTGTTATTGAGGCGGCAAAAAAGGCCCACATTTGGGAAGAGATCGAGCAATCACTTGGCGGGCTAGATGGAATTGTGAATGAACAAGGAAATAATTTAAGCGGTGGCCAAAAACAGCGACTGGCAATTGCACGTATTATTTTTCATGCACCCGAGATTATTATTTTTGATGAGGCTACCAGTGCGCTGGATAACAAAAATGAGTCAGAAATTCAAAAAATGCTTGATACAATTTTTGCCGACAAAACAGTAATTACTATTGCTCACCGTCTGACGACGTTGCGCAATTGCGACAGGATACTTGTCTTTGCTGATGGCCGTATTGCACAAGAGGGTAAGTTTGACGAATTGGCAAAGAAAAAAGGTATTTTTAAAACGTTTTTGGATCAAAAATAACAGACTGACTATTGGAGGCATAATACCTTGATTAATGAACGAAGTAAAATTGGCTATTTATACATCAATGGCTTGATCGTTTCCAAAATAAAATTCATTGACAGGCTTGTTAGCTGGTGGTGGAGGCGAGCAGGTATAGATATCCAACTGGCTAAAGTGAATTGGTTTGATGGTGCGACTATTGAGCACAGGATAGAGTTGATTGTTGAAAAGGTGAATGCGATGCTTAAACAGAATAATTTAGTAGTGCTAATCGGCTCAAGCGCTGGCGGAAGTCTGGCGATAAATGCTTTTGATAGATTAAAGACAAAAAATGTCTGTGCGGTTATCGCGCATGGTCGTTTAAAAGTCGGAAATTATAAGAATACAGATAAATTATCACTTTTTCACTCGGCGCGGATTGGTCAGCCGGTGTCGGCGCCGAGTTTTATGGAAAGTGTGCAGATTGCCGAACAAAAATCCATTCCTAATTTATCAAAAAGTGACAAAAATCGAATTATGACGATGACTCAAATCACCGACGAGGTTGTACCTGTCAGTACCATGATAATTAGTGGCGTTGACACACATCGTTCAATCGCCTTTGGCCATCGTATGGGCTTTGTTGCGCATATAATAATTGGTAGAAAAAGAATAATCAAATTTGCACAACGCATTTCGGATAATAGATAATTTGATATGAAAGAATATTTTTTAGTTACTTTAATCTATTGTATAGTCAAACACGTTTATGTTAATCTAGCTGCATGAGTGAAATATTAAAAGACGCAGACAACGGTGTTTATAAGAATAAGAATGTAAACGGAGAACTTAATTGGGAAGCAAGTATAGGAGTGACGCTTGCGTCATTTCTTAGCGCTGTGGCATTATTTTTCACAGGGCTGGTGATTGCTCAGTATGACTCGTTTGACCAAACGATTAAATTGCCGCTATTATTCCTGATTGTGTCTACTTTCAGCTTTATTTTTGCAGCGGCAATTTATAGTAACGCAGGTATCGAGATCACAATGCATCGTTTTAAGACGGTCGAAAAGTATTTAGAAATGGCAAACAATATCCTCGAATTTATGGGTATCTATCTATTTATTCTAGCTGTTCCTCTAGTGATTGGTGCTGTAACGCAGGACTATTTCTTGCGGGTATCGGCAATCTCTGTTGGGTTGACGGCACTTGCGTTATACTCTCAATCAAGTTTTTCAATTTTACACAAAGAATTAACAAGTAAAAAAAGAAAAATGGTGATAACGGTTACATTAGTTGTCCTTGGTTTGTCTATGTATTTCTATCAAGAACTAGCAAAGATGTTTAATTTATTTGGGTATGAGTATGTTGGATCAGCCTTGTTAGTATTTCAAATCTGTTTGACTGTAGTATTTTGTCGAAACAGCAAACAGTACATAAATAAGGAAATTGATTTTTAAATCAAAAGTCAAGGGGGTTAATAATGGACAGTAATAAATTAGATGCAAAAAATACCCTTAATCAAACCGAAGCTGTCGTTTTAGACAATACGCCTCAGCCAATCTTGGAACAGCCGACCTCCGAGATGGATAAGAAGAAATTAAAAAGGAACCACAAGGTGATTAAGTCTATCATGTTTATAACTACCATTTTACTTTCATTCGCTCTTGGAGCTCTAATCGTTTGGTATTTTTTGTTTGATGGAGATATAGATTTAGTAAAAAAGCTGTTCTAAGCTAAGCCTTTTGACAGATATCTAATGCCACTAGTGTCTTTTTGGGTTATAATTGTATCTGTATGACATTAAAAAACAAGAAATCTGTTACAGTGGTTTTCACCGGTGATGGCAAAGGGAAAACTATTGCAGCACTTGGTCTAATGGCACGAGCCCTAGGAGCGGGCCACAAGGTTGCCTTTGTCCAGTTCATTAAAGACTGGCGTGTTAGTGAACACAGTTTTATTGAAAAAATCATGACAATTTATGGCACCCAACTTACTTTCTACAAAGGTGGATTAGGGTTTTTTGAAGCTGGTGAGCTTAGTTCTAATGCATCAAAAAAAGATCACATAAAAGAAGCAGAAAAAAGCTTTGAGCTTGCATATAGCGCAGCGTGTAGCGGAGAATACCAATTAGTTATTTGTGATGAAATTAATAATGCTGTTCATGACGGATTACTGGACAAAAAATATCTTAAAAAAATTATTTCAGAAACAAGCCCACAAACCAGCCTATGTCTTACTGGACGAAACTTTTCAAATGAATTGTTGTCAGATGTTGATATTGTTACAAATATGACAAAAATTAAACATCATTATGATGATGGCTATAAAGCCAACGAAGGGATTGATTATTGAGTCAAGGTCGTTTTAGAAAGCTTTTTCGCTGTAAATTTGAGTAATACAATCTGTCGAATTGCCACGACCGTTGGCACAAGAATAATGTTACCGATTAACATTGTTCGATAAAAAGGGATTGCCAAGGTAAAACAAGTGGCAAGGCCATTTATGTTCATCGGATACCAACCCTCCAGCCAGACACCAAGATTTGTGACTATGAAAAAGAAAAATGAGCTGCAAACTGCGAACCCGGCCGAGGCAAGAATTTGTGACTTTGGGCGGCCTTCCAATTTTCGCAACAGTATGGCACCAAGCCCAATTAATGCAAAAGAGCTCCATGTATAAATATAAATTGACGAATTTGTTATAAACAAATCAGAAATTATCATTGAGAAAAGTGGTACGATAATTGCCGTACGCAGTCCAATACATAAGGCTGCTAAAACGGTGACAGATGTAATTATTTCGAGGTTTGGGGCCAAACCGAAGCTATGGTTAATAAGTCGCCACATAACCGCAAAAGCGATTAAGGCTACAGCGATGATAATTTGTCTTGTAGTATTATTCTTCATGCCCATCCTTTGATTAAAAATTAGTTAACTTCCAGGTAATTATTTCACCGTCTTTAGTCACCAAACTGCCTGCCCCGACATTTGCTGCTTTGTCGTTAACGTATAATGCCCAATATTGAGTACTTGGATTAGCAATTACTCCGTTAATTCCAGTTACAAAAGCGTTTTTTCCATTACCGGTCATCTGAGTCTTGGTTTTTTCTAGTAATAATTCAAGTGCAGTCTTACCATTTCTGCCTTTATAAGTTATTGTTTTGCCGCTATTACTAGTCTCGACTTTATTAAACAGAAAATTTGGCTGATTGAAATAAAGTCCCGCGAATAATAATGTCGTGAAAGTAATAACGATAGCGACAATGATAATAATTTTCTTTTTCATATTTTTCTCCTGATTAATTTATTTTAACATTTACTGTAGCCGCAGGCCTCGCATTTATGGCAACCCTCAATCGATCTGAATGCAGCTGCCCCACAATCTGGACAGATGTCGGTTAACACAACCCCAGATGAGTGTTGCTCAGTGAACAGTGGCACGGTATCTGATGGCTCGACAGACTGCTCTGGATCGGGTGCTACTTTTGAAGCCTGATGCCTTTCAATAACTTTTGCAACGGCATCGCCCAGCGACCTAACACGATCGGCACCAAAACCAGTCGAACTTGAGCCGCCAATACCACGCAAATGTGACACTATTTTCTGGGCAACTTGAGATGGTGTGAATTCTGACGGAATCCTTAGGGTCAGTGATATTAATCGTCCGATGGCCTCGGCGTCAGCTGATATATCTGAACCAACATGACCGACATTAATAAACACCTCAAAAATGTTGCCTTCCAGATCCTCGTTAATAGAAATATAAGCCTTGCCTAGAGGAGTATGAACACGATAGGTGTTGCCTTTTAGAACATCTGGACGTGGTTTTAAGGTCATAATACTTGGGATTTCAATTGAGCTTGAGCTGGCCACTGGCTCGGCTGTAACGGCTTCGGCGGACTGGTTTTCCTTACCGACTAACTTGTCATAATACGAAGCTTCTTTTTTGGTTTCAAGGACCTGTTTTTCGCGACTACCATCACGATAAATAGTAATTCCTCGGCAGCCTGTGTCATGTGCCATTAGGTAGGCGTTGCGGACATCCTCAATCGTTGCCTCGTGGCTAAAATTAATGGTTTTTGAAATGGCGTTGTCAACATATTTTTGGAATGCTGCTTGGATTTTCAGGTGCCATTCTGGCGTGATATCACTTGCGACGACAAAAACTTTTTTCAGCTTTTCAGGGATTTCTCCCAAAGATTGGATTGATCCATGATTCTCTTGGATTTTTTCAAGTAGTTCTTCCGAATAGATCCCATTTTGCTTTAAGGCGTCGACAAAATATTGACTGGTTTGGAACATACGTTTGCCCTCAATCGTATTTTTTGCATAAGTTAAGGCAAACAATGGTTCACAGCCGCTTGAGGCATCAGCTAGCATAGCGATTGTCCCAGTCGGTGCGATAGTTGTCCTTGCGCCATTGCGCGGGTTGATTTGACCGGGTTTGTCATAGATAGAGCCTTTAAAAGCAGGAAATGTACCACGGGTTTTAGCTAATTCATCCGACGCTATATCGGCTTCATCTTGGATAAATTTCATCACTCTTTCGGCTGCTTCTAGCCCCTTTTCAGTATTATAGCCGATGTTAAGTGCTAACAATGCATCGGCAAAACCCATTATGCCAAGCCCTATTCGGCGAATCTGTTTTACCATAAGTCGGATATCCTCGATAGGGTATTCATTCATATCAAGAACGTCGTCCAAAAAGCGAACGGCCTGATGGACTACTTCACGTAATGCGTCCCAGTTAAAGTCATTGTTATCAACTAGTAGTGCTAGGTTAATACTGCCAAGCGTACAGGCGTCGTATGGGAGTAATGGCTGCTCGCCACATGGGTTAGTAGCTTCGATCTGGCCAAGATTTGGCGTCGGGTTAGCGCGGGAGTCGTTAATACGATCGATAAAAATCATACCCGGGTCACCATATTGCCAAGCAAAACGAGTTATCAAATCAAACACTTTTTTAGCATTTAATCTGGCAACTTCTTCACCATTTCGGGGGTTAATTAAAGGGTAGCCATATCCGGGCGTATCTTCTTTACACCAATCATGAAGCTTCTTGACTACAGCGTCTAGCAGAACCTGTTTCAGGTCCATATCGCGTGTCTGCAGTGCATCGCGGGTTTCTTGAATGATTGATTCAATATCAAGCTCGTCTTCATAATTATCGCCTAGTAAATTTTTATCAATTTGGATCTGATCAAAGAATGCTTTTTCAGTTGTGATTGATATGTTGAAATTTGTTAGAGAAAATTCATCCAACTTGTAAATCATGAACAGCAAGATGTCAGGATGATTATAGTGTAATATACCCATATTCGCACCCCGTCTAACACCACCCTGTCGAACAGAAGATGTGATATCGTTATACATCTGCATAAATGAAACTGGGCCAGTAGTTGTACCGCCAGATGATGATAAAATGTCGTTTTTCGGCCTTAATCTTGAAAATGAGAAACCGGTTCCACCACCAGATTTATGCACCATTGCCATATCAGTGGCCGATCGCAATATGCCAATTAGACTATCTGGGACTGGTAGCACAAAACACGAAGATAATTGTTGATTTGGTTTGCCAGCGTTTAACAGAGTAGGGGTCCCTGGTAAAAACTTCCGACTAGACATTAATTTATAGAATTTTGTCGCCATTGCAACGTGTGCTTTTTCATTAGCTCCATACAGTCTTTCAGCTGTTGCAATATTGTAGGCAACTCGCCAAAACATCTGTTTTGGTGATTCAATCGGGTTGCCTTTTGAATCACGTCTGGCATAACGGGTTTTCCCGATATACCACGAATTCTCACTTAACTTTGGTTCAGGTAAATTGGCTGGCGGCTCTGGAATAACGGCTCCAATTTTGTATATTTCTTGTAACTTTTTTTCTTCCTCGGCAGACAGCTCTGGCAATGTTGTTTCTTCCATTTTACCCCTCTCTTCACCCCATATATTGTGTATGGAAGGTAGTATAGACGCTATATGTTGCGTATGTCAACGATAATTGTTATTATTACATACATATCACTTAAGGCAAAAAGGACAGATATGAAATCGACAACGAAAGCAACTTTTAGTCAAGACGTATTAGGTTCGAAAAAACTAGTTTTATTAGATGTATGGGCACCATTTTGTGGGCCATGTCGTGGCCTAGAGCCAATAGTTGAACAAATTGCCGACGAAATTAAAGACTGGGCTGATGTTGTAAAATTAGATGCTTCAACTGAAATGGATTTTGCTCAAGAGCTTGGGGTTAGTGGGTTGCCTACGTTCTTTGTTTTTAAAAACGGCCAGCCAATTGATCAAATTTCTGGTGCAACAAGTAAGGCAAAAATCGAGGAAATGTTGCAAAAAGCAAGGTAGCGATAAATTTTAAAAGTAGTAGTGGTCTGTTATAATATCAGTCAGACGGCGCGTTGACGGAACGGTTACGTAGAGGTCTGCAAAACCTTTTAAGTGG
>CAYOUQ010000019.1:0-8881 GCA_964407205.1 uncultured Saccharimonas sp. (SeqCode)
AAATGACGTACGTACGGTGACGGCTTACGTCAAATATTACATGGAACACCTAAAGGAATTACTTGTTGACCTCTGTAATCCTGTTCGAAAAGCCGAGTATTTCAGTGTTCTTTTTGATCAAGCTCCAACCTATCAAGAAATTAAAGATGGAACACAAAAAACAGCCCAATTACCAGAGGTAAATGAGCTGTTTCGTGCAATAAATTGCAATAATGGACTTTTGGCAGGGGCACGAGGAATCGAACCACGATCTTAGGTTTTGGAGACCTATGTACTAGCCGTTGTACTATGCCCCTATAGATAGTTACATGGTTATTTTACAGATGTTTATTAATTTTTACAAGGTTGTAAAAGCATTAGCATTGTCATATAATTAAAATATTAGTAATGAATTGAAAAGGAGTGGGTACAATCAGTTCAACTACCTGTAATCACAAGCGATGAAGATATTAATGCTAGGATGGGAATTACCACCTCATTTCAGCGGCGGATTAGGCGTAGCTTGTTATAATTTGTCTAAGGCATTGGCCATGCAAGGTTCACGGATTGATTTCGTCGTACCCTACAAAGCAACCCATCCTGAAATTGGCTTCATGAAGGTTCATTCTGCTACCGGTCTATCCCCTGCTGAACGGAATGGTCTTGGAGTTTACGATAGCGACAAGGTTATAAGCAAGTCTCTTTCGGCTGCGGATGCAAATGATTTGAAAGACATGCGTGGCGTACAAAAACGTTATACTCAATTTGTCTGTAAATTAATTAAACAAGTAAAACCTGATGTAATACATGCTCACGACTGGTTAACTATGGAGGCCGGGATGGCCGCGAAGCAAATCGCTGATGTGCCATTAGTTGTTCATGTTCATGCTACTGAATTTGACAGATCTGGTGGAGGCTTGGGTAATCCGATGGTGCGAGAAATTGAATCTCAAGGTCTAATGATGGCCGATCGTATAATAGCAGTTAGCAACATTACAAAAAACATAATTGTAAAAAATTATGGCATTCCAGCAGACAAGATACAGGTTGTACATAATTCGGTTGATGTTGCCAGCCTTAGCGATGGGTACAAATATGATGGGAAAACATATAAGTTTCTTGAGTCGTTGAAAAAACAAGGCTATACGGTAATCGTCACAATTACACGATTAACAATCCAAAAAGGCTTAGTTAATTTCTTGAATGGCATGGCAAAAGCATGCAAAAAATATGACAAACTAGTATTTTTGTTAGCTGGTGATGGCGACCAACGCGACGAATTAATACGACTTTCGGCTGAACTGGGAATTTCTGACAAGATATTCTTTACAGGTTTTATTACGGGTAAAGTATGGCGTGATGCTTATAGTGTTGGTGACATATTCATTATGAGCTCGATAAGTGAACCTTTTGGAATTACGGCTCTTGAGGCAGCGCACTATGGCAATGCGTTAATTATCACTAAACAATCAGGCGCTGGTGAAGTATTAAACAATATTTTTCGTTATGACTTTTGGGACGAAGAACGGCTTGCAGACCAATTGGTGGCGATTGCAACCTCTCCTGCCCTTCAAGAATCATTAAAAGAAAATGTATTTAATGGATATAGTAAAATTTCATGGGATGACGCAGCAAGGTTATATTCAAAAGTCTACAGATACGCGATTAGTGGAGGTCATGCATGAATAAAAAAGGCGTTGTTTTATACATGCATATCCACCAGCCGTATCGTGTTTGCAAATACAGCGTATTTAACATTGGCGAAAAACATGACTATTTTAACGAGGACGATATAAATAGCGGTAGTAATAACGAAAAAATATTTAACAAAGTTGCCGATAAATCATATCGTCCAACAATTGCTATGCTGACGGAATTGTTGGATCAATATGCAGAATTTAGCCTTTCACTCAGTATAACGGGTACATTTATTGAACAGGCCATTAAATGGGCACCCGACATAATTGATAGTATCAAGAAATTGGTATCAACAGGTCGTGTTGAAATCATTGCAGAAACTTATTACCACAGCTTGGCATATTTTTACAGCAATGAAGAGTTTGAGCATCAGGTTTTTTTGCATCAGAATTTAATTCAGCAAACTTTTGGTTATAAGACCAGAGTCTTTAGAAATACAGAATTGGCATATAATGACATGCTGGCAAGCTGGGCAGAAGAATTTGGCTTTAAGGGTATTATTGCCGAGGGATGGGATAAAATACTTCGTGGCAGAAGCCCAAACACGGTATTTAAGGCATCTGGAACAAAAAACTTAGGGCTTTTATTAAAAAACTATCAGCTAAGTGATGATTTAGCGTTTAGGTTTGGTGATAAGAATTGGTCTGAGTGGCCACTAACTGCTGACAAGTATAATGAATGGATGAAAGCATCTGTCTCTAATGGCGACATTACAAATATATTTATTGATTTTGAGACATTTGGTGAACATCAATGGACCGACACGGGAATCTTTGACTTCTTTAAAGATTTTGTAAAATTATGGCTTACTGGTAATGACCATACATTTTATACCGTTTCTGAAGCGATTGACAAACTCCCTAAATCAAGTGAAGTAAGTATGCCAGACACTGTGACTTGGGCTGATACCGAGCGAGATTTGACCGCTTGGACTGGCAATAAGATGCAACAAGAAGCGCTACGTTACCTATACGAGCTTGAGGACGATATAAAAGCCACAAATAACGTTAAATTAATAACTGATTGGCGTAAATTGCAAACCTCTGACCACTTTTACTATATGTGCACAAAATGGTTTACCGATGGTGACGTTCACGCTTATTTTAGTCCTTATGAGTCACCTTACGATGCGTTTTTATACTATATGAATGTAATAAGAGATCTTCGTTGGCGGTTGTATTTTACCGACGAGGCGACAAATGGCTAGGCCAATTGTTTTAAGTAACGGCGAGTTGCATGTCGGGTTAAACAACTTTGGCATGGTGCATGATTTCTACTATCCATATGTAGGTCTTGAAAATCACTCAGCTGGCGAAAACTTACGTCATCATGTTGGTGTTTGGGTTGACGACGTCTTAAGTTGGCTAGATAATCCAGGTGAATGGACATTTTCGTTTAGATACCCATACCCTGCTTTAATTGGTCACACGGTCGCAAAAAATGAAAATCTGAAGATTATATTAGAATTTGATGATTTTATCGACAGTGAAGTTAGCGCATTTATGCGAAATATTCATATTGTAAATTTATTAGATAAACCACGTAAAATAAGACTGTTCATGCATCAAGCATTTGTGATCGGCGATTCCAGAAGTAACACTGACACGGCTCAATATTTACCAGATAGTGGTGCTATTTTACACTACCGTGGTCGACGAGCCATCGTCGTTTCTGGTGAGTATAACAACAAGCCATTTGATCAATATACAGTTGGATTGTTTGGTATTGAAGGAAAGCGCGGCACGTACTGCGATGCCGAAGATGGCGAATTGGGTATGAACAGCGTAGAACACGGTAGAGTTGATTCAACAATACGCTTTAGCTTAGATATCGCCGCGAACAGTTCCTCGCGAGCACATTATTGGATTGCTTGTGGTATGTCAACCCGTGAAGCTATTTATATTCATAAAAAAATTAAAGATGACAATGCGCTATCTAACTTAAAGCGGACTTCTGATTGGTGGGCAGAATGGCTTGAGCCGGCCTATGGAGTTATTGATAAAATACACCCAAACCATCGCAGCACATTTATGAAAAGTTTGATGATTATTAAATCGCAGATTGATAAACGAGGCGCGATAATCGCCAGCACCGATACCTCTATGTTGAATTATTCAAGGGATGCCTATGCATATTGTTGGCCGCGCGATGGTGCTTATGCGATTTGGCCATTAATTCGAATTGGCTATAAAGATGAGGCTAGGCGATATTTTGATTTCATAAAGCGCGGCATGCATCCAAATGGCTACATGATGCATAAATATCGAGCCGATGGTGCACTTGGTAGTAGTTGGCATACTTATTTACATAATGGGGTTGTTACTCCACCAATCCAAGAAGACGAGACTGCAATCTCTGTTTTCATGTTTGCTCAATTTTACACGATGCATCCAGAGGACTCATTACTTAAAGCTTTTTACAAAGATATGATAGTTCCGATGACAAATCTTTTATCTGAATTCATCGACAAAACAACCGGATTGCCGCAAGCCAGTTACGACCTATGGGAACAAACCTTTTTGACAAGCACATATACAACATCCGTAACATATGCTGCATTGTTGGCCGCATCTGATTTAGCAACTGCAGCCGAAGACCCTGATAATGCTGTAAAATGGCGTGTAATTGCCAATGACATACAAGCAGCAGCACACAAATACTTGTTTAACGAGAAAAAAGGCGTTTTCTTTCGTGGCTTAAATATTGAAAACGGTAAGGTTATCATGGACGATGTCGTAGATTGCTCAAGTGTGTTTGGTTCATATATTTTTGGATTATTTAATCCAAATGGCCCAGAAATTAAATCTTCCGTATCGTATATCAAGCAGCTATTCCATGTTGATGATGGTCAAATTGGCCTACCAAGATATGAAGATGATGAATATCGTCGTTCTGATAAATCACTTTCAGGAAATATTTGGTTTGTCACATCATTATGGCTGGCCCAATATTTTATTGACCAAAACGATACAGAGGCTGCACAAAAAATACTCGACTGGGTCCAAGGCAACGCACTAAGCACTGGTGTTATGGCAGAACAGTATGATCAATCAAAACAAGAAATTGTATCACCTGCACCATTAACTTGGTCTCATGCGGAATATGTAGCTACGTTATTAGATATGATAGCTAAAACTGGAAATAAATAACAATGGTTTTACCTATTACAAATAAAAACAAACGCAGAAATATTATTGAGCGTTTTGCAAATAAGGTCGAGTTGATATATTTTGGAGCTGTTGACCAGCATAGCGATAATCATGAAATCGTCAGAGGTTTTACCGTATCAGCATCACACAAAGATTTTAACTATTGTGTTGGTTCGGCCAGCGGCTATGATATTCGTTTAGTTGATAGAATCGATATTTTAAACGTTTCAAAAGATAAAAACCTAAACACGCAAAATTGGTTAATTATTGCGATTAAATTACATAACCGTCGCGACATGCCACACTTTTTGATTAATGCTAAAAACCATAGTCAACTAGCTTTTAGTCCGTTTTTTGTTACATTTACCTCAATGAGTCAAATCGAGATGGGTGCATTCGAGAATTACCCAAGTAGTTTTACTGACAAATTTGCCGTTTATAGCAATCAGTCTGCATCCCTGATCATACAACAAATAATCTCTGCTGCTGTTGCACAGGCAATTGGTGATCATTTTTGGCCATTCTCTATTGAATGTAGTGACGGTATTTTATATACCTATCTGTCTGGCGTCACGTTGTCGGGCGAAATTCTAAGCACGATGTATCAAAATAGCCTGTGGTTAGCAGGCCAAATCGACAATCGGACACAAAACTCCTAATGTTTTTTAGGTTTTACTTCGTTGCGGCCAAGATTTTTCTTGGTCTCGGTATATACGGCATGCTTCCGAGCAATCGGGTCATATTTTTTAAGCGAAATCTTCTCTGTCGTATTTTGAGTATTTTTTGTCGTGTAATAAGTGCGGTGCCCAGAGGCCTCGCTAACTAACCCAACTAATTTTCGCTTTGTATTCTTTTTTGGCATAATTTATCCTTTTTTAAATTCGGTAAAGGTGATATGTATCAGTAGTAAATTGTAACAAATTTCAGTTATATTTACAAGGTTCTAGCGATAATTGCAAAATGAAACAGGAAAATCATAGTACTGTTCGTTAATTAGGTGCATGGCTTTTTGTAAATCGTCCTTACTTGAGCTAGTAACTCGAACAGTTTGACCTTGTATTAATGGTTTTACTTTTGGTAAATTTTCTCTGAGCAGTTTTGTAATAGTTTTTGATTTATCTTGATCTAGACCAGCAATAAATGGTATGTTTTTTTCAGCTTTCAAATTACTAACAGTAACCTTTTCTGTTAGTTCCAACACTTTGCTGCTTTGATTACGACTAGCAAGTTTTTTGCGAATAATGTCAATAATACTGTCGACTTGCCATTCATTCGAGCCAAAAACTGTGAACCCAGCTTTGTCGCCGTACCATTCGACATAGGCCGGTGTACCCTTAAAGTCGTATCGATTAGCAATTTCTTTTTGCGTCAATGCCAGGACATTATTCATCTCGGCTTTGTCATATTCTGAAACGATATCAAAACTAAATGTTGGCATGTTTACTCCTGTTTATGTAAATATTATAGCAAATAAAAAGTGCCGCCTTAACGCGCGGCTAAAAGGATTGAAGAATAGTTTGACCATTCTCATTTACAATGCATTTAGCATTGCCCCTCATCTCGGTCGTAATTACACATACGACTTATGGGTCAAAGCAAGCCGCGTCTGGGTTTTATGCCAGGGGCAGGCTGTGGCCATGAGCTATTCAAAAAGACGGGTTTCGTCCCCCTGCCCAACCGCTATTAACAGTTGGGCCAACTACTTTTCGGGTACAACCCAATGAAGTGCGGAGAAAGGATATTCATAACGCGCCTCCTGTTGTTTTTGGGCTGTTTTCCGTCCGGGCCAAAGTCTACTGAATATCAACTTCAGCCCGCGGGAACAATGCCTGAGATACCAGTTTTGCTGAGAACCTTCATCTTCATAGCATCACCTCTTTTTGAAATATATAAAGAACAAATACCGCCTGTTACGGTGGTCTAATCCGTTTCACCGGATCACCTCCTTTTATTTATTGCGAGGAGACAAAAATACTTTACTACTTAAACTACAATAATGCAATAGATAACAACATAAAAACATGCTACTGACAGATCATCAAATTTTGTTCATTTTAATTCTTTAATATATGCATATTAACAAAATAAAATGGAGCCGCGATCGGGAGTTGAACCCGAGACCTCATCCTTACCATGGATGCGCTCTACCAACTGAGCTATCACGGCACGCAATAAATACTTTAACAAATATCTAATTTAAATACTAATCTCTCCTACTACATTATCAGATATTCTACGAAATATCATTTTTAATTTATTCTTCCGTTCATTATTTTTAGCAATTTTAACGATCTCCTCACCTTGATTCGCTGACATTGTTTCATGATAACTGTTTAACTTTTCTTTATACAATAATTTTAGCTTCTTTTTCTCAGGGCCTTTATGGAGCTTACTTAAAACGTAGCCGCACGCTATTAACATTGAATTAATTTCGAAAAAACTTTTTTCATCAATAATACAAACTTTATTTTTTGCTATTAACTCAGCCATTTTAAACACTTCTGTCATTATTGAGGCTGCCGTATTGTAGTCACTCCGGACTGGCTGGTTTTTCATTATATATTCTTTTTCAATAGGCAACGCACGAAGAATAAAAAAATTTCGCTTTGAAACAAAGAATTTTCCTAACGCGTTTAGTTCTTTTTTTCTCTCAGGGTCTTTGCATGATAAGTACTTTTTCTTTGTTTCATTGACTGCATCATCGTATTCATTAATGAGATTCCTATAAAAAGTCATTTTTATTTCTGCACTTATTGGATCATAGCCAGGAATCTCTTTACAATAATCCTGTAGAATAGGCTCAAACCTATCATGTTGGCTGTATCGTCTGGACACAGAAAACCCATCTCGAAAAGTTGGATCAATAATAACCGTAGAAACGTTCATATTCCGATCAGTTGAAGAATACATACACCACTGGTGCCCACTATCTCGGTTGGATGAGTATTTAAGTGGAGCCTGTGTTCCATACCGGCTTCTTCTGTCTGTAATTATTGAACAATTGGTGGTATTTAATTTGCTAGTTTTAGGATCTTGAAGTTCTTTAAGAATCATAAATACAGCATATTCTGCCTGAGCATAGTTTCGACATATACCTAATGGCTGTATTTCTTGACCAGCAATTAAGCTCGTTAGTCCACTTTCTAGTATTTGTGATGCAGACATTTCGTCTGCAGGGTTTCTGGGTGTAATACCTTGTCGTGTTTGTTCAAAGTTTGGCACTACAGATAGGTCATATCTTGTCAGGTTAACTACTATGCTATTCGCTAACAGAATTGCTTGACGTGGTGTTAGTGAGTGTATATCTTCAATTTCAGGAATATCAAGATCTTCGCTTGGGTTATTCTTAATATACTCAAAATATGAAGATAAAAAACTAACAAGATCCTTATGCCCTTGCTCGGTTTTAGTGCAATCCCAAGTGCCAGACTGGTTACATATATATTCAGACTTTGACCCATTTACAATTTCGATTCGAGAACTATGGTCAGCAGAGTTAAATCTTCTGTTTCCATGCCTCCGTTCACGAGCCATAATATACATTGAGTTTCTCTTTGTTTGTCCTGGTGTTACCTGCGGGTCAAAACCATCAACAGAACAAAGATACTCGTTGTGTTGACCATCGCCTTCGGCGTCTGGAAACCGTAAAATAGCTATAGGATCGACCTTAAACTCATGTGGGGCCTCTGATTCGTTGGGTTTTGTGTCATCATTCGTCTGGACTGATTCGTACGCATCATTTACCGATGTACGGGCTTTATCTACGGAAATTAATTCAGTAGGTGTATTATTCCTACTAGTAGCAACTGCGGTGATTTCTAAGTGGACATTTGTTTCTGTTTCTGTCCCATTGACCTGCTTGTTATTTTTTGGTTCATCTTCCATATATCAAGCTGTAACCTTGTTGTTTATTTATATATTTTCTACAGTATTATATCAAATACTCGACTGCTATACTAATCTCGCTAATGTCTTGTTGGTATGCTTGAAAAATTAGGCAGAATCAGATAAAACTATGCCTGCTGCATCGACATGCCGCCTTAGATCAGTGGTAG
>CAYOUQ010000020.1:0-8849 GCA_964407205.1 uncultured Saccharimonas sp. (SeqCode)
GCTGTAGCTCAGCTGGTAGAGCGGCGCTTTCGTAAAGCGTAGGTCTCCGGTTCAATCCCGGACAGCGGCTCCAAGCGTAAAAAATTATATGAAAGAAATTATCAAAGATTCCTTAAAAAAACTGCTTGCCGATAAGTACTTGTTGTCGTTGGTCGTTTTTATGTTTCTATTTGCAGTTTCATGCGCAATAATCATTGGGTTAAACGTTCATCCTCGAGATTTGCGATTACCGTCACATTATTCAGCTTATGGAATAACTCATTTCTATTTTGATCAGTGGTTTTATTTACTTGTCTTTGTTGTATTTGGTTTGGTAGTATTCACTTTGCATTCAGTTATCGCAGTCAAAATATTAATAGTGAAGGGCCATTCAATGGCTATCATGTATGCTTGGTCAGGTATAGGGATAATAATACTCGGCTTAGTTACGGCGCTTTCAGTACTTAACGTTCAAAAGTTATTATAAATATATGATTGATATAGAAATACCACTAGGAAAACGGACGTTAAAATATCGACTATTTGAAATGCTCCCGGCCTTTATAAGTTACGGGTCCTTTGTAGTATTAATTATTCTATCACTAGTAAGCCCTCTATTGGCAGCAATTTACCTGTTATTTGCAATAACAAGCTTACTAGTAAAGGCCGTTGGCATCGCAGTCAGGACAATACAAGGCAGCAGGCGCTTGGAGGCTGCGCAGAAGGTTGATTGGCATTCAAGACTGGCGGATCTAGAGAACCCGAAGGCCTCATATAATGCCGTCAGGAGGCACATTAAATCCAAAGAGTTTGGGATGATCAAGCATATCGAAAATCTGCGTTTAGTAGCGGCCGACCCTGATGACTTTCCTCGGCCATCTCAGATTTATAACGCCATTATTATTGCTACCTATAATGAGTCATACGAAATAATCGCACCAACAGTTGAGTCGATTTTGGCCGGGACGTACAACCCGAAAAAGATTATTCTTACTATCGCTTACGAGGAGCGTGGCGGCGAATCAACAGAAGCTACCGTAAAACGTATCAAGGCAGAATTTGGTGACAAGTTTTATGCTTTTCATCTGGTTAAGCATCCAAAAGACCTGCCGAACGAGGTCCGGGGTAAGGGCAGTAATATTACGTATGCAGGAAAATATTTGCAAAAATGGCTTCAGGAGGAGGGAATCGCCTCAAAGAATGTTATTGTTACGACCCTAGACAGTGATAATCGACCTTATAAATCATATTTTGACTACGTCACTTATGAATATATAGTCCATGAAGACAGAAAACATCTAGCGTATCAGCCACTGGCATTATTTATGAATAACATCTGGGACGTACCGGCACCGATGCGCGTTATCGCAACCGGTAATTCTTTTTGGAACATAATCAGTTCGATGCGTCCTCATACATTGCGTAATTTTGCTTCGCACTCTCAGTCGATGGATGCTCTTGAAGAAATGAGTTTTTGGAGCACGCGCACGATAGTTGAGGATGGCCATCAGTATTGGCGCAGCTTTTTCTACTTCAACGGTAACTATTCAGTTTTGCCGATATACGTACCAATATATCAAGACGCCGTGCTGGCGAACACCTACTGGAAGACGCTAAAGGCCCAATTTCTTCAGCTTCGTAGGTGGGCATATGGGGCATCAGATGTCCCATACGTTGCAACCAGGATATTCACTCATGAAAGAAATGTCCCATTAATTAGTGGCCTAGCGCGGTTTCTGCGGTTATTAGATGGGCATGTGACCTTGGCTAGTATATCAATCTTGGTCGCTTTTGGCGGTTGGGTGCCCCTTCTTATTAATAGCGAAGCTGACCGAAGTATTGCTGCCCATCAGTTGCCAGAGGCGGTCAGTGTCATGCAAAGAATAGCAATGATAGGTTTGTTTATTACAGTATTCTTGGCCTTTAAGATGCTTCCGCCGCGACCAGAACGCTATAAAAGATCGCGCAGCTTTATGATGATTGCCCAATGGGCATTAATGCCAATCACAGCTGTTGGCTATAGTGCTGCTTCGGCGCTAAATTCTCAAGGGAGACTATTCATTGGTCACTACTTAGATAAGTTTGACGTAACGGATAAGGCTACCCACCAGACCGCCGCAAAGGCCAGACAAGAGCTAAAAGAGGCCAAAAAGAAATAACAATAACTGGTTATCATTAGTATCTTAAAAAGAGCGCCTCGTCAGAGGCGCTCTTTGTGGATAATGAACTATGTTAAGTTGTATGTAGCCGAGCCTCGCGTTTCACTTGCTGTATGGTCTTGTTATACTCAAAACCCAAAGCAAAACGATCAAGTAGGGAAGGCTTATTGGTTGTTTGAATCTGTTTAAAAGAATTCATACTTTAATACTAGCATAAACATCATAAAAAGTCAATAGAACAGACCGTTAACCATTATGCGCTATGTGATATAACAGATAGGGTTTGTGCCAAAAATGATGCGTGGAAAACTTTTGGCAATCGTGGGGAAAACAAAATAGACCAATGTTGGTCTATTTAATACACATAACTTCTGGAGGATCGACAGATATCACGGTCTAACCATTATTGACGCATTACTCGTCCTGCTACTAGGATATGGTGACCTGTAACTCGTAAAGTAGGGCTTGCAATGTCATCTAATGAGTTAACTAGATCAGATACAGTAATCAAAAGCCAGTTTTTATTCTGATCACATCACAAGATTAGTTTAGATAGGTGGTATATTTATTACATGGCTATCAATAATAAACCCACTATTCTAGATGATTATGGTCTCGACTCATCTTTTAAAGACGTTTTGAGTGCACTAAACCGAAATGACCACCTATTAGCAAGGGTTGTTGCTGAATATAAACAGATATATAAGGTTATAACAAATGAAGGTGAGTATTTGGCAAGAATCTCTGGTAAGCACATCTTCGACGCCACGAATAGAGAGTGTTACCCGGCGGTAGGCGATTGGGTTGCGATTTCCAATTGTTACGGTGAAAAGGCTATTATCTCCGAAATTTTACCTAGAACAACTATTCTAAAAAAGAAGAATGCGTCAAGGCGAGAGAGATATAGCGGAAAACAAGAAGCACAGATTATTGCAACAAATATTGATACTGCCTTCATTATTGAGTCAACAGACAGAGACTTCAGTCTTAATCGTTTTGAAAGGTATCTTGTCCAGATAAAAGACGGCGGAATAAGGCCTGCAATAGTTCTTAATAAGATTGATCTAATATCTGAAGCAGAATTGTGGGAAAGGGTCGGGCAAATAAAAAGGCGTTTCAATGATGTTGATATTATTCCAACGAGCACAGTTACTAAAACAGGGCTATCAGAGTTAATAAAATACATAAAAAAAGGCAGGACTTATTGTTTTGTGGGCTCGTCTGGAGTTAGAAAGTCATCTTTGATAAATAAATTACTTAACGAGAACAGGATAAAGACAAATGAAGTCGGTGAAACAACTGGCAGGGGGAAACATACGACAACTACGCGCGAGATGTATCTATTAAAAAATGGAGGGTTGATTATTGATAATCCTGGGTCCAGAGAAGTAGGGCTAACTGATTCGGTTGAGGCGATAGAAGATGTGTTTAATGAAATCATTGACCTTTCTAACAGATGCCGATATAGCAACTGCACTCATATTCACGAACCAGGCTGTGCTGTCCTTCAAGCTATTAACGACAAGTCGCTAGACAGAGAAAAATATCACAACTATCTTAGGCTTAAAAAGGAAGCAGAATATTATCAAATGAGTGAAATGGAAAAAAGAGAAAAAGATCGGAAGTTTGGACAATTTATAAAAGTCGCGACGGATCAATTAAAAAATCAAAATAAATAAGAGGCTATTTGCCTCGTATTTATATGACTTATATCTGGTGGGCCCTAGAGGGGTCGAACCTCTCACCTTCGCAACGTCAATGCGACGCTCTAGCCAAATGAGCTAAGGGCCCGTTTACCTATACCAGGATACCAAAATAGGGGTGGCGATGCAACAAATATGCTATAATTATTCTCAAATGACAGAAGACAAGTTACATATAATGCGCCATAGTTTAGCTCATATTACTGCAGCAGCAGTCCAAAAGCTTTGGCCTGATGCAAAATTCGGTGTCGGTCCTGTAGTAGATAATGGTTTTTATTACGATATTGACCTGGGCGACACGAAGATATCAGAGGCGAATTTCCCAAAAATTGAAAAAGTTATGCGTGGCATGATTGAATATGGTGACAAATTTGAACAAATAGAAATGCCAATTGACGAGGCTATATCTTGGGCAAAACAGAACAGCCAACCCTACAAGGAAGAATTACTAAATGATCTAAAGCGTTCTGGCACGACCATGGCTAGCGATATTGACTCAAGTGAGCTCGGCCTGGCAACTGATGCCGACTCGGCAATTAAAAGCGTTACTTTTTATAAAAACGGACTATTTACTGATTTATGCCGTGGCCCACATTTGGCAAACGCAAAAGAAGCCGGAGTTTTTAAACTAATCAGGGTTGCTGGAGCATATTGGCGCGGTAAAGAAACAAATCCTCAAATGCAGCGTATCTACGGAATAGCATTCGAAACACAGGCCGAATTGGATGATTATCTGGATCGTCTTGAACAGGCAAAATTGCGCGATCATCGTGTTCTAGGCCCTCAATTAGGCATATATATGATGTCCGACTCAGTAGGCTCTGGACTACCATTAATGATGCCTAGAGGTGAAACATTAAAAAATACATTAATTAGGTATATGCGCCAAGAAGAAGAAGCAAGAGGCTATCATTATGTTGAGACCCCGGTTTTAGCTCACGAAAACTTGTATAAACGATCTGGTCATGCGGACCACTATAGCGATGATATGTACAAGTTAAAAGACGACGAAGGTCAAACTTTCTATATCAAGCCAATGAACTGCCCTCATCATCATATGATTTACGAAAAGATGATTGAAAGTTATCGTGATTTGCCATTTAAACTTGCCGAAGCTGGAAGGGTTTATCGAAAAGAGTTGTCTGGAACGTTATCGGGACTAATCAGGGTTAGAGGGCCAATAACTCAAAACGACTCTCATATCTATGTTCGTCCAGACCAACTAAAAGATGAATTTGTACAAGTTTTGGAGCTTTTCAAATCGGTATATGAAACTATGGGTATTAGTGACTACTGGTACAGGCTGTCGTTACCTGATTTTTCGAAAGATAAGTACAGTGGTGACCAAAAGGCCTGGCAAGAAGCCGGTGATGCTATTCGGGCTGCAATGAATGAATTTGGTGCAAAATTTGTTGAGATCGAGGGCGAAGCAGCATTTTATGGTCCGAAAATTGATGTTCAAACGCGCAATGTTTTAGGAAAAGAAGATTCGATTGCTACATCTCAGGTTGATATTCTTATACCATACCGTATGGACTTAAATTATATTGATGAAAAAGGTAACAAGGTCAAGCCGATTATTATTCACCGTGCAATAATTGGTTCTTTTGAGCGTTTTATCGGCTTCTTGTTGGAAAAGACCGCCGGATGGTTTCCATTTTGGTTAGCCCCTGAACAAGTCAGGATATTGACGATTAATAATACCGTAGACGACTATGTCAGCGAGATAAAAGAGAAACTTGACAATATTATCTTGGACAAACCTTTAAAATACAATGAACTTCGTTACACCGTCGATGACCGCAACGAGTCGCTAGGTAAAAAGATCCGAGAGGCGACAAATATGAAGATTCCAGTCCAACTGATTGTTGGCCCAAAAGATAAAGAAGCCAACGAGCTGAGTGTTAGAACGCAGAATGGTGAGCAAAAGATTAAAATTGATGACCTTACAGAATTCATCCAGCAGCAATAAGACCGTAAACCCTCTAGTTGTAATTACCGGCCCAACTGCAAGTGGCAAAACGTCACTGGCTATCAAAATTGCCCAAGAATATAATGGCGAGATAATTTCAGCCGATTCCAGAGCAATATACATAGGTGCTGATATTGGGACGGCGAAACCGAGTAGTCATGAGCAGGCGACAGTGCCACATTGGGGCATCGACCTAGTTAAACCCAACCAATACTATTCGGTTGCCGACTTCAAGGCGTATGCAGACCAAAAAATCGCAGAAATTCGCAACCGAGGTCATCTTCCAATATTGGCAGGCGGTACAGGTTTATACATTGACTCGGTATTATTTGACTTCCAGTTCGGCAAAAAGGCTAACAAGCTTCAGAGGTATTTACTACAACATATGTCAATTAGTCATTTACAGGCATATTGTAGAAAGCACAATATTGATTTGCCCGAAAATGCACAAAATAAACGATATTTAATTCGTTCGATAGAGAAAAAAGCTACTCCATGCTCAAAGCAAGATAATCCAGTAAGCAATAGCATTATTGTAGGAATAGCAACGGATAAATCAGAATTGCGCAGCCGAATTGAGTCCAGAGCAGAAACTTTTTTTGCGGGCGACGTCATAAACGAGGCTTTGTTGTTGGGTAAAAAATATGGTTGGAAATGTGAGGCTATGAAGTCTAATATTTATCCTATAGTTCGACAGTATAAAAGAAACGAATTAACACTAGATCAGGCAAAGCAGAAGTTTGTTATCGCTGACTGGCGACTCGCAAAACGTCAATTAACTTGGATGCGTCGTAATAAGTTTATTCACTGGTTGTCGATTAAAGAAGCAGAGAAATACATTATTGACCAGCTCGCAACATCTGAACAATTGTGATATTATTAGTTCACGAAAGTTATACGGAGGGTAAAATGATTGACGCTTTATTTGGTTCAAAGACTAGGGTAAAGTTATTACACCTGTTTTTAAACAACCCTGGGCAGCCTTTTTATGTCCGAGAGATTACTCGGAAAATTGATGAGCAAATTAACTCTGTGCGTCGTGAACTTGCCAATATGCTAGAGGTAGGTGTAATTACTAGTGATAGCTCGGATAACAAGTTGTACTATCAAGTTAATCAACGATATGATTATTTTGTCCCCCTAAGGGCCATTTTCAGTGATACGCCAGTTGATATACAAGTTGCTTCGCCGGCCGCTGATAACCAGGTCTCCGAAGAACACAGCTCAATGATTCAAATGTTATCAGGTGTTCGTTTGGCAGTGTTCGCTGGAGTTCTAGTCAAGGGCTCGACTTCACCTGTTGACATCTTACTGGTAGGCAATCTTGCCCCTGCCAAAATCTCATCCGTTATCAAATCTATTGAAAAGGCCGAGGGTCGAGAGATGAATTATACAGTTTTACCATACGATGAGTTTTACTATCGCCTGAGCGTGCGCGATAGGTTTTTGACAGAAATTATCAACAATAAACATGTTGTTGTAGTTGATAAAGATAATATATTAAGTAAGTAGGGAGTAGGAGAAAATGTTCGAAATCGAGTATAAGGGTGCTAACTGTGTCGCAATAACAAATAAAAAGTCGAAGATCATTACGGATCCATGTCTATCTCAGGTGGGGTTAAAAGATGTATCAATAAAGAATGTCATCGAATTACTGACTGAAGAGCGATTTGCGGTTTCAGAAGACCCCGATACAGTGTTGGTCATTAACGGGCCGGGGCAATACGGTGTAGCTGGTTTTGATATTTATGGAATACCTGCGCAGCGACACTTGGATGACGAGAAACAATCATTGCTGTCGACTATGTATCGAATTGAAGTTGATGGTGCGCGAATAGGTTTATTAGGGAACATATACGAGAGGTTAACTGACGAACAGCTGGAAAGGTTAGGGGTCCTCGATGTGTTAGTCTTGCCGGTCGGTGGAAATGGCTATACTCTTGATGCGGTTGGTGCATCTGGCTTAGTTAGGCAAATTGATCCAAAAATAGTCATCCCTGTGCATTACGCTGACAAATCATTGAGATATGAGGTTCCACAAGATGATTTGGACAGGTTTATCAAAGAACTTGGGGCCCCTGTCGAAACTATGCCGAAATACAAATTTAAACCAAACAATAACGAAGTAGCGGCTCTTACGGTTATAGAGCTGACGCGAAGTTAATAATCTTTAAAAATACTCCCCTAGAGGGAGTATCAATATCAAATTATTTTTTTGCAATTATTTATTTATAATACCTTTTTTCTTGAGTGTGCGAATAGCCTGCGCACATAATGTCATTGTGACCTTTTTGCCATCAACTTGGAAGGTCTTTTTTTGTAAGTTTGGCTTAAAGGCACGGTTAGTCCGTCGCAAAGATAAGCTTACATTGTGACCGAATTGTTTGCCTTTCCCAGTTAATTCACATCGTGCTGCCATAATTTTTCTCTTTCATCTTAAATAACCGTATCAGTATATCTGTTTTTGGCTATTCCGTCAAGATACAAACACTCAGATCGTCCCTAAATGGCCAAGCTGCTATAATATATATTAAATGAGTATGTATAATGGCACTGTTGGTATGGCTATGGTTAGTGAGCCTGTATATATTGCTATTGTGATTGTCGCAGTTCTGTTGTCTGTCACTTTGCATGAAGCTATGCATGCTTTTGCTAGTTATTGGCTAGGTGATGACACAGCGAAACTAAGTGGCAGGTTGTCGCTAAATCCTCAAAAGCACATTGATCCGTTTTTGACGATTATTCTACCGATAACAATGGCATTAATGAATGGCCCGATATTTGGAGGCGCAAAGCCTGTTCCAATTAACTTTAATAAAATCCGTTGGAACGAGTGGGGTGTCGCAATAGTGGCATTGGCTGGGCCATTGTCTAACTTTATGGTTGCGTTTGTTCTATATGGAGTATGGGTTCTTATAGGCTCAAACACCAACGGATTTATTGCTGCTGTATTTACTGCAACAATTAGTATTAAGCTTGGCGTCTTTATTTTTAATCTCATACACATACCACCCATAGATGGCTCACGAATTATGT
>CAYOUQ010000021.1:0-6150 GCA_964407205.1 uncultured Saccharimonas sp. (SeqCode)
CACCCACTTGTTGTGTATGTGTTAGCGCATATCGCCTTTACATTAATACGAAACGATTTGCCCTCATAATTATTTGATCCACTTTTCCCGACGACAAAACTGGTTGCAGTATAGCTGTCGCTTGAACTGTTATCCCCCGTATTAAAATTATTAGAATAGTCATAATGGTAAGTGACGGTTGTAGCATTTGCTGGGCATGGGTTAATCCAATCAAATGTTATCTCGTCGCAATCATAAAATACTACTAGCCAGCACCTTAGCGTCCTTACGGTAATATTTATGCTTGGTGCAGCTGGTGCGGCGAATGGCCTAGTATAATCATCTGATTTAGGAGAGCTCCAGTCGCTAAATATTGAGCTATTCGAATTACTTACGCATCTTACTTTGACTTCGAGCGTGTAAACATCACCTTGCCACTGGGTTAATCGCTGATATGAAGTAGGGGTTGGTAGATTGTATAGATTGCCTGACCCATTATTTTGAGGCGATCCGTAATCTTCAGAATAACCTGATGTTATATGGTAATAATATTGATATTCTGCAGCTGTACCGGCAGAAGAACAAGTGACTGCCGTCCAGCTCCAAGTTGTCGAATTACCAGCGGTTGTTGCTGTCACGTCTGTCATAGTTGGCGTAGCGGGAGTTGCCGAAGTGAAGCTGGCCGTACATGCCTTATCCTCGTTCATTGTGATAGTATGTGATGCAGCGCCTGCACAGCCAGTGCTGCCTGTCCAGCTAACGAATTCATACCCAGCGTTAGGAGTAGCTGTTATTGTTGGAGTAGTATTATAGCTTTTTGTGCCACCACCCGCAACTGAACCACCAGCTCCGGGTGTTAATGATAAAGTGTATGTAATTGGTGTGAAATTTGCTGTACATTTTCTAGATTGGTTCATTAAAACAGTAGTTGTTAGCGCAGTGCCTGCGCCCGAGCAATCATCGGCCCAGCCATCAAATGAATACCCTGCATTAACGGTAACTGTAATGCCAACATTGGTATTGTTTGTGCTGGCGTTAATTGTTGGCCTTGCTATGGAGCCACCTGCGGCCGGGTTAGCAACAAGAATAAGTTGGAAAGTTGATATGTTTACCGTTAGTGTACCTGGCGTTCGTCGACTTTTTGCACCAATCTCTTCACTTTTTTTAGTCTCGCTGTAATAGTGGAGGGCCCAACCGTTGGTCCCTTTATCTTCGAAAAGTAAAACGTCCACATTGGCAGACGGATGTGTAGCACAGTCAATTGAAAAACTACCGCCTTTTGGTGTCTTGAATGTATCGTCATTGACGTCTGGCAGTGTCGATTTGGCATTATTTAGACTTGCAAGATCTGAACAGCCTGGGTATTGGCCGTTTTGGTCAAAGTATTTTTCCAAAGCTTCAGCAATAATAGATATATTACTGGTCCGTTGTCTATCGCGAGTAGTTTTTTGAATATTAATATATGACACAACGCCAATAGTTGATAGAATCCCAATGACAGTAATAATCACAATTATTTCTATCATTGTAAAACCAGCTAAAGCTTTTCGCATATGGTTATTATAGCAAATTTTATTTAAGATATTAAATCAAGAACAACTAAATGCTCGATATGAGGTGTTCGAGGGAAAAAATTGTAACCTTTGTGGCACGCAATCGAATAATAGTCAATCAGCATGGACACATCGCGTGCTTGGGTGACTGGGTTGCAGGACAAATAAATAATTCTTTTTGGTCGAACCTCAATTAGTCGACTAATGATTTTTTCGTGTAACCCAGCACGCGGTGGGTCAACAATAATTATCGATTCGCTGTTTATTAAATCAACAACATATTCACTGGGTGACAGTACAGCTTTGATTTCTCTGCCTTCATCAATATTTTTAATATTTCGTCGCATCTCGTTTACTGCCGATTCGTTAATTTCAACAAGTGTAACATTGCCTCTGCCGATTGTCAGGCCGATTGTACCAACGCCACTGTATAAATCGACTAATGGCTTGTTTGTAATCACCCATTTTTTCATATCTTTCAAAGCCTGTTCGTAGACTGGCAGATTAATCTGAAAAAAACTTTCAGCCGTGTAGCGAAAAGGGACGCCCAGTATCGAATCGTTTAAATATCCCGTGCCCCATTCCATAAGAACTTTCGTGATAACGCTGGCAGGAGATTTTGGGTTCGAGAAAATTACTTGGAATCCAGTAAGGCTTAGTTGTCTTAAATCTAGGTCAGTTGGAACATTAAAATCTGGTTCTTTGACATATATTTGTGCAATCACGTTTCCTTTTTTGTCGCACCGCATTAATAATGTCTTCAACGTCGACGCCGTTATCCCCGGCATTGAACGTAGCCAGTCTCGGATCAAAATTGCTGACTTATTAATATTTGCATGCGCTAAACTGGTCCCATTCACCGGAATCTTGCCATGAGCGCCACGCTTAAAAAACGCTAGATCTAGCGTGTCGGTAGTTTTGTTCCAATACCAACTAAACTCGACCTTATTACGGTAGCCGTATATGTTGTTGTCGGAATAAATCTCTGGCTTCTCGGATAAGTTAATATGATGTAATAAATATGCATCAGTTATCAACTGTGATTTATATTCTTGTTCGCACTTAAAGTTCATTATCTGCCAGGGGCTAGTCGATAAATAACTATCAGCATCATTAGGGTCTATTCGATTAATCGAAGGTTTGGTTACACCAACAACATACCCCTCGGCCAGTTTCGATTTTTGTTTGGTTATTTGCACATCAACGTTTTCGCCTGGCAGTCCCCCCCACACAAATAATCTACAGCCATTTTGCATAGTTGCAATTGCCTGCCCTCCGCCAACGATATTTTCAAGTGTGACATTAACTACTGGGAATGTCTTCTTCATCTGATTAGTATAACATCTTCATCCATGATATAATTAGCCAAGTTATAAATTAAATCGTTAGGAAAATTATGCGAAAAAATCGACATGACCATAACGCAGATACGAAGCGTGAGAAAAAACGCCGAATAAAAGCAGGCAAAAAGATTTAACATGAATAACCCAAGAAAACTTGGGTTATTTAATTACCACAGCTCAGATACTCTGACATTAGAAAATTTTGCAAGCGCATACTGACAAATAAAAGAAAAAATACTAAATATCGCCAAAGCCAAAATTATTGTGACGGAAACCAAGTAGTCAATTTGTGGCTGTGACGTATACCTGGAAATAATTGTCAACAAGATTGGAATAAATATTATTGCAATCTTAATAACAAATATAATCCTAGCGGTTAGCTTGATTCGAAGTTTTTTAGTTGTTTTCTTGTGACTCGCTTTGATTATTAATGGCACTGCGGCATCAGCGGCTAAGTGAGCTATATTTTTACTGGTTTTTGCCATCGTGGCTGGCATTTTTATCATGCTATAAATTGCAACAGCCACCATAAATACTGTTAAGACAATCGCCAAGACAATTGTCCAGGTTGGGTTAATGTGTGCATTAACTGGAATAACAGCATCTATTTCAGGAATCGTGTCTGTCGGAATTGTCAAACTGACAATTGTAAATAAATACCCAATGTATAACATGACAACCCACAACCATTGCAAAGCACACGAAAAATAGCCTAGTGCTCCAAATGCATTTGCAAAAATTTTTGATATTTTCTGTTTTTTAACCCGGTCCATAATAACAGAATATAAGACCTCAGCGTGATTAGCAAATTATTATTAAATGTTATTCTAGCGGAGCGCTTTCGTTGAATCTTTCGTCAAACTCATCAACGAATTCGTCAAGACCGGCTTCGTATAAATAACTAAGGGCTGAACCAAATACCTCATTTGCGTCTAATGTTGTGGTTTCAAAATCAGAAAAGTCTAAACCGTTTTCAACCCCACACTCGACAACCCAGTTTGTCATTTGTTTTATATATACAGCACGCTCTAATTTTTCTAATTCAAACAGGTATTTGGACATCTCATCTTCCAAAGCTTCCGCTGCCAATATATCAACATCACCATTCTCGTCGACAAACAAACGACTGCAATTATTTGGCGCTGATCCGTACACATTGCGCCCGAAGCCTGCACCAAAGACTCGGTTGGCGACGACAACCTGATGTGCTTGCCAGACATCGTGTGAAGTAATACAAACTGGTTTATTGCTGCCATCTTGATTCAACACTGTTGCAGCGGAGTAAAACGTTTCCTCGGTATTGGCACGCATGGCGGGTTTGCCATCATCCATTTTTCGGTTCTTATCAAATGGCGAATCAACAACTTTAACCTCGATTTTTTTGCCGTCAATAAGAACAAAACCCGAAACACCACGTACGGTATATTCATCATCGCTATCACGAAATGTAACTTTTTCTTCGATTCGAGTTGTCTCGCCGACAAAACCACCATACACATCATTAACGGCACAAAGCGCTAGCTCGTATTCTGTATTACCTATCGAAAAACCTTTGTCGGACAAACTTTTCTTTTCGGCATCGGTCGCCTGTCTATCGCAAGTGGCAAACACTATCTTATCGGTTTTAATTGCTTCACTGGCAACTGCCTTGAAGGCATGGTACGCTCGTTTGATATTTGATAAACCTGCGGCAGTCGGTATTACTATCGCCTCAAGGTCCTCTTTGATAACCTCAGGCTCTGATGAGCAATCCAACATCTTTTCATAATCATTACTTGGCTCTTTTATGTTGCCGTCAATAAAGCCAAGCTCGATTCCGACTTGCAATATACTATTTCGATAAACTCGTTTGTTATGTTTAGTTTCAGTGCTGTCATCTGTTAAATCGCCATATTTTTGAGTCTCTTCGTGGTATGGCCTGGTCCCTCGGTGTCTAGTACTTAAACAATCGATAATTTCATCGTCACTATATTCTAAACTTTCACTAGCACTTGACCCATAATCAGATTCGCGTGGATATATCGAGTCCTTGACAGTTAATAAATCGCTTAGGCGACCGCGAGCAAACCCCAGATATTTCTCGGTTGATTGGTGTAGGCTCTCAAGTTCCTCGGATCCGTCGGCTTCATTAAAACTTTCGCCGATTGTTTGCATGTTTGGTTTTTCGTTGTTTGTCATAATATAGCCATCATACAGTGCTAATAATAATGTGTCAAAAATTATTAAGCACATAAAAATAGCAATTAATAGGTAAACTGTACTATCATATACACATGGGCATTCTTAAGAAAATATTTTATACTTTCAGCCAATATACTGATCCAGCAGAACGTAAAATTGGCAAATTCTTATCGCATTTGAACGAAGACAATTCAAGGGCCGAGGTGGCGCAGTCGCTTTTAAAGCAACTTCAACCAGAGGCAGCAAGATTTAACCTGTTTTGCGAAAGACGTTACAAAGGTTATAGATATTTAAAAAAGTCGACACGTCGAAGGCTGTACCAGAATTTGAGTCTGATCGAGCAAGATTTTTCGAATTTCTGTCAGGGCCATGTTATTCAACCCGACGACGTTATATCACAAATCAAAATGGTCGATAAGGCCATTGTAGGTCTACCCTATTTTAAAGAAAAACTATCTTATATTAAACAAATCATGGATTATTTATCGCCAAGACGAGGACTGTATTCATATCGCGAATCAAGTTCGTTTGGTGAAATGTTAAAAGATCCAGCCGGTAATAATATATCTGGAGACTGCAATCAAATTGTAACCATGTATATTTATTTATATTCAAGAAAATATGATATTAGTGATTTGCAATTATTGGCTTATCCTGGGCATGTGGCGTTGCATTTTCAAGGAATTGGCATCGAGGCTACAAATGGCGAATTCAAGCATTATGACGTTAAAGACCAGCATATATTGCCAGTTCAGGAAATTGTCAGCATTAACCTATTGGATATCTCAGACAGATTCTACCCTACCAATTCAATTGATGTCGAAGCGCAGCTTCAGTCGGCTCGTTTAGCGCTGTTGGTCAGTAGCAACCAAGAGCTTGTTCGAAAAAATCTCGAGATTACATATAATAATGCTGCTAACAAAATGATGGCGCAAAACGATTTTTTTGCAGCGTTAAGGTATGCCAGACAAAGTAAAGATTTAAGTCTAATTCAAATTGTTGGGCACAACGGTGCGATTAGTATGATGAATAGCCAGCGCTACAAAGATGCCGAGAAACTAGCCCAGTTTGCCAATGACAAGCAAAAGCTGCTG
>CAYOUQ010000022.1:0-4654 GCA_964407205.1 uncultured Saccharimonas sp. (SeqCode)
GACCAAATGGTCGGATGTTTTCGTGGTGGGCGCTGAGGGGCTCGAACCCCCGACCTCCTCGGTGTAAACGAGGCGCTCTAGCCAACTGAGCTAAGCGCCCACAACCTATGTATTATAACTAATTACAGATATCAAATCAATACAAGGTTGCATATAAGCTTGAACTTTTTGCCGATTTGTGCTATAATGAAAAGATAAGGTGCCCTGAGTATCAGGGTATATTTTTATGACAGATCCAAAACAAATCCGAAATGTGGCTATTATCGCGCACGTCGACCATGGCAAGACGACGATTGTTGATGGTCTGTTAAAACAGAGCCATACTTTTAGGTCTAATCAGGCCGAGATGGAACAATCTTTGATTATGGACAGCGGTGACCAAGAGCACGAACGTGGCATTACAATTACTGCCAAGCAAACGTCAGTTTATTACGGTGATTACAAGATCAACATTATTGATACCCCAGGCCACGCTGATTTTAGCGGTGAAGTTGAGCGAACTTTAAATATGGCTGATGGCGTACTGTTGGTAGTTGACGCCCAAGAGGGCCCGATGCCTCAAACAAAATTTGTTTTGTCAAAGGCACTCGGCCTAGGCTTGCAGCCGGTTGTTGTCATAAACAAAATTGATAAGCCCTCACGACGGATTGCCGAAGTTGTTGATGAAATTTCAGATCTATTTTTGGAACTAGCTGTTGACGACAGTCAACTATTATATCCAGTTTATTATGCAATTGGTCGCGAGGGCAAATCTTGGACTGAAATGCCTGATAATGTTTGTGAGCATGCCGACTTAGTGCCAATTTTTGATGCAATTATTAATGACATTCCAGCACCAGAAGTCGATGTTGACGGTTCATTACAGCTACTTGTGACGGCCCTACAATATGATTTGTTCCTCGGCAAATATGCAATAGGACGCATAAGCCGTGGAATCGTCAAAAAGAACATGCCAATAACTTTATTAAAGCGTGATGGTCAACAAATCCAAACAAAAATTGATAAAATATTCGGGTATCGTGGCCTATGTCGTGAAGAAATTGACTGCGCTGGCGCTGGTGATATTGTAGCGCTAGTTGGCATAACAGATGCAAATATTGGTGAAACAATTACAGATCGCGATAATCCTGAGGCTTTGCCGACGATCGAAGTTGAGCCACCAACGATTAGCATTTATTTAGGCCCAAATACCAGTCCAATGAAGGGCCGCGAGGGCAAATTTAATACATCGCGCCAAATCGGCGAACGCTTAAAGCGTGAACTTGAAACAAACGTCAGCTTGAAAGTTGCTGATGATGGTATTGGTTTCAAGGTTTCGGGTCGTGGTGAATTGCATCTGTCCGTACTAATTGAAGCTTTGCGTCGTGAGGGTTATGAATTTGAAGTTGGTCGTCCTGAAGTCGTTATCTATGAAATTGATGGCATTAAACAGGAGCCGGTCGAAGAGCTAACGATTGAAATTGGGCCAGAATTTGTTGGTATAGTGGCTCAGGAATTAGGCGCCAGACGCGGTGAACTAACTCATCAGGAAACTACCAGCACGGGATCAATTCGTCAGGTTTATAATATTACCACCCGAGCATTAATTGGTCTTCGAAACTTATTACTAACCGACACAAAAGGTACGGTTATCATGAATAGTTTACCAAACGGCTATGCACCATTGGGGCAGAAAGTTGAGTCAAATCGAAATGGAGCATTAGTTGCTTATGAGTCTGGAGTTTCAACGCCATACGCCTTAGAGAATGCTGAGAGTCGGGGCGAATTGTACATTGGACCGGGCACAGAGGTGTACACAGGCATGATAGTCGGATTGAATAATCGACCTGAAAATTTGGATGTAAATGTTTGCAAAACAAAACAATTAACAAATATGCGATCAAAGGCGTCGGACGGTGCTGTCCAGCTTACTCCATACACAGAACTTAGCCTAGAACAAAGTATAGATTTCTTAGCTGATGATGAGCTGTTGGAAGTTACCCAAAAAAGTCTTCGACTACGCAAACGATATCTGGATCCGATTCAGCGTAAACGCGCCAAAACTATCTAGTCTAGAGGTTGTAATATTGGGAGACGGGCACTAACTCGCCAGCTGCGAAGCAAGACTCGAAGGCAAATGCCGATTTCAGGTCACTGGTATTGTATTCATCACATGGCACCCCAGCCTGGGTTGACTTAAAGTATGTCCAATGGCCATTTGGAGCTTTGTAGAATAAATGTGCTGCATTAGAGAACGCCAAATACGTGTTGACGTACCCGTTATTGCCGGATTTAATTACCATGTCCTCAACCGAAATGCTTTTAGCGCTGTCACCAAATGCTTCAAAAAAAGGCTTGGCAGTAACATAGCTGGCTAAATCTTGGGTGTACTTTGATTTTTGGCCACAAGAAACTGAGATTTGGGATGACGTGCCGCCGTCAACAATATAGCTTGTCGAGCAAACTTTGTCATTGTTGGAATATACTGCCATAGGAAACATCTCGCCGGAATCAAAAGTCTCCTTTACCAGGCCGTTAGTTTCGAATACCGACAAAATATATCCGCCAATTTCGTTATAAACTGTAGAAATATCTACCTGATCTGCATTAATGGTTGATAGATTAATCGATAACGAAGATGCATATTGGTCTGAATAGTCAACATACTTGTCTGTGCCGCTGATCAACCATGAGGGTGCACGATTTGTCTGAGAAATATAAACATTTGTGGTTGGTTGCTCGGTCGTTATCGGGTTAGTCACCAAATTGTATTTCATTATTATTTTTTCAATTACGGCGGCAGTTATTGGGTGTGTGTCAATTGGGGCGACTGTTGAGCCATTCGATTGGCCCTTTGGGCTTACGGCACTGTCCTTACCTGATTGATTAGGTGCAAAATAGTTTTGCCATACAATAAACCCTACCGCAGTAAGAAGTAAAATACCAAAAATTACAGTTAAAATTGATGCTTTTGATTTCTTTACTATTGGATGTGGCGTGCTTTCTGGCGCTGGGCTATTTGACCCAAATACATTGTTGCTTTGCTCTGATTCCATATTGTTAGTCCTTATTAATTAATGATTTGATTATAACATAACCAATTTAAGCATGTTTGCTGTTGATTATCTCTTCCGGTAGAAACCCGGCTTTGTGCTGAAAGCCGGCCTTCCATTCATAATCCTTGCCGTAGCCTAAATCGCCCATCAACTTTGTGCTGGCATTTCGTAAATGTATTGGTACGGGTGCATCTGGGTACTGTTTGGCCAGCGCTGCGGCACGTTGGTAGGCGTCATAGGTAACTCGTGATTTCTCACTTTTTGTTAGTGCTGTTACGACATGAGACAGAATAATTGCTGACTCTGGCATGCCAACTCGCTCAATTGCCATGAAGGCATTTAGGGCTAGGCCTAATGCGCCATTACCTGCCAAGCCAATATCTTCGGACGCAAAAATAATCATACGTCTAGCGATAAATTTTGGATCTTCGCCAGCATCAATCATGCGGGCCAAATAATACAAAGCACCATCAACGCTGCCACCGCGCATGCTTTTAATAAATGCACTGATTACGTTAAAGTGCATGTCGCCTTTTTTATCGTATCTCGGTAACTTTTTCTGTGCAGCCATTTTGACGACTTCGGGAGTGACTTTGTCAGCCATAGTTAATGATAGCTCAAGGTTTCCAAGTGCGATTCTAGCATCGCCGCCAGACAGCTCGGCGATATAATCGATGGCCTTGGCCGAAACTCGTTTGGTGGCTTTTTCGACTTTTATGGCTTTTTTGATAACATCTATAATGTCCTGCTTGGTTAATGGCTGTAATACTAATACACGAGTTCGAGATAACAGTGGGGAAATAACTTCAAAGCTAGGGTTTTCAGTTGTGGCGCCAATTAGTGTTATTAGCCCAGACTCAACATGTGGCAGGAAAGCATCTTGTTGGGCTTTATTGAACCGATGGATTTCGTCGACAAACAGTATGGTTCGCAGATTAAGGTTCCAGTTTTGCCGAGCATGTTCGATGATGCTCATCACGTCTTTTTTACCACTAGTGACGGCAGATATTTCAACAAATTCAGCTTTCACTTCATTAGCGATTATTCTAGCCAAGGTAGTTTTGCCACTACCAGGCGGCCCCCATAATATTAGACTGACAGGTTCTTTATTTTTGACAATTTGACGTAGAATCTCACCGTCTCCTAACAAATGGGTCTGACCAATAACCTCATCAAGCGTCTTGGGGCGCATCCTCTCTGCCAGTGGAACTCTTTGCATATCTCTATTATACCTTGAAAAGTATCAAATTTTAACTTACAATAGTCTAGCGTGGCGCTTTAGCTCAGTGGTAGAGTGAGAACTGTCAGCGACAGTTTGCAAGGCCGGAACCTGGATTGCGAACGCAACCAAGTGAGGCGGGGTCGCGAAATTCGCTGGACAGCGAATTATCGTGACGTGGCCTGAAGACTTCAGGACGATGTACCTTGGAATAATGATATAATGATTACAATCCACAATATATTTGGCGCTTTAGCTCAGTGGTAGAGCAGAGGCCTGAAGAGCCTTGTGTCCCCAGTCCGATCCTGGGAGGCGCCACCAAGTTTTGCGGGTGTAGCTCAGTTGTTAGAGCGCTTCCTTGCCAAGGAAGAGGTCGAGAGTTAGAGTCTCTTCACCCGCA